>CAVHXA010000004.1:0-120382 GCA_963639765.1 Oscillospiraceae bacterium | reverse complement strand
ATACTAGCATGCCCCTCCCGCTTTTGTCAAGGCCTTTTTTTATCTTTTTTTCAGAGGGTAGATTCTACGGCAGCACTGCAAAATGAGGCAGGTGCTTCGGCAAGGGATTTTGGCTCAGGGTAAAGTTATTACGCAATAGTAAAGACCATTAAGCGGAGAAGAAAGGAAGCCGGCTGCGGAGGCCGCATCTGCGTCTGCATCGCGTCGGTCTCTTGTTATTGAATAGAGGATATGCTACACTGAACTCGTAATTTCTGAAAGGAAGCCGCGCTTTCGCGCGTATTTGCCATGAATTGGAGTATTCATTCTCAGTCCGAATTTGAATCTGCCATGCTTCTGTATTTCAGCACCCTGCAAACTGCACAGGCCGGGACCCTGAACGCCATGCTCTGCCCTGAATATGTAAGCAGCAGCTATGCCGAACATTCGCTCACGGTACGCATGCGCGTGGAAAACTGGATGCTCAACCCTGTCTCTCATCTTCACGGGGGGATTTCGGCCGCTGTTCTGGACTTTACAATGGGCGTTCTGAGCCGTGTCTGCTCCGGTGGCGGTATGACTCCCACAATTACCCTGCACATCGAATATCTCCGCTCTCTTGGTCCCGGGGATACCCTTGTCGTCCGGGCTCAGGCATCCAAAACCGGACGCAGCCTGGAACGTCTGACTGCCTTGGCCTGGAACGAATCAGATCCGGATGCGTTGGTCCTGACGGCCAGCGGCAGCTATTTTGCACGCTGATTGCCAAAAAGGGTCGGCTGCACAGCAGCCGACCGAACAGCATATTTCAGCAGAGCGTGTTTGATTTTATACGATTCGTCTCGCTCCGGCAAATCGATTGCCGTAGTTGGTGGTATAGAGGTTTGAAATCTTTACCACATCACCGCTCTGGGGTGCATGGATGAAGTTTCCGTCGCTGATATAGATGCCGACATGCCCCACTCCATAGGAGTTTGCAAAGAATACAAGATCTCCGGCCTGAAGCTCAGACATTGAAACCGCCACGCCGTTGTTCATCTGATCGGCCGCAACCCGATTGATTGTATAGCCCATCTGTTTATATACATACTGGCAGAATCCCGAGCAGTCAAATCCGCTGGGCGTGGTTCCTCCCCAGACATAGGGTGTACCCAAAAACTGCTTGGCATAATCCACAACGGCCTGCCCGGCAGAGCTTGCGCCGCTGATTGTGTCGTAGTATCCAAGAGAGTTGTCCAGCGGAATGTCTGTCAGCTCAAGCAGATCACTGCGGATATAGCCGGTGTAGCAGTCGTATTCTACTTTATACCAGCCGTTGTTCAGGCCGATAATTCTGGCGGTATCGCCATACTCAAGCTGTGTCAGAAGCGTCCCGGACGTTTCGGGCGTCCCGCGGAGGTTAATCAGATCGTCGAGGACTACGCCATCGCCAAGCCTGACGTTTTCCTTGTATAGAAAATCGATGTAGTCCGTGCTCATATAGCCGACCTTGAGGTTGTAGTTTACCAGATACCAGTCACCCTCCTGAGCGTAGACCACGACATCGTCTCCCTCGCTGGCCGCATCAATCACATCATAGCCGGACCCGGGGCCCTCGCGCAGCCACAGACCTCCGTCTGTATTGACAATACCGATACCAATTGCAATCTGAGATGCAAAGGACGCGACCGTCAGAACAGCCGCAAGCGCCGCAGCGGTAAAAGCTGCGCGAAGCAGGTGAAGCCCTGTGCGTTTCATGGTTGTACCTCCTGTTGCGGATGGATCTTTTCGGTGAAGGAATCAATCCCGTTATTTGTAACAGATTGTAACCTATTGTAACCTCTTTGTCAACAACAAATTTCATTATGGCAGCTCCGCAGCATTCGGCAAAAGTATTTTGCGGGAGATTTCCCGCCGAATCCGGAAGAAGGCCGCAGTCGGGCTCTGCGTATGGCGGGATTTGACAGCGATGCGTCGGCGGGAAGGATATCTGAAAATGCCGCATATGCTGTCCTTCGTTTCTTCCGGCTCTATACGTCCGATTTGAGACTTGCCATCCAGAAGGAAAAAGAATATAATGTGCTGGAAATCTGACCGAATCAAGCAAGGGGAGGTCTTTGGATGAGTTCAACCGCTTCCATCGCCGACTATCTCAAGCCGGGGCGGCGTGCACACCTGGTGGGTATCGGCGGTGTGTCGATGTGTGCCCTGGGCCAGGTTCTGCAGCATATGGGCATGCACATTACCGGCTCTGATATTCAAGTCAGCGATTCCACGCGGCTTCTGAGCAGCAATGGCATTCACGTCTTTATCGGCCACGATGCGGTCAACATTTCCGGTGCCGAATGCATCATCCGCTCGGCTGCGATCCACGACGACAACCCCGAAATTACTGCCGCACGGGCTGCAGGCATACCTGTTTTCGAACGTGCACAGTCCTGGGGTGAGCTGATGCGCTGCTATCCAAACGCCATCTGCGTCAGCGGCGCGCACGGCAAAACCACCACAACATCCATGCTGACGCACATCTATATGAAGGCAAATGCCGATCCGACCGTTATGATCGGCGGCTTTCTTCCCCTGCTTGGCGCAGGGCACCGGATCGGTCATGGTAATACGATTGTGATGGAGTCGTGTGAATACTGCAACTCCTTTCACAATTTCTATCCCACTGTGGCGATTATTCTGAATGTTGATGCGGATCATCTGGATTTCTTCAAAAATCTCGACAACGTCAAGGCCTCGTTTCGTCACTTCGCGCTGCAGGTTCCGCAGGACACCGGTACTGTTTTCGTCTGTGCGGAGGACGCAAACGCCATGAGCTGTGTTGCCGGCATCGACCGAAGAGTCCTGACTTTTGGACTTGACCCTTCGCTGGACTACCACGCCGAGGGATTCAGTCCGGATTATCGCCATTTCGATGTGTATGCCGGCACAGAAAAATACTGCCATCTTGACCTGAGTGTTTTTGGACGGCACAATGCCATGAATGCACTGGCCGCAGCATCCGTCGCGCATTTTCAGGGTATCAGCGGCAGGGATGTTGCGCAGGCTCTTGAGGAATTTACCGGTGCCGGGCGCCGCATGGAATACAAGGGTTCCTTTCACGGTGCCGTGGTATACGACGATTACGCCCACCACCCAAACGAGGTTCAGGCCCTTCTTGATGCGGCTGCGGCCATCGAACATCAACGGCTGATCTGTGTATTTCAGCCGCACACCTATTCCCGAACCAAAGCTCTTTTTGCGGATTTTGTCCGTGTTCTGCGTATTCCGGACCTGACCCTGCTTGCCCCGATCTACGCAGCCCGTGAGCAGGATACCTTTGGTGTATCCTCCAGGGATCTGGCCGACCAGATTCCCGGGGCCGAATGTTTTGACGGCTATGCCTCTCTGGAAACCCGGTTGCGTGAGCTGGCGCAGCCCGGCGACCTCATCCTTACTGTAGGTGCCGGTCCCATCAATCGTGTCGGCGAGGCACTTTTTGCCGGAGAGACCGGCTGACTGTCTGTTTATATTGGCTGAAAAAGGATGTGTTTGATTGAAGCGGATAGCTGTCATCAACGATCTGTCCGGGTTGGGTCGCTGCTCGTTGACCGCAGCAATTCCTGTTCTGTCAGCGCTTGGAATTCAGGCCTGTCCAATACCAACTGCAGTGCTTTCGGCGCAAACCGGCTTTCCGGGCTATCATCTCACCGATCTTGCTGCGGATCTGCCCGGCTTTATCTCCCACTGGAAGTCTCTTCATCTCTCGTTTGACGGAATCTCAACAGGCTTTCTTTCGTCAACACTGCAGGCTGAGGGTGTCCTGCAGTTTCTGGACGAATTTGCCACGCAGGATACGCTGGTCCTTGTTGACCCCGTAATGGGCGACGACGGTCAGGTCTATCCGGGTTATGATGCCGCACTTCGCCGGATGGTATACAGGCTGGTCCGCCGCGCACAGGTCATCACGCCAAACCTGACCGAGGCCTGTCTTCTGGCCGGCGTCGACTGTCGATCTGTCTGTTCCCTGCCGGCTGAGTCCATATTCCGTGCAGTGCAGGAGCTTGCGCTGCAGCTCTCTGAGCTTGGTCCGCATACTGTTGCCATAACAGGTATTCATGCAAACGACCATATCTATAATCTGATTTTTGATTTCACCGGTTTCCACCTGGTGGGTGCGCCAAGGCTTGGGGGCAGCTTCTCCGGAACCGGCGATCTGTTTTCGGCGGTTCTGCATGGCTGTCTGCTTCGCGGAATGTCCGGAACCGATGCTGCACGCCTGGCTGTGGATTTTCTCACTCCGGCTCTGTCTGACACACTGTCCTCCGGATCGGACCACAGACAAGGTGTTCTGTTTGAGCCCCACCTCAGCCGTCTTCTAAGGGCCTTTGATCATGAAACCTCTTAAAAGATTGATTTACTGTGCGGTGTTCGCCTCTCTGATCTGTATCACCACGAGCTATATAGCGCACATCCCAACACCCGGCGGCGGCTACATTCATCCGGGTGACGCCGTTATCTATCTTTGTGCCTGTCTGCTTCCTCTGCCGTGGGCCATGGCCGCTGCCGCACTGGGCGGGGTGCTGGCAGATCTGCTGACCGCTCCGGTCTGGGCCATATGGACGTTGTTCATCAAGGCACTTCTTGTTCCGGCCTTCAGCCGCAAAAATCCCCGTCTGCTTTGCAGCCACAATATCCTCGCCTGCTGTGTCGCTGCCGTAATCACTCTCATCGGCTATTATTTTGCAAACTGGGCCATCCTTGGAACGGCACCGTCTCTGGCCGCATACCTTCCGGGTGACAGCATTCAGGTCATTGCCAGTACCCTGATTTTTCTGGCCCTTTCCGCTGTATTCGACCGCACCCGTCTGCGCGAAAGGCTATTTTCTCAACTATAGGTCGATTCGTACCTTTTTTCGGGCAGCACCGCACAATTGCGTCTGCTGCGTTTTTTGTAGGAGGTGCAACCATGAAGCGAGCTGTCTCACTGCGGCTGATTTGCCTGTTTATGCTGCTGCTTTGCGGCTGTGGAACGGACAGTGCACAGATCTATCAGGCAGGCTATGCACAGGGCGCTGCCGACGTCCGTCAGGAGCTTGCCTCCGAAGAAAATACCTCCTGGCAGGAAGGTTATGACGCGGCTCTGGCAGAGCTTTCCGCTTCTGAGGCACAGAACGACGAGCCGGAGCCTTCGACTTATGCAGTCAGTGCCGACACGCGGACGGATTCCTTTTCCGAGGGCTACAGCAGCGGTCTTCGAGATCTGGAAAAAGTCTCGCAGGCACAATACGAAGCCGGTTATCGTGACGGCATCGGCTATGGTCTTCAGCGCGCCATTGAACTGATCGCTCTGGCGCCTGCCGACTCCGTCCTCACGGCGCAGCCCGATCTGAGCCGGACTCTTGCCCAGACTCAGGAGGAAGCTCCTGCTGCGGCTGTGATTCCGGAGGCCCCGGTTACGGAGGCAATTCTCTCAGCATCCGCCGCACAGCAGAAAACCGATTCTGCCGCAGTGCCGACGGGCTCTGATACAGTGCCGGCTCAATCCGACGGCACAACGGTATATATCACCGCAAGCGGTACAAAATACCATTCCGAAGGCTGCTCTTATCTCTCGGCCTCCGCGCAGGCGGTTGACCGGGCTGCTGCCGAAGCGCAGGGATATTCGGCCTGCTCAAGGTGCAACCCATGAATGACAACCATAAAACAACACTGCTCTGCAGCAAGCAGAGCAGTGCCTTTTTTATGCGGCCAATTCGGTGTCTTCCTGCGGCGGGGCAGCTGCAGCATCCTGTGCATCGGTCTGTGCCGAATCGGTCCCGGTCCCTACCACAATTTCAGCTATGTCGCCTTCTGCGGCAGGCTGTGCCGTAAAGCTTTCGGCCCCGGGGTCCGCGGCAGTATAGTCCGGGGAATAACGGACTATCACACCTGTTTCGGTCAGAGCTGTGGCCTGCGATACCGCGATGGGGCAGCCGTAGGCTGTAAGCTGTACCAAAGCTCCGCAGCCCGTCAGAGGCTGAAGATCCGAAACCTGATTATAGTCGATATCCAGATAGTTCAATCGCTGCAGTCCGCTCAGTCCGTCAAGGTCGGTAATCTCGTTGTAAGGGACCTCCAGCGTGGTAAGAACGCTGTCGGACGGATAGTTCGGAAGCTGTGTTATCCGGTTGTGGCCGGCCCGCAGTGTTTCGAGCTTTGTCAGGCTTGCGGTAACATCCAGCTGCGTCAGGTCGTTGTATGTCAGATCCAGTACACGCAGGCTCCGGCAGGTCTCAAGCGCAGAGATATCCGCAATTTCGTTTTGCCCCGCAAGCAGTGTATCGAGGTTTGTCAACTCGACAATCTGCTGCATATCCGAAATTCCGCACCCGGAAATATCCAGGATGGAAATGCTTGTCGGCAATTGGCTGATTTCCGTGATCGGGTTGTTTGCAATGTCCAGATTCTGCAGCATTCTCATTTCGGACAGAGCGGAAATGTCGGTTACCGCATTGTTGGATATGTCCAGCCAGGTCAGGCTTGGCAGGGCAGACAGGGGCTCCAGACTGCCGATTGCGTTGTCCGACACATCAAGCAGGGTCAGGGCAGTCAGATTCTTCAGCGGAGCCAGCGTTGTCAGCGAGCAGTTGCTCAGAGTCAGGCTGGTCAGCCCGGTCATGCCCGCAAAAACCTCCAGCAGTTCATTGCTGACCCGGCAATCGGTGATAACCAGGGTCTTCAGAGAGCTGACGCTGCTGATCGGAGCCAGATCCACACCGGAAAGTCCACTGACAGTCAGTGATTCGAGCGAATCAAAAAGAGCCAGATCCGACAGGGTAAGCACACCGTCCGGAACTATCATTTCGGTAATCTGCCACAGCTCGTCGGACGTGAACTGTTCCTGCCCGGGCTTTTGCAGAAGCTCGCAAACATACGCCTGCAGAACCGGATCGGTAAAGCTGACCTCGCGGACAACGCTCCCGACGGTATAAACCGCTGCCGCAGCCTCGCTGACCAGGCCGTTTTCTCCAACAGCTATTGCGGTAACCGTGGTGGTCCCATCCTGTAGGGTAATGTCTCCCGCGCAATACGGCTGCTGCGTTGTCGGATATTCGTTTGTGGTGCTGGCATAAATCTCGCCGGAGGCGGTAATGTCCAGAGTAATGTACTGGCTGTAGTACCCGCTGTCCGGCGTGATGCTCGGAGCTGCAGGACGCATGGCGTCCAGCTCGTCACGGGCTGTGCTGCTGGCCACGGAAGAGAGCATCTGCACCGCATCCAGCAGCTTATCCTGCCGAACATACACCCGACACAGCTCCGCATAAAGCTCTGTTTCATCCGGCATGGTCTGAATGGCTGTTACCAGTGTGTATTCCGTTTTGGTAAAGTTGCCCGAGCTCTGATAGGCACCTGCAAGCTTCAGTGCCAGGTCGGGATTGTCCGGATCCATGCCTCGAGCCGTCGTATACAGCCGGATGGCACGCTGCCAGCGTTCCTGCTGCACGGCATGATCTGCCCACCATACCAGAATATCGGTTGCTGCGCCGGGATTGTGGCTGGTAAAATACCAGGTGAAAACACCAAAAACCACCACCAGCGCCAGAATAATCAAAAGAATCCTTATGAGTTTCATGTTGTTACGCTCCGACAAATAACTGAGCCCATTATACCATGACTTGTCAAGATTTGCCCGCTGTTCTCCCCCGGATCCGGCGGCCAAATGCCTGCCACAGCATGCAGCCCGATATGGTTGCAGCCGGCAGCAAAATCGCGCAGCAGGCAAAACGTCCGCCGATTCCGACAACTCCGACCGCCTGCAGCAGATGATTTATCGTGGAAAGAACAAGCAGGTGGTACAGATAAATCAGATAGGTTGCACGGTCCAGCGCAGCGAAAAGCCGCAGCCTCGGCAGGCGGGTTCTGCTTAATCGGAGGCTGAGCAGAAAAAGCGTCAGCACGCAGGCCATCTCAAAAGCATAGTTGAGATCTGCCGCGGCGGTTGTCCACAGCGAATAAAAACCCTGCAGATATTCGGTCAGAGTATTGAGCGGAAGCAGCAGAACAAAAGCGATGCATATCAGTCGACGATTGCGGGCAAGAATGTCCAGAAAGGCCGTGTAGTGCGCACCGGCATAACAGCCCGCCGTCCACACCGGCAAATAGGTGATGAAAAAGCGATCCTGATAGGTCAGTACCCATTGGGGAAGAATATTTCCGAGATACAGCTTCAGACACTCGCGGAAAACCAGCGCGAGCACCAGCGATGCCGGCACAACCACCACTGCGTCCAGCCGCCGGACCATGGCCCTCCACAGCGGCATAAGCGCATAAAACTGAACGATCACAACGATAAAATAAAAGTGCGCCGCGCCGGTTCCAAGGAACAGATTCTCTGCAAGCTGCCGCCAGCCGAACGGAGCGCCCATTATCCGGCCGGCCGCGGTATAGACCAGCACCGCCAGTGCATAGGGGGCCGTCACCGAACGCAGACGACGCAGATAAAAGGATTTCAGAGAAAAATCCGGACGGTCCGCCAGAAAGAGCTTTGCCGCGCTGGCAAACAAAAACGCATAGACTGCGGATGCCGCCAGCTTCCACAACCCGTAAATCATCACATAACAGACACTTTCCGGGTCCATGCGTGTTATCGCGTCGCTCAGAAGATGCCCCAGCATCACCATCAGGCAAAGAGTTATATTCAGAACAGAAATTTCCGGCTTTCGCCGACTGCTTGGCATATACCTTCCCCCCTGTCCCTGTCATGCTGTGCGTTATGATACCCCCGACCGGGACAAAAAGCAAGCAGAGAGCCTGCCTTCCGGCAGGTCCGCTTCTCAAAAGCAGCAGGAGGAACTGCAGAAATCCGCAATCCCTCCCGCTGAAACATTCGGGTTAAGGCAGTATGCCTGATCAGATCTGGATAGCCTTTCCATAAGCGCTGCGGGTGCAGCGCTGGATGTTGCCGACCGCTTCGCAGTCACCGCTCATAAAGAACTGTTCGCTCAGGCCGCTGTATGCAATGGCCTCATCGATGCAGGGCTTCATTCCGCCGCAGATCACCACGCTGTCGCAGCTGATGGTGTGCTCCACTCCGTCTTTTTGATAGGTTACACTGGTCGGTGTAACTGCAACGGTGGTCGCACCGGTAATCCCGCTGAGGTGGTATTTTGGCTTTTCCCACTCCGGACGCACGGCATCAAATCCGCCCTGATTCTTTTCCTCTTTCTTTTCCTTTGGTTCTTCGGGTCCGCCGGGACCTCCGGGTCCGCCGGGGCCTCCGGGACCTCCGGGTCCGCCGGGGCCTCCGGGAGCACCACCGGGTCCGCCGGGACCACCGGGGCCGCCTCCGGGGCCTCCGGGGCCGCCCATTCTGGATTCGTCTACCCAGGACATGGTTATATAGTGAAGCTGAGGCGCGTCAGAGGCCAGGCTGCTCTGTCTGGTCAGAACGATTACCTCATGGCCGTTTTCGCCAAGATACATGCCGTTTTCCACACCGGTTTCAGAACCGCCGCAGATTACTACCTTATGGCCCAGCTCGTCTGCGCGGCCCCATGTTGCGGGAATGCTCCACAGGCCCTGCCTGAGCTGTCCGTTTTCGTCGGCGGCATACTTCGGAACCTTTGGCACGGCTCCGGTGCAGGCGATAATTGCATCGTATCCCTGCTGCTGCAGCTGCTCACGCGTGGGAGCGCAGTTCATGACAAAGGAAACTCCCAGCTTTTCGCATTGCTTTACCTGCCAGTTTTTAAAGTCCTTCAGGCTCCATTTGAAATCAAAGAATTCCGCGTGGCGCAGCTGGCCGCCCAGATAGTCGGTTTTTTCATAAAGAGTCACACTGTGTCCTCTTTTGGCGGTTTGCAGCGCAGCCTCCAGGCCGGCTACACCGCCGCCGATTACGGCGACCTTCTTTTTGCGCTCAACCGGAGTCACCAGCCGATGCAGCTTGTGCTCCTGACCCATCTTCGGATTTACGGTGCAGAACGTCATCCAGGGTGCTGCCATGGTCCCGTGGCACTTATTGCACCACACGCACGGGCGCACATCCTCGCCGCGGCCCTGCTGTATTTTTTTCAGGTAGTCGGAATCTGCAAAGAAGGCCCGGCCCATGGAGATAATATCGCAGGTGCCGTCTTCGAGGTAGCCCTCGATCTCGTCCGGATCCTGGAATCCGCCGTTGATGCCTATGGCCTGCTTGACCCCGGCCGCCTTGAGCTGGCGGGCATAGTCCACAACACCGTGTTCGTATTTGTGGAAGGTAAAGCTGGTCGGGTGCGACTTGGCGATGTCGTTTTCACGGATGGTGACAATATCTACAATGCCTTCGTATTCCTTACACTGTGCAATGAGCTGCGGAATATTGCCGCCGGAAACGATGGCTTCGAACAGATATTCGCTGCCCAGTTCTTCCTTGGCGCGGATGTACAGCTGCTTCATAAGCTTTGTGGAATCGGCGAATTTATCGGTTCGTCTGCCTCCCATCGCTCCCATCGGTCCGCCGCCCATATTGGCAGAAGCCATGTCATAACCAAAGCCCTTATATTTTTTCAGCATAGCGATAAAATTGTCACAGGCCTCTTCTACCATCTCGGTGGGCGCCATTTCTGTCATTTTGGGTGCTGCGCCGGGCGCTCCGCCCATCTGGGGACCGCCGTTCAGGCTGTAGCCCTCGGGAAAAGCAAGACCGGCTCCGTTCAGGCAGACCTTTGAACCATAAAACTTGATATCCCAGCCAAACTGAGACAGATAGTTTTCGGTAGAGGGGTCGTTGGTATCAAAATACTGCATACGCAGGCTGTCGCCCTTTCCTTCGGTACGCTGGGTGGGATTGTTCCACTCACCCATATTGATATAGGCGCAGCCGTTGCGGGCCATATTGGTATAGAACGTAAGGTAGCTCTCTGCCGGCCAAGTCTCTGGGCCCTGAAGAAAATGGACCGGTGCAACGGGAAAACTCATGCGGCTTTTAAGGTAGGTTCCTCCCACTCGCAGCGGGGACAGCAGCATGCTGTAGCGTTGACTCATGTTTTATTCCTCCTGATCTGATGGTATGATTCGACATCTAAGCATAAACCAATTGCATTATAACACTATTTTTGTGTGATTGTACAGTTTTTTCCGTAAATTTCGAAAACACTCCCAAAGCAGACACAGATTGTCCGGGTCTGCGCCGCGCAGTTGCGGCTGTTATGTTTTTGCAGATCCTTTCCGTCAACGCATTGCCGCCTTGCCGTACGCAGTGCATGGCTACGGTTTCCTTGTTCCTGCAATATGCCTTCCTGTCAAATCCTGCAGTGCTGCCCGAAAAATCTTCCGTCGTGCTTTTTGATTCGCATGGATTTCCCTTGACACGGGAAAATAGATGTAATATCATCTTTTTGGTTGATCCTACATCTTTTCTTGCAGCGTATCAGAAGCCGCTGTCCGGCAAAGGAGATAATTTTTATGGACGAAACAAAAAGGCAGATTACAAAAATAGCCCGTGAGGTCAGCAAATTTACCGTAAAAACCATGAAGGCCGACGGAATTGGCACCGCAGAATTTGATTATATTCACCTTGTGCGCCACCATCCCGGCATCACACAGGCCGAAATCCGGCAGGAGCTGAAAATTGATAAGGGAGCCGCAGCCCGGCGAACCGCCAGTCTGGAGGCAAAGGGCTATCTTCGACGCGAGGAGAACCCGTCCGACGGCCGCAGTCAGCTGCTGTTTGCCACACAAAAGGCTGAGGAACTGAAGAATTCCAAGGCGAAGATCGAATCCGTTTTTTATACCTGGCTTCTCAGTGAGCTTACGCCGCAGGAGCGAACGGAATTCTGCCGTGTCCTTGAGAAGCTGTATTGGCGTACAAAGCTGGAACGGCGCGCAGGCTTTTCAACGGTTTCGGCTCTTGTGGACAGTCGTGAGGAGGACGGAAACAATGGCTGACGCACGGCAGGCCTCTCCGGACCGGATTATTTTTTATTTTCTGGAACAAAGAACCACACTGGTCATCGTTGCGGTCTCCGGCCTGATCTATAACCTTGGCCTTCTGGCCGGGCCCTGGTTTGAGGGACGCCTTATCCAGTGTCTGATGCGCATTCTTCAGGGCCGTGACGTTTTTTCCTCCATGCTTCGACTGGCAGGCTGCTATATCGCAGTCATTACAGCCGTACAGGCCGCACGGTTTATCAAGCGGCTGTATGTCCGACGGTTTGCAAATAACGTCGGTCTGAAAATGAAGCAGGTGCTGTATGCCAATCTTGTCCGTTGCAGCAAATCCGAGCTGGATGGCGAAGGCGCCGGCAGTGCCATGACAAAGGCCATTTCGGATGTAGACGACTGCGCGGAGGGTATGCGAAAATGCACAACCGAGGTGTTTGACACCGGTGTGGCCATGCTGGGCTATATCGGAATGCTGCTGTGGTATGACTGGCGGCTGGCCCTGCTCTGCCTGATCTTTCCATCGATATCCTATATTCTTGCAGAAAAGATGAAGGTCCCGGTTCAGAGCGCCGGATTTTCCCTGAAGCAGCAGGCTTCTTTGCTCCGTTCTTTCACGCTCGACCGTATAGACAATGCCGTAACCTATCGCATTTTCGGCTGTGAATCGCAGCGGAACGAAGCCTATGAAGCACAGTTGACCGATTATGAGCATGCGGCAATCCGGTCCAATATCCTGTCCGGTGCACTCGCGCCCCTGTATCAGATTCTTTCGATGACCGGGGTGTTTTTTATTCTGTTTTATGGCGCGCGAAACGTGCTGCAGGTCGGCTGGACCGGCTGGGACATAGCTGCGTTTACAACCTTTCTCTCCTGCTTTGTCAAGCTGTCTGCCAAATCTGCAAAGGCAGCCAAGCTGTTTAACGCTGTACACAAGGCGCAGGTCTCGTGGAACAGAATCCGCCCGCTGATGCACGCACCCTCTGCCCCCGAAAAAACAATCCCCTTCTGCGGAGCTCTCTGTGTGCAGGACCTTTTGCTTTCTGCAGCGGATGGAACGATATTGTGTTCCGGGCTGCAACTTCACGCCCGTCCCGGGCAGATCATTGGCATTTCCGGCTCCGTAGGCTGCGGCAAATCCAGCCTTGGCAGAGCCTTTCTCTGTGAGACACCCTATGCCGGCAGTATCCGTATTGCGGGAACGCAGCTGTCAGACCTGTCTCCCGCACAGCGGCGCGGTCTCATCGGCTATCTCGGTCACGATCCCGAGCTGATGACCGACACTATTGAAAACAATATACTTCTGGGCGATCCGGGAGATGCGCTGACTGCCCTGAAATCCGTCTGCATGGATGCAGAGGTTCTGTCCATGGAAAACGGTATGCAGACCGTTGTCGGCAGCGGCGGTGTGCGTCTGTCCGGAGGACAGGCGCAGCGTCTTGCACTTGCTCGAACGCTGCAGCATATCAAGCCGCTGCTGATCCTGGATGATCCGTTTTCCGCACTGGACCGTGCAACGGAAGAGCAGATCTTTGCCAGGCTGCGGGTGCTTGCCCGCGACAGTGTGGTGCTGCTGATTTCACATCGGCTGTATCTGTTTCCGTATCTCGATGCCGTTGTATGGATGCAGGATGGTCACGCGCAGACCGCGCCGCATGCGGCTTTGATGCAGCAGAATGCACAATATGCCCGACTTTTTCTCGATCAGGAGGAAAACACGCATGAAAGCTGAAAACCCGGTTGCCATCGTAATCCTTCATACCCTGTCGGGCAGAAAATGGCTGGCTCTCTCACTTCTGATTGCCGGCTCCGTAATCATGGCGCTTTTGCCTCCGCTTGTCCTTGAAGCAATCATCAATCGCCTTGCAGAAAGCCGCTCTGTACCCTTTTTGCTTATAATCGGCTATTTCCTGCTTCTGGTTTCGGCAGGTCTGCTGGAATCCGGTCGTGAGATCCTGCTGTCCGTTCTGGGGCAAAAAGTCACACACGCCCTGCGCAGCAGAATGTGTGCCAAGCTCTGCCGCCTTCCGGCACAGGCCTATGTCGATCAAAGCCCTGGCGAGACCGTATCATACTTTGTTTCCGATGCGGACACCGTCGAAGCTCTGTTCAGTTCCGGTATCGTAAGTATGCTTGTCGACGCCTGCCGAATTGTCTGTATCTTTGCCATCGTTGCCGTAAAAAATCCGGGGCTGGCCCTGCTTCTCGCCGCAGTTCTTCCGGCGATTTACCTCTTTACACACCATATCCGTTCCCGTACCCTGCATGCGCAGCTGGAAAACCGTGCCGCCGTAGCTCAGACCTCCGGCCACATTCCGGAGACGATCCGCTGCATCCGTACCATCCACACGCTGGGCAAGGAGGAATATCAATGCCGTCGCTATGACGAATTTCTGAGAAGAAGCTATCGGGCCATAGCGCAGACAAACTTTTATGACGCCGTCTATTCCCCGGTTATCCTGGTTGTCAATGCGCTGATTGTTGCCGTGATCATGCTTTTGTCTGCTGCAGGCAACCCAGGCATAAACAGCTTCTTTGGCATGTCCGTCGGCACAGCGGTAGCAGCAATGAACTATATCTCGCAGATTTTTTCCCCCATCGAAGGCCTTGGTATGGAAATTCAGACAATCCAGTCCGCCATGGCCGGCGTGCGGCGCATCAATGATTTTCTGCTTCAGTCAGAACGTCCCGAATATCCGGATGAATCCGCCCCGGAAAACACCGCTTCCGTCGCAGTAGAACTGCAGCATGTTCGTTTTGGCTATATCCCGGACCATCCCGTGCTTCAGGATCTGAGCCTTACCGTTCCTTCCGGTGAGCAGGCAACGCTTTTCGGACGCACCGGTTCCGGAAAGAGCACGATATTCAAGCTGCTGCTTGGATTATACCGACCGCAGGCCGGACGGGTCCTGATTTACGGTGCAGACGCCGCAACTCTTTCGGACAGCACCCGGCGCCGTCTGATCGGATACGTTGCGCAGAGCTTTCATGCCGTTGCCGGCACCGTGCTGGATCAGATTACGCTCTTTGACCGTCTGATCACGATGGATGATGCCCGTTCCGCAGCCCAAACCGTTGGTCTGGATTCTCACATTCTGTCTCTGCCTCATGGCTACCTCACACCCTATGCACCGGAGCTGTTTTCGCAGGGCCAGCAGCAGCTGCTGGCCATTGCACGGGCCATTGCTTCCGGGCCGTGTCTGCTTTTGCTTGACGAAATTACGGCAAATCTGGACGCCCGGACAGAACAGGTTGTTTTGTCGGCGCTGAAAAACGCTGTGAAGGGCAGAACGGTTCTGTCGATCTCACACAGGCTGTATACAGACACCGGCGGCCGGCAGATTCAGATCGGCCGGACCTGAAAACAGACTGCCCCCTTCTGTCGAAGAGGGCAGCTTTTTATCGTTTTCAACTGCTGCGGGCTTCAGCATATCAGGCTGCACAGCAGCTTTGCGAGCTGTGCCCTTGTTACCGGCTCATCCGGACGCAGCGTTCCGTCCGGATACCCTGCAACAACGCCATGCTGTACAAGAGCGCGCATTCCGGCATAGGCCCAGTCCGACACCAACCCGCTGTCGGAAAATCCGGACAGGCTGTCGTTCCCGGTTTGCTGTTCGTCGAGTCCCAGGGCGCGAGCTGTCATGGCGCAAACCTGCTGGCGGCTGAGCGGCTGAGTCGGCCGCAGGCGTGTCAGTCCGTCCTCTTCCGGCTGTGTCAGCAAAATCCCTTTTTCAAACAGTGCCTGCACACTGCCATAGGCCCATGAACCGATCTGTCCGGAATCGGCATAGGGCAGCTGCGTTTCGGTCGCTTCCGTGTCCAGATCCAGCACCCGTGCCATCATCACGCACAGCTCCTGACAGGTGATGGTGCTGTCCGGCTCATAGAACCGCTGTCCGTTGGAAACCGTGCCGATCGTTACCCGCTCCGCCGAAAGATCCCGGATATATTCCTCTGCCCAATGTCCCTCGGTATCCGCAAAGCGGCAATAGATGTCCACGACTGCCGTGTTCGCGGCCGTTCCGTATCCAACGGTCAGCATGCCGGATTGTTCTTCGGTCAGGGTATCTATTGTCAGCAGGCCGTTTTCATCAACGCTTCCTATTTCCCCGGACAGGGCATAGGTATAGGCCTGCGCACCGCCGGCAACCTGACGACCGTAATATTCGGCCTGCGGTGTAAGCTGAATGCTGTCTCCCTCTCCCAGAAGCAGCGTGTTTCCCTCCTTGAGCGCAACGGACGACACATCGCTCAGAACATGCACCATTGCCGATCCCTGTGCCCCGGTCTGCTCAGAGGACAGCTGCAGCACCACGCCGCCCGCCGCTGCATCGGAATAGTACACGCCGTCCTCCACGTACCCCGGTCCGGTCACAATCCGAATCTGTGTATCCTCCGGTACCTGTGTGCGTACATAGCCTCCATCTGCAGCACGAATTTCACCAAGCTCCAGACAGGAATCGGTCAGCACCAGTGCCCCCGCATTTGCAACAGTCAGATGCGCCGCCTGACCGTCGGATTTCGGCACGGCAGCCAGCAGCAGAAAAACCGCACACTTGCGCAGCTTTCCGTCGCTCGGCTGATTCCGGATGCTGATATCGTCCTCGCCTATGGCTTCGCAGGCAAGCGTGGTAGAACCGCCGCCATCCAGATTCAGTGCCGTGACACAGCCCAGCTCGAGCATTTTCTGCGCCAGCTCATCCAGCGTCAGCCCGCCGCTGTGTCCGCTTACCCGTCCGTCAATCACATAAAAAACGATGGAACCGTCTTCTTTTATTCCCACCGCCGTACGGGGATTCCGTCTGCGGATTGAATCGGTCCATTCGGAAGAATCCGTTATCCTTCCGTCCGACACCAGAAGATCACCGCCGCCGCAGGCCTGTGTAACCGCATAAAACCGGCCGTCCGCCGCAAGAATATCCAGCTGGAGCTCATCTCCCTGTGCCAGTGCGGAGAAGTTTCCCGCTGCATATCCGTCGGCGCTCGCAATCAGGATCATGCGATCCTCCGGAATTTCATAGGTTTCGTCGCTTATGGTCAGAATTCGGCTGACGCGAAGCATTACCTGTGCGCCCAGTGCCATTTCTCCGCTCAGAGTTTCCACCTCGGCGATATACCAGGTGTTCGTGAGCCGCAGACTTTCGGCATAATCTCGGCTGATCAGGTCAAACACCCATTGGCCGGGCTCTTTGTTGTAATGGCTGATTGTAAGCTTTTTCCCCACATTGGCCGTATTGGTCCTGCTGCCAAGATTGGTCACGGACAGCTCCACGCCGGGTACACCGATGACCGCGCCTGCATCTTCTGAAAAGCCGATGGCATTGCGCCCTGCATCGGATGAATACAGAATTCCGTCACGGATGATCATTCCCATGGGCGAACCGGTCTGCATATCAAAAAAATCCGTATTAATCCCCGCCAGGATGTTTGCTCCCTCTTCCTGTACCAGTGCCGCAGCCGTTGTGAGTGTGTCGGACTGCCGAATACCGCTTCCCCATCCAATTATCGGCCGCACGTCTGACGAAAGGCTGTAGGTCAGGGTCCAGCTCTCCTGCCGGCCCGCCTCGACATGCCAGGCAATCTCATTGCAGCATTCCAGTCCGTTTGCCAGCTCTGCACTGCTGCGGTAAACCACAGTCCCCTGTGCAGAAGCAAGAGCTGCGGGACAAAACGTGCACAGCACAGCCAGCACAATCAGCCGGCTGCAGAGCCGACATATTCTTTTTTTCATTGTGTGTCCTCCTGTCTCCGGCTCGCCGGACGGTGTTGCCTTTGAAAAAAGGCCGCTCCCTTCAGAAGCGGCCCTAAGCGATTTGAATGCGATACTCAGTAGGGTGCCGTGGTTGACAAAATGGCATGCACCGACCATGTGTCGGTATCTATGGCTGCCCATCCGTCAATAGGGCCACGGTAGCTCAGATAATCGATGAATTCGTCTTTGGACACCTCGAGCAGCAGAATGCTTCCGTCGTAGCCGCTGTATTCCCAGTAGGTATAGGTGCCGTATGGGTCAAGATCCAGATACATTGGGCCATCGGAACCCGGAATCGAGACCTGTGCATACCCGTTTACCCAGCAGATTGTAATGCCTTTGCAAATGTCATACTCGCCATATTCCTGAAAATACGCACTGCCATATTGTGCACCGTTGATCGGATCGTAGTAGCTGGAAGGATCAGACCACCCGCCGGCAAAGTTGTCATAGACGGGCACATATTCGACCACAAGAACCCCATCGCGCATCGTTGGAAGACCCGTGGAAAAATCCAGCGAAAGCGGATAGGACAGAGCCGCCTGCCCCTCGCCAACGCTGACCACTGCAGTTTTTTCGGGGTCCGTACTGCTGCAGCGGACAAAGGCTGCGGGGAAGTTGACGGAAACATAATTACCGTCGGCATCGGTAATGTCCATCATTCCGCAGGCCGTGTTGGCCTGGACAAAATAAATCTCGTCTCCGCCAAGGTCGCACAGGTCCGCATTTGCGCTTTCCCAGGTGTATCCTTCACATGCAAGGTCAAAATACCAGTATTCATCCGACGGGTCAGCCCAGCCGATATAGCATACGGCCAGCTTCTGGTTTTCGCCGAACTGTATACCCTGACCCACAGGTTCTGTAAGCGTTACGCTCTTTCGAACTGACGAATCTGTCATGCGAATAAGGATCGCGGCAACCTCGCTGCGCGTGATGTACTCATCCGGATAGAAGTATCCGCCATTGGAGCCGGTGAGGATCCCTGCGCGGTAGAAGTCATAGATCTCGGGAGCATAGTCAAGGAAAACGGAATAGTCGGGAATAGCTCCGTCTGCAACCGTATTGATTGGATCATATCCCCCGCTCAGGGCGTTGTAAAGTACGGCAACAAATCTTTCACGGGAGATGTAGCTGTTGGCCTGCTGTGCGTCGAAGCCCACGCTGAAGGTTTCGATGCCGCAGCCAATGGCAAACGAAACATAGGGCATATACCAGGGTGAACCGCTCTCAAAGCTTACATGGCCGTAAATCTCCTGTGAGGCCAGGCAGGCTGCCAGCTTCACAGCCTCGGCATAGGTCAGATAACCGCTCGGGCGAAAGGTACCGTCGTCATAGCCGTTTATCAATCCCATGCCGGCTGCCTGCAGCACGTCGTTATAAAACCAGTCGTTCTCGCTGATGTCGCTGAATTGCGGCACATTGCCGACGTATTTTTTGCCCAGCTTGCTGCTGGCCAGAGCCGTACCGGTAAGCAGTCCGCAAACCAGAGTCAGCACCAGCAGAGTTGATAGAATCCTCCTCTTCATAATTTCTTTCTCCTTTACATTTTTATCCCGACATCCTTTCGCGGCACCGAAGACGGCGCCGCAGCGTTCGTCAGGAGGTTCCGACAGGAAATTTTACGTCACAAATTCACTGCAGAAACGCCGGAAGCCCCGGTGTTACAGCGGAATTATTCGTTTGCATAGAGGCCGGTCGTGTAATTGTCTTCACTGCCTGCCGCATTGGACGCTTCTGTCCAGTCGTATATGTCGAAATAGTCGGTCATGTCCCTGAGATGGCTGTCCGGCTGCATCTGATAGGATCCCTCTCCGAGATTCCAATCCGTTCCCAACGGGAAAACCTCGCCGTTTATGGAAACGGATGTCTCCTCCATGGTACAGCGGATAAAGGCCGTGCTCAGTCCCGTGGCTGCAGGCTGACCACGATCAAGAAGCGTAAAGCCGCCAAGGCCCGGCCTTGCAAGAACAAAAAACACGTCCGTGCCGCCCAGATCGTATACAGGCGTTTCGTCGGCACTGCGGTCACAGCAGTACAGGCCGTCTGCCCAAACGTCTCCGGCTTCGGCATCAGGCTGTGCAGAAGCGGTCTCACCCAGACAGGCCACGGCAATTATCTCGCCCTGGGCCCAACCGAGCCAGTTGCTGCGGCTGATCCAGTAGTCCTCTGCAGGGACTGTGATGGCTGTGCTTTTCCGCACGGAAGGATCCACTATACGATTGAGGATGGCGGCAACCTCGCTGCGTTTGACAAAGCTGTCCGGATAAAAGTAGCCGCCGTCAGAGCCTGTGAGGATGCCGGCACGATAGAAATCGTAGACACATTTTCCGTAATCCCCGTCTTCTTCGGCAAGGAGCTGAAAATCGGGAATGGAGTGGTCGGCAATGCTGTTGATCGCCGGGTAGTCTGCCTCGGATATCGCGCTGTGGAGAATCCGTACAAAATCAATCCGCTCTACCGCGCAGGTGGCCCATTCGGAAGTTTCAAGCATGCTGCATGTTTCGATCCCGTTTGCCCCGGCATAGTCGCGATAGGAGGCATACCACGGGTCACCGTTGGTCAGCGTTATCGCGCCCTGTGTTTTCATCTGGTGCAGACAGGCCGCCAGCTTGACCGTCTGTGCATAGGTAATATGGTCGTCGGCATGAAACAGGCCGTCCGGCATACCGGAAATCAGCCCGTAGGAGGCAGCCTGAATCACATCGCTGTAAAACCAGTCGTTCTCGCCGATATCGGCAAAGCCTTCTGTTTTTTCGGTGTCCGGGCTGCTTCCGGCCAGAGCCGTGCCGGTGAGCAGAGAAAGTATCGTGGTCAGCATCAATATGATTGAAAGAATTCTTTTCATGTTTTTCCCCTTTTTCGTCGGTCTGCCTGCACCTGAAAGCGCGGGAACCCGCCGCGATTGCCGCCGACCGGCAGCAGCAGCCATATCCTTCCGCCGCAGCCGTGGATCAAGCCGTGCACGTCGGCTCCCGCGCGGCAGCCGGACGGACTGCCGTTTTGAAAATGATCGCTCAAAGAAGCCCGGATCGGACCCCGCGTCTGCATTTTTTCGTTTGACAGAAGCATGTCCGCAATTGGATACCAGCTTCTCAGTGCAATAGAGCATCCAGTCTTATCATATCAGAATATATCCCGTTTTCAATATTCAGAATATGAATATATGTTAAGGTTCGATGCGGTCTTAAGTCATTGACTTCTTCGCATACGAAGATTAGAATACCTTATATGAAGGTTTGCAGACGAATTTGTGTGCAAGCTGTGAAAAGGCTAAGGCAACAACGCACAATCATGCCGGTTTTGTTGGTCCTTTCTTGCCCGCAAATCTGCCGTGACACACAAAGGTTCCCTGTGTTTTTGCGGCAAATCCGCGGCAAAAATTTCTCATCGAAACCTCCTGGTGAATGCTGCGATGCTGTCCCGAAAGAAAGGAAGAGTCCACATGAAAAAGCACATTTCCCTGCTGCTGAGTCTTGCGATTCTGGTCTGTGTATTTGCCGGATGCGCAAAAACAGAATCCAGCAGCCAAACCGGGAGCCCGGCACAGGATACGGCTGCTGCCGAACAGCCTGCGCAGCAGGCCGAACAGTCTGTTGAGGAAGCGCAGCAGCCTTCCGGCGAAACACAGAGCCCCGGCGAAACAGACGGATCGCCCGAGCAGGCAGCAGATCAGCCATCAGAACAGACTTCCTCCGAAGAAACGTCTGCCAACGAGCCCGCCGAGACGCAGCAGGAACCCGGCCTTGACGAAATTGTCCGTACCTACACCACAGCAACCGTCTTTCCTCTGACCGAGGACAACATCACTCTGACTGCGTGGGACTATGTTGTCCCTCCGGTTATGGCTGCGATTTCCGACTACGGTGTAGATGGTCAGGTGTATGCCGAGCTGCAGAAGCGTTCCGGCATTACTCTTGCATTCACAACAGCCAATCTTCTCACCGCCTCTGAGGGCATGAGTCTGATGATCGCCGCCAACAACCTCCCGGATATCATCTTTGACTTTGGTATGTTCAACAGCTCAAGCATGGACGATCTGATCGGCGACGAAATGATCGTAAACCTGTGCGATTACGAAGAACTGATGCCCAATTATTTTGATATTCTGCGCAACAACAAAGACATTGCCCGCTCACTGTATACCGAGGCCGGCTATGTCGGGTATGCCGGAAACATCCAGGCCACGCTGGTTCCGTCCTCCGGCCCTGCCATTCGTCAGGACTGGCTGGATGCCGACGGTCTCGAATCGCCCGAAACCGTAGACGAGCTGCACGACGTTCTGGTTGCCTTCAAGCAGCAGAACAACTGCGAATACCCCATGTGGATTGCAGCCAACGGCTCGTGCTCTCTGAGCAGTGCCTTTGGTGTCAGCGTAAGCGGCAGCAACAACAGTCTGGCCGGCTGGCTGTATCAGGACGGCGAACAGCAGTTCTGCGTGCCGATGGACGGTTTTCATGATTACATCCAGCTTCTGGCTGACTGGTATGCCGAGGAATTGATCAACCCCGATTTTATCTCACACGCCATGAACGGCAACGCCACAGTCGATGAAATCATCAACAACGGCGCCGGATTCTTTAATGCCTCCGTCAACGGCATCACCGACCTGAAATCCTATGAGCCCGACAGCAATCTGCAGCCTGTACGGGCCATGGTCCTTCACAAAGGAGATCTGAACGGCTTTGACGATGCCGGTACCTCCCGCATCAGCAAGGGCGGTGCCTCCGTTGCCTGCTCGAATCCCGAGGTGGAGCTGTCTGTGCAGCTTCTTGACTACGGCTATTCCGATGACGGCATTCTGCTCTGGAACTACGGTGTGGAGAATGTCTCCTTTGTATACAACGAAGAGGGTGAGCCTGTGCTCACAGAGCTGGTTACCAACAACCCGGACCTTGACTTTTCTGCGGCTCTGATCAAATATACCTGCTCTACTCCGGCATCCATCTGCATCAACGAACGGAACCTGGTCGGCTACAAGCCCGAACAGATTGCGGCTTTGAGTCTGTGGAAGCGCAACACCGAAAGCACGCAGGCTCCCGGCTCTCTGTGGACTGCTGACGACCAGACGGAATATTCCAACATCGCCAGTGACCTGGGCAGCTTTGTTTCCACCTGGTGCCTGCAGTTCATCACCGGCGCCAAGCCCATGTCCGACTGGGACAGCTTCATCGATACGGTTCTTACCTCCTTTGACATCGACCGTATGAAGGAGCTCAGTCAGCAGGCTGTTGAACGTTATATGGCTCTGTATCCGGAGGACTGAATGCCGCGGCCTCCTGAACGCCATATCCTCAAATATTGCACAACGGTTTGAAACCGGCAATATGACATACAGAACGAACAGCCCGGCGCTCATGGCCTGAGCGCCGGGTTTTTGCATTATCAACAGCTTTTTGATTGTGCATGTGCATCGGCCGGGTAATGAAGAATGTGCATACAGACATATACTGCCCATTGCAACGATATTTCAGCTATTCGGCAGTTTGCAGCATTTCGATTACTTCGTCTACGCTGCGGCCGGAATCGTTTAAAACGCCCATAAGCTTGAATAATTCTGCCTGCTGCTTGCGCACTGCTTCTTTTTCTGCTCTCTTGGCAGCAGCGTTTTGCTGCTGTTCGACCTTTTGCTTACGGTTTGCAATAGTATTAAGGGCTTTTTCACGCTTTTCCAAAACGGCATTCAGCTCTTCTTTTGTTTTTGCAACCAGCTCTTTACGCCGTTCTACTAAATCGTAGGATTCTGCCAAAAGGCGCTGACGATCAGCCAATCTGGATTCAAGGATGTGTATTTTTTCTTCGTAGACCGGAATACGGTCTTCTGTTTTTGTCAGTGCCATAAAAACACTCCTTTCAACTCTTTGGACAATATATCACCATTGTTCTGAATTTGTCAAGCAATGTGTTGCTGTCTCAGCCTTCCGAAGGCGGATCTGACAGTCTCCGGGCAAGCCGCGTGTTTCTTCTTGTGCCTCGGATATTTTTTCCGGCGATCTCAACAGCCTTTCTCTGGCCAAGCAGAACAAGAACCTTTCTGGCTCTGGTGATGCCCGTATAAAGCAGGTTGCGCTGCAGCATGATATAATGCGTCATCATTATCGGCAGCACAACAATCGGATACTCCGACCCCTGTGATTTGTGAACTGTTACGGCATACGCAAGGCGCAGCTCATCGAGCTGGGACTGTTCATAAACCACGTCCCGACCATCGAAGCGAACTACCAGACGGCCGGCTTCTTCATCCACCGCTCCGATTCGGCCGATATCTCCGTTATAGATGTCCTTGTCATAGTCGTTTCGGATCTGCATAACCTTATCCGTCAGACGGAACTCCGTCCCTCCCCGACGTAGTGCCGGGCCTCTCGGATTCAGAGCCTGCTGCAGAGCCTGATTCAATGCCGCCGCACCTGTCGGCCCACGCTGCATGGGGGTAAGCACCTGAATCTGGTCTACCGGATTCACGCCATAATAGGCCGGCAGACGATCTCGGACAAGACCGACTATCATCTGTGCGGCAGTCTGCGGATCATCCGTGCTCTGAAAAAAGAAATCCGAGTTTTTGTCTGCCGAAAGATCCATGGGCTGACCGTGGTTCAGGCGGTGTGCATTCTGAATGATTCTGCTGCCCTGTGCCTGGCGGAAAATATGTTCCAGCCGCACAACCTTTACAACTCCTGATTCGATTATATCTGCCAGGACATTTCCCGGGCCGACCGACGGAAGCTGGTCACAGTCTCCCACCAGCACCAGCGTCATATATGCCGGCATGGCCAGAAGCAGATTATGCATCAGCGGCAGATCTATCATGGAGCACTCATCCACCAGCAACACATCTCCCTGCAGAGGAACATTTTCGTTGCGTCCAAAACCGCCCGTCGGCTGATACTCCAGCATGCGGTGAATGGTTTTGGCCTCAAGCCCGGTTGCCTCGCTGAGCCGCTTGGCAGCCCGGCCGGTGGGTGCTGCCAGAAGCACCCGGCAGCCAAGTACTCGATATGCAGCCAGCATTCCCTGTGTTGTTGTTGTTTTTCCGGTACCGGGACCGCCGGTAAGGACCAGAACCTTATGCTCCAGTGCGCAGCGAATAGCCATATATTGGGTTTCGTTGTATTCCGGCAGGCCCTGCTCGGCCAGGCCGGACATGACGCTCTCCAGCACCCGATTCACACCGCCATAGGCCTGTGTCTGCTCTAAAATCCGGTTGCGCGTGTGTATCAGCTGCCGAAGCTTCTGCGCAGTGCCTTCTTCCGCTCTGTAATACTCCGGCAGATAGATAGCCTGATGCTCTTCGATTAATTCACCGGACCTCAGCAGCACCTCAAGCGCAGCGGCAAGCTGATCCTCTCCTGCCTGCAGCAGCTCTGACGCACGCTGCAGAAGCTGCCCGGTTTCCGCATAGCAATGTCCTTCTTCTGCAAGGGTTGTCATGGCATACTGCAGCCCGGCCCGCACCCGCACAAAGGCGTCTGCGGCAAAGCCCATACGCCCGGCAATTGCGTCGGCTGTTTTGAATCCCACGCCCCAGATCTCTGAAGCCAGCCGATAGGGATTTTCTCGCAGAATGCCGAGTGCGTTGTCGCCGTATTGTTTATAAATCCGAAAAGCCAGTGCCGGAGATACATCATAGCCCTGTAAAAACAGCATGATGTTTTTGATCTGTCGTTGGCCGACCCAGCCCGACGCAATCTGTCCGGCACGTCTGGCGCCGATTCCCGGCACCTCTCGCAGTCGTTCCGGAGCGGTTTCCAGTATGTTGAGTGTATCCTTTCCAAATGTCTCGATGATTCTTTTTGCGTATTTTGGCCCGATTCCTTCGATCAATCCGCTTCCCAGATACTTTTCAAGCCCGTGCAGTGTTGCCGGAAGAGTTTCGCGGCAGGCGGAGGCTGCAAACTGGCGGCCGTATTTCCCGTTGACCCATTCTCCCTCAAGCTGTAAAACAGATCCGATGCTTGGCTTTGTCATCCTGCCGACAACAACAGCCTCTCCTCCGCCTGCAGTCTGCAGATGCAGAACCGTATACCCGTTTTGCTCGTTGAAATAGGTGATTCGTTCAACTACGCCCTGCAGACCTGCCATTTTATCCGCTCCTGTCTGAAAACATGATAGGTTTCCCAGCGTGCGCACAACCGAGAACTTTGGTGCAGCCGTCTTCAAAACACATATCGCCGTATATCCCGCAAAGCCCGCATTATGCCAGTTATTGAAAGTATACCATATTCCTGCATCTGCCGCAATCTTCAGATCAGAATTCCATCAAGCACGATGGATTCACGTTGTTTCCCGAACATGAAAGGTTGAGCCTGCTTACCTCCACGTGCTCTGCAGTATACCTGCTTCCTCAAGCATATTCTAAGGCAGCATCACACAATTGCGTCGGTGAGCCCTGACACAGTCTTTTGCCCCACAAACCCACCTGCCGAATGCTGCGGTGTTTCCTGAGAATATTTCAGCGGGAGAAATCACAGTTTCTTGTAATTTCTCCCGCTGCTTCTGATTTTGCTGTTCCGTGCTTCGCGGCAATCTCTTTTTGCGGTTGTCAGCTTCGGCTGTTGAGCTCTTTTTTTGTCTGCCTGCCGTTTGCAGGGCCCTGAGGCATATTTGGAAAATCCTTTGGCGGGTTGTCCGGATCAAAATTCTCCGGCAGTGCAGGCTGCTGATCATCCCCCGAAGGACCGCCGGGGAAGCCGCCAGATCCGGTCGGAGGACCACCGGGGAAGCCGCCAAAATCAGGGAATGCATTCTGCTTTGCAGGTTCTTCTTCTATGGCTGCTCCAATAAACTGAGAATTGTACAGGTCGTAGTAGAAGCCTTTTTGTGCAAGCAGCTGCTCATGGCTGCCCTGCTCAATAATAGAGCCGTTGTTCATCACAAGAATTGTGTCGGCATCGCGTATGGTGGAAAGGCGATGCGCAATAATAAAGCTTGTGCGCCCTTCCATAAGCTTGTTCATTGCATTTTGAATCAGAACCTCGGTTCTGGTGTCTACCGAGGACGTCGCTTCATCGAGAATCAGAATTGATGGGTTGGACAAAAATGCCCGGGCGATGGTAATCAGCTGTTTCTGGCCCTGCGAAATATTGCTGGCCTCGTCGTTGATTACGGTGTTGTAACCATCCGGAAGCGTCTGCACAAAGTGATCTACATAGGCCATCTTTGCAGCTGCGATAATCTCTTCTTCTGTGGCTTCGCGGCCGGTCAGGGCCTCGTTGAAGCCATAGGCGATATTTTCGCGGATGGATACGGCATTCAGCCAGACATCCTGCAGAACCATGCCGATATGCGCGCGCAGATTTTCGAGCGGGATGCGGCGGATATCCACACCGTCGATACAGATCCTGCCGGAATTGACCTCATAAAAACGCATGAGAAGGTTTACAAGTGTAGTCTTTCCGGCACCCGTCGGTCCGACAATCGCAACCTTTTCTCCGGGACGGACAGTGATGTTGAGATCTTCGATCAGCGGAATACCGGCCTTATATGAAAAACCGACATGCTCAAAGGTAATCACCCTGGGATCTATAAGCTCGTATACCGCGCTCTCTCCATCTGAAAGCCTGACATCCGCATTTTCGGGCAATGCCAGCGCTGCGGCCGCAGCCTGCTCATCGGGAACAACCTCTTCTTCATCTAAAAGATCAAAGACTCGCTCGGCCGAAGCCAGTGTGGACTGGATGGTAGAGGCGATTTGGGCAGTTTGTGTAATCGGCTGCATCAGCTGCTTGGAATAGGAGATCAGTGCTGTGATGTCACCGATGGTCATAGTGCCGTTTGTGGCCCAGATTCCGCCCACCACGCAGATAATGACGTAGTTCAGATTGTTGAGCACACTCATGGCCGGCTGCATAATGCCGGAAATAAACTGCGCCTTGAAGCTGGATTTGTACAGACGATTGTTTTCTTTTTCAAACTTCTCCAGTGCCGACTCCTGCTTGTTGTAGGCCTTTACCAGAATGTGCCCCGTAAACATTTCCTCGATGTGACCATTCAGGTCGCCTGTAGAGGCCCACTGTTCGGAAAAATATCCCTTGGCCTTTTTGGAAATGATTTTTGTAAGGAAGAAGCACGAAGAAATCACCAGCAGCGACACCAGCGTGAGAATGAAATTGATGCGAATCATGAAGTATAGCACGCATACAATGGTGATAACGGAAGAAACCACCTGGTTCAGTGATTGCTGCAGGGATGACGAGATGTTTTCAACATCATTGGAAACACGGCTGAGGACATCTCCGCGTGAATGGTTGTCGAAGAAACGGATCGGAAGACGGTTCAGCTTTTCTTCGATTTCCTTGCGGAAGTTGTAGACCAGATCCTGCGAGACCTTAATCATCAGGACCTGCTGAACAAACTGAAAGACAACAGACAGTGCATACAGGATGCCCAGAACAACGATAAAGTGTCGCACTCCGTGCAGATCGATGCCGTCTGTCCCACGAACGCCGGTTTCAATCACATCCATGATCCTTTTAATGACAATCGGGGTATAGGTGTTCAGGTAGCTGGAAAGCCCTGTGATGATAAATACAACGATGATGGGCACCAGCATGGGCTTCAGGTAGAGCAACAGACGCGTAAGCGTGGATTTTGCGTCGCGCGCCTGATCGTCGGAGGCGTTGATTCCCCGCGGACCGTGCATCTGCATTCGCTTGAGCTGCAGCTGTCGATCCTCTCTGGCTTTTTCTTCAGATGCAGAAGACATCAGGCCACCTCCTCTTCAGATAGCTGTGACAGAACGATTTCTTTGTATACCGAACACGTTTCCATGAGTTCATGATGGGTACCCTGACCGACAATACGGCCCTCATCGAGCACGATAATGCGGTTGGCGTTCATAACTGTGGTCACACGCTGCGCCACAATCAGCACAGCCGCATCTTTTGTTTCCGACTCGAGGGCCCGACGCAGGTTGGCGTCGGTTTTGAAGTCAAGTGCCGAGAAGCTGTCGTCGAAAATGTAGATGGCCGGATGGCGAATCACGGCACGGGCAATAGCCAGCCGCTGGCGCTGACCGCCGGAAACATTGGAGCCGGACTGACTGATGCTGCTTTCGAGCCGGCCGGGCTTGTCCTCTACAAAGCTTTTGCCCTGTGCGATTTCAAGTGCCTTCCACATTTCTTCTTCTGTGGCATCCGGCTTTCCGTAGCAAAGGTTGGAGGCAACCGTGCCGTCGAACAGAAAGGCCTTTTGCGGTACATAGCCCAGATAGGCCCGCAGCTGCTGCTGCGGTACGGTACGAATATCCTTTCCGTTGATCAGGATTTCTCCGCCCGTAACGTCGTAGATCCGGGGCAGCAGATTGACCAGAGTAGACTTTCCGGATCCGGTGGAGCCGATAATGGCAGTAGTCTCGCCGGGGCGCGTAACAAAGCTGATATCCTCAAGAACCTTGCGTGCCGCACCTGGATAGGCAAAGTCCACATGACGGAACTCCAGACTCTGGAATGTGCCGAAGTCCTGCGCCTCGGCCGCATCGTCGCTGACCGACGGAACATGGTTGAGAATTTTTTCTACACGACCAACAGATGTGATTGCCCGTGGAACCATGTTGAAGAGCATGGACGTAGCCCCAACAGACATCAGAATCTGGCTGAGATAGGTAACGAACGCCGTGAGCGCACCTACCTGCATGATACCGGCATCAATCCTTTTTGCACCTACCCAATAGGCAAAAAGCGTGGCAAAATTCATGATCAGAGTCGTTGCCGGCATCATTACCGTCATAACCATCTGGGCCCGGGAAGCCACGCGTCGCATCTCTTCGTTGGCCGTGGCGTAGCGCTTTTCTTCGTAGGGAGTGCGCACAAAAGCGCGAATAACACGCACGCCGCTGAGCTGCTCGCGCAGAACCTCGTTCATCCGGTCTACCTGAGCCTGCTCGAGCTTGAACATGGGATGCCCCTTTTTCCCGATGTATACCATGATGAACAAAACAACGGGGATCAGACAGGCCATGATGATTGTCAGCTTTGGATCCTGCTTGGCTGCCATGATAATGCCGCCGATCAGCATGATGGGCGTGGTAAGAATCGTTCGAAGCAACATCTGAATCATCATCTGCATGTGGTTTACGTCGTTGGTATTGCGGGTTATAAGGGTTGCTGTTCCGAATTCGTCCATGTCCTGCTGCGAAAAGGTCTGGATCTTTTGAAACAGAGCCGAGCGCACATCGCGTCCGTAGACCATCCCAAGCTTTGCAGAAAAATAGCTGCTGGCCAGGGATGCGGCCCCCACAATGACGGACAGGCCAACCATCCACAGACCCTTTGTCAGAATGAGGGTGATGTCGCCCTGCATTACGCCCTGATCAATCACGGCTGCATTTACATCGGGCAGGATCAGATCGGAGAAGGACTGCAGTGCCACAAACAGAATGGTAAGCACCACAAGCCCCCAATACGGCTTGATAAATTTCAGAAAGGTTTTCATGGGCATGGCTCCTTCGTGTTGTGAAGCGTTGCTTCGAAGCGAAACATGTTTTCCTCCATCCGACCCAGCAGCTGCATAAGCTCCTGTTTCTGCTCCGGTGAGATGCCGTCAAAGCATCTGCCGAAAAAGCTGCTGCAGGTCTCGTCGGCCATACGGCAGGCCGCTTCTCCCTTTGGTGTCGGGTAAATACGGATCACACGCTGGTCAAACGGGTCCGGCATCCGCCGAATAAAATCCCCCCGCTCGAGCTTTTGCAGAATCACCGTAATGGTGGCCCGCTGAATTCGCAGGCGGTCTGCCAGCTCTCGCTGACTCATGCCCGGCCTGCGCAGTATGGTCTTGAGGGCAACGCCCTGTGACGGATGCAGACCATAGGCTGAAAAGATTGCGCCAAACACCTTGCGCTGCATCCGCTCAAGAAACCCCATACGGTGGAGTATGGACGACTCCAGCGATTCTTCGCCTATGTCAGACGGAGGTGTGGGCAGCTCATCATGCTCCGGCATGGGAGGTTCGGAGAAAGACATTTCTATGCTCCTTACAGACAAAGATGCGCCCCGCCTGCAGCCAACAACAAGAATGTTTGTCCGCTAACAGTTAGGACGCTAACAGCATACGCCATCACAATGTATTTGTCAACAGAAATTGTTAATATGCGAACAATTTTCTTTCCGTGCCGATTTGACAAGGCCCTGTGAATAGTATATGATACATGGCGTACTGTAACATTCGGCTTTCTCTGCGTGTCAATCGCATGATTCGCATCATCAAGCCGTTATCTGTTCAGATTCAGAGCAGCACAGTTTCGCAGATGGCTTTTCCTTCTGCCAGGTCGTCCTGATGCTGCCATAGGAAAGGATACCAATCATGAAGCGCATTTTTATCATTCTTCTGCTGATCCTGAGTCTTCTCCCATCCGCGCTGGCCGCCGACCGGACCGTAACTGCCGCAGACCCAAACGCTGCCCTTGATGAATTTCTGAATCTCCCCGACTGGCCCACAGTCGAAGACGAATCCAACGAGCGCAAGGGGGAAACCATCTATCCGGAGGAGTTTGCCGGCATGTATGCAGCCGAAGACGGCAGTCTTGTTGTCTGTGTCACCTCCGATACGCCCGAAATCGAAGCCTACTATCGACAGATGCTGCCCAATATCTCCGACATCACCTTCCGGACTGTATCTATTGATTATAACACCCTGCAGCACTTTATGCTGGTAATAGAACAGCGCCATGTCTCTTCCAACCTGCTGGTTGTAAATATGTATAAAATCAAGGATTATTTTATCGACTTCAAAAATAACTGTATTGACATAAAGCTGTATACCGACCTTGAATACGAAACCATAGAATATCTGCACGGCATTTTCGGTGACGCCATCTATATCCGCTTCTGTGACACAACCGGTCAGATTGACCTCTATGACGAGGATACCGTACGCGCTCGGCAAACCGAAGCTGAGCAGACACAGGCGGCAGAAACCGCCGAAAGCAGCGACGACAGCTCTTTTGCGCAGGCTATCAGCGAAAAGGCCGAGGAAACAGGCTTTTCCGTCCGCACGGTTGTTATCCCTGTTGCGATTGTCGTGGTCATTCTTCTGGTGTTCTTTGGCTGGTCCAAGCTTCGCTCAAGAAAAACCAACCTGCACGATGACGACGAGGACTATATCGACAAATAAAGTCCGCCCTGTGTTTCAGGCAAACCTGCATCAATCAGAATTGCGACTGCACCGGATCGCTGCAGTTGAAAAAAGCCCGCTGCCAAAGCAGCGGGCCTTTGCTTGTTGACTTATTGAACAGATGCTCAGCCGTTTTCCTTCATACGGGCATAGCAGTCGCTGCAGTAAACGGGCCGATCGGACTTGGGCTCAAAGGGAACCTTTGCCTCGCCGCCGCAGGCAGCGCAGACAGCGGTAAAGTACTCACGGGGTCCGCGAGCCGCATTCTTGCGGGCATCACGGCAGGCCTTGCAGCGCTGGGGCTTGTTCTGGAAGCCGCGCTCTGCATAGAATTCCTGTTCACCGGCTGTGAATATAAATTCGGAGCCGCACTCTTTGCATACTAAAGTCTCGTCCTGGTACATGTTGGGTTTTACCTCTCTTTTAGTTATTGGCCCGGCTTGGCAGACCATATATATGCGAACGGCCTATTGCCGGTTTCGCTGAATAGAACGGAGCCTTGCTGATCTACCGGTCGTCGCAGGCACTGGAACGAGAGGAAAACGCAGGATTCGGGCATCCGTGAGTTTGAATATTGTTCAGGCAGCAACACCACCCCAAACAACATGATACATTATATTCGTCTGTATCCCGATTTGTCAACCATTGATGAATGTTTTTTAAACAGATGGAGGTTTTTTGTTACTATTGTCTGATTCCCGTCGACAAAAATTGCTGAATTTGACAGATTTTCGATCCGGCATAAGCTTCGCCAATACCGCATCATTCGACAAGAGCGATTTGCAGGAGATTTTCTGCCGAATCGAGGAGAAAAACCGAAGCCATCCTCTACGGCAAGGCGACGGCACGTCTGTGAGAAGGATCCGCAATTGTGCGGTACGGCCTATTGCAGCGCATCATCCATCGTAAGCTGTGCGCTGAACGGGATATGCAGATGATCATAAGCTGCTCTGGTCACGCAGCGGCCGCGCGGAGTGCGGGTAAGGTAACCGATCTGCAGCAGATACGGTTCGTAGACGTCCTCAAGCGTAACGGCCTCTTCGCCAATGGTTGCCGCCAGCGTTTCGAGTCCGACAGGCCCTCCGCCATAGTTCTGAATGATTGCCGTAAGCATTCTTCGATCTACCGCGTCCAGGCCGAGAGCATCCACCTCAAGCCGGCGCAGCGCATCGTCGGCAACCTGGCTTGTAATGATTCCTCCGTGGCACACCTGCGCAAAATCTCTCACCCTGCGAAGAAGACGGTTGGCGATACGTGGCGTTCCCCGGCTGCGGGAGGCTATTTCCCGTGCGCCGTCTTCTTCGATCGGCACCTGCAGAAGTGACGCCGAGCGGCGAATGATCTGTGCAAGCTCAGCTGTTGTATACAGCTCAAGACGCAGCTGCACCCCAAACCGGTCGCGAAGCGGAGATGTGAGCTGACCGGCCCGTGTGGTAGCCCCGATCAGGGTAAAGTGCGGCAGGTCCAGGCGAATGGAGTTTGCCGACGGGCCCTTGCCGAGAATGATATCTATGGCATAATCCTCCATGGCCGGATAAAGAATTTCCTCTACCGTGCGGTTCAGGCGGTGAATTTCGTCGATGAACAGGATGTCTCCCGCCTGCAGATTTGTCAAAAGGGCGGCCAGATCGCCGGTTTTTTCTATTGCAGGTCCGGAGGTTACACGGATGTTCACACCCATTTCGTTTGCAATTACCCCTGCCAGAGTTGTCTTTCCCAAACCTGGAGGGCCGTGCAGCAGGACATGATCCAGTGACTCTCCGCGCTGCTTTGCTGCGGCAATATAAACCGCCAGATTTGCCTTTGCCTTTTCCTGCCCGGTATAATCTGCCAGTGTTTTGGGCCGCAGCGAAATCTCTGCCTCGTCCTCGGCTGTCAGCACGGCGGTAACGAGACTGGCCCCGGCTTCATCGGCGTAGTTGATGCTCATTGCTCTTTCCTCTCTACATCATGTTTCTCAGTCCATAGCGAATACCGTCCTGCACCGTCATGCTCTCAAGGTCGGCGCCGCGCAAAGCAAGCGCCGCATCCGACGGTGAATAGCCAAGTGCCTGAAGTGCCGCAGAAACCTCCGCTGCCTTGTCGTGTGCGGGTGCAGCCGCCTGTGTGGATGCCGCCATTCCCGAAGCAGCTGCCTCTTCCGTCTGGCCAAGCTTGTCCCTGAGCTCGAGGACAATTCGCTGAGCAAGCTTTTTCCCCACACCGGCTGCCGCGGTAAGTGCCTTCTCGTCGTTTGTGAGAATGGCAAGTGAAAAGCTCTGCGGCGTACAGGCCGAAAGAATGGCCAGTGCCGCCTTTGGTCCCACGCCGGTAACGGCAATGAGCAGCTCAAAATACTGCAGCTCGCGCTTTGAAACAAAGCCATAAAGGTCAAAGGCATCCTCGCGGATCACGGCTCTTGTATACAGTGTTTCGGTCTGGCCCTGCCTGAGCCGTGCCAGGGTATATGTACTGGTGTGGCAGGCATAGCCAACACCGCCGCAGTCAATCACGGCAAGGTTTTCTTCCATGGCAGCAACGCTGCCCCTGAGATAATAGAACACAATTTCACCTGCTCTGGTTATAGTATCGAGCCAGCAGCGAAGTACAGCTGCGCGCGTGACACAGCGCCAGTGCCAACGCATCCGCCGCATCATCCGGCCGCGGCGTTTCGGTCAGGTGCAGCAGGCGGCGGGTCATATCCATAACCTGCGATTTTTCGGCCTTGCCGTAGCCGACAACAGCCTGCTTGACCTGCGAGGGCGTGTATTCAAACAACGGCACGGCAGACTTCTCGATCGCCAGCAGAATCACCCCGCGTCCATGGGCCACCTGAATACCGGTGGTTATGTTTGTGTTGAAGAACAATTCTTCTACTACAGCAGCCTCCGGCTGCAGGTCGTTCAGAAGCCGGACCATATCGTCATAAAGCAGGGTCAGTCTCTTTGAAAATTCCATCCCGGCCGGCGTTGTGATGGCACCATAATGCAAAAGGGTCTGCCGAATGCCCTGCGCGTTGATCAGCCCAAAGCCGATTGTTGCATAACCGGGGTCAATTCCGAGAATCCGCATCAGGCTGCAGAGGCGAAGGCCAGCCAATAGATTGAGCAGCAAATGCCCGCAACTACAATGGCAATCAGGATCCATGCATAAATCAGCTGCCATTTCGGTCGCGGTCGGTAGCCCTGCTCTTTTTTGCAGCATATACCCTGCAGCTTATCAAGATCTTCACAGGTCCCGTTCTGTCGGCTGTCGGTGTTTGGTTCGTCAGACATATCATTTCCTCCTGTGGCAGTCTGAATGTGCTTTGTTCGTCCGGTCACACACACGGCATGGCAGCGGCCGGATTTCCATGCGTCCTATTGTAGCACAATCCTGCCCGATTGAACAGTACCCGTCGCCGCGAAACAGCCCTTTGCCGCTTCATATATTTCAGCATAGCCAATGCTTTTGTAAAAACCGGTTTCATGGTCGTTTGCCTTGCCGTATTACAAAAAAACGGCCTGCTGCAGCGCAGCAGGCCGGAAAATACCGCTTTGGCAGGGATCAGCCCTTCAGAGAACCGATCATCATGCCCTTTGCAAAGTATTTGAGAATGAAGGGATAGAAGCAGAATACGGGGATGATGGCAGCCATGATGGTGGCATATTCTACCACATCGGCATAAACAGCAGCCTCGGCATCGTAGTCGTATGCGGAGCTGTCTTCTTCGACCAGGATCTCACGCAGGATGCACTGCAGAGGATACAGGGAACGGGAAGACAGATAAATCAGAGCTTCGAAGTAGGAGTTCCACTTCATGAGCACATACTGCAGCGCCAGAACCGCAACCGTGGCCTTGGTCAGAGGAATGACAATTCTGAAGAGGATTGTCCAGTTCCCTGCACCGTCGAGACGGGCAGACTCTTCGAGAGAGTCCGGCATGTTCTGGATTGCGGTACGGATGATAACGAGGTTCTGCAGGCCAACTGCACCGGGAATAACCATAACCCAGCGGGTATCGAGCAGATGCAGGTTCTTCATCAGAAGGTATGTGGGAATCATACCGCCATTGATGAACATGGGAACCATGAACATGATGACGATGTAGGTCTTCAGCACCAGGCCCTTGCGGGACAGCACAAAGCCGCCGGCGCATGAGCAGATGGTGGAGATGGCAGCGCCAACCGCACAGTACCAGATGGTGTTGGAGTAGCCCATCAGGATGGAGTTGTTGCTGAACACCTGCTTGTAGCCATACCAGGTGATGGGATGGGTCTCATCATACAGGGGCCAAATAACCGCACCGGTTTCTCTTGCCAGCAACACAGGGTCGCTGATGGAGGAGAAGGCACAGTGCACGACGGGCAGCAGGCAAACAATGCCGAACGCAATGAGAAACAGGACGTTGACGACCTGGAAGATCCGTCTGCTGGGCGTCTGGACGATAAAGTTTTTCTTGCTCATTTACTACACCATCCCTTCCCTTAAAACAGACTTGTCTCGCCGTATTTTCTGGAAACGCCGTTTGCGACAACCATCAGGATCAGGCCAATGGCAGAGTTGAACATGCCAACTGCGCTGGAGTAGCCATAGTCGCCTTCCAGCAGGCCCTTTCTGTAGACGTAGGTGCCGATAACGTCGGACGTTTCGTAGATCAACGGGTTGTAAAGGAGGATGATCTTTTCCATGTTGGCATTCAGCAGACCACTGATACGCATGATAAGCATGATGGTAATGGTGGGCATAATGCCGGGAATGGTAACGTTGGTAGTTTGCTTCCAGCGGCCCGCGCCGTCGATCAGAGCGGCTTCATAGAGCTCCTGATCGATGCCGGACAGGGTTGCCAGATAGAGAATGGACCCAAAGCCGGTGGACTGCCATAGATCACTCAGGATCATGATGCCTCGGAAGTAGCCAGGCAGAGACAGCAGGTTCTGCGCGCTCTTAAGGAAACCGATCTTCACCAGAGCAGAGGTAACAATACCCTTGGTGGAGACAAAGTCGATGATGATGCCGCAGATAACGACGCTGGAAATGAAGTTGGGCATATAGCTGACAACCTGAATAACCTTTTTGAAGTATTCGTTTTCCAGCTCGTTGAGCAGAATCGCGTAGATGATGGGGGCCGGGAAGCCAAAGATCAGGTTGTACATGGACAAGATGATCGTGTTCTTCATAACACGGCCGAAGAACTGCGAAGAGAAAAAAGTGATGAAGTGCTTGAGGCCGACCCACTGGCTGAAAAATACACCGTTTTTCGGAGTGTACTTCAGAAACGCCAGCAGCTGACCATACATTGGTATATAACTGAAGATGATTGTATATACCACGATGGGAATCATGATGTAGTACAAGCCCCGGTTCATGCGATAATCGCGTTTTAATTCAATCCATCGCGTCATTCCAGTTTCTCCTTTTAAGATTTTTTGCATCCCGGCAGTTGGAGTCTGCTGGGGATGCCTGCCCCGGATCGCCGCCCTGGCAGGCGGCTTTCCTTTCGAAGAGCTTGCCCGGACGAAACGTAATGTGTTCTCCCGTTTTGGTACAGGAGCTGGGGTCAACTGAACAAATCGGCAGCAAAACGCTGCTGTTGCCCTGCTTTCCCAGGGCCTTGCTTCGTCGCGTTTGCAACTTGCAAAACGTTTGAACTATTTAGGAAGGCGAAGTTCCGGCTCTGGTTCTGCGAACCCCTCCTGCACTGGGGACCGCTTCTGCTCGAAGCCCGACGTTCGTCTCGGTGGGCGAACCCTCCTTTCGTGGATTTGTTGGTTGCAGACTGCTATATACAGCGAATACAGCTTAATTGGAATGGATGGATGACACGTGCTCGCCATAGAATTGCAGTGCTGCTCAGCATTGGCTTTCGCTCAATGCAATGATTATAACAGGTTGTGGACATAATACAAGTAATTTCTCACATTTTTCATCAAAAAATTTGTATAATACTACCCTACAATCAACATATTGCCCAAATTATCGCGCCTGTTTTCGGTCGATTGCCAAATATCTCCGTGCGTTTTTACGGATACGAAATTGTTTAAAGCTTTTGTAATTATTCTGTCATCTGTGGATTTATTGCATACCCGGTCCGCACCAGACAGTTCGTTTTAATAAAAGCAGCGAGAGAAACCACGAAATTTGTGATTCCTCCCGCCAGGGTATGTTGCTGTATTGCAGGAATGCTGCCTTTTTGCAGCAGCCCTTCTGTTTTCCTTTTTGGTGTATGGATTCTTTTGCATACGGATTCGGATTGACGTAAAATCGGCCCGAATCTGCTGTTCCCGCAGATTTCGCGGGGACTGCTGTTTGGTTCTGATCAGGCGTCCAGAGCCTTTTTGGCAGCGTCAACAACCGCTTCGAATGCGTCGGGATCCTGGATTGCCAGCTCAGAGAGCATCTTGCGGTTCATTTCGATACCGGCCTTTTTCACGCCGTTCATAAAACGGGAATAATTGATGCCATAGGGCGCCACAGATGCGGAAATACGGGCAATCCAGAGCTGACGGAACTCACGCTTTTTCTGTTTGCGGCCCACATATGCATATACACCGGACTTCATCACGGCCTGCTTGGCCATTTTGAAGTGCTTGGATTTTGAACCCCAATAGCCCTTGGCAAGCTTCAGGGTTTTGTTTCTTCTTTTGCGCGTCATCATTGCGCCTTTAACTCTTGCCATTGCGTTATCCTCCTAAATTTCCTGCCTTCGGCTTATTTGTAGGGAATCATCTTTTTGATGGCTTCCACGTTGGTTGCGTCGGCATAGCCGCCCTGACGCAGACCGCGCTTGCGCTTGGTATCTTTTTTGGTGAGGATATGGCTCTTAAAGGCATGTGCGCGTTTGACCTTTCCGTTTTTGGTCAGATTGAATCTTTTCTTCGCACCAGTATGGGTCTTGAGCTTTGGCATAGTGATTCACCTTTCATCGATGTTGTCTTTGCAGTGCGCTGCCGACAGCGCGGAGGGTTACTTTGTATTTTTGGGAGACAGAAACATGGTCATGAGTCGGCCGTCGAGCTTGGGATTCTTTTCAACGTTTGCGATCTCGGCGCATTCAGAACCAAATTTGGCAAGCAGCTGCTCGCCCAGGTTGGTATGTGCCATTTCGCGGCCCCGGAACCGAACGGTAACCTTGACGCGGTTGCCCTCTTTGAGGAACTTCTGCGCGTTTTTCAGCTTGACGTTGAAGTCGTTGGCATCGATGCTCGGAGACATCCGTACTTCTTTGATTTCAACTACGCGCTGGTTCTTTTTGGCTTCCTTCTCCCTTTTGATCTGCTCAAAGCGGAACTTGCCGTAGTCCATGATCTTGCAGACCGGCGGATTGGAATTGGGCGCGATCTTAACAAGGTCCATGTCTTTTTCCTCGGCCAGTGCCAGCGCATCCTTTGAGGACATGATCCCAAGCTGAGCACCGTCTTCGCCAATCAGGCGGATTTCTTTGTCCCGGATTTCTTCGTTGAGCTGATGATCCAGTTTGCCGATAGCCGAACACCTCCATCTTCACGATACAAAATAGACAAACAAAAAGCGGCTGCCGAAACGGCACCCGCAAACCTGCCCATGCCGGTCCGGCACGGAGCAAAAGCCATTGACCTCTTTGCCTGCGCTTGAGGTGAGGGCGGGGCCGCCGCTCCTTCTTTTCTGCGGCACCACAGCCGCAATGGGGATCATACCATGCTCTGCAAAATATGTCAATAGCTTTTGCAGATTAAATCCTGTACGCATTTGCACTTGTTCCGGCAACGGTCTCATTATATAATATGGGACAGGGCAGTGCCGCAATGAGGCAAGTGCCTTCGGTGAGAGAATTTGCCTCAGGACAAGGTTTGGAAAACTCCGGAGCGCTGTATGTATTTCAAGTTTTCCAAGCTGCAGGATTTGGGCAAAAGATCCGGTGAAGGCCGCGGACGAATAGGCTCCGGCCAGGCTGACCATGATTGCTTCCGAGCAGCAGCGGCTGCTTGCTGCATGAGTGGCACAGCTATCCGCCGCCGTCAAGGCACCGGCTTACGCCTCGCTGTGCGGCCTTGACTGCTGCTCCCGTCTGTGCAGCTTTGTCATCAAGAGGCCAATGTACCCATCTGCACACCGTGCCTGAAGAAATTTACACACACTTTTGGACTTGACTCTTTGGAGTTTTGTGTCACAAGTTTGTTGCAAAAACGCCGGAGCGTATATGTTTCAACGGAAAAGCTCCATCGAAGCCCGAAGACGCAATTGTGCGGTGTTGCCTTAATGTTCTTTTTTTGCTATACTGGTTTGAAGTCATTCGTTTTTGGCGGCCCCGACCCGGCCTTCTGTGGTCTGCGCGCGGCGCCCCTCTGAAAGGATGTGCGGTTTTGAAACGCAAGCTGTCTCGTCTGCTGGAGCCCACCATGGCACCCTATTTTGCCCTGCTGCTTGTGTTTGCTGCTGCCACCGCGGCCGCAGACAATCTGCCTCTTGCTGTGGGCGAGGCTGCAGCTGCGCTGCTGGCCTTCTGTATATACCGCATTGCCTGTATGCAGCGAAGCCGCGGGATCCATGCCTTTATTCAGCAGGCCTCGCCCAGCATGGACGCTGCGTCGCACAACGGCGACGTTCCCCTGCCCATGGCAGCCATTCGCATCAGCGACCAGCAGATTCTGTGGGGCAACGACGCCTTTTTTGCATCGTCCGGGCTTGCAGGGCATCTGTTCGAGGTGCGGCTGTGCGACGCGGCGCCGGACTTTTCGCTTGACTGGCTGACCGAAGGGCAGTCCTTTTCTCCGCAGGAGGTCACGTTTTCGGATAAACGCTACCGTGTATTCGGCAACCTCGTACAGACCGAAGAAACCGGCGGCTTTCAGCTGCTGGCCATGCTGTACTTCATCGAGATGAGCGACCTTCTGGACCTGCGTGACGACTATGTCCGTACGCGACCGGTAGCCGCAATCATCCTTATAGACAATTACGACGAGCTTACAAACGGCCTGACCGACAGCAAGGTTTCGGCACTCAGTGCCCAGCTGGGGCAGCGGATCTCCGACTACCTTTCTTCCGAAAACGGCTCACTGCATGAGCTCTCACGCAGTCGGTATCTTTTCTTCTGTCAAACGCAGAACCTCTCTCACCTGATCGATGAACACTTCTCCATCCTGGAAAGTATCCGCGAGGTAAAAAATCCGGCCGGCCTGCCTGCCACCGTTTCCATAGGCATCGGGCGGGACGGAGACGGCTTTCAGGAGGATTTTTCCTTTGCGGGAAAGGCTCTTGAAATGTGCCTGTATCGCGGCGGCGATCAGGTGGTCATCAAAGGCAAGGGCGACGAAAACTACACATACTACGGCGGACGCACCAAAGAGGGTGAGCACCGGACCAGCGTCCGGGCGAGAGTCATTGCCGGCAGTCTCAAGTCAATGCTGAGCGAGACAGACTCTGTTTTCATCATGGGTCATACCTATCCCGACTACGACGCCGTTGGCTCTGCGGCCGGTATTGGCTGCCTGTGCCGGCACTTTCTCCGTCCGAACGTTCCGTTTTACATCCTGCACAGCGAAGTCAATGCCGCCGGTCAGCTGATTGATCTTCTGCAGAAGCAGCCGGAATACCATGGTGTGTTCATCAGCGAACAGGAGGCACTGCAGCGCATAGAGAAGCATTCTCTTCTGATTGTAACCGACACCAACCGCCCCGATCAGACGGCCTCGCCGCAGCTGCTCGAGATGATGCTTCAGGTAAACCGGGTGGTTGTTATCGATCATCACCGTCGGGCCGCAGACTTCATCACGCCCTGCGTGCTGGCCTTTCACGAGCCGTCGGCCTCCTCGGCCTCGGAGCTGGTCACCGAGCTCTTGCAGCACTCCGTAAGCCGCACGGACATTCTCCCCGTCGAGGCCGAAGCCCTGCTGGCCGGAATTGTACTCGACACCAAACAGTTTTCTGCCCGAACCGGCACCCGCACCTTCGAATCGGCCGCATATCTCCGGCAGGCCGGAGCCAGTCCGACCGACGTAAAAAAGCTCTTTCAGAGCAATCTTGCCGATACGCTGGCCAAGCAGAAAATAGTCGGCTCCGCCTTTTTATACCGCAGGCAGATTGCCGTTTCGATGCTCGAGCACACTGTGGAGCAGACCATCGCAGCGCAGGCTGCCGATACGCTGCTGAATATCCAGGGTGTAACCGCATCGTTTGTGCTCTATCCGACAGACTCGGATCAGATAAAAATTTCGGCGCGATCCATATCCGGCGGCAGCAATGTGCAGCGCATTCTCGAACCGCTGGGCGGCGGTGGAAACCAGGAAATCGCGGCAGCTCTTGTTTTGGCCGACGGGCCCTCCGTCCTGAAGCGGCTATGCCGCAGTATCGACCGTTGTCTCGACGAAGAAGAATCCTCTGCCGTTCCGGAAAGCAAGGGTTCCGACGGGAACACGGAAAAAGTGCCCGCTGCGCCCGGAAGCATATCCTGACGCCGGCTTGCTGCACGGCACGGATACCGCACATATGTCCATATTTCTCAAGGCAGCACCGCAGGCGAATTGCGTGGCATTGCCTCAGCATTACAGAAGGGAGCATCGCATTATGAAAGTCATTCTGCTGCAGGACGTAAGAAGTCTTGGCAAAAAAGGGCAGCTTGTCGAGGTAAAAGACGGCTATGCCCGCAACTATCTCTTTGTGCGCAAGCTGGCGGTCGAGGCCACCGCCGACGGGCTGAACACCATAAAAATGCAGGAAAAGGCCCGGGCTGAGCAGGAAGCGCGTGAGCGTGCCGCAGCACAGCAGACCGCACAAAAACTGAAGGACCTGACCGTGATTATCACTGCCAAGGGCGGAGGCTCCGGCAGGCTGTTCGGCGCCGTAACCTCCGATATGATCTGTGAGGCGCTGCAGCAGCAGCACGGCATTACGCTTGACCGCAAAAAAATTGTGCAGGACGAAACCATCAAAACAACCGGTACCTATGATGTTCGCTGCAAGCTTGGGTACGAAACCTCCGCCGTTATCCATCTGCAGGTTGAAGAGCTGAAAAAATAACACCCGGCCGACGCAAAAGGAGACGATACCATGGATGTGCTGTCCAACCGGCAGATGCCGTATTCCGCAGAAGCCGAACAAGCCGTGATCGGCTCCATGCTCATCGACAGCCGCTGCATTGCCGACGTGCTGGGCCTGGTTTCCGCCGACGATTTCTACATCCAGCAGAATCGCGACATCTTTGAAACCATTTATACCATGTTCAACTACTCCTGCACGATCGACCCCGTTACCGTGCTCGAGCAGATGCATGAGCGTGGAGTCTATGACGAGTCCGGATCCCGCACTTATGTGATGCAGCTCATGGAAATAACGCCCACGGCAGCCAACGCGGCGCAATATGCTCAGATCGTTGCGGATATGTCGATGCTGCGCAGGCTGATTTCATCGTGCGAATTCATCTCGCAGGCTGCCTATTCGCGGGAGGGCTCTGCCGATGACATCCTTGAGCTGGCGGAGCAGCGGATCTATGCTCTGCGCAAGGGGCAGCGCACCACCGGTCTGGAGCATATCAGCTCCATTCTCACGGATGTGTTCGACCGTCTGGCTGCGCTGGCCGAGGCGGGAAACGAAATTCCCGGCCTTTCCACAGGTCTGAAGGACCTTGACCGCCAGATTTCCGGGCTCAACCGGTCTGATCTCATGCTCATTGCAGCACGTCCCGGCATGGGCAAGTCCTCCATCGCTCTGAACATAGCACTGGACGTAGCCAAGGCCACCCGAAAAACCGTTGCCATCTTCAGCCTTGAAATGTCGCAGGAGCAGATGGGCATGCGGCTGCTGAGCAACGAAAGCTTTGTAGACAACCAGAAGCTGCTCACGGGGAAGCTGTCCGAGGATGACTGGGACAAAATCAGCCTTGCCGCCGCCGCGCTGAGCAAAACCGATATCCGGGTAGACGACAATCCCACCATCACCGTAGCCGAAATGAACGCGCAGTGCCGACGCCTGGATAATCTGGGGCTGGTGATTATCGACTACCTGCAGCTGATGACCTCATCCGGATACGGAAAAACCAGCGACAACCGCGTAACGGCGATCGGTGATATCTCGCGGTCACTCAAGATTATGGCGAAGGAGCTGAATATCCCCGTAATCTGTCTGAGCCAGCTCTCGCGTGCCAACGAAGGCCGCTCCGACAAACGGCCGATGCTCTCGGACCTGCGCGAATCCGGTGCCATCGAGCAGGATGCCGACGAGGTGATTTTCATCTATCGCGATGACTACTACAACAAGGACTCCGACGAAAAGAATATTGCCGAGCTGATTGTTGCAAAGAACCGTCACGGTGAAACCGGCACAATAAAGGTTTCCTGGCTGCCGCAGTTTACCACCTTTGCCGACCTTGACTGGCGCCATGGTTAATCTGCAGACCTTACCGGCCCTTACACGGCTGATCCCCCCCGGCAGCCGGGTGTGCTGTGCGGTTTCAGGCGGAGCCGATTCGGTATGCCTGCTGCATCTGCTGGCCTCCTGTCAGAAGCGACTGCAGTGCACCGTTGCTGCCGCCCACTACAATCATCATCTGCGCGGCTCGGAATCCGACCGTGACGAGACCTTTGTCCGCAGCCTGTGTGACAGCCTCGGCATTGCACTCACCTGCGGCGGCGGTGACGTAGCCGCCTTCAGCAAACAGACCGGTCAGAGCCTGGAGCAGGCCGCAAGAACCCTGCGCTATGCCTTTCTGCGCACGGCCGCCGGTCCAAACACGCTGATTGCCACGGCCCACACGGCCGGAGACAACCTCGAAACCATTCTGATCAATCTTGTCCGCGGCACCGGTCTGTCCGGACTCTGCGGCATTCCGGAGCAGGCCGGTCCGTTTATCCGCCCGCTGCTTGCTGCGGACCGTGAGGATATTCTTTCCTATCTGCATCAGAACAGTCTGCAGTATGTTGAGGATTCCTCCAATGCCGGGGATGCATTTGTACGCAACCGCATCCGTCATCAGGTGATTCCCCTCCTAAAAGCCGAAAACCCGAGTATTGCCTTTCTGGCATCGGATATGGCCGCACGTTTGCGGCAGGATGAAGATCTTTTGCGCAGCCTTTCCGGCCAGACTCTGAATAAGCTGTCCGACCCGGACGGCAGTCTGGACTGCGGTGCGCTTCTCGAGCAGCCACCCGCCCTGCAGAGCCGTGTGATTCTGCTCTGGCTGCGGCAAAACGGACTTGCCGGGTCCCGGCGGCAGGTAGATGCCGTGTCCGCGCTGGCTCGTGCGCAAAGCCCCTCTGCCCGATATACTTTTCCCGGCGGTTTTCTGCTGCAGCGCCGCTACGACCGGCTTTTGCTGACCTCAGAGCAGCAGTCACCGACTCCTCCCGAGCTTTTTCTCAATCCGCCATGTCGTGTACAGTGGGGCGGATATACTGCAGAATGTCTGCCGGCCGGCCTGATTGAAAGCCCTGCGAACACCCTGCTTCTAGACCCTGCGTCCGTATGCGGAATGCTGCGGCTGCGCTCCAGACAAGCCGGAGATACAATCCGTCTCGGCTGCGGCACAAAAAGTCTGAAAAAGCTGCTGATCGACCTGAAAGTTCCAGCCGACCTGCGAGACTGTCTGCCTGTGCTGGCCGATGACAGCGGCGCACTGGCCATTTATGTTCAAAACCGCTGGCTTGGCGCACCCAAGCGCGGCTCTCTGATAATACGAATCGAATCATGTCAAAGGAGTTCCGAACAATGAGCTATACCATGGACCAGGACATCGAAACCGTTTTGCTCACCGCCGAGCAGATTCAAACGCGCGTTCGGCAGCTGGGACAACAGATACAAAACGACTATCAGGACAAGAATCCCATTGTGGTTGGCATACTGCGCGGCTGCTTTATCTTTATGGCCGATCTGGTCCGTGCGGCACAGCTGCCCTGTACACTCGAGTTTCTGGCCGTCTCCTCCTATGGCAAGGGCACCGTTTCGGGTGAGGTCTGCCTGACACGGGATTTCCCCATGCCCATCGAGGGACGTCACATTCTCATTCTTGAGGATATTCTCGACTCGGGCCGCACGCTAAGCTATGTAGTCAGGCTGCTGCAGCAGCGCAGCCCGGCCTCGATAGAAATCTGTGCCTTTCTGGATAAGCCCAGCCGGCGTGTTACCGATATTCAAGCCAGATACGTCGGTTATCAGGTTCCCGATGCCTTTGTCGTGGGCTATGGCCTGGATTATGCCGACCGCTATCGCAATCTTCCCTATATCGGTGTTCTGAAGCCCGAAATCTACAACAGCTAAACAGCGCAGCCGCGCGGGAGGTGACACATGAAAAACAAAACCCGGCTTGCAGGCCTGGTATTCTATGTCCTGATCTTTGTCATTCTGCTGTCCACCGTTCTGATTCTCTTTCAGGACAACGAAACTACCGAAGAACTGACCTATGCCGAAATAATCGACCTGTTTGAAAACGAACAGGTTCGGCGTTTTGTGCTCAACGACAGCAGTCTGATTCTTCAGCTCCGCGAAGACTATAAAGGCGCTGTGGCCTGGCGCTGTGACCTGGCAAGGTTTGATGTGTTCTACAACGATCTGAGTGACCTCATCCGGGAGCAATACGCAGCCGGAATTCTTGAGGATTATGACTTCACGGTCTCGGCGGAAACCCCATGGTGGCTCCGGATTCTGCCCTATGGGATCTTCGTTCTGATTCTCATGGCGCTGTGGTATTTTATCGCGGCTCGCAGCATGGGCGCAGAGAGCACAAAAGCCATGAAATTTTCAAAAGCCCGTACAAAAGTCGGAGCGGATGAAACCAAAAAGGTCACCTTTGCGGATGTGGCCGGCGCCGACGAGGAAAAGGCAGAACTCGAAGAAATCGTTGAATTTCTGCGTGATCCGTCGCGCTTTATGGCTCTGGGTGCGCGCATTCCAAAAGGCGTATTGCTCGTTGGTCCTCCCGGAACCGGCAAGACTCTGCTTGCCAAGGCCGTGGCGGGCGAGGCCAATGTACATTTTCTTTCCATCTCCGGCTCTGACTTTGTTGAGCTGTATGTGGGCGTTGGTGCCTCGCGTGTACGTGATCTGTTTGATCAGGCCAAGAAAAACAGCCCCTGCATTATCTTTATCGATGAGATTGATGCAGTTGGACGGCGCAGGGGTGCCGGGCTGGGCGGCGGACACGACGAGCGCGAGCAGACTCTTAATCAGCTGCTTGTAGAAATGGACGGCTTTGGAAACAACGAGGGCGTAATCGTCATGGCCGCCACAAACCGGGTAGACATTCTCGACCCTGCGCTTCTTCGTCCAGGTCGGTTTGACCGACAGATTTATGTCGGTACGCCGGACCTTCGCGGCCGTGAGGATATTTTGAAGATTCACTCACGCGGCAAGCCTCTTGCCGAAGATGTATCCCTGCGGGTGGTTGCCCAGTCTACTGCCGGCTTTACCGGTGCAGACCTGGAAAACCTGATGAACGAATCGGCCCTGCTTGCAGCCCGGAACCACCAGCCGCTGATCGGCATGAAGGATCTCGAGGAGGCAATTATCAAGGTAATTGCCGGCCCTGAAAAGAAAAGCCGTGTGGTCAGTGAACGCGAGCGCAGACTGACTGCCGTGCATGAGGCGGGTCACGCCATTGTAATGCATGTGCTTCCAAGCCACGACGAGGTTCATCAGATCTCCATTGTTCCCCGCGGGCAGGCCGGCGGCATGACGATCTCTCTGCCCGCCGAAGACCGCAGCTATTCCTCCCGCAATGAGATGTTTGAGCAGATCGTTTCCCTGCTGGGCGGACGCGTTGCCGAGTCTCTGGTCCTCGATGACATCTCAACCGGTGCCTCAAACGATATCCAGCGGGCCACTTCCATTGCCAGACAGATGGTTTCAAAATACGGCATGAGCGAAAAGCTGGGTGCCGTGGCCTACGATTCCGATTCCGAGGTCTTTCTCGGGCGTGACTACGGACACACCAAGTCTTATTCCGAGCGCATCGCAGGTGATATTGACCAGGAGGTCAGCACAATGATTTCCGCAGCCACGCAGCGCTGCCGTGAAATTCTGCAGGCCAACCTCGACCGTCTGGAGCAGGTCTCCGAACGGCTGCTGGAAAACGAAACCATGTCCGGGCAGGAATTCCTCTCTATTATGAATGCTCCGGCATCCGGTCCCATCTCTGAACCCGCGCCGGAAAAATCCGTCTGAATCCGGGTCTCTCCCGGCCTGTTTGTGCGGCATGCCCTCGTCCTTCTGTTCCCGGCGGCAGCATATCTGTCCTCGTTTGTGCAATCGAGCAAAGGCCCATGCAGATCGGCCGCAGCGATTCAATCACATACAATCGAGCAGGATGGGCTGAATGGCCCCGGCCTCTCACACAACCGTACGTACCAGCCGGTATACAGCGTCTCAACCGCATAAGTGCACGGACTCGTAACAGCTCAGGATGTCGAAGTATCCTGCTGTTGCGAGTCCTTTGCTCTCTCTGATGCAGGTATTGTCCCGTATCAGGGGGATTTTATGCTGTCTGATTTTCAGAATCCGGTTCAGCCGAAGCAGTCGGGTTTGCATTCATCCGTGTATAGCCTTGGTTTTTCATAAAAAGCTTCTTTTTGGGGATTGCAAAACGACGTCCGGCAGGGTATACTGTCTTTTGTGGAGCAAAGTGGAACAAAGTTGATGAAAGTGGAGCGGAGGTGAGGCACATGACCGGAAAATACCGTCACAACATCGATCCCAAGGGCCGGTTAATCGTGCCCGCAAAGCTTCGCGATGAACTCGGTGACACGTTTTACGTTACTATGGGGCTCGACGGCTGCCTCTGTATCTATACCGAAGAAGGCTGGAACGATATCGTTGCCAAGGTCAACGCCCTGCCCAGAATTCAAGCACGAAAGATGCGTGTTCTTTTCGCAAACTGTGCAAAATGCGAGCCGGACCGCCAAAACCGCTTTCTTCTTCCGGCTGAGCTGCGCGAATATGCCCACCTGACAGACGAAGTCATGTTCATCGGCGTGGGACATTATGCCGAAATCTGGGACTGCAGCACCTATCTTGCACAGGAGGCTGCCCAGATGACACCGGAGGCTCTTGGAGCCGCCATGGCCGAGCTTGGTCTGTAAAGGCGGGGTTGCTATGGAATTCAGGCATATTTCCGTTCTTCTCAACGAAAGCATTCAGGCCCTCGCGATCCGCCCCGATGGTCTGTATATCGATTGTACCCTTGGCGGCGGCGGTCATGCCCACGAAATACTCGCACACGGCGGACGTCTGATCGGAATTGACCGCGACCAGACCGCCCTTGACGCGGCCCGCGAACGACTGAAAGACTTTTCCGGGCGTTTTACCCTGATAAAAGACGATTTCCGCAACCTCGACAGGATTCTCACACAGCTGCATATAAACCGGGCCGACGGCTTTTTGTTTGATCTGGGTGTATCTTCGCCCCAGCTCGACTGTGCTGAGCGCGGCTTTTCGTATATGCTCGATGCGCCACTGGATATGCGCATGGATCAAAGCTGCGATCTGCGCGCATGGGATGTGGTAAACACCTGGTCCGAAGAAGAACTGCGCCGCATTCTGTATACCTATGGCGAAGAGCGTTATGCTCCCCAGATTGCCGCGGCCATTGTGCACACCAGAACGCAGGCTCCCATCGAAACCACGCTTGCGCTGGTGCAGGTCATACGGGGGGCCATGCCCGGCCGTGCACTGCGCGAAAAACAGCATCCCGCAAAACGAAGCTTTCAGGCCATACGCATTGCCGTAAACGGTGAGCTCTCTGCCGTGGAACTCGGCGTGCAGGCTGCAATCGACCATTTGGCATCGGGTGCCCGGTTGGCCGTGATTACCTTTCACTCTCTCGAAGACCGCATTGTGAAGCTTGCCATGCAAAAGGCCGCAAAGGGCTGCATCTGTCCGCCCGAGCTGCCCGTGTGCGTTTGCGGCAAAACTCCAACCGTTCGACTGATCACAAAAAAACCCATCGTTGCCGATACCCTGGCCTGTACACAAAACCCCCGGGCCCGCAGTGCAAAGCTACGTGTGGCAGAAGGACTCTAGTCCATACAAAGGAGCGTGCAGCATGCAGCAGAAATACAGCTCGATTCCATCCGCCTATGAATCCGGCAACGCCCTTCGGCAAACCTGGCAGGCTCCAGCTCTTCCGGAAGAACGATCCGGGCCAAAGCACGAAAAAAAGGTCGTTGTTCGCCAGAAGCTGGCCGTATCGCCTTTTGTTGTCTGCGGAATTGTCGTGGCGGCAATTCTGTTTGCGCTGGTTATCGGCAGCTATACCCGCCTGTTCGCTGCAACAACCGAAAATGCCGCACTCAAAAGCCAGCTGTCCGAGCTGCAGCAGACCAACGAAAAGCTGCAAAGCACCTATGAAAGCAGCTACGACATGCAGCGGATCGAAACCTATGCGCAGACACAGCTTGGCATGCGCCAGCCCAACAGCAGCCAGATCGTCTATCTTGATCTTTCCGGTGAGGATCAGGCCGTGGTTCTGACCGAATCAGCCTCGCAGAGCGCATCTATGGTACTCGCTGCCTTCCGTGAAAGCTTCGAATATCTCTTCGACGCAGTGCGAAGTTTTTTCAACTGATCCACAGTCGGCCGGCAAATCGTTCCGTGCTCCCGCGGCAAAGCCCGCACCCTCGTGCATTCCGGAGGCGCCATGTCCTTTTTTATAAATCTCTATCATCGACTGTTCAAAAAGCCGAAAAAACCGGGCGAACAGATCCAACGGCGAATCCGCATCCTGATTGCCGTTTTCGGTGTGATCGTGTTTATTCCGCTGTTTGTCCGGCTCTATCATCTGCAAATCACAGACCACGATGCCTATGAATCAAAAGCCATTGCCAACCAGACCCGCAGCACACCGCTGAGTGCATCTCGCGGCACCATCTACGATCGCAGCGGCAACGTTCTGGCTGTCAGCACCACGGTATACAACGTATTCATCTCGCCGAACGAGCTTGAAGCACGCGAGCAGGACGTTGACCGCATTGCCGCCGATCTTTCCGTTCTTCTGGATGTGGATGCGGACGAAATTGTACAGATGGCGCAACAGACCGAATCCTACTACAAAATCGTCTGCCGCAGGATCAGCCAGGAGCTGGCAGATGAAGTGCAAAATCTGATCGATTTCAACGATTACCACGGCATATACCTCGAGACAGACACGCAGCGCACCTACCCGAACAATTCCCTGGCCTCAAATGTCCTCGGGTTCGTCGGCAGTGAGGATACCGGCCTCGAGGGGCTTGAATCCTATTACGACACCAATCTGCAGGGCGTGGCCGGACGCATTGTCACAACCAAGGGCAATCAGGGCACAGAGATGCTCTACAGCTATGAAACAAGCTACACCGCCTCAGATGGCGACAGTCTGATCACAACCATCGACAGCACCGTTCAGTATTATCTCGAACAGAACATCGAAGCGGCCATGGAGGAATACATGGTCAGCAAGGGCGCTTTCGGCATTTTTATGGACGTTAATACCGGGGCTGTTCTTGGTATGGCCAGCTACAACAACTTTGACCCGAACAGCTATGCTTCCGTTTTCGATGAAGAAACCGAGGCCGAACTGCTTGCCATGAAGGCACAGGCAGAACATTTGACCGGTGCTGCCTATGAACAGGCTTATGAGGCCTATCAACAGGCTGTGACCGACGCGCTGCTTTCCCAGTGGCGAAATCGTGCCGTATCCGACACCTACGAACCCGGCTCCACTTTTAAGGTCATCACGCTGGCCTCCGCTCTTGAAGAGGGCGCAGTAACGTTAAACGATATCTGGTCGTGCAATGGTTCAACTGAAATCAAGGGTCGTATCGATCCTCTGCACTGTTGGGACACTGCCGGTCACGGTGAGCAATCCACCGCCATGGCACTGGCCAACTCCTGCAACATTGCCTTTGCCAACATCGGTATTCAGCTTGGCGGTGAAAAGCTGTATGACTACGTAAGTTCCTTCGGTTTTCTTGAGCCCACCGGGATCGACCTGCCGGGCGAATCATCCAGCATTTTCTTTTCAGAAGATGTCTTAAACGACTCCTCCAGCTATGCCTCGCTGAGCTCCGTTGCATTCGGACAGACTTTTAAGGTAACACCCCTGCAGCTGTGCCGGGCTATTTCCGCAGTTGTAAACGGCGGCTATCTGCTGCAGCCATACGTTGTCAGCGAGATCATTGATTCCGACGGGACCTCCTCCTATCAGGCCGAAACCACGGTTTTGCGGCAGGTTATCAGTGAACAGACCTCCGAAACCATGTGTGACCTTCTGATTAACGTTGTTGAAAACGGTACGGCAACCGGTGCGCAGGTCACAGGCTTTACCATTGGCGGCAAGACCGGCACCTCCGAAAAAATCGACGAATTCGATGAAAACGGCGAGCTGGTAAGCGACCGTATCGTTTCCTTCGTCGGTATTATCTTTGACGAAAATCGCGATGCCAGATATCTGTGTCTCATTGCATTGGACACCCCCGACAGCGAATCCGGCTACTATATCTCCGGCGGTGTTATGGGTACGGCAACAGTCCGCGGTGTTTTCTCAGATGTGCTTTCATATCTGGGCATCGATGCTGACGTGACTGTGAACAATGCAAATGTAACCATGCCGACAGTAATCGGTATGACCCTGCAGGAGGCTCAGGAGGCTCTCGATGCGCTGAACATCAACGTTTCCGCAAAGGGTGACTCGCAGCTGGTTACCGACCAGACCCCGTCCGGCGGCAGCATGATCCCCACCGGGTCTACTGCGGTACTGTATATGGGCGAAGACAAGCCTGTCGATCCGGTAACCGTCCCCAATGTTGCAGGCTGTTCGGTGGAATACGCTGAAGAACTCGTAAACAGCAGCGGACTTTACCTGAAGATACTCGGCTCAAAGAGCACCGGTGCATCCGTTATAGCTACCAAGCAGAGCATTCCGGCGGGTACGCTTGTCGAACGGGGCACTGTGGTTGAGGTAACCTTTACCGATACCAGCAGCCATGACTGATTTTCAGATCCCGCAGCCTTGCGCTGCGGGATTTGGCCCCAAGGAGACCCTTCCATGCTTTTGAAAGACCTTTTATACGGTACAGAGCTTTTGCGCTGCACCGCAGATTTGAATCAGAATATCACCGGCGTGAGCTACGACTCGCGCACAGTCCGCCCGGGCGATCTTTTTGTCGCTGTTCCGGGCTTTTCCAGCGATGGGCATCGTTTCATCTCTGCAGCCCGACAGCGCGGCGCGTCTGCCATCCTTTGTCAGACCTCGCCGGAAGACGGCCCCTTTATACAGGTCGCCTCCACACGCCAGGTTCTGGCTGAGCTTGCCTGTCGCTGGTTTGGCCATCCGGCGCGAGAGCTTGTGCTTATCGGCATAACCGGAACCAACGGAAAAACCACCTCCTGCTTTTTGCTCAAAAGTGTAATCGAACAGATTACCGGCGAAAAAGTCGGACTGATCGGCACCATTCAGAATATGATCGGTCAGCAGGTCCTTCCTGCCGAGCGCACCACGCCGGAATCCTGGCAGCTGCAGGAGCTGTTTCGCAGCATGGCAGACGCCGGCTGCAAATACGTTGTCATGGAGGTCTCTTCGCATGCGCTGGCTCTCAACCGTGTAGACGGCTTTACCTTTCACACAGGTGTATTTACAAACCTTACGCAAGACCATCTCGACTTTCACAAGACCATGCAGGCCTATCTCGAAACCAAGGCTCTTCTGTTTTCGCGATGCGAGATCGGTGTGGTCAATCGCGACGACTCCTCCTGCGACTATCTGCTGCACGCCGCGCACTGTCCTGTGCTGACCTATGGTGAACAGCCGGCGGACCTGACGGCAGGCGATATTATACTCGGTCAGGATCACATATCGATGCAGGTTTCCTGGCACGGACAGACCCTGCCCGCACGGCTTGGGATCCCCGGTGACTTCAATGTACATAACGCGCTGGCCGTGATCTGCGCGGCGCTGACGCTGGATTTGCCGCTGGACAGGATTCTTGATGCCCTGTCCCGGGCAAAGGGCGTCCGGGGGCGGGTTGAGGTAGTTCCCACACCCGGCAGGAATTATACCGTGCTGATTGATTATGCACATACGCCCGATGGTCTTGAAAACGTTCTCAAAACCGTCCGCGGCTTTGCAAAAGGACGAACCGTTGTCCTGTTTGGCTGTGGCGGAGACCGTGATCGTACCAAGCGTCCCATTATGGGTGAGATTGCCTCCCGCCTAGCGCATGAGGTGATTGTAACCTCTGACAATCCCAGGACAGAAGACCCCATTGCAATCATCCACGAAATCCTTCCCGGACTTGTCCGGCACACAACACCTTATACCATCATTCCGGACCGACGCAGAGCAATCGCCTGGGCTCTGGATCATGCCCGGGCGGGAGATGTAATTGTCCTGGCCGGCAAGGGACACGAGACTTACCAGATTCTGGGCGCAACAAAAATCCATCTTGACGAGCGTGAGGTTGTTCAGAACCATCTTTGCGCTGCAGACGCCAACAAACGGAGGAATCGGTCATGAAGCCACTGACTCTCGGGCAGGTTGCCGCATGGTGCGGCGGCCGTATTGCGTCCGAAAACAAAAATCTGATCATCACCGGCATCAGTACCGATACGCGGCATATCGGGCCCGGCCAGCTGTTTGTGCCTCTGATGGGCGAAAAGTTTGACGGTCACGCCTTTATCAGTCAGGCACGCGAAAAAGGCGCAGCCGCCACCCTGAGCGATCGGCCCATCGCAGGGGCCACCCTTCCGGTGATCTATGTGGATGATACCATCGAAGCGCTGGGTGCAATTACATCCGGATATCGCAGTACCCTGCACGCCAACTTTATCGCCATCACCGGCAGTGTCGGCAAAACCACCACAAAGGAAATGCTTGCGTGCATGCTGCAGACAAAATACCGCACAGCCAAATCTGCCGGCAACTACAACAACAATATCGGACTGCCTCTGACCATTCTGGATATCGGCGATGCGTGTGAGGTGGCCGTAGTCGAACTGGGCATGAACCACTTTGGTGAGATGACCAGGCTCACCTCTATGGCTCGGCCCAATACCGTGATTATTACAAACATCGGCACCATGCATATCGAAAATCTCGGCTCCCGAGAGGGCATCCTGAAGGCAAAGCTCGAGATTCTCAAGGGTCTGGCCAGCGATGGCACTGCCGTATTCAACGGCGATGAACCGCTTTTATGGAATCTGCGTGAAACCATTGACTGCAAAAAAATCTATTTCGGCTATCACAACAATGCCGTTGACGTGTGGGTAAAAAATCCGCAGAATACCGATCTGGGCATCCGCTTTACCGTTTGCGGCTTTGGCAATACCTTTGATGTAGAGCTCCCCGTGGCCGGTGAGCACAATATGCACAATGCCGCCGCCGCTATTTCGGTTGCGCTGCAATACGGCGTACAGATCAGCGACATTCAGCAGGCGCTGCTCAGCTTTCAAAATACCGGCATGCGTCAGAAAACCTATCAGAAAAACGGCTTTACTATCATCGAAGACTGTTATAATGCCGGCCCTGAATCGATGGAGGCTGCTCTGAATGTTCTGGGCGATACCAAGGCCGGCGGACGAAAGCTTGCAGTTCTGGGCGACATGCTTGAGCTGGGCAACCGGGCCAGCGCCGAGCACTATCGTGTGGGCCGCATCGCCGTGGGAAAGGCAGACTTGATTTTCAGCTACGGTCCAAAATCCCACCGGATTGTAGACGGTGCCATCACGGGCGGCATGTCCGCGCGCAATGCCGCGCACTATGATACCGTGCCGGAAATTGTCAACGCACTGGTACACAGAGCAAAACCCGGTGACGTTCTTCTGTTCAAGGGCAGTCGGGGCATGAAAATGGAACAGATTCTGCATGCATTTTTAGAAGAAACTTCCGTAAAGGACTAAGGAGGCTTATCCGTGCAGTATGCTGTCAGCTTTGCCTGTTCTGCCGCTCTGGGCATCGTTCTTGGGCTTTTGTTCATTCCCCTGCTGCGGGCTCTGAAGGCCGGACAATCCATTCGGGAGGTCGGTCCCACATGGCACCGGTCCAAAACCGGCACACCCACAATGGGCGGCATAATTTTCATTCTGGCCTCCCTGGTCTGTGTTGTCTCCGGATGGTCCGCAGCCCGCAGCGGACATATTCTCCACCTGATGCTTCTGGGCTTTTCCGCGATGTACGGACTTGTTGGCTTTTCCGATGACTTCATAAAAGTAAAAATGCACCGCAATCTCGGCCTGACAACCATGCAAAAGCTCATTGCGCAGCTGGCGGTTGCCGCAGTCTATCTGGTACTCCTGCGCCGAACGGGCCATCTGAGCGGCAGCCTTTATATTCCCTTTGTCCAGGCGAAGCTTTTTATTCCGTGGATGATCTATCTGATTTTTGCCGTATTTGTAATTGTCGGCTGCGTAAATGCAGTAAACCTGACCGACGGAATCGACGGGCTTGCCTCCGGTGTTACGCTTCCGGTTCTGATCTTTTTCGGGCTCGCTGCTATTCGCTGGGGCAAAACGGACATTGCACTGTTTGCCTTTTCTCTGGCCGGCGGACTGGCCGCCTTTCTGGTATTTAACTTTCACCCCGCAAAGGTTTTTATGGGTGATACGGGCTCCCTGTTTCTGGGCGGAGCAGTCTGCGGCCTGGCCTTTGCGCTGGATATGCCTCTGGCCCTCATCCCCGTTGGCATCATCTATATTGCAGAGGCTCTGTCTGATATTCTGCAGGTCAGCTATTTCAAGCTGACGCACGGAAAACGGATCTTTCGCATGGCTCCCCTGCACCACCACTTTGAAATGGGCGGTTGGAGCGAAATTAAAATCTTCTTTGTTTTTACCGGCATTACGTTATTTTTCTGCATTCTTACTTTTGCAGGCATCTGGAACCGTTTTTGACTTTTGGAAAGGAACCATCCATGAAGCTTTCTGCCGAGAAAAAAGCTGCTCTTCCGGACGGCCCGGGCAAAACTGCACCGCGGCTGGAGCCATCGCGAACCATCATAAAAGACCGCGGCCTGCCGGATCTGCCTTTCCTGCTGCTTACGGTCATGCTGGTGATTATCGGTCTGATTATTCTGTATTCCGCCAGCTATCCCCGTGCCTCGAATGACCCCGACTGCAACTTTAACGGCGCGTACTATTTTGTGCGTCAGCTGGGCTTTGCCGTTGCAGGGCTTGGTTTTCTCTGGCTTGCCAGCATCATTCACAGCGACTGGCTGCGTCTGTTTTCCGGGTTTATTATGGCTATTGCCATTCTCTGCCTGATTCTGGTGCTGTTTATCGGCACGATAGCCAATGGCTCAAGGCGATGGCTGAATCTGGGTCTGTTTTCCTTTCAGCCTTCAGAAGTCGCAAAAGCGGCCGTTGTTATCTATTTTGCAGCCTTGTCCTTAAAGTTCGGTAATAAAATGCAGGACCTTCACCACGGGTTTTTGCTGTTTCTCCCCGTTCTGGCCGTAATTTCCCTTTTAATGGTCGCCGAGCCGCATCTATCCGGTACAATCATCATCTGTCTGATCGGAGCCATCATGATGCTTATGGGCGGAACCAGACTTCGCTATTTCATCATAACCCTTCTGTCCGCTGCATTGATTCTGCTTTTGCTGCGTGCGTTGCTTCCGGAAACCTTCAACAAGCTCCTCATGCGCTATGCGCAGGACCGCATCATGGCCTGGCGCGACCCGGAAGCCTATGCCGACGATGAGAGCTATCAGATTGTTCAGTCACTGTATGCTATCGGCTCCGGCGGGCTTACGGGATTGGGGCTTGGCAAAAGCCGCCAGAAATATCTCTATCTGCCCGAAGAGCACAACGACTATATCTTTGCCATTGCCTGCGAAGAGCTTGGTTTTGTCGGTGCTGCTCTGATTCTGTTGCTGTTTGCCCTGCTGATCTGGCGTGGCTATTGGATTGCTCTACATGCAAGCGGCGCCTATGCATCGCTTTTGGCTGCAGGTTTTACCACACTGCTGGCCATTCAGGTACTATTAAACATTGCCGTTGTGACAAACCTCATCCCCGCCACAGGCATCTCTCTTCCTTTTTTCTCCTATGGAGGAACAGCGCTACTGCTGAACCTGACCGAGATGGGTGTGGTTCTTGGCGTTTCCAGGCAAAAAAAGTCAAAAATGGAGTAACCTCTATATGAACCTGTTAATTACCTGCGGCGGCACCGCGGGGCATATCAATCCCGGCATTGCTGTGGCCAAACGGCTTGAGATCCGGTATCCCGGCACGAAAATCCTGTTTGTCGGTGCACAGGGCGGTATGGAGACAGATCTCATCCCCCGTGAGGGCTTTGTGCTGCAGACCGTTCCCATATCCAATTTTCAGCGCAGGCTCAGCCCCGCAAATCTGGTGCATAACTTCAAAACGCTGAACAATCTGCGCAGGTCTGCACACGTCGCGAAAAAGCTGATCCGTGAATTTCAGCCAGATGTAATTCTCGGCACAGGTGGCTATGCCAGCTACCCCGCCTTGCATCAGGGTCAGCGTCTCGGCATTCCCACCGTTATACACGAGTCCAATGCAGTCCCCGGACTGACCACCCGTATGACCGCCAACGGTGCAAAAAAAATTCTGGTATCCTATGAAGAGTGCCGCAGCGCCTATAAATATCCACAGCGAGTGGTTGTCACGGGCATGCCGGTAAAGGACGCATTTTTTCGCCGCAATCGGCTCGAGGCCCGCAGAAGTCTGGGTCTGGACGACCGCCCCGTGATTGTATCCGCATTTGGATCTCTCGGCGCAAGAGACATGAACCATATGCTTTCGGATTTTATCTGTCTTGAGGCCGACCTTGAGCCATTTCAGCACATACACGCCACTGGCCGATATGGCTGGCAGTGGATGCCGCAGGAGCTTGCTGACAAGGGCATCGATCTGCGGCTCCATCCGGGTATCCATCTGCAGGAATATATCTATAACATGCCCGATCTGATGGCGGCGGCAGATCTGATAATCTGCCGGGCCGGGGCTGCTACGCTCAGTGAACTGGCTGCTGCCGCTGTACCGGCCATCATCATCCCATCGCCAAATGTGACCAACAACCATCAGGAACGCAATGCTCGTCTTCTTGAACAGCGCGGTGCTGCCGTGGTCATAAGAGAATCCGAGTGCAGCGGGCAGCGGCTGTTTTCACTTGCAGGTGATCTTCTGGCCGATTCTCATCGTCTGACAGACATGCGCAGCGCTCTTGAGGAAATCGCCATACCCGATGCTGCCGATCGAATCTGCACAATTCTTGCCGAGCTTGCCGGTGCGTAACAACGGCTGCCGATCGTTGTATCGTCCCCCTGCGCAATTGTTCCTGCGGTGCTTTGCGGGCTTCTTTCTCCGATGCATCGTCATCAAGCTCAGCCATACACAGTGCATGGCATCGGTCTTCCTTCCCGATTTGGCAGCATAGCTTCCCGTTGAATGCTGCGGTGCTGCCCAAACCGTCTTTGGAATCTGCCCGCAAATTTTCACGACAGCTGCGAACGGCTGGATATTACCTGCCGCGTCGTGTATAATACAGGATGCCTGACGGCAGCGGCGGCCGCGCAAGGAAACAGCCGAAACCCGTGCGCTGTGCGGTATTTTTCAGGCTAGCAGCCGGGAGGTGCTGAATGCAGACAAACAGAAAAAACACCGGCAGGCGGCCGCGACGTTCCGGGTCGCGTTTTGTGCCAAAGCTGCTGACCCTGTTGGTGATCGTGGTGCTGGTCATCCTCGGCATCTCCTTATTTTTCAAGGTAGAAACCATCCAGGTACGGGATCCGGGCCCATACACAGACGAAGAAGTGATTGCCGCCAGCGGCATTATGCCGGGCGATAATATGCTTTTGCTCGACAAGGCCCAGGCCGCCAGCAAAATCAAGGTCACTCTGTCCTATGTACAGAGCGTGCGCATTCGTCGGCAGCTTCCGGGAACAGTAATCCTGGAACTGACTCAATGCCAGCCGATCGCGGCACTTATAACCGAATACAACGAGCTGTGGCTCATCAGCAGTGAAGGAAAGCTGCTCGAACAGGTAACCGAAGAGCAGGCTGCCGACTACCTTCTGATTACGGGCTTTCCCATTCTTCTGCCCACGGCCGGTGAGCAGCCAAGCCTTGAAGACGGCTCCGAAGAAAAACTCTCTGCCGCGCTGCAGATTTCCAATGCCCTGCAGCAGCTTTCGCTCGATCCGCCTGTTACCAAAATTGACATTTCCGAGCTTTATGACATCACGCTGTATTGTGGTGATCGCTTTGAAGTTCGCATCGGTACCGTGCAGAACATAGACTATAAGCTTCGCTATCTGCAGGCCGCCGTCGCCCAGCTGGCCGATGATCAGAGCGGAATCATCGACCTCAGCTTCGACGAGGACGGAATCGCAAGATTCATCCCCTGGTAACACAAGAAAATACGCAATCCGCCCGCAAAGACTATTGACGAAAATGGGTTTGCCGTATAAAATTTTCTCAGAACAACATAAATATTTCCCTTTGACCATAACAGAAGGGATGTAAATATATCACAGGAGGAAGAGAGATGTCCGACGAATACGAAGGCAACATTGTCAATATAAAAATCATTGGCGTCGGCGGCGCCGGCAATAATGTTGTAAACCGGATGATTGAGGCTGGTGTCAGCGGTGTGGAGTTCATCGCCGTAAACACAGACCGACAGGACCTGAACAAATCCCTGGCTCCCGTAAAGGTACAGATCGGTGAAAAGCTTACCAATGGCATGGGGGCAGGCTCCAAGCCCGAAATCGGCAAAAAGTCCGCCGAAGAGAGCCGCGCCTCTATTGCCAAATGCATCGAAGACGCCGACATGGTCTTCATCACCGCCGGAATGGGCGGCGGTACCGGTACCGGGGCTGCGCCGATTATCGCAGACCTGTGCAAGGAAGCCGGCATCCTCACGGTCGGTGTCGTAACCAAGCCCTTCAAGTTCGAAGGTGCCCGCCGCATGGAGCAGGCTGAAAGCGGCATTACCAGCCTCGAAGACAAGGTCGACTCTCTGGTCATCATCCCCAACGATCGGCTGAAATACGTCACCGACCAGAAAATTACCTTTAAAAACGCCTTTGGTATTGCCGATGACGTACTCAAGCAGGCCGTATCCAGCATCTCCGACCTGGTTGGCTTCTCCGAGGGTATTCTGATTCACCTCGATTTTGCCGACGTCACCGCCATCATGAAGGACGCCGGGCACGCACATATGGGCGTAGGCCGAGCCTCCGGAAAGGACAAGGCCGAGGCTGCCGCCAGAATCGCCGTTTCCAGCCCGTTGCTCGAAACCTCCATCGACGGTGCCACCCGCGTTTTGATCAACGTCACCGGCTCTTCTGATTTGAGCCTCGAAGAGGTCGAAACCGCAGCAAACATTGTAATGGAAGCTGCGAACAAAGATGCAAACATCATCTTCGGCTCGGCGGTAGACGACTCCATGCAGGATGAAATGAGCGTAACCGTAATTGCGGCCAGCTTTGCCGAGCATGGCGGCAAGCCCGTTTCTGATCGGTCCGCCTCTCCGCGCTCCGATGCAGACCGCCCCACCGTTTCCGCCGCAGAAGACCCGGACGCAAGCGAATTTGACGAGATTCTGCGTATCTTCAACAAAAACAAATAAGGAGCCTCCTCTTGACGGATCTAGTGATACCCTCCGGCACCGTCACGTGCCTTGCCATCAGCGGGGCCCTGTGTGCGGCACTTCCCTTTATCATCTGGATTTATATGTGGGGCCGTGTGCGCTTTGTGCAGGCGGTGTTCGGCTTTCTGTTTTCCTGCATGGTTGTTCTGCTCGAAAGCCTGGCCGACAAAACACTGGCGGGCGACGGCAGCCTGCTGTCCTGCGGTCTGCCCTATGCTGTTTATCTGGCGTGCAGTCTGGCCCTGCTGCAGGCACTCGGCCTGTTTGGAACATCTCTGTGTCTGAAATCCAAATACAGTTCTGCCGATGCCGCTGTTGGCATCAGTGTCGGGTTTGCCCTGATGGAGCTGTTTGTTGGTGCTGTTTCCAATGTCACCAGCTATGCGCTGGCTCTGTATTGCAGCAACAACGGCATAGATGCTATGACTGCCGCTGTTGAGCCTGAAAATCTGCAGTCCATGCTGGACCAGCTCTCTGTGATAGCAGCCACCCCGGCCACACAGTACCTGCTCGGTGGCTTCAACCGCATTGCCTACACCATCCAGATCATATGCATCGGAACCATGGGCTGGTTCGCCGCCTGTAATTTCTCTAGGATTTGGGCCCTGGCTCTGGCCTTTGTGTTGCAGGCAATCTGCCGCCTTCCCTACGGCCTCTACGAAGCGGGTCTTCTGACAAGCCTCATGCAGGAAGAAGTAATCACATACCTCCTCACAGCTGTTTTCGCAGCCGTAGCTGCTGTGGTATACAACCGCTTCGAACCCAAAACCTACAAATTCAAGGCAGAAAAGCTGCGAGCCCGCAGAAGAAGATAACTCTATAACAACACCGCACAATGAGATTGCAGCCTCATTGTGCGGTGTTGCCCTATACTTTTCAGCTGCCCCGGGCAGCCTTGCGTGATTGGTTCAGTTTAGGATTGTTGTCTCCCAAATGATGTCCAGCAGACTGTCTACATCCCGCATGCTGACCAGCAGACGCTGCTGCCCGGCAAAATCTACCAGATAAAAGCTGGCATCATACGGCAGCAGCTGCAGTGTCATCACACCCCAGGTTTCACGATCACGGTAGAACTTGATCGTAAGAGCGGCTGTCTGTGCGCTCTCCGGCGCATCCTCTGCCACACCCTCCACATTCAGGCTCTTGAGCCTGTTGAAGATTGTAGCTGGAATATCCTGATCAACAGCGGTCCCGTTCATTGTGCAGCTGATCTCGCCGTCTTCCGCTGCCAACATATCAAAGCGGCAGCTCCGACCGTCGATTTCGATAACCATGCTTTTGAGCTCTGAAAATGAAATTGCGCAAATATCCTGCGGCAGCAGATCCTGCACATCAACCTGCAGCAGGTCCTGCACATCAGACGCTGAAAGCTGATATATCAGATCGGAGTCATCCATCCAGAGCAGTACACCGGCATCGCTTTCCTGCGCGCTTTGCAGATCCGGCTCGTCACCCGGGCTTATGATCTCCGTGTCCTCGCTCTTGAGATACACACACAAACTGCCGCTCAGATTGTTTTCTTCATCGGAATACTGCAAAAACGCGGCAAGGTCCCAGGTGTCGGTGTCGGGACCGTCTGTTCTGCTGCCCACACAGCCGCTCAGGTCTGCGTTGAGAATCTCGCCCAGCAGATTGGTAACTGCCGTGGTTTTTAGCGCAGTATAGCCGTCTGCATCTGCCAGAAACCATGCGTAGCTGTCACTGTAGGACACGGCGCCCGGAACCTTTGGCTGCACAAGCGTAAATACTCCGTTCTTTCCGGCCAGCGTAGCCTCTGTTATTGCATCAGTCGAAATATCCGGCAGCGTATCACCCTGAAGCAAGCTGTAAACCGATATTGCAAGAGGCGTATACAGATCGGTTCCCAGCAGATAGCCATTGCCCTGAAATAGGGCATAATTCTGATCGTAGGTTGTATTTCGAAGGCCAAGCTCGATTGTGTACCGGCTGCCCGCTGCGGCAAGCTGCACCGTCATCACCGGCTCATCAAGGCCAAACTGCGCAGGCTCCTGTACCGTCTGCGGCACGGCGCGTGCTGCCGTAACTTCCGTCAGGCTCTGCAGCACAGACGCAACTTTATCCTGATCCAGCTGACGATCTGGCTGGTCTGCCCAGAACCACTCCGTCCCTTTTTGCAGTGTTGTGTCCGTGCCCTGCCATCTCCAGCTGATCTGCGTAATGCTTTCTTCCGAAACTGTCCACAATGTCAGCTCATCCGTTTCCTGTACGGATGCAGCAGTTTCTTCCTCGGTCTGTTCAGTTTTTTCGAACCGGGTTACCCATATCAGCAGTGCAATCAAAACAGCCAATACAGCCAGCAATATCCAAAGTGCACGTCTGCCTTTCATCAGCGTTTCCTCCGCCGGACCATTACCACGCCGCCGGTAATCAGCAATGCAGCCGGAATCAGGCCGATAAAGAATACGCTCCAGATGCTTGCCGCGGAATCAGGCACGGTCAGATACTGAGTGGTCAGAGTTTTTGTGTGAATGGAGATTGAGGATTCCGAACCGGCCATCCAGCCCAGAGAGGCCAGGACCAGATCGCTGTTTGCGCCCGAGACCATTGCGTCGGTTTCTTCGTCAAGCAGGTAAGGCGAACCGAACCAGACGATTCGTGTCTCAACTCCATCGTGTTCTTCCTGTGCGGATACCGCCACATAAAACGGACCGTTTTTGTCATTGTCCTCTTTTTCCATTGTAGCTGCATTTGCGGCATCCTGTTTGGCATAGGCATCGTCGGAGGTTGCCAGCAGCGGTGTAATGATAATGCTGCTGCGATAGCTCTCTGTTGGGCCTACTCCATGGGTATTTGGTGCAAAGATGCTGTAGCGTCCCTCCATCAGAGCGGAAGTAATCTCGCTGCTCTGCAGCTCCGGCAGCAGATAATTGCGATAGCGATAGCAATAGCCTGCGTTTCCCTCAATAATCAATCCAGAGGTTACAGTCAGCCCATAGGCTTCCAGTACCTGTGTAAGATTGACGAGTCCATCTGCGTTGGTATAATCCGTTACGGTCAGCATACGACCGCCCAGTTCAAGATAGTCTCTGAGCATCTGTGCCTCATCTTCCGAAATGTCGGTTTCCGGAGCATATACCAGAATACAGGCTGCATCCTCAGGCACCTGCTCCTGCGACAGCAGGTTCAGATCGAGCAGCTGCATATTGTCCTCTGCAATTGCCTTGGCCAACGCATCGCCAACCGCTCTTTCTCCATGGCCCGTCAGGCAATAGACCGTTGGAACATCCTGTGCGGTAACATAGTCGATGGCGGATGACAGTGCCGTTTCGCCGGCGAACTGCACATCGGAAACATAGGAATAATAATAGTAGGTGCTGTAGGTGTATTGGTAGATTTCCTCATAGGGAACCACCTTGCTGCGCAGGCCGCTTTCTACAATTACGGAATTGGCACCGAGTTCTTCGTCTGTATACTCTGCCGCAAAGCCCGGATAAAGAACCGGGTCCCTGGTGACCACCCGGATATGGCTGCTTCTTGCCTGATATTGCTCAAGCAGCTTTGTCAGATAGGCATCCTCACTGCCCGTTTCCGCAATAAGATAAACCGTTACATCCTCGTCCAGACTATCGAGAATTTTCTGTGTCTGGTCCGAAAGAGTATACAGCTCCTGCTGCGTCATGTCGATGGAGGTGTAGCTGCTCGGAATTCTTTCTGCAAGCACATTCACAATCACAGCCACTGCCACAGCAGCCAGAGCCAGAGCTATGGTGTATGTACCGGATCGGAAGGTTCGCCCCTTTATCCGTTCGCGAAAGTGCACTTTTTTCTTCTGTTCGCTCATTCACTCCACCTCCGCTTCTCCATCGCCGCTGCCGCAAAAAACAGAAACAGGGCGATTACTGTCAGGTCAAATATCGCTGCCGTCAGGTCCAGCGTTCCGTATACAAAGCTCTCAAAACGGTCAAATACCGACAGCTGCGAGATGATTTTCGGAAAAAGTCCCTCAAACCATGTATCATTAAAAAAGTAGGCAGTGCCGATACCGATGATCAGGACAACCGATACAAGCATGGAAAAGCCCGTGCTGTGTGTCATAAAGCGGATCAGCATTCCCAGAAGAATGCACACTGCCGCTAATGCGAACAGCGACGCCACCGCCGTCGACGATAGATAAGCGGAAAGACTTGGCATGAGATAGCTGATCAAAACCATCGCAAAGCAGGCTACAGCGGCAATTACCTGACTGTCGGTAATGCTCGACGCAAAAATCCCCATGGCTATCAGTGCGGCCCCCAGCAGAAAATAGCCGAAAATTCCGCAGTAGGCGCTGGAATAGCTTATGGTGCCGTATTGAGCCAATATGGGCGGATACAGGCAGAAAATCGCAACCGGGCAGGCAAACACCGTGAGCGCTGCCAGATATTTTCCCGCAACAACCCTGGTCATTCCAACAGGCAGTGAATACAGCAGTGTATCTGTCTTCTGCCTGCGATCCTCTGCCAGAGAACGCATGGTCAGAATGGGAATCGCAACAATAAACAGATAACTGATATAATAGAGTACGTATTCAAAATTCGGAGTCTGATTTTTCAGGCAGTTTACCATAACATAAATACCGCAGATTGCGCACAGAAACGCAATAAACAGCCAGCCCAGAAAACCGGTGAAATATGCTTTGAGCTCACGCCTGTAGATTGCCAGCATCTGTATCCTCTCCTTCCTGTGTATCGGGAACCTGAACAGGCTCAAGCGGCTGAAGCATCTCCTGCGTCCACTGGCTTTCGTCCGGGTGATCTGTATCCGCTACAAAGGTATTCCCATAAAGATAGGTTTCCTCCATCTCCGGTTCCGACTGCGGCACATCGGTGGTAACCTCAAGGAACACATCCTCGAGGCTGCTCTGCCGGACAGCCATGCTCAGAATTGGCAGGCGTGCGTCACAGCAGGCAAAAAACACTGCCTCACGCAGGTCCTCCTGTGCAGTCACAATCACGGTGCAGGGTGCATCCGTCTCGCTCTGCGGCCGGTTCTGTTCATCGTCATCGGCATCGGCATCGTCCGTTTTTTCGGGTTCGGTTGATTCTGCCTGCTCTATTCCCTGTTCCTGCCCGGCCGGCTGCATTGCATCGGAGTCGTATGCTGCTTCGCCGGGCCGACTGACCTGAAGCCGCTGCAGTCCCTGCAGGCCTGCCAGTGCCGCGATGACCTGTTCCGTTGTCCCCTTTATGGTCAGCTGCAGGCTGCCCTCGGCAGAGAAATGGCGGCTGAGCTCTTCTGGCGTACCGCTGGCAACCAGCTTTCCGTGTGAGATAATCATGATATGGTCGCATACCATGCTGATTTCCGAAAGAATATGGCTGCTGAGAATAACCGTATGGCTTTTGCCCAGCTCAAGAATCAGCTCACGCATTTCGATAATCTGCGCGGGATCCAGGCCGACCATCGGCTCGTCGAGAATAATTACATCCGGGTCTCCCAGGATAGCCTGCGCAATTCCAACGCGCTGGCGATAGCCCTTTGAAAGATTGCGGATAAGCCGATTCTGCATGTCGGTGATGCGTGTTTTTTCCATTACGGCTGTGACACGATCCTTCAGCTGTGCGCCGTGCAGACCCTTTGCCCTGCCGACAAACCGAAGATATTCTCCCGGTGTCATATCCGGATACAGCGGCGGTTGTTCAGGCAGATAGCCGATTCGTTTTTTTGCCGTGGCTGCCTCGCTATAGATGTCGTGGCCGTCGATGAGAACCTGGCCCTCGCTGGCTGCGAGGCAGCCCGTCATGATGTTCATGGTGGTGGTTTTCCCTGCACCGTTCGGTCCCAGGAAGCCATACACCTGACCGGCCGGGATGAAAATGGACAGATCATCCACTGCGGTATGGTCTCCATAGCGCTTAGTTAGATGCCGAACCTCAATCAAAACGAAACCCTCCTTTTCGGGGATGTTGTGTTCGGTGCGTTGTTCCTACAGCATAACGGCATTTTATGTCTAAAAAATGAATCTTTCAATGGTTTTTTGAAAAGACCTGTCATGCGTTGACACATTCGCTCCGACGAATATAATAGAAAACATACCAAACCTGTCAGGAGGCCGTCCCTTGGCTGAACTTACCTACCGTATCATCCGTTCAAAACGAAAGACCATACAGCTGCAGATCACAAAGGATCTTGAGCTTGTGGTCCGGTCTCCGGAGCATATGCCGATCGATCAGATCCAGCAATTTGTCGTGCAGCACGCCGACTGGGCCGAAAAAACAATCCCTCGGGTTCGTACGTGGTATGAAGCCCACCCGGAACCTACCGAAGCCGAAAAACAGGCATATATCGACAAGGCCCGCAGAATTCTGCCCGAAAAGCTTGCGTACTACAGTGAGCAAATGGGCGTGCGGCCCGGAAAGATCCGCATCACGGGTGCGCGAACACGCTATGGCAGCTGCAATACTCTGGGAAATTTGTGCTTTTCGTGGCGGCTGATGGCCTATCCGGACGAAGCAATCGACGCACTGGTAGTGCATGAGCTGGCCCATCTGCGGCATATGAATCACAAAAAAGAATTCTACAGCGAAGTCTACCGTATCCTGCCGGACTATCAGCAGCGCATTGCCCTGCTGAAAAACTGTCAACCCGTCGACGGGCAAAAAGATGAATCCAGGCAGAAATGAGTGAAACTCCGGCACCAACATGCAAAGCCCGGATGTATCCGTTTCCATACATCGCTGCGAATCCCATACGCAGAATATGCTGCGGGCTGATTTTGTGCCGCATCCTGCTCAAGGCAATACCTCGCAATTCGTCTCGGCCTTCGCCGGAATTTTTGCCCCATTATACGGTGTTGCCTCAACTTTTATCATAATTTTCGGATGGTGAAAAAATGAAGGGCTGTGTTTCTCTTCCTCCGGACCGACAGAAAAAGGTTCTGGGGCTTTTTGTCCGCGACCCCGGCTTTTATCGCAGTTTTTTTCCGCTGCTGGCGGTCATTACGCTGCAGCAGCTCTCTGCTCTGGCTGTAAACATGGCAGACAACATCATGCTGGGCACCTATACCGAGCTGGCTCTTTCCGGAGCAACTCTTGTCAACCAGCTGCAGTTTGCCCTGCAGCAGATTGCGTCAGGCACGGGTCTGGGTGTAGTGGTCCTGGCCAGCCAGTATTGGGGCAAAGGTCAGACCGGTCCCATAAAAAAGATTATCTCTCTCGGCCTGAAATTCAGCATGGCCGTTGGTGCCGTGTTCTTTCTGCTGGGGCTCCTTGTTCCAAAGCAGGTCCTCGGCCTGCTGACAAACGATCAGGCCGTAATTGACGAGGCAGCCCGCTACCTCAAGATCATCTGCTGGACCTACCTGATCTTTTCACTGTCAAACAGCCTGATGTATGCCCTGCAGAGCGTTCAGACGGCATTTATCGGTACCGTAATGAGCATCAGCACCATCTGCATCAACATCTGCCTGAACTACTGCCTGATTTATGGCAATTTCGGAGCCCCGGAGCTTGGCATTGTAGGAGCAGCCATAGCCACCCTGGTCAGTCGTGTGGCAGAACTTGCCATTATTCTGGTTTATGTGCTGCTCATCGACCGCAAGCTGCGCACAAAACCGGCAGAGCTTTTTTCACTGGATTTCACCTATCTCGGTGACTATCTGCGTGTTGCCGTTCCCGTTGCCATAAGCGGGCTGCTCTGGGGCGTAGCGCAGGCAGCGCAGACAGCTGTCCTCGGTCATATCAGTGCAGAGGCCATTGCTGCCAACTCCATCGCCACTGTGGTTTTTCAGATTTTTGCGGTGGTAGGCATGTCCAGTGCCAACACTGCCTCGGTTATTATTGGAAAAACAGTCGGAGAGGGGCGTCTGGACATAATCCGTCCCTATGTCAAAACCATCCAGGGCATCTTTCTGATTATCGGACTTCTTTCGGGTGCGCTGATGTTTGTCTTCCGCAACCGGATCCTGGATCTGTATGCCATCAGTGAACAGACACGGCAGCTTGCTCTTGAATTCCTGACCGTGCTTTGCATTGTCATTCCCGGCTCATGCTATGAATACCCTGTAGAAGGCGGAATTATTGCGGGCGGCGGAGTAACCAACTACGCTGCCGTGGTTGACAACCTTTTCATGTGGCTGTTTACCATTCCATCCGCCTGTCTGAGTGCCTTTGTCTTCCATTTCCCGCCGCTTGTCACCTTTTGCTGTCTGAAGGCAGACCAGCTGCTCAAGTGCATTCCAAACGCCATTACCTGCAACCGATTCGGCTGGGTGAAAATTCTCACAAGAAGCTGACCGTTCCGGCCTTGCCTGTGCGCGGGGCTGTCGTGGAAAGGAGCCTTTTATGAAACTGCGCATCTGTGCGCTTGCTTCTGCCGTGCTGCTGCTTTTCTGCACACTTTGCGGCTGTGCTGCCGTTAAAATTCATATTCCGTTCGTGTCGGATCTCAACAGTGCCCTTTCGCATATACTTCACGGCCGGGAGGAAGACAACCCGCAGGATAACAGCAGTGATTCCGCCGTGCCCTTCCGGGTCTTTCTCGACGGCCGCAATGAAGAACAGGCCGACATGCAGCAGGACGACGCTCTTTTCAAAGCCAATGCCGCTACAAACATTACAGACCTGTCCGAGCTGACTGCGTGGGACTGGGACAGCTCTGCCATTCTTGCAGACATTGCAAAAGCGCAGGCAATTCTTGATCACGGCGGTAGCTTTGACAAGCTGTGGTCGATCTATACACGAATCATGCAGGAATACAACGAATATTCCGATCTGTCGAATCTGTACGATCTGACCGTTTCCATGAATCCATCCGACGAAGAAGCGCGGGAGGCCATGAACGAGTTCGATCGTCTGGATCCGTTTGACGAAATTTCCGTTCTGATCGGGAACATCCTGACCTCCGGCTATGACGATGTCTTTATCTCCGCAGCGGGCAACCAGCGGCTGTGGAGCCTTTATGGCTATACCGCCTCCACGCAGCAGGAGGATGCCGCGAAAGACCAACAGACACAGCTGCAAGACCGGTTTGACCGCCTGTATTATCGCGTGGATGATCTGACAGTGGACTTTCAGGGTGAACAATGGAGCTGGAATCGCCTTTCTGAAGACGGAAACAGTCTGACAGACGATGAATATCTGCAATTGGGCACGCTGCTGGAGGAAAACGAAAATCGCCAACTGGGGCAGATTATTGTAGATCTGATCAATCTGCGCAATATACAGGCCCGTGGCTGGGGCTATGACAACTATTACTCTCTGGTATGGCAAAGCAGCTATTGTCGCGATTACTCCATAGAAGAATATCAGGCAATGCGGCAGGCCATTGCAGAGCATATGACCAAAATCTATCTTGCGCTTTCAGAGCAGAGCTATGATTCCTCGCTGTACTATTATGGTGACGATTACAACTGGGATATTGAAAACTTCTATGCATTTGCGGCTCAGGATCAGCGTCTGCCCGAGCAGCTTCGCACCGCTTTTGACGTTTTTCAAAGCAGTCATGTACTTTTCCTGGCGCCGGATACCGGCTATGATGCCGGGTATATGTCCAAATTTTTTACAAAAAATCTTCCATTTATTTATTTATATCCCCTGCACTCCATGTATGATCTTATCAGTGTTTCTCACGAAACGGGTCATGCACTCAACGGCTATATCTGTCAGGATGAAAATGCCTACGAATGGTCCTATTTCGGCTCTATCGATGTATGTGAGACGCAAAGCAGCAGCACCACCCTGATGCTCATGGACACCCTTGCGGACTTTTGCCCGGAGCTGGGAAACGAAATCCGCGAAAAAGCCTTGGAATACTCAGTAGAAAGTCTTGTCTGCAGCGCAATGGATGACGAAATTGAACGCAGGCTCTATGAAAACCCCGGAACGCTGACCCTGGAAAAGGCCAACGAGATCGCAACGCAGGTCCTGCTTGCATCCGGATTATCTGCTGACAGCTATTTCAGCGACAGCTATCTTCGGTGGGTAGAATCCGAACATTTGGCGTCCTATCCCTGTTATACGGTCAGCTATGTGGTTTCGGCTGCTGCCGCACTGGATATCTGGCTTGAAAGTCAGACGGATACAGACCTCGCCTGGGACCATTACGAAACCGTGCTGGCGCAGCCTTCCTCGCGCGTGGACTTTTTGGAAATGACCGATCTGTGCTGCGCGGATGATCTGTTTTCGGCAGATTACTATCAGCGTCTGGCAGCACATATCCGACAGGAGTTTCTCGATTGAAGCAAGAACGGAGATGGCTGTGCGACACTGCCATAAGGGTGATTGCATATGAATTATAAGCTGATCTGCAGCTATGACGGCACACGCTATCGCGGCTGGCAACGTCAGGGCAATACGGCCGACACCATTCAGGCGAGGCTTGAATCCGCGCTGAAAAACATATCAGGCCAGGCCATCCGGGTTGACGGCTCCGGCAGAACCGATGCCGGTGTGCATGCACGGGCACAGGTTGCTTCGTTTCAGGCCGACACTCCGCTAAGCCCGGATGAACTGCTTCGCCGCCTTCGTGCCGTCCTGCCGGAGGATATCGGAGCGCTTTCTCTCCTCGAAGCCGACCCGCGTTTTCACGCGAGGCTCAGTGCCCGTGGAAAAACCTACGTTTATCGTATCTGGCGTACCGACGAACCCAATGTTTTTGAACGTCATTTTATTACGCCCTTCCTGGGTACACTCGACCAGGCCGCCATGCGGCAGGCTGCAAATCTTTTGTTGGGCACCCATGACTTTCGTTCCTTTTGCGGCAATCCAAGGACAAAAAAATCAACCGTACGTACGCTGACTGCTATCGAGCTTCAGGATCTGGGTCGGGAGCTGAGGCTGTGGTTCAGCGGCAACGGCTTTCTGTATCACATGGTCCGACTGCTGGTCGGTACCCTTCTCGCCGTTGGAAGCGGGACGCTTTGTGCCGATGAGGTGCCACTGCTTCTGGCCGGTGCGCAGGCTCTTCCGCCGATGTGTCCGGCAAAGGGTCTTACCCTGTGGCAGGTATACTACGAAGGAGATTCTTATGAAACAACAGCATTGGCTTCGACGGCTGACTGCCCTGCTTGCGGCAGCTTGCCTGATTCTTGGCTGCTGTACCCTGGCAATCAGCTGTCTGGTTCAGTGCAGCGTTAAAGACCGCATAATAACCCGTCAGGAGGCAGCCGGTCTTCAGGCAGACTGCATTCTGGTTCTGGGTGCCGCCATCTGGGCAGACAACACGCCCTGCCCCATGCTGCAGGATCGACTCGACGAAGCCATTGCGCTCTACCGATCCGGGCTGTCCGCTCCCCTGCTGATGAGCGGCGGTACAAGCGGATCAGATTATGACGAGCCCGGCGTAATGGCGGATTATGCTCTGTCCCACGAAATCCCGTCAGATGATATCCTGCTCGATCGTCTGGGTGACAACACCTACCAGAGCATTTTGCGTGCCAGGACCGAATTCGGTGCCGATACGATTGTGATTGTCACGCAGAAATATCACCTTTACCGGGCACTTTATATTGCCCGTCAGCTTGGTATGAATGCTTATGGCGTAGCATCGGATCCCAGAAGCTATACCGGTCAGTGTTTTCGTGAGGCTCGTGAGATTCTGGCCCGCTGCAAGGATTTTTTTAACTGTATTTTGAATTCTTAGCGAATGCTTAATCTTGACAGTCGTTTGAAAATCCGTTACAATTCATACAAATTTTATAGTGTCGGATGACGCAGGAGGGAGATTTTCGGCTTTCCCGGAAAACCGACGAAGCAATCCCGGCCTTGCCGCGGCTGGGAGAATCTTTCAGGTAACTGTACCGCCTGCAGACGAGACTCTGGAGAGTGTCGGCCTCCGCCGACCACCGAAGAAGCAAAACTTTCAGGTTTGTAACAGAGGGCACAAGGGCATGCATGCTCCTGTGCCTTTGTTTATATCCGCAAATCAAAGGCAGCGCCGCACCGGCACATCTGTGGTTTTCCCTGTGCGCACCTCTTGCGGTATGCCCAAAAAGAAAGGGACGATCTTATGGGAAACAACCGGCAAATGAAGAAAAACCTCGGTGTTATGACTGCAACCTCCCTTGTGGTTGGCTGTGTAATCGGCGCCGGCGTATTCTTCAAACCCTACGCGATCTATCAGACCACAGGCGGCGCACCCGGCATGGGCATTCTGGCCTGGATTGTCGGCGGTCTGATCAGTATCTTTGCCGCCCTGACCTTTGCAGAGGTGGCTGTGCTCATTCCGAAAACAGGCGGCATGGTCGCCTACCTTGGTGATGTCTTCAGCAAAAAACTGGGTTTTCTGGCGGGCTGGATGCAGGTAGTTATCTTTTACCCGGCCTTTCTGGCCGGCTACGGCGTTAAGGTCGGCTCTGAACTGAGCGAATACGTCGGCGCACAGTTTGCTACACCCATAGGCATTGCGGTAATTATACTGATGGTGGTGCTCAATCTGCTTGGCTCAAAAACCGCTGGCGGCATGCAGATTATTTCTACAATCTGCAAGCTTATACCCCTTCTTCTTCTGATGGTATTCGGCTTTATTCTGGGTGAGGGCGGCCACGCTATCCTTACTCCTATGGTTGGCGAGGGCAAGAGCATCGGTGGTGTTCTGGGCTCTACACTTCTGGCTGTTCTCTTTGCTTTTGAGGGCTGGACCAATGTTGGTACCATTGCCGGCGAAATGAAAAATCCGGGCAAGGATCTGCCGCGCGCCATTGTTGGCGGCGTAAGCATCATCATGGCCGTTTATCTGATCATCAACCTGGCCTATCTGTGGGTAATCCCGGCCGATGAGCTGATGAATCTCGAGTCTCCGGCTGCGGCAGTCGCTACCAAAATCTTCGGCTCTGCAGGCGGCACGCTGATCAAGGTCGGCATTATTATTTCCGTAATCGGTGCCGGAAACGGTTTTCTTCTCTCCGGCTCCCGTGTAGCCTATGAGCTTGCCGAAGAAAAGACACTGCCCTGCAGCGGCTGGCTTTCCCGTCTCAATGGAAATTCCGTGCCCGGCAACTCCATTATTCTGGTCGGCTTCCTGGCCTGCCTGTATTCCCTGAGCGGACAGTTTGATCTTCTCACCGATCTTGGCGTATTCTCCTGCTGGGTATTCTACACACTGACCTTTGCCTGCGTTATCAAACTCCGCCGCACACAGCCCAACCTCGAACGCAGCTATAAGGTCCCGCTGTATCCTGTTGTTCCCGCGCTGGCCATCCTCAGCGGCATATACGTCATCGTCAGCCAGCTGTTTATGTCCGGCACACGTGCAACCATCATGAGCCTTTGCAGCATCGTTATCACCCTGGTCGGTCTTCCGGTTTATCTGCTGGTCAAAAAACACTATGAGAAATAATCCGTCTCAATTATAAGACAGACCGTCTGCTGAAAATGCAGGCGGTCTTTTTCATTTTGCATAACAAAAACGACGTGACCGAAATCACGCCGCACCTGAAGGCCGGAATCCCCGACATTTTCTGCTTTATATGGCAAGAACGATACAGATGCCTCTGCTGCCCACGCAACAAAGCAAATGGTAAATGAAAAGCTACTGGGGAGACTCGAACTCCCGACCTGCTGATTACGAATCAGCTGCTCTACCGGCTGAGCTACAGTAGCGAATGCATCTACAACGGTGGAAATTTTAGCATGTTCGCAGCGGGCTGTCAAGAGGAAGTTTTTGGTGTACACGGTCTGAATTACTCCCTGCATCAAACCGATTACCTGTCTAACGATTATTCCATCCATTGCATGCATCCACCGACTGCTTTGGGTTATGCACATTTTCAACAGGGTTTTCAACAGTCTATTCTCTAAAAACCTGTGTATAACTTCATTTTTTGTTCATCATCACAGGTTTTGAACAGTTTTGAACTGCTGTCATCTTCGCATTTCGGTCGACACAAAGGCTGAATGCTCCTGCATAAGCTGCTAGCAGTTTCCAGAAAAACGCGGTTTTTTTCCGTTTTTTTATGCAGTTATCTTTCTTTAATCCTGCAAAAATGTCAGGTAATCGCAGGGCATGGTGGCCCATGCATTCAGATCCTGCCCGGCCGTGTGACCGTCTAAAAACTCATAATAGGCCTGTGCGCCTATCATGGCCCCGTTGTCTCCGCACAGACTGAGTGGCGGCGCGTAGAACCGCACATTCATGCGCTGTGTCAGTGCCTGCAGATCCGCACGGATACGAGAATTGGCTGCCACTCCTCCGGCTGCTGCAAGCGTTTTGTACCCGGTCTGCTGCAATGCGAGCTCTACCCGTGAAACCAGCGTATCACTCACCGCTGCGCAAAAGGCTGCGCATACATCCGGAATGTTCACATGCTCTCCCTTTTGCCCGGCATTGTGCAAGAGATTCAAAACAGCTGTTTTCAGGCCGGAAAAGGACATATCGAGCGGGCTTCCGTGTACCTGAGCCCGCGGCAGCTGATATTGTGTCTCATCTCCCGTGCGGGCCATGCGGTCAAGCTCAGCACCGCCCGGATACGGCATACCCATCACACGGGCAACCTTGTCAAAGCATTCTCCGGCTGCGTCGTCCCGCGTTGTACCCAGAATCTGCATATGTGTATAGCTCTGTACGTTTACAATCAGGGTATGTCCTCCCGAAACTACGAGACACAAAAATGGCGGCCGGAGATCCTGACAGGCCAGATAATTTGCCGCAATATGACCACGAATGTGGTGCACCGGTATCAATGGCAGTCCCAATGCCATTGCCGCTCCCTTTGCAAAATTGACCCCGACAAGCAGTGCGCCGATGAGTCCGGGCGCGCAGGTTACTGCCACAGCATCCAGCTGTGAACGGGCCACTCCTGCCTCCTGCAGGGCCCTGTCTGCCAATGGATAGATTGCCTCGATATGCCTGCGTGACGCGATTTCGGGCACCACGCCGCCATAGATTCTGTGCATCTCGATCTGAGAGGCAACACAGTCGCTGAGCACCTGCCTGCCGTCTTTTACAACAGCAACCGCCGTTTCGTCACAGGAGGATTCTATCGCCAGAATATTCATATTGTCTCCTCTCTCAGGGAACGGCCCAGAATCAGGGCATCCTCCCGGGGGTTGTCGTAATAGTTTGGACGGCAGCCTACCTGTACAAAGCCCAGCGTCGAATATAATGCCTTCGCCGGTGTGTTGGTCCTTCGTACCTCCAGCGTGACGGACTCAGCACCCCGTTTTGCCAGTGCATGCAGCAGTTCCGTCAGAACCATTGTTCCGATTCCCTGTTGTCTGGCCTGCGGTGCAACCGCCACGTTCATGATGCTGGCCTCGTCGATAATCAGCTGGCTGCCCGCATACCCGAAAATTGTACCGCTGTCGTCAACAGCCATCAACCACAGACACAGACTGTCTGAAAGGGCATAGTGCAGCGACGACTCACTCCATGGATCCGAGAAGCAGATCTGCTCGAGCTCGGCCAGCTGCGGAGCATGCTCCGGATTTGCCTGTTTTATGATGATGTCTGCAGTGTTCATTTCTTTGCCTCTGCCCAGCTTTCTCCCCAGCCTGCATCGGCTTTAAGGGGGACCGCAAGCTCTGCTGCCTTCTGCATTTGATCTGTCAGCAGTGCTGCCACCTGTTTGGCTTCTTCACAAGGACATTCTACGATCAGTTCGTCGTGAATCTGTAATATCAGCCTACCCCGAAGGCCCGCCTCGGTCAACCCGCTGTCTACCCGGAGCATGGCCAGCTTGATGATGTCTGCAGCTGTGCCCTGAATGGGTGTATTCAATGCCATACGCTCCGCTGCGCTGCGCAGGTTGTGGTTGGAACTTGTCAGATCCCGAATCCTTCGGCGTCGACCAAAAAGCGTAGACACATAGCCCTGCTCCCGCCCCTGCAGTACAACCTGCTGCATATAGTCCCTTACGCCTGCAAAGCGGTCCAGATAACTCTGTATATAATCCGCCGCCTCATGTACGGATACACCCAGATCCTGTGCCAGCGAAAACTGCGAAATACCATAGACAATGCCGAAATTTACGGCCTTGGCCCGACGGCGCAGCTCAGGAGTTACCTGGCCAAGCGGCACATGAAACACCTGACTTGCCGTATGACTGTGAAAATCCTCTCCGGATAAAAAAGCCTGCTGCATTGCCGGATCGTTTGCAACGCAGGCCAGAACGCGCAGCTCAATCTGACTGTAATCCGCATCCACCAGCACCCAGCCGGGGCGGGGAACAAACATTTTGCGGAATTCGCCGCCCAGCTCGGTTCGAACCGGGATATTCTGCAGGTTCGGCTCTGTTGAAGACAGGCGGCCCGTTGCCGTAACCATGTTTTGAAACGTTGTGTGGATGCGTCCGTCTGCGGCAATCGCTCCGGCCAGTCCATCGGCATATGTGCTCTTAAGCTTGGTCAGCATTCGATAGCGCAGAACTGCATCTGCGATCGGGTATCTGCCGCGCAGCTTTTCGAGCACGTCGGCGCCGGTGCTCCAGCCGGTCTTTGTTTTTTTTGCAGCCGGAAGGCCAAGATGCTCAAACAAAACAGTTCCGAGCTGCTTTGGAGAGTTGATATTAAAGCTCTCGCCTGCCAGAAGATAAATTGTCTGCTCAAGCTCACCCGCCTGCTTCTGCAGAAGATCCCCAAACCGCTGCAGTGCATTGCGGTCTGCCGCCACACCCCGCAGTTCCATTTTGGCCAGAACGGGACACAGGGGCAGCTCAATTTCGTCATACAGTCGCTGCATTCCTTCCTGTGCCAGTCTGTCGGGCAAAATACGATACAGCCCGGAAATTGCCGCACATGCCTCTGCAAAAGCCTGCCTGGCCTCGGAGCTCTCCAATGTGGTCTCTTCATAGACCTCGGCCGACGCAAGACGCGTATGCAGATAGGTACCGGCCAGCGTCTGCAGGGAGTAATCTCCCGCCGCAGGATCCAGCAAATAGCCTGCCAGGGCGACATCCCAGCAAATATCCTCTGCCGGCAGGTCCCTGTCCAGGAGCATGTGAATCAACGTTTTGCTGTCTGTTGTCAGCTTTCTGACTCCTGCGCCAAAAATTCCCCGAAGCGCTTCTTCATAGTCCGGAAGGCCAAGAGTATCACGGCTGTAGAAGTCTGCACAGCTCTCGCCCATGTAGGTATAGGTTACAACCACAGCGGTTAGGTCCGGCAGGGGCAGACAGGCCACAGGCTCGGGCAGTTCTCTGTATCTGGCAATCTGCTGTGCAGCCTGCGCGCCCGTTTCAATTGATTGCAATATTTGTGTGCTGTGCGGGCCTTCCCGGGATATCGGCTCGTCTGGCTCGTTGAGGGCATAGCGATCCATCAGGCGATTGAATTCCATCCCACGAAACAGCTCCCGCAGAGCCGTCCGGTCCGGGCTTTGGCAAACGTTGTTCTGTGGGTTAAAGTCTATCGGTACATCGGTGCGGATTGCAGCCAGTGTATAGGACATATACGCGCTGTCTTTTCCGGCCTCGAGCCTGCTGCGAACAGATTTCTTCAGCGCAGGGTCGTCCAGATTTGCATAAACGCCATCCAGAGAACCAAAGCGCACAAGCAGCTCCGCTGCTGTCTTTTTTCCGATTCCCTGTACTCCCGGGATGTTGTCGGAGTCATCGCCCATCAGAGCCTTGAAGTCCACAAGAGCGGACGGTGCAAAGCCGTATTCCGCCTGAAAGGCCGCAGAATCATAAACGCTCGAAGTGCTGAGTCCCTGCCTTGTGGTTACCAGCCGTACTGTGGTCGTTTCGCTGATCAGCTGCAGGCTGTCTCGGTCTCCGGTAACAATACGGCAACTCCAGCCAGATTCCGCACAGATCCTGGCTGCTGTCCCCAGAATATCGTCTGCCTCCCAGCCGGCGCATGAATAGGACGGGATACGCAGGGCAGATAAAACTTTTTTGAGCCAGGGCAGCTGCTCGGCCAGCTCATCGGGCATCGGCTTTCTGCCGGCCTTATAGTCGGCATAGGACGCATGGCGAAAGGTAGGTTCCGGCAGGTCAAAGGCCACACAGAGTGCGTCCGGCCTGTCTTCGTTCTGCAGTCGATTCAGAATGTTTAAAAAGCCATACACTGCATTGGTGTGCAGCCCCGAACGTGTAGACAGCTCACGAACGCCGTAAAAGGCACGGTTCACGATGCTGTTTCCATCGAGTATCATCAGCTTCAAGCTTGTTCCTCCATTTTCTTCAACGGACGCCAGACAGTGCAGATCATTGTAATAAAACAGGCTGTTCCGCCCAGAACCTCTGCAACGGGCTCAGCCCAGAATACACCCATTACACCAAGCCACATGCCGGGCAGCAGCAGCATCAGAGGTGTGCTGATAATCACCTTGCGCAGCAGCGAGAAAAACACAGCCTGCCTGGATTTGCCCAGTGAAACAAAAACAGACTGACCGCCAAGCTGCAGCGTCATGATGAAATAGCATAGATAAAACGTGCGTACGGCCGGTATTCCTGCATTTAAAATGGCTGTCTCATCGGTAAAAATCCGAATCATGGCATCGGGGAAAAGCATCACCGCAAGCCAGACGAGCACGTTGTAAACCATGCTGCTCAGGCACATTACAGAAACAGCTCTACGCACACGCCGATAACAGCCTGCACCGTAGTTGTAGCCCAGAATCGGTTCTGCGCCGCTTGTAATGCCTGAGCTGGGCAGCATGATTATCTCGCGGATGGAGTTGACAACCGTCATCACGCCTACATATACATCTCCGCCCCAGCTGAGCAGCATGCGGTTTGCCACCACAGCTACTACCGAGTTGGTCACGGAAAAGACAAAACTGGCAAGACCCAGGCTCAGGATCCTGCTGACAATATCCCTGTGCAGAATCAGATTTTTGAGCCGCAGCCTTAATATGCAGTGTCTGCCTGTGAGAAAGGCAAGTACCCAGGCTGCGGAACAGACCTGCGCGATAACCGTAGCAACGGCTGCACCCTTTACTCCCATGTGCAGAACAAAAATCAAAAGCGGGTCTAAAAGGATATTCACCACTGCGCCAAGGACCACGGTGAGCATGCCCACCTTTGAAAATCCCTGTGCGTTGATAAAGCTGTTCATCCCCAGACAAATCAGAACCGGTATCGTACCCAGAAGATAGATCCAGGCATAATTCCGGGCGTAGGGATAGGTTTCCTCACTGGCACCGAAGGCATAGAGAACCGGCTGCAAAAACAGCTCTCCGAGCACCGTAAGCAGTACACCGAACAGAACCAGCAGTGAAAAAGCATTGCCCATGATCTGTTCTGCCTTTTGCGTATCGTGTCGGCCCCGTTCGATGGAGCACAGCGGAGCTCCGCCGGAGCCGCACAGTCTTGAAAAAGCCGTAATCAGGCTGATTACGGGCAGACAAAGTCCTAGTCCGGTGAGTGCCAGTGCCCCCGCTTGCGGAATTCGGCCGATATACATCCGATCCACCAGATTATATGCAACATTAACCAGCTGCGCCAGCGTAATTGGCACGGCCATGCGGAAGATTGCCCGGCCTACACTTCCCTTTGAAAAATCGTTTTGTAAGTCTCCGGCGGAGGAAGCATCCTCCGCCGGGTTATTTTTTCTTTTCTTCATGTGCGACTCCAGCGCACGCCATTCGCGCTGTCTTTCAGCGTGATTCCCCGGGCTGCCAGCTCACTGCGAATGCGGTCAGCCTCGGCATAGTTTTTGCTTTTTTTTGCCTGTTGGCGAGCCAGAATCTGCTCGGTTACATCCGGATCCTCGTTTCCGTCTTCTGCTACTACGATAAAATCTCTGCTGTCCGCAGCCTCTTTTTCTGCCTGCCGTGCGGCGCGAAGTGCGGCTGCCCCGGAAAGCAGATCCAGGCCGAGGACCGTGTCAAATTCCGCAATAGCTGCCAGCCTGGTGGCATCGTTGGCATCCGCCTTCAGTGCATCATATACGGCAGTCACCGCCAGAGACGTATTCAGGTCGTTGTCGAGTGCGTCTGTAAATCTCTTCCGCAGCTGAGCCAGGATCTGCTCATCCACCTCACCCGTTTCATCACAGAGCCCCGCAATTTTCGCGAGGAGTCGGCTGTAGGCCGCAGCTGCATTGTCCAGATTTTCCCAGCTAAAGACCAGAATTTTGCGATAGTGTGACTGCAGGCAGAATAAACGATAGGCTAGCGGATTGTATCCCTTCTGCTGCAGCAGCGAAACCGTCAGGAATTCACCGGAGGACTTGCTCATCTTTCCGCCGGAGGTATTCAGGTGGAGCACATGGAACCACCAATTACACCATTTATGGCCCAGATAGGATTCCGACTGGGCAATTTCGTTGGTGTGGTGCGGAAAGGCATTGTCGATGCCGCCGCAATGGATATCCAGATATTCGCCAAGATACTTCAGGCTGATTCCGGAGCATTCGATGTGCCAGCCCGGATAGCCAAGTCCCCACGGACTTTCCCATTTGAGTTCCTGATCGGCAAACTTTGATTTGGTAAACCAGAGCACAAAATCCGCCTGGCTGCGTTTGCTGCTGTCGGCATCTACGCCTTCGCGCACACCAACAGCCAGATCCTCGGCGTCGTGATCATTGAATACGTGATACTTTTCCAGTTTCGTTGTGTCGAAATAGATGTTTCCACCTGCCTGATAGGCATATCCCTTGTCCAGCAGTGTGCGGATCATGTGAATGTATTCCCGGATGCATCCCGTGGCGGGCTGAACAATATCCGGACGGCGGATGTTGAGCTTTTTGCAGTCTTCAAAAAAGGCATCGGTATAGAACTGCGCAATTTCCATCACGGTTTTCTTTTCGCGTCTTGCGCCCTTGAGCATTTTGTCCTCACCGGTATCTGCATCAGATGTCAGATGTCCGACATCCGTGATATTCATCACGCGATCGACCCGATAACCGCTGTAGCGAAGATATTTTTCGAGCACATCCTCCATGATGTAGGTGCGCAGATTGCCGATATGGGCAAAGTGATACACTGTAGGGCCGCAGGTATACATTTTTACCTGACCCGGTACGTTGGGGACGAATTCATCACGAGTTCGTGTCAGAGAGTTGTACAGCTTCATCAAAATGCTCCCTTTCTGCTCAGGACTTGCTCAGGCCCAGGGCATCGTAGTTCTTGATAAAATATTCACAGCCGGAATAGAGCGTGGTAATCACAATCAGCACCATAATCAGACAGTCGAGTGTCGGAACCGAAAACACAATCATTACGCACAGTCCGATCATCGTACAGGCGGTTTTGATTTTTCCTGACCAGGCTGCGGCAATCACCCGACCATTTTCCACTGCCGCCAGGCGCAGTCCCGTAACCGCAAACTCCCGCATCAGAACGATCATCAACGCCCATGCTGGGAACCTGCCCCATTGGGTAAAGATGCACATGGCTGAAAGCACCAGCAGCTTGTCTGCCAGAGGATCCAGAAACTTGCCGAAATCGCTGACCTGGTTATAATGGCGTGCTATGTATCCATCCACAAAGTCGGTTGCGCTGGCCAGAATAAACACGAGAAGTGCAGGAATATCCAGTCTGAGCAGCATCAGCACCATAAACACCGGGATAAGTGCAACGCGCACAAGAGTCAGCTTGCTGGCTGTTGTCATCCGACTATGCCTCCTCAACCACGGCACCCATCAGGTCACCGTCGATCACATCATGGATGCGCACCTGTACAAAGGTGCCTGCCGGAATTCGATCGACTGCGGTAAAGAATACCTTTCCGTCAATTTCCGGAGAGTCGGCATAGGTCCGGCCAAAATGGACCTCAGCATAACGGTCATATCCTTCACACAGAACGGTAAAGACATGGCCGATCCTGGCCGCGTTGTCCTCGTCCATAATCCTGGACTGCAGCTCGTTGATATACTCGGCACGGCGTTCTGCAGTCTGTTGATCCGGATATTCCATAGCCGCAGCCTCGGTACCCTCTTCTGGGGAAAACACAAAGCAGCCGACACGTTCCATTTTATACTTTCTCAGAAATGCGCAGAGTTCTTCAAAGGCAGCCTCATCTTCGCCCGGCAGGCCGGCAATAAGGCTGGTACGAATCACGGCACCCGGAACCGTTTTTCGGATTTTGGTCAGCAGAGTCTCGATCTCGGCTTTGGTTCCGCGTCGATGCATGGCTCTGAGGATTTTGTCGTTGCAGTGCTGAATGGGAATGTCAAAGTATTTGACCAGTTTTTCCTGTTTTGCAAACACATCCAGCAGCTCGTCTGTAATTTGGTCCGGATAAAGATAGTGAACCCGAATCCAGCATAGACCCTCGATCTGACAAAGGCGGTTGAGCAGTTCGGGCAGTTTGTGCTCGCCGTAAAGGTCCATTCCGTAGCGGCTTGTGTCCTGTGCAACTATGATAAGCTCCTTTACACCCTCCTGTGCCAGGAGCTCCGCCTCCTCGACCACGTCCTCCAGCCTTCGACTGCGGTATCTGCCGCGAATCGACGGAATTACACAGAAGGCGCAACGGTTGTCGCAACCCTCTGCAATTTTGAGATAGGCCCAATAATCGGCAGTGGTCAAAACACGTCCGATTTCCTCGATCGGTGCATTCACGTCGTCAAGCAGGCGGGGCTGTTTGCAGTCCAGAACCTGGTCAACCGCTGCAACAATATCACCGAAGCTTCCGCATCCTACAATTCCGTCCACCTCCGGAAGCTCCTTCAAAAGCTCGTCCTGATAGCGCTGTGCCAGGCAGCCGGTTACAAGGATTCTGCCGATCTTACCCTCGGCCTTCAGGGCCGCAAGCTCCAGTATTTCGGTGATTGCTTCGGATTTTGCAGATTCAATAAAGCCGCAGGTGTTCACCACAACCACATCGGTATTTTCGACCCGTGTGGTGATTTCATAGCCTGCCTGATCAAGCAGATACAGCATCTGCTCACTGTTGACCTGGTTTTTTGCGCAGCCCAGGGATACAAATCCAACGGTCATTCTGTTTCCTCCAATTCTGCGCCGTATCGTTCAAGACCCCGGTGGATTTCGTCCCATCCAAAGCCTCTGCGGCGCAGGGCATCTATTACTCTTTGCTGCTGTTTTCGGTCCGGGCTTTGTCCGTTAAGGTGCCGCTGCAGATAGAGGTCTATGGCGGCATCACCCGGCTCAAGATTCTGCATGGCCTGCTGCCAATATTCCCTCGGAATTCCTTTTTGATACAGGATCTGACGGATGCGTGCCTTTCCGTATCCCTTTGCCTGTGCCTGCTGTACCAGCCGCTGAGCCAGAGCTTCGTCGTTTACTGTGCCCAGATCTCTGAGCCAGTCTACAGCCTCGTCGGCACTTTGTTCATCCTCGCCCTTCTGACGAAGCCTGCGTCGCAGCTCCCGCTCGGATATGGCTGTCGAAGCAGTGATTCGTACAGCTCTTGCCCGTGCCGCTGCCCGCTGATTGGCAAGGAAGACATTTTGGAGCTCCTGCTCAGTGAGCTCTGCATCCGGATAAAGACCGCATTCAGATACAACGCTGCGTTCTATCGAAACAGCCTGACCGTCATCGAGTATCAGCTGCACACGGCCGTTTGCCAGCTGCTTAATCGTCGAAACTTTCATCTTCTGCGGACACCTCTACGCCCCTGGCTGCCACCGCCTCCACTGCGCTGGTTTTTCGGCTGCCCTGCAGCTTATACAGATTTTCGCGGATCTGTTTCTCGAGCTTCTCAGCAGCCTCCGGATTTTCTTTCAGGTATTGCTTTAGATTGTCTCTGCCCTGAAAACGTTCCTCGCCCAGTGTGAACCAGCTTCCGCTTTTTTGGATCAGCTCCATCTGTACACCCAGATCACAGAGCTCACCTGTCCGCGATATGCCCTCCCCGTAGAGGATTTCAAACACTGCCTCGCGGAAAGGCGGAGCTACCTTGTTTTTAATGACCTTGGCACGGGTACGATTGCCGACAACTTCGCTGCCTACCTTGATGCCTTCAATCCGGCGGATATCAATACGAACAGAAGCATAGAATTTGAGAGCATTGCCGCCTGTGGTTGTTTCGCTGCTTCCGTAAACCACGCCAATCTTTGAGCGGATCTGGTTTATGAAAATCACTACGCAGTTGGTCTTTGAGATGGAGCCTGCCAGCTTTCGCAGTGCCTGTGACATCAGTCTGGCCTGAAGCCCCACAAAAGAATCGCCCATATCTCCCTCGATTTCAGAACGGGGAGTGAGCGCGGCAACGGAATCGACCACAATGGCGTCTACTGCGCCGGATCGCACCAGCGCGTCGCAGATTTCCAATGCCTGTTCGCCGGTGTCCGGCTGTGAAACGAGCATGGTATCAATGTCTACACCCAGAGCTGCGGCGTATCCCGGGTCCAACGCATGCTCAGCATCGATAAAGGCAACCTCTCCGCCCAGCTTCTGAGCCTGTGCCAGAATATGCAGTGCCAGCGTCGTCTTTCCGGATGATTCCGGCCCATAGATTTCAATGATCCTTCCGCGAGGTACGCCTCCGATACCCAGTGCAGCATCCAGAGCCAGCGATCCTGTGGGTATACTCTCAATGGCCATATCCGGTTTGTCGCCCAAACGCATCACTGCACCCCTGCCATATGTTTTGTCGATCTGGGCCAGTGCTGTATCCAACGCTTTTTTCTTGTCCTCTGCCGGAGCAGGGGCTTCGTATGCTGTTTTCTTCTGTGCCATAGGGAGTACCTCCTGTTTCATAGTTTCTGCGATTTATTGTCCGGAGGAAGCCCCGGATCGTTTTCGGTCTCGGGCTTTACTGCTGCCACTGCACGCAGAATGTTGCCGCTGTCTGCCTTTATCTGCTCGATAACAAAACCGCCTTTTTGCAGAATTCGGCACACAGCCTCCTGCTGACCCAATCCGAATTCAAAACAGATCCATCCTCCGGGCCTTACCGCCGGCCCATAATTTTCTACGATGGCTCGATAAAAATCCAATCCGTCTTCACCGCCGTTGAGTGCCATCGCCGGCTCATAATTCCTTACCTCAGGCGGAAGTGTCTGCATGTCGGCACGGGTAACATACGGCGGGTTGGAAACGATCAGGTCAAACAGGCCAAGGAAACCGGTTGCCGGAGTACGAGCGTCAAGGCAAAGCGGGGTTACCCGCCCGGTCAGGCCCTGAGCCATGATATTTTTTCTGAGAATTTTTAATGCTGCCACAGACAGCTCTGCGCAGGTCACCCGCGCATCCGGCACCTCTTTTGCAATTGCCAGGCCAATGCATCCGCTGCCCGCGCACAAATCCAGAACCCGTGGATTCGGCCGTTTCATGAGCTTGACCCTGTGGATTGCAAGCTCTGCTACTGCCTCAGTGTCGTCTCTCGGAATAAGCACATCCGGGCTTACGGACAACGTCATGCCGTGAAAATCCCATGTGCCGCAGATATAGGCCAACGGCTCGCCTTGCAGATATCTTCGAACATAGTCGTTCAGGCGGTTTTGAATGTCGTCTGACGCATAATAGCGCATGTTGGCCGTCAGGTTCTGTACGGTTTTTCCTGCGGCCGCAGCCAGCAGCTCACGTGCCGTCCATTGTGCGCGTTCGTCCTCGGTGGGCAGCAGCGCCCGTCGGGCCTCCAGACACAGCTCCATGTATGTTACCACCGGTCGCTTCCCCTCTTTTCGGGAATTACCAGCTTCAGTGCTTCGATCGCGACTTCAATCATGCTGTCGTCCGGTTCGCTGGTTGTCAGCCTTTGCAGGGCCTTTCCCGGAGCGGAAAGAATCCGTGACAGCCAGTTATCGTGGCGTCCTGCCCATTTGAGGCATTCGTAGCTCACGGCCACCACCACGGGCAGCAGAAGCAGCCGAAGCCCGATTCTGGCCAGCGTGTTTGTGGCACGGATTGTGGTTCCGACCAGAATGCTGATCACCACGACAATCAGCAGAAAGCTGGTGCCGCAGCGCGGATGGAACCGGCTCATGGGACGTACGTTTTCTACGGTCAGCTCCAGTCCTTTTTCGTAGCAGAAGATCGTCTTGTGCTCCGCGCCGTGATAACAGAATACCCGGTGGATATCCTTCATTCGGCTGCAGGCCCATAAATAGGTCAGAAAAATGATCAGTTTTACTATGCCCTCCAGGATACTGCGCAGCAGGTATCGATCGTGGATACCGGGCAGAAATCCTACCAGAAGGGTAGGCAGCAGAATAAACAGGCCAATTGCCATTGCAATGCCAAGAACCACTGCCAGATAAATCACAGCCTGCTCTGTTTTTTCGGAGCCCAGCTTTGTCTCAAGCCAATTCTCAAAGCGTGAAGGTTCTTCCTGCTGCTCATCTTCGACAAAGCCGGCAGAATAGGTCAGGGCGCGCATTCCGCTGACCATGGAGGTCAGGAAATTCACCACGCCTCGAATCAGCGGCCATCCAAGAATCGGATATTTTTCCTTGAGCAGGTGCAGCTCTTCGGTCTTTCTGACTATTCCGTCCTTGCTGCGTATCACGATGGCACGTTTCTCCGGTCCCTGCATCAGAATCCCTTCGATCAGGGCCTGGCCGCCGATAGATGTGCGAAAATCACCGGATTTACTGTTGTTCATGCTTGCCTCCTCAGGCTTCTTCCACAGGAAGCCGAATGGTAACCAGGGTGCCCGCGCCCTCGGCGTTCTGCAGGTCCAGCGTTCCGCCGTGCATGGTCACGATCTCGTTGCATACGGCCAGGCCGATCCCGCTGCCCCGGGCCTTTGAGCTGCCTTTATAGAATTTCATTTTCACGTGCGGCAGTTCGTCTTCCGGAATACCCGGTCCGTAATCACGGATCTGTATGACCACACCGTCGCTCTGTGCGCAGATTGACGTGTCAATCCGTTTCCCGTCGCCGCCGTGCTTTGCCGCATTGTCCAGAAGATTCAAAAATACCTGTTTCATGCGTTCCGGATCGCACATGATTTCAGGAACGTCGTCGTCGTTTTCGAGGTATTCCAGCGCTATGCCCTCCTGCCGCAGACGGCTTCCGTATACAAAAACGGTTTCTTCAAATACTGCCCGAATGTCTGTCGGCTGCACGCGAATCTTAAATCGCCCGTCCTGCATACGAGTGAATTCCAGCAGCTCTTCCACCAGCTTGGTCAGTCGGTTGGCCTCGCCGAGAATGGTGCGGATGCCGCGGCGTGTTTCATCGTCGAGCGCATTGCCGGTCAGAATGGTTTCGCCCCAGCCGGCAATAGCCGTTAGCGGCGTTCGCAGCTCATGTGAAACCGAGGAAATAAACTCGGTCTGCACCTTTTCGGCCTGCCCGATCTGGATGGACATCTCGTTGATGGTGTCAGCCAGCTCGCCGATTTCATCGTCGAACTTTTTCTGGATTTGTATGCCGTAGCTGCCTCCTGCAATTCGTCTTGCGGTAGCAGTGATTTCACGCACAGGTTCAACAATCGAGCGCAGAAAATACCGGCTGTTGTAGCACACGACCACCAGGATGATCAGCCCAAGTGCCAGCGCTATGAGCGTGCCGAGCAAAATCTGCCGATCTACGATTTTCAGGCTTGAAACAAACCGCAACAGGCCGATGATCTCTCCGTTTGAATAGACAATGGGACTGCTCACAGCGATAATTCTCTCTGACGTGCCGGGATCGCGGCCGATAAAGATGCTTATTTTCTTTCCGTTGAGTGCATCGGCGATATCTCGCGTGTCAGGCTTCATGCCGGCAGTGAGTCCAAAGGAAGAAACCACGATGCTTCCGCTTTTGTTGACAAACTGCATCTCCAGCTTATCCTTGTCCTCAAAGCTTTGTGCGTATTGGTATACAGAACGGTAATAGTCGTTGTAGCTCAGGCTGATATAGTGTTCGAAAAAATCGGACGTTGCCTTTGCCTTTGCCGTAAGGCCGGACTGAATGCTTGAATAATAGTATCCAAGCAGAGCTGCCACAAATGCACACAAAAACAGCAGAATCGACAGCAACAGCACACTGAGATTGTTTAAAATCCAGCGCCGTTTGATGCCGGTTGCCCTTTTCGGGCGAGGCCGTTTGGACCAGAGCTCCCCGATTTGGGCACTCAGTCGGGCAAATGCCTTTGTCATCGTGTTGCTACACACTCCATTTATAGCCAAAGCCCCATACTGTGGTAAGATAACTGGGCTTGCTGGAATCATCTTCGATTTTCAGGCGAAGACGGCGGATATTTACGTCTACGACCTTCAGATCTCCTTCAAAATCCTTGCCCCAGACCTCTGCAAGAATGTCCTCGCGGCTCATGGCCCGGCCCGGGTTAGACATCATCAGCTTCATGATGGAAAACTCAACCTGTGTGAGCCGTATGCGTTCGCCGTTTTTTTCAAGACTGCGTGTCTGCAGATTGAGATAAAACGGGCCCTGCTTTGACTGAAAAGCCGGTGTGTCGCTGTCACTGCCCATCCTGCGAAAGAGTGCGTCGATTCTGGCCGTGAGCTCTGCCGGAGAAAACGGTTTGGTTACATAGTCGTCTGCTCCGTTCATCAGGCCCGTAACCTTGTCCATCTCCTGGGTTTTGGCTGTAAGCATGATAATGCCCATCTGCTTATCCGTGGCCCGAATTGTCTGGCAAACCTCAAAGCCATCGATCCCGGGCAGCATTACATCCAGTATGGAAACGCCGATATCCGGATTCTGCCGGATCTTTTCCAGTGCCTCTTCTCCGGAGGCAGCCTCAATGGCATCATACCCCGCGCGCTTGAGGTTTACCACCACAAAGCTGCGTATGCTCTGTTCGTCTTCAAGGATCAGTACTTTTTTCATAGGTACCTCCGTGTTTGATTCATAAGGAAACGCCACATGCCGTTCCCGGTTGGTGCAGCCTATACAGGCAGCAGCCACGGACGGTGTATTTTACATCTCGCCGCTGTTCCAATCGGTTCGGATCGCTTTGAAGTTCTGTGTCAGCGTATCGGCTGAAATACCTGTGTCTACCAGACGTGCCATATACAGCACGTCTGAAATTTCACCGAGTTGAATCAGGTCGGTCTGCCTGCTCATCAGGCGGCGGTCGTCTCCGCCGAAAGCCTGAATTTCAAACAGAGGCTCGGCTGTATGTGTCTGTTCGTCCCAGGCAGCAAACACATATGTCCAAAGTCCGGAATCCGACGGCTGCCGATATACCGTGATCGCATCGCAATATTCTTCGGGAATCTGGAGATACCATCCGGCAGCATAGTTGTGAAAGGTTGTGAGCTTGCGGTGCATAGTGCCATTCAGCCGCAGTCCCTGCCAGTCGATCAGGCAGAAGACATCCGTGCTGTCGGCCGGCCAGGCCGGAAGCTCCCGCGCCTGCGGCAGCTCTATGATCTGGTCGTCATCGATGTCGGCAGCATAGACATAGTAGTTGCGTACGGTCTGACTGGACACGCCCGTTCCGTCTTCCATGCAGATGTTGACGAAATCATCTCCGCGCAGGGTAAATACGTCGGTTATAATGCCGGAGTCGCCATAGGTTCCCGAAACAAAAACCGCTGGAGTTCCTTCTTCGATGTATCCGGTAATGATACGCTTCAGCGCATCGACTCCGGTGGACAGAGGAGCATCGTTTTTCTTTTCGAGCTGAGCGCCGTCGTAGGCATACAGCTGTGCCGTGCCGGTTCGAAGCGCCGTGTCGAATTTAATAAGGAAAATCTGCCGCAGCCCGCTCTTGTCGAGCTCTACGGTGCAATATTCGGAATAGCTGGCGCTCATCATTTCGGTAGGCCGCCAGTCACGCAGGCTGTATACGCACATATACTGTGCCGACTCGCTGACCTGCCAGCCAACAATGATCTCCAGCCCGGGCTGATCATCCAGCTGCACATATTCAACACTGTCAACTGCCGTCCCGGAGCCCTCAATCACGGCAGCCGCCGTAAAACTGCGGCCCTGCTCATCAAAGATATACATCTCAAGCTGGGCGTTGTCTTCCCGCCTGAAAAAGGCGACAACTTCATTTTCTCCATCGGAGTCAAGGTCGACTGATTGTGTGGGCTGTCGGTTTGAGCCATTTACGGGAGCCGCATACTCTGCACCCGTGTTCAGGACCTGATCAAGAGCCGTTTGGAGGTTGTAATATTCCTCGGGAGCCTCAGGCAGAGAATAGAGCAGATCCCCGGACTTGAAGCTGCAGCCGGTCAGCGCAAACAGCACAGTCAGAACCAGTATCATTGCCACAGCACACCGCACAGACCCGCCTCCTTCCGGATAAACACAAAATCAAAACCAACGATGTATTATAGCATGCACACGCCGGAAAGGCAACCATGGCTGCCCGCACACCCCAGGCCTATTGCAGCACCACGTTCTGTTGGCCAAGCCGCTGCCGAAGTGCCGCAAGCAGCTCCTCCGCCGCGCTGCACGAGGCGCCTGCTCTCTGGCGGGTGTCCCGGAAATACAGTCGAACCGGTACCGTTCCCGGAAACAGGAACAGCAGCGTTTTGATCTGGCTGACCACCGGATCGTCCTGTGTGGGCACCTGCAGCCACAGACATTTCGGCTGTTTTGGCAGCGCATCGTCCGCAAGCCGGACGGTATCGGCAATCAGGTTTGGATCCTTATCTTCCCGCAGAGACAGCTTGCCGGAAATTACTACAATTCTGCCCTCTTGAATCAATGCGCCAAACTCAGCCAGCACACGACTGAAGCAGATCACCTCAATCGTTCCGGTATCGTCCTCGATTGTCACATACGCCATCATCGATCCGTTTCTTGTGTTCTTCATCCTGATAGCAGTGATGATGCCTGCCAGCATAAGAGGCTGTCCATCGGTATAGGTGCCTGCATCGTCGCAATCAGCAAGCAGCTGTGCAATCGATACCGCGCCGGCCCGGCGAATGCTCTCACGCTGCGCGTCTATCGGATGACCCGAAAGATACATCCCCGTAGACTGTTTCTCCATTTCCAGCAGCCGTGCATGGTCGTATTCCGGAAGATCCGGCGGTTGAATTGTCATTGTACTCTTTGGACCGTTATCAAGCATCTCCAGCAGAGACAGCTGACCTTCGACATTCTGCCTGTGTCTGGCAGCCACCGAATCCATCACGTCCTCATAGATGGCCAGAAGCTGACTTCGATGCAGTCCAAAAGAGTCCATGGCTCCGCATTTGATCAGATTCTCGACCATTCGTCGATTCAGCTCGGTGCCGACAGCCCGGTCGCAGAAATCCTCCAGACTGCGATAGGGGCCCTCCTCCTGACGCTTCTGTGTCAGACGTTCAATCAGTCCCCTGCCTACGTTTTTCACCGCACCCAGCCCGAAGCGAATTCCTCCGGGTGCCACGGTAAAACCGGCATCGGACTCGTTGATATCCGGGGCAAGCAAGGCAATGTCCATATCCTTGCAGGCTGAGATATACCCGGACAGCTTTACCGCATTGTCCAGCACCGAGGTCATCAGTGCCGCCATATACTCTCTTGGCCAATGGCATTTGAGATAGGCTGTTTCGTAGGTCAGTCGGGCATAGGCTACCGCGTGGGATTTGTTAAAGGCATAGTTGGCGAAATCATTGATTTCGTCATAGATTGCCTGTGCCGTTTCCTCATCTACTCCATTTGCAATCGCACCGCAAATACCGCGGCTCGGATCTCCGTAGACAAAGCTCTTTCGCTCGGCGTCAATCACAGCCTGTTTTTTCTTGCTCATGGCACGGCGAATATTATCAGCCTGTCCCATAGTATATCCGCCCAGAGAGCGAAACACCTGAATGACCTGTTCCTGATATACCAGGCAGCCGTAGGTAACCTCAAGAATCGGGCGCAGCAGCTCGTGACGATATACAATCCCGTCCGGATTGTGCTTGGCTGCCGTGAAACGCGGAATGGAATCCATGGGACCGGGGCGATACAGAGCCACGATAGCCGTAAGGTCTTCGATGCTGCCGGGGCGAATGCCCGTGCAGACTGCCGTAATACCGGCAGACTCGAGCTGAAATACTCCTGCAGTTTTTCCTTCGGTAAGCATCCGGTAGGTGGGCGCATCGTCCTCGGCAATAGTCTCGATGTTGAAGCCGGGTTCTTTTTTCCGGATTTCCTTCTGTGCCGCATCGATAATCGTCAGATTTCGAAGTCCCAGGAAATCCATCTTCAGCAGACCAAGCTCTTCGAGGGTGCCCATAGTGAACTGTGTTACAACGGTCTCGTCGTTTTTGGCAAGCGGAACATAGTCATATACGGGCCTGGCCGTGATAACTACGCCGGCCGCATGTGTTGATGTGTTGCGAGGCATGCCTTCGATTTTTCGTGCAGTGTCGATAAGTCTGTGTATCTTTTCGTCGTTTTCGTATTGCTCTCTCAGCTTCGACTGCTGGCGCAAAGCTTCATCAAGCGTGATGTTCAGGGTACTCGGCACCAGCTTGGCAACGGAATCGGTCTCGGCATAGGAAAGATTCATGACCCGGCCCACGTCCCGTATTGCCGCTCTGGCCGCCATTGTACCGAAGGTAACAATCTGTGCTACATGATCTGCACCGTATTTGTCCATAACATAGTCAATCACTTCTCCGCGGCGTGCCTGGCAAAAATCCATGTCGATATCCGGCATGCTCACACGCTCCGGATTTAAAAACCGCTCAAAAAGCAGGTCGTATTTCATGGGATCGATGTTTGTGATCTGCATGCAGTAGGCTACCATACAGCCTGCGCCGGAACCGCGCCCCGGTCCCACCGGAATGTCGACACTGCGGGCATAGTTGACAAAATCGGCCACAATCAGAAAATAATCTACGTACCCCATCTGACGGATCATCTGCATCTCGTATTCCATGCGCTGCCGATAGGCGTCCGGCGCATTCGGATAGCGGCGGGCAAAGCCCGCGGTGCACTGATCCTGAAAATACACGTCGCTGTCGGACCATCCTTCGGGCAGCTTATAGGAGGGAAGATGGTAGTTGCCAAACACAATCTCAAGATTGCACGCATCCGCTATTTTTGCTGTATTTTCCAGCGCGTCCGGATAGTTTGGAAACAGCGCTGCCATTTCCTCCTCGCTTTTCAGATAGAACTCCTGTGTTTCAAAGCGCATACGGTCGGGGTCATCCAGAGTCTTGCCTGTCTGGATGCACAGAAGCACATCCTGCATATCGGCATCCTCTTTGCTCAGGTAGTGTGCATCGTTGGTGGCAACAAGCGGAAGGCCGGTCTGCTCTGCAATCCGGGCAAGGCCCGCATTTATGTGCCCCTGGCCTGAAATGCCGTGATCCTGAAGCTCCAGATAAAAATGGTCGGGTCCGAAAATTTCAGCCAGCTCAAGTGCGGTCTGCTTTGCGCCTTCATAGTCATCTGCGAGAAGACGCCTGGCCACAGCCCCGGACATACATCCCGAAAGCGCAATCAGTCCCTGTGCATGCTGACGCAGCAGCTGCATATCCACCCGGGGCCGTATGTAGAATCCGCTCAGAAATCCTTCTGATACCATGTAGCTGAGGTTGCGATAACCCGTCTCGTTTTGGCACAGCAAAACAAGATGCTGGTTTTCATTATCCACGCCGTGAACCCTGTCTGTCCGACTGCGGGGCGCCACATATACCTCGCAGCCAACCACCGGCTTGATTCCAGCCTTTTTGGCCGCCTTATAAAAGTCCACCACGCCGTACATCACTCCGTGGTCTGTGATCGCTACGGTATCCTGGCCAAGCTGCTTTACCCGCTGCATCAGCCTGTCTATGCGGCAGGCTCCGTCCAGCAGGCTGAATTCTGTATGTACGTGCAGGTGAACAAAGGCCATGTCGTTTCTCCTTTTTGATTGGAAGCGTTCTGCGGACGGTTTATACGGCAGCGTTTTCTTCGGCCATCTCCTGAAGCTTGCGCAGGCGATGGTTTACTGCGGATTTGGTGATGGGCGGATCACTGAGAGATGCCAGTTCCTGGAGCGTAGCCTCCGGATTTTCAAGGCGAAGCCGAGCCGTTTGTTCCAGCTTTGCCGGAAGCTCTGTCCCGCGGCGGCGCAGCTCCTGGATGGCATCAATCTGCTGCTGGGCTGCGGCAACCGCTTTTTCAAGGTTTGCCGTATCACAGTTTACCTGTCGGTTTACATCGTTGCGCAGCTCTTTTTCAAGCTTGGTAGTCATCAAAGCCATGGCGCTGACCGGTGCGCCCATCAGCGTGAGCAGGTCCTCGATGGTTTCACTCTGCTTGAAATAAAGCACACTGTTTCCCGCACGCATGACACTTTTGGGTTCATAACCCATATCCTGAAGCAGAGCACGAACCTCCCGGCTGACGGCAAGGTGCGAGGTCAGCAGCTCCCAATGGTATCGCTTCTCCGGATCGATCATGGATCCTCCGGCCAGAAAGGCTCCCCTCAAAAAGGCAGCCCGGCAGCATTCGTCTTCGAGAATACCAAGGTTTACATGCAGTGAAAGGCTGTTTTTTGCATCATAGCCAAAGGATCCATAGACGCGCTGCAGCACACTCTGACCCTGCACCGACAGAACCGACTTTCCGAGGCTTTGCTCTGTGCCCTGCAGCGAAACATCAAAAACACGCGCAAACAATCGGCGTACTCTGGCCGCAAAAGCCTGATGCTCTGTGACAATCCGCACTCGATCCGCGCAGAATGTGTTGCAGTACAACAGCACGCCATAGCACTCTGCCCTTGCGCAGCAGTCACCCGGCTCCGTACGGCACAGTTCGGTTTTTACATCTGCAGAAAAGGACATTTTACGGATTCCTTTCCAAAAGACGGACGAGTTCCCGGCCCAGAGACTCGGGATCGTGGTGGGCATATGCACCCTGGTATGCGGCCAGCGGCGCACAGATAGTCGGAATTCCAAGCTCCGAAAGGGTTGTCAGATCCAGGGGCTCGGCTCCTTCCTGTTTGTAGGCCCGAACCATCTGTGCCGGAATCGGTGCACTGTTTGCAAGGCAGCAGTCCACCACACCCGGGGCATGTCGAAGCAATGCCGTTATGTGGTCGGCCGCAGTATAGCCCTCGGTTTCTCCGTCCTGTGTCATGATGTTGAGAACAAAAACCTTTTTCGCGCGGGCGTCTTTCACTGCCTGCCCGATACCATCCACCAGAAAGTTCGGTATGATGCTGGTATACAGGCTGCCGGGCCCGATGACAATCATATCTGCCTGTGATATTGCAAGCAGTGCCTCGGGCAAAGCCTTTGGCTGCTGCGGTGTAAGCCACACTCTGCGGATACGGCAGTCATTTTCTTTTTTTGCACGAAGAATATGGCTCTCACCGGTTACCGATGCGCCGTTTTCAAATTCGGCATGCAGCTGAACATTATCACATGTTACAGGCAGAACCCTTCCTGTTATATTCAGCACCTCGCCCATTCGGCGCACGGCCTCATCAAAGCTGCCGCAAAGACCGTCCAGCGCTGCCAGAAACAGATTGCCAAAGCTTTGCCCGGCAAGTCTCCCGGAAGAAAAACGGTAATCCAGCAGCTGTTCCATAGTCGGCTCGGTATTGGCCAGTGCCAGAATGCAGTTTCTTATGTCACCCGGCGGCAGCATGCCCAGTTCTTCTCTGAGTGTGCCGGAGCCGCCTCCGTCATCGGCTACGGTAACAATTGCCGTGATGTGCCTGGTATAAGGCTTCAGAGCGCGCAGTGTATTGGAAAGGCCATGTCCTCCCCCGATTGCAACAATTCTCGGATTGCCCGGAACCCAGAGCCTGACGTTTTCTTCTGTGCGTCTCATACGCCGTCCTCCAGTGCAGAATCCCGGTTGAGATCCGTGTGACGAACTGTTGTCGGATACCCGCGCTTGGCGATAAAATCCCCTACCTCCGCCGCTATGGCAACCGAGCGATGCCGTCCTCCGGTGCAGCCTATTGCAACTACCAGATTGGTTTTCCCCTCCTGCTCATACAGAGGCAGTGAATAGCCAAGCAGGCCTTCGAACTGAACGAGAACATCCTTTGTCTGCTGATATGAGTTCAAATATTCTCGAACCTGTGTATCCAGCCCGGACAGCTGCTTCAGCTCCGGGATATAGTATGGGTTTGGCAGCAGCCGCACATCAAATACCAGATCGGCACTGGTCGGGATGCCGTATTTATACCCAAATGACAAAACGGTCACGCTCATCATCGAGCTGCCGTCTTCCTTGCACAAAAGGCGTCGCAGGGCGGTACGCAGCTGTGCATTGTTGAGCGTCGAGGTGTCAAGTACATAATTGGCCCTGCTGCGCACAGGTGCAAGCAGTGTGCGTTCCCGATCAACGGCATCCACCAGTGTAATGTCTCCGCTTTGCAGCGGATGTCTGCGCCGTGTTTCCTTATAGCGGCGAATAATGGTTTCACGGCTGGCTTCGACAAAAAGAATCTGGTATTTGCAGCCCATCCGGTCAAGTCCGGCAAGTGCGCGAAACAGTCCGTCAAAGGTCTGTCCGCCCCGAACGTCCGACACCAGCAGTACCCTGCTGTATCGGCCGGGTGCCGCCAGACAGTGTGCCGCAAAAGACACAAACAGCTCAGCCGGCATATTGTCCACGCAGTAATAGCCCAGATCCTCCAGCGTGCCGGCGGTTTTGCTCTTTCCTGCTCCCGACAGGCCCGAAACAATAACAAGCTCCATAGATGTGCCTCCTCTGTGCTGCCGCAGTCGTGTATGCAAAATTACCGTCACGGGCACCGATGCTTCGGTGCTTTTCGACCCGTTTTCAGACGCCTTCTGCCAATGTCCGGCCGCACGGCTCCGGCTGAAGAATACAGATCTCCGGCTCAAGCAGAACACCGGAGCTTTTGAAAACACTCTCGCGGATCCGATCAATCAGGCCCAGCACGTCTGCAGCCGTGGCCCCGCCGAGATTTATCACAAATCCGGCATGTTTGGTCGAAACCTGTGCCCCTCCCACACGCAGTCCTTTCAGCCCGGCCTGATCAATCAGTGCTGCGGCATAGCCTCCGGCCGGCCGCTTAAAGGTGCTGCCCGCCGACGGAAACTCCAGCGGCTGAGATTCTCTCCGCTTTTGAGCAAAAGCTTCCATTTTTCTGCGTATTTGTATCGAATCCCCCTGCTGCAGGAAAAAGGTTCCGCTGAGAATAGCACAGCTGCGCTGCTGAAAAGCACTGGTACGATATCCAAAGCCAAGCTGCGCCCCCTGCAGTGTTTTTATGCTGCCGTCCGGCTCACAGATGCAGGCGCTCACGCACACAAGCGACATCTGCCCGTCGTATGCTCCCGCGTTCATCATCAGCCCGCCTCCAACCGTTCCCGGAATTCCCTGTGCAAATTCCAGCCCGGTAAGGCTCTGCTCGAGCGCAAACCCGGCAAGTCGCGCAAGTGTGGCTCCGCTCTGCGCCGTAATTGTTCCATCGGGGTTGCGGCGGATTTTATTCAGGCTGCGGGTACGAATCACAACGCCCGGCAGCCCCTCATCCGGTGCCAGCACATTGGTTCCGCTGCCCAGAATCACCGGACTGTATTGAAATCGGCTGCATTGCTGCAGGCAGGCTGCCAGCTGCTCCGGTGTCTGCGGCTGCAGCAGAATTTCTGCCGGTCCGCCGATGCAAAAGGATGTCAGGTCTAACAGGGGAACATTCTGTCGGACGGGAATGTCCGGACATTGATGCGTCAGAGCCTGAATAAACGGAATGCTGTGTTCCATGCTTCCTCCGTTATTGCATTTTTGCCGCCTCATCCATACGGCGGTTGATCTGTTCGGTAAATTCCAGTGCGGCATTAAAGCCCAGTCGTTTCTGACGGTTGTTCATTGCGGCAACCTCGATAATCACAGCCAGATTTCGCCCGGGCTTTACAGGCATGACCATATAGGGCACCGCCACATCCAGAATTGTGGTTGTCGGGCTGTCGATGCCCAGTCGATCATAGGCCACGCCGTCTTTCCACATCTCAAGGCTGATAACCATATCAATGCTGCATGTGTCCTTTACGGCGCCCATGCCAAACAGCTGGGCCACATTGATCACACCGATACCGCGCAGCTCCATATAGTGGCGTATAACCTCAGGTGCAGAGCCGATAAGGTTTGTGTTGCTGACCTTCTGGATTTCTACGGCATCATCGGCAATCAGCCGATGCCCCCGCTTGATGAGTTCGATAGCTGCCTCGCTTTTTCCGACTCCGCTTTCCCCCAAAATCAGCAGACCCTCGCCATATACCTCAACCAGAACTCCGTGGCGGGTGATTTTTGGAGCCAGACGAGCCTTTACTGTGGTAATCATGGCAGACATAATATCGGACGTGGTCTCCTGTGTGCTCAGGACAGTGATATCGTGCTTTCTTGCCATGACAATGCATTCTTCCGGCGGATCGATTCCGCGTGCAACAATCAAAGCCGGAATTCGATAGGAAAAAAAACGATCAAATGCAACAAATCGTTCTTCCGGGGTCAGCCCCTGCAGATATGCCTCCTCGACTCTGCCGATTACCTGCAGACGAGCGGGCTCAAAGTGATCATAAAATCCAAGCAGCTGCAAACCGGGCCGGTTCACATCCTCGACTGTGAGTGTCAGACGGTCGAAATCGGTGGCCTCATGCACCGGCTTGAGATCAAATTCACCAAGCAGAGATTTTAGCAGTACACCCTGAGAAGTTGCCATGGTTTTTGCCTCCAACGTCGTCCGGAAATTGTATTCCGGGCTGATCTCATCTCCAGATGATTCATTATATGCGCTTTTTGCGTATTTCGCAATAAAGAACTGCCGGTTTTCAGCTTTCTTGCCGGACAGATACAGTTCCACACGGGCGACGCTTTGTTTTCTCTGCACAGAGCGCATAAAGCCGCTGCACATGTCTTTGGAGCGTAAAAAGAAGGACTGCCGATAAGCAGTCCTTTTATCGTTTCCCGCCTTATACGGCACGGGTGACTTTGCCGGAACGAAGGCACCTTGTACAGACGTAAATATGGCGCGGGGAACCGTCGACAATAGCCTTCACCCGTTTGACGTTGGGCTTCCACGCTCTGTTTGCACGTCTGTGAGAATGGGAGACCTTGATCCCGAATGTGACACCCTTGCCGCAAATCTCGCACTTTGCCACTTGGCTGCACCTCCTCGCCATAGAAAAATATTCAGCGTCCGCTTGGCGCCGTTCGTTATCTTAGCAGACGCGTCCGCAAAAAGCAAGCTCTTTTTTGTCTGCCTTTATTTTTTCTTTTGTGTGGCCCGCCGGGGCCGGCGGCCGATTCAAGAGTCCGCGTTGGTTCCGGGCTGATAATATCTGCCGCGGCGTGCCCTGCGCAGCCTTTTTCTTGTCTTCAGCCCAAGAATAAGCGCTGCGGCAAGCACCGCCAGAACAGCTGTCGCGATGTAGTATGTTCCGGCGGATGTGCCGGATGTCTGGACCTCCAGCCACAGCGCATCCATCAGCTGGCTGGACTGCGTGGGCAAAAAGGTAAAGCTTGCGGAGCGGGCCAGTGTTTCCTCATCCGGATAGGCAATGGGGCTGGCTGCGGTTTCCGGATCCATATACTCCTTGGCTGCCGAGATTGGTGTGGAATAGCCCAGATAATCAAGGTTTTCACCGGAAATTTCCGGTCGACACAAAAAATTGATAAAAGCCTCGGCCCCTTCTTTGTTTTGTGCGCTCTTTGGGATACACATTGCGTCTACGAAAATGTTGAAGCCCTCTTCCGGAAAATAAAAGCCGAGATCCGGGTTTTCCTGAACCATCATAAGATAGTCTCCCGCATAATACGGAGCAATCCAGGCCTCTTCACGCTCCATGCTGCTGAAGATCTGATCCATGACATAGGCCTGTATATATGGTTTCTGCTGTGTGAGCAGATACCCCGCAGCGCGAAGCTCATCCTGCGAGGTGGTATTCAGGCTGTATCCCAGACATAGCTCGGCAATGCCGAACGCATCGCGGCAGTTGTCAAACATCAGAATCCTGCCTGCATATTTTTCATTCCACAGAAGATCCCAGCTGCCAATATCTTCCGGGTCAACATATTTTTTATTATAGATGACGCCCACCGTGCCCCAGGTATACGGAACACTGTAGCGATTTTCTGGGTCGTAGTCCATATACTTGAACTCATCATCTACATATGCAAAGTTTGGGATGTTGTCAAAATTCAGCTCAAGAAGCATTTCTTCTTCGATGAGCCTTGCGATCATATAGTCTGATGGAATGATCACATCTATCGATTCACCGCCGGTTTTCAGCTTGGTGTACATGGTTTCGTTTGAATCGAAGGTGACATAGTTTACAGTAATGCCCGTTTCCTGCTCAAAGGCATCAATCACGTCGATATAACCGTCGGTACCGTCGGAAATATACTGGCCCCAGTTATATACCGTGATGGATTTCGACGTGTCAGCCAGAGCCGGGTGTCCGGCAAAAACCGCCAGCAGCACAGCTGCAGCCAGAACGGCAATGTGTTTTTTCACCGGCGGACCCCCTTGCTCTGATGGCTGCGACCGCGGTGACCGTCGCGGGCCTGCATCAGATTCATTATCACCATCAGCAGCAGAATCATTGCAAAGAGCAACGTAAACAGGGCATATATCTTTGGCTGAATCGGTTTCTTTGTGTAGTTGTAGATTTCTACCGGCAGTGTTGCAAAGGATGCACCGTAGACAAAATAGCTGATTACAAAATCATCCAGTGACATGGTAAAGGCCATCAGGGCGCCCGAAACAATACCGGGCATGATCTCGTGGATAACCACCTTGAAGAATGCCTGTACCGGAGTACAGCCCAGGTCCAGAGCAGCCTCGCGAAGATTCGGATCCATCTGGGTGAGCTTTGGCATAACAGACAAAATCACATACGGCAGATTGAATGTAATATGGGCTATCAGAAGTGTGGCAGCGCCAAGAACCGTATTCAGGCGCATAACCCGCCCTGCAAAAGCAAACAGCAGCGCCAGTGAAACGCCCGTAACAATGTCGGGGTTCGTCAGCGGGATGTTGGTCAGGCTCATCACCAGACTGCGCAGCCGCCCGCGCATGGCATGGATACCTACCGCTGCCATGGTACCGAGAACAGTAGCCGCAAGGCCGGACAGAACCGCAATCAGAATGGAATTGCGAAGCAGCAGCAGCAGGCTCGGATCGCGAAACAGCTCGCCGTATTGGTGCAGCGTAAAGCCGCTGAAGACTGCCATATCCGAACCGCTGTTGAAAGAGGCCACGATCAGCACCGCCATGGGGATATACAGAAATGCAAATACCAGGACCGTAAAGACTCTGACTGTGGTCTTCATAGTGTCACCAGCCCTTCGTCATCCTCCGAAGTGCTGATCCTGTTCATCACGCCGATGCACAGGAAGATCAGAACCATCAGCACCAGCGACAGGGCCGCACCCAGATTTGGGTTGTAGGCCGCCTTGAACTGGGACTCTATCACATCGCCGATCAGGGTTGTACCCGGACTTCCCAGCTTCTGGCTGATATAAAAGGTGCTCACGGCGGGAACGAAAACCATGGTCATTCCGGATACGATCCCCGGAACGCAAAGCGGCAGCACCACCCGTACAAACACTCCGGTATTGCTGCAGCCCAGATCCTGCGCAGCCTCGATCACGGAACGGTCGATTTTGATCATGACGGTATAAAGCGGCAGAATCATATAGGGCAGATAATTATATACCATACCCATAATAACTGCTCCGGAATTGCGGATAAGCGGAAGCGGTTCAAGCCCCAGCCGACCCAAAAGCTGGTTGATGATGCCGGTATCCTCCAGGATGGATACCCAGGCCAGTGTACGCAGCAGAAAGCTCATGCACATGGGCAGCATTACCAGCATATACAGAAAGCGCTGGTAGGCAGGCCTGGCATTGGCCAGACAGTATGCTACCGGAAATCCAAGAAGCAGACTGATTGCGGCCGACAGCAAAGCCAGAAGAATCGAACGAAGAAAAATGGGCAGATATGCTCCGAGATCCGAAAGATTTTTCAGGGTAACGCTGCCGGTGACAGAGTCTGTGAGAGCATAGCCCACCACAATGGCCAGGGGAGCCAGCGTAAAAAGAACCATCCAGACAATATAGGGAGCAGCCAGCAGCCTATTCTTCATTTTCCGTGTCCCCCTCCTCAGCCATTTCCTCGTATTCCGCACTGTAGGAGCTGTAGTCGCCGAAGGTCTCGGAATATACGCTCTTTTTCATCACATGAATGGCATCCGGTTCGATGCGCAGGCCTACCTGCGCACCAACGGGCTGATAGTCTGTAGTTTGTACCAGCCACTTAAAACCGTGAATGTCCACGATAATGTCGTAAAAGGTGCCCTTAAAGGTGCTGGCAGTGACCACACCGCACAGGTGCCCGAGGTCCGGGTGCACAAAGTCGACATCCTCAGGCCGAACTACCACGTCAACAGACTCGTTTCTACCGAATCCCGAATCAACACAGTCGAATTTCTGTCCGGAGATCTGTACCAGACGGTCTGCGCACATCACACCGTCGAGGATGTTGCTCTCACCGATAAAATCTGCCACAAAGGCATTTTTCGGCTCGTTGTAGATATCCTCCGGGGTGCCGATCTGCTGAATAACGCCCTTATCCATCACAACCACCGTGTCGGACATGGCAAGTGCTTCTTCCTGATCGTGGGTAACATAGATAAAGGTAATTCCCATCTGCTGCTGAATACGCTTGAGCTCATTCTGCATGTCTTTTCGCAGTCGAAGGTCCAACGCGCCGAGCGGCTCGTCCAGAAGCAGCACCCTGGGCCGATTAACCAGTGCCCGGGCTATTGCAACCCGCTGCTGCTGTCCGCCGGAAAGCGACGTAATCTTTCGGCTGTCGAAGCCTCGAAGGCTGACAAGTTCCAACATCTCCATCACACGTCGGTCTACCTCTTTTTCGTCTACCTTTGCCACACGAAGCCCAAAGGCAATGTTATCGTATACGTCCAGGTGCGGAAACAGAGCATATTTCTGAAAGACGGTGTTGATCTTACGCTTGTGCGCGGGCAGATTATTGATGGATTGGCCCTCAAACAGGACCTGGCCGGATGTGGGTGTAAGAAATCCGCCAATAATCCGAAGCGTTGTCGTTTTTCCGCAGCCGGAAGGACCCAGCAGCGTCAGAAACTTGTGATCGTTAAAATAGAGATTGATTGAATCCAGAACTGTTTCTCCGTCAAAAACCATGCTGAGGTTTTGCAGACGGATGAGCTCCTTTGCCATTATCCTCCCCCGTTTCGTCAGATAGAAATTCAGAACAGCACCGCACGATTCACCGGACATTCGGTCGAGAATTTTGCACTGGAAAAAAGCAGTTTTTCGACGGAATACTGTTTGTATTTCGAGAAAAAGAACACATTTCCGGCATAAAAAACCGGCTGAAGGCCACAGGTTCATTGCGCGGTGCCGCTTCGGACCCCGCATGTCCCCGACAATTGTCGGTACATCCTGCGGAGTCTATGGTGGAATCATATCCCGAACCAATTATATTGTCAATATCCACCCCGGAAAATTCGCGTCGGCAAAGTCCACTGTCCGAACGCGAAATTCCCGACCGTTGAGATAGTCAAGCATCCCCGTTGGAGTCTGAAAGGCAAACTGCAGCCTCCAGGCATAGAGAGCCTGATACTTTCGCTGCTCGTCCCTGCGGCCGTATTTTCCGTCTCCGAGCAACGGATATCCGGCCCCGGCAAGCTGTGCGCGAATCTGATGCGTACGTCCCGTGAGCAGGCGGCATTCCAAAAGGGACAGCCCGTTTTCTGTCATCAGTGTACGGTATTCCGTAATTGCAGTTTTTGAGCCCTTTTGCGGCTGTTTGGTGATATATACACGATTCTTTTCCGCATCCTTGAACAGCTGTCCCTCCAGCCGCCCCTTCGCCGGTCCGGGGACGCCGTGCACAATGCAGAGATAATATTTTTCCATCTCGCGCAGACGGATTTTTTCGTTGATAATCCGTAGTGTCTGCGCATTTTTCGCAGCAATCACAATTCCGCCCGTGTTGCGGTCGATTCGGTTGCACAGAGCGGGAACAAAGGAATTTTCCTGACGCGGCCTCCATTCGCCCTTTGCATAAAGATAGGCCTGAATATGATCGATCAGTGTTTTGCCGTATTCCGCTCCGTCGTGCGGGTGGACTGCAAGGCCGGGACGCTTATCGCAGAGAATAAGGTTCTCGTCCTCGTATACAACATTCAGTTTTGGCGAAGAAACGGTAAGATAGGCATTCTCCGGGCAGGGAGTATCAAAAAATTCGTCGTTGATGTATAATTGAACCCTGTCTCCGCAGATAAGGCGATAATCCCTTGCTGCACCGCGGCCGTTAACCTTGATACGTTTCAGCCGCAGATATTTCTGTTCCAGGCTGGCCGGAAGCAGCGGCACCGATTTTGCCACAAAACGATCCAGCCGCTGCCCGGCATCGTTGCTGCCGATAGTGAATTCCTTCATAGGTCCACCCCCATACGTGCCTCTACCATACCTATCCGACCGAAGGATGTCAAGAGTCCGCAGCTGCATAAAAGATTGTCCGTTGGTCGGAAAAAACCAATTGACAACAACTGCCCAAGCCCGTATAATGAAGAATGCTTGACTGTGAACGGAGAGATTCCATGCTGCTTACCCTGACAAAAATCATCGACAGTCCCGGCCAATCGGTCCCCTTCCAGACACAGCTCGACCTCAGCGAGCTGGAATTCGGGTCAACGGCTCTTGCGCCCGAGCCTGTTTCGGCTCAGGGCCAGGTCCGAAATACGGCCGGAGTTCTGATCCTTACCGCCCGGCTGCAGACCACGCTTCACTGTGTATGTGACCGCTGTGCAAAGCCCTTCCTGCGTCCGTTCGACGTTCCCGTACGTGCCGTTCTCACCGCAGGCGGAGATGACGGTCAGAGCGAAGACCTGTGGACCTTTGAACTGCAGGGCGACGATGCCGATCTGGACGAGATTCTCACCACAGCCTTTGTCTTTGCGGTTCCTGCCAAGCTTCTGTGCGCAGAAGACTGCAAGGGTCTGTGCCCCATTTGCGGAGCCGATCTCAACTGCGGACCCTGTCCGTGCAAAAAGCCTGTCGATCCCCGTATGGCTGTTCTGGGGCAGCTTTTGCAGGATCCGAATACAAACACATAAATCATACCGCATCGGTATTTTCCCAAGGAGGTGTAACCATGGCCGTTCCAAAATGTAAGGTCTCCAAAGCCCGCCGCGACAAACGTCGCTCCAACGTTTGGAAGCTCTCTGCCCCCAACCTCGTCAAGTGCGAGTGCGGTGCCTATCACCTGCCGCACCGTATTTGCCAGGGCTGCGGCAAATACAACGGACGTGAGGTTATTTCCGCTGCACAGGCGAAATAATTGGCGAAAAGGCAAGAGGAGGGTCGGCGATCCTTCTCTTTTCTTTTATCCCCTTCAGGAGGTACAATCATGCCAAAACCCCTTGTAGCCATTGTTGGCCGCCCCAACGTCGGCAAGTCCATGCTGTTTAACAAGCTGGTTGGAAAACGTCTTTCCATCGTAGAGGACACTCCGGGTGTAACACGCGACCGGCTGTATGCCGACTGCGACTGGAACGGTAGGGACTTTCTTCTGGTTGACACCGGAGGAATCGAGCCCAAAACCGACAGTGAGATATTGCTGTTCATGCGGCATCAGGCGGAGCTTGCCATCGAATCCGCAGATGTGATCATCATGGTCACAGACGTTACGGTAGGCGTAACCGCTGCCGACGCAGACGTTGCGTCCATGCTTTTGCGTGCAAAAAAGCCCGTGGTTCTTGCAGTAAACAAATGCGACTCTACCGGTTTTACAAACCCCGACGTCTATGAGTTCTATAATCTCGGCCTTGGAGATCCCGTTGAAACCTCCGCCCTGCACGGCCACGGCACAGGTGATCTTCTGGACCGCTGTGTAGCAGCCTTTCCGCCGGTCGATGCAGCCATCGAAGACGAACAGGACGATGTCATCCGGGTCGCCGTGATCGGCAAGCCCAACGTTGGCAAATCCAGCCTGATCAACCGCATCCTGGGCAGCGAGCGTGTAATTGTGGCCGACATGGCCGGTACCACGCGAGACGCCGTGGATACTCCATTTGAAAACGAATTCGGAAAATACATCTTTATCGATACGGCAGGCCTGCGGCGCAGGAGCAAGGTAGACAGCGCCGTTGAAAAATACAGCAATCTGCGTGCTGTTGCCGCTATTGAGCGCTGTGACGTCTGCGTAATCATGATCGACGCGGCCCAGTGTGTGACCGAGCAGGATACAAAAGTTGCCGGTCTTGCCCACGAAGCAGGAAAAGCCTGCATTCTGGTCGTAAACAAGTGGGACGCCATAGAAAAGGATACAAATACCATGGACCGGATGACCGAAGAAATTCGGCGGGATCTCAGCTACATGACCTATGCACCTGTCCTGTTCATCTCCGCTCTCACAGGTCAGCGCGTCAACCGTCTCTTTGAAGTCATCAACTACGTCCACGACCAGAACACCATGCGCATCACCACAGGCATGCTCAATTCCATTCTGGCCGACGCTACCGCCCGAGTGCAGCCGCCCACCGACAAGGGCCGTCGTCTGAAAATATACTACATCACGCAGACAGGCGTCAGACCGCCGCACTTTGTGCTGTTCTGCAACGATGCGAAGTTATTTCACTTTTCCTACCAGCGCTACATCGAAAACCAGATACGAAGCGTCTTTTCACTAACAGGCACTCCCATCCGCCTGACGATCCGGCAGAAAGGCGATCAGGAATGACTTCTTTACTTTGGCGCATCCCCCTGACCGTTCTGGTCGGCTATCTCCTTGGCAGTCTCAACGGTGCAATCCTGCTTTCAAAGCGGATCTTTCACGATGATATCCGGTCCCACGGAAGCGGCAATGCCGGCATGACCAATTTCATGCGTACCTTTGGCGGGCCCGCCACCTTGTGCGTGATTCTCATTGACCTGTGCAAGGTCTTTCTTGGCTGCTGGATTGGGGGCCTTTTGCTGCAGAACTCCGGCCTCGGGCCCGAGGGGCAGATGCTCGGCGGTCTGGCTGCCGTAATCGGGCATTCCTTCCCCGTATACTATGATTTTCACGGCGGCAAGGGAATTCTGTCGACCGGAGCCCTGGCCATCTTTATGGACTGGCGGATCTTTGTCGTTTTGTTCTCTCTGTTTCTGGTTGTCGTAATTATTACAAAATATGTCTCGCTTGGTTCCATTATCGCAGCCGGACTGTATCCGATCGCCTTTGCCGTTGTTTTCCGGGGTCATCCCTGGATCGTGGCCATGTCTCTTATCGGCTGGTTTGACATTTACCGCCATCGGGCCAACATTCAGCGTCTGCTGAGTGGAACAGAGTCCAAATTCAGTATCAGACATCGGGAGGACTGAGTATGAAAGCCTGTGTGCTCGGCAGTGGTGCCTGGGGCACTGCTCTGGCCATGGTGCTGACCCTAAACGGTCACGACACCATACTCTACAGCCGTCGTCAGGAACAGGCAGAGCATCTGCGCGAAACACGAAGCAATCCCCGCCTGAGCGGTGTGGAGCTTCCGCAGGATCTGCGCCATACTGCCTCGCTGGCGCATGCGCTGGACAATGTGGAGCTTGCGGTATTTGCGGCACCGTCGGTCGGAATCCGTGCTCTGGCCGAACAGGCTGCGCCGTTTCTCGGCAAGGCCCTGCCCGTGTGTGTTGCCAAAGGTATAGAATACGGCACATGCCTGCGTATGAGTCAGGTTATCGAGGCTGCTTCCGGCAGACAAAGCGCCGTTCTGTCCGGGCCTTCTCATGCCGAAGAGGTTGCCCGCGGCATTCCAACCGGCTGCGTTGCTGCTGCCCTGCGCAAGGAGGACGCCCGAGCGGTTCAGGATGCCTTTATGAGCGATCGGTTCCGCGTATACACCAGCTCAGACATTGTTGGCGTCGAACTGGGCGGCGCGCTGAAAAACGTCATTGCCCTGTGTGCCGGGATCTGTGACGGTCTGGGGCTTGGCGACAACAGCAAGGCTCTTTTAATGACCCGCGGTCTGACTGAAATGGCTCGTCTGGGTCTTGCGCTCGGCGGTCAGCGTGAAACTTTTGCAGGTCTAACCGGCATCGGCGACCTGATTGTCACCTGCACCTCAATGCACTCAAGAAACCGCAGAGCCGGCATCCTTATCGGCCGCGGGCTGTGCGCGCAGGACGCAATGGATCAGGTTGGTGCCATAGTAGAAGGGTATTATGCCGCCCGTTCCGGATTGATTCTCAGTCGTCGGGCCGCCGTGGAAATGCCCATTCTTCAGGAGGCCTACAGCATTCTTTACGAAGGCCGCGACCCCCGTGTCGTGGTAAACGACCTGATGCGCCGAAGCCGCCGCAACGAGGCCGAGGATACCTGTTGGGCCTAAGGCATCTGATACAGCACCGTCATCGTGCCTGCGTGGCCTGCGCAAATAAATTGCACTTCCCCGAAAAACGCTCTTTCTCCCCCGGTCCCGGAGATTTTCCTTTGCACACCGGGGCTGAGACTTCTCAATAAAAGTGTTTTTTACCAAATCCAACAAAAAGGAGATCCAACCCATAATGAGTGACTGTACCCACAACTGCGAGTCCTGCAGCTCAAGCTGCTCGGAACGGACGGCGGAAAGTCTGATCAAGCAGCCGCTTGACGGCACAAAAGTAAAAAAAATTATCGGCGTTGTCAGCGGAAAAGGCGGTGTCGGCAAGAGTCTCGTCACATCTCTGCTTGCCGTTGGCATGCAGCGTCGCGGCCACCAGACTGCCATTCTTGATGCCGATATCACCGGCCCCAGTATCCCAAAGGCTTTTGGTCTGAAGGGGCCCACCACCGGCAACGAGCTGGGGATCTTTCCTGTAATGAGCAAAACCGGCATTGAGGTTATGAGCATCAACCTCCTCCTTGAAAACGAAACAGATCCTGTTGTCTGGCGCGGTCCCGTGATTGCCGGAACCGCCATGCAGTTCTGGACGGATGTTGTCTGGAACCAGGTTGATTTCATGTTCGTAGACATGCCTCCCGGGACCGGCGACGTTCCGCTGAGTGTTTTTCAGTCCATGCCGGTCAGCGGAATTATTGTCGTAACCAGTCCGCAGGAGCTGGTGAGCATGATTGTGGAAAAAGCCGTTAAAATGGCCGGAATGCTGAACATTCCCGTTCTTGGTCTGGTAGAAAATCTGTCTTATTTTCAATGTCCCGACTGCGGCAGCCGTCACAGCATCTTTGGCCAGAGTCATGCAGAAGAGCTGGCCCGTGAAAACGGGATTCCGAACACAGCCCGTATTCCCATCAATCCCAAGCTGGCCGCTGCCTGCGATGCCGGCATGATTGAGCTGTTTGACGGAGACTGGCTGGGCGAAATGACAGCTGCCCTGGAGCAGCTGTAAAGGCAGCATTGCTTCATTGCACCTGTGGTGCTTTGCGGATCCTTTTTGCTGCCTCATTGTCATCAAGCCCTGACATATCCGGAATACGGCTTCGGTTTTCTTCCCCGATCCGACAGATGATTTCTGATCACTCCTGCCGAATGATACGGCGAAAGCTCCCCCGGCGGATGCCCTCGGGCGTCTCCGGCCATTTCTCCTTCCGGTGCATTTCATGCATATTCGCTTGTACTTATAGCTGTATTTCATATTGCAATACCCCCAATACCGGATGTCCGGTATTGGGGGTACATATCAGTTGGGGGAGCTTTTTCAGCCTTTTTTATTTTTGCAAAGGTTGCGCTGCCCTATTCTGCGCGAAGTCGAACAAGCAGCTCGCCGGCCTTTACGGTCTGGCCGGATTCTGCAAAAATCTGATCCACTACACCATCACAGCGGGCCACCACAGAGGTCTCCATCTTCATAGCCTCTACAATCGCAAGCACATCATTGGTATGAACCGCATCGCCCTGCCTGACCAGAAGTTTGGATACCATACCCTGAATGCTGGCTCCGGTTTCAAGGAGATTGTCCGGATTGGCCATAATAACGGCTTTCCCCGTTGCCTTGGCGCTTTCGTCTTTTATTGTAATCTCACGGCGAACACCATTGAGCTCAAACACCACCTGTCGTGTGCCGTCTTCGTTGGCCTCTCCCAGACCGATATAGCGTATAATCAGGGTCTTGCCCTCATCGATGGTCATCGTTGTTGTCTCGCCCTGAGCCATACCGTTGAAGAACACCGGCGTTTCAAGCGTGGACAGGTCGCCAAATTTATTTCGGAATTGATAGTATTCCTCCACGACCTTTGGATACATCACATAGCTGAGGATTTCTTCCATGGTCGGCTCCGTCACATAGGGCTGCAGTGCCTGACGAACCTCGTCGTAATTGACGGGCGGCAGCAGCTCTCCGGGGCGACATGTAATGGGCTTTTGGCCCTTGAGGACTATCTTCTGCAGCTCGGCATCAAAGCCCCAGGCGGGCTGGCCCATCATGCCGCTGAAATAGCTGATGGTACTGTCCGGATAGTTCAGATCCTTGCCCTTTTGCAGAATATTCTCCGGTGTCAGATCGTTTTGTACCATAAAGATGGCAAGATCCCCCACTACCTTGGATGACGGTGTAACCTTGACAATATCCCCCAGCATGTCGTTGACACGGCGATACATTTCCTTAACCTCTGCGAAACGATTGCCCAAGCCAAGATTTTCTACCTGCGGCTTGAGGTTGGTGTATTGTCCGCCGGGAATTTCGTAACGATAGATCTCTGTTGCCGGAGATTTCAGGCCGCTTTCATACGGAGCGTACCAGCTGCGTACCGTCTGCCAGTATTCTGTAAGCGGCTGCAGATCCATGTAGTGCATGCCCATATCCCGTTCAGTGCCCTCCAACGCCGCCGCAACTGCATTGAGGGACGGCTGGCTCGTCAGGGAGGACATGCTGGCAATGGCAAGGTCGGCAATGTCAACTCCGGCCTGCGCTGCAAGCAGCACACTGGCTACCTGATTTCCGCTTGTGTCATGCGTATGCAGGTTGATCGGGATACCCACCTCCTGTTTGAGCACCTCTACAAGTCGCTTCGCCGCATAGGGCTTAAGCAGGCCGGCCATATCCTTGATGGCAAGTACATGTGCCCCACGGCGTTCGAGCTCCTTTGCCAGGCCAACGTAGTACTTGAGTGTGTATTTTTCGCGGGTCGGGTCGAGAATATCGCCGGTATAGCAGATGGCCGGTTCTACCAGCTTCCCGGTTTTCAGAGCCTCATCTATAGCCGTTTCCATACCGGGCAGCCAGTTGAGCGAGTCGAAGATGCGAAATACATCTACGCCGGACTGTGCTGCCTGTCGGACAAAATCACGGATGACATTGTCCGGGTAGTTGGAATATCCAACTGCATTGGCTCCGCGCAGCAGCATCTGAAACAGCAGATTTGGAATTTTCCCGCGCAGCAGCCGCATGCGCTCCCAGGGATCTTCGTGCAGATAGCGATAGGCCACATCAAAGGTGGCTCCGCCCCACATCTCAAGGGAGAAGGCACCGGCCTCAACCCGGGCGGTCATTTCCGCCGCCCCAAGCAGATCTCGGGTTCTCACACGGGTTGCCAACAGCGACTGGTGTGCATCACGGAAGGTTGTGTCACAGACCAGAAGCTTCTTTTGCTGCAGAACCCACTGGCCGACCGCCTCCGGCCCCTTTTCGTCCAGCATCTGCTTGAGCCCCGGCTCCGGTTCCCCTGCAACAGTCAGCGCTGTCGGGCGTTCGGCCTGAGGTGACTGCTTCGCGCGGTGGTTGACAATCACATCGCCGATATGCATAAGGACCTTGGTTGCGCGATCCCCTTCTTTGCCAAACACGAACAATTCCGGTGTTTCGTCGATAAACTGCGTGCTGCATGCTCCGGACTGGAACACGGGATTTTCGAGAATGTTTGTCAGAAACCGGATATTGGTCTTGACGCCGCGCACCCTGACCTCTCCGACGGAACGCAGTGCCTTGCGTACCGCGCCCAGAAAGGAGTTGTCATGTGCTGTGATTTTTACAAGCAGGCTGTCGTAGTATGGGGTAATCTCCGCGCCGGTAAAGGCATTTCCCGCATCCAGACGTACGCCGTTTCCGCCGCCGGAGCGATATGCCGTAAGTTTTCCTGTGTCTGGTGCAAAGTTGTTGGCCGGGTCTTCTGTGGTAATACGGCACTGAATGGCATAGCCGCGCATGGATACGTCTGTCTGACTGCGAATGCCGATAGACGGTGTACTCAGCGGCAGTCCTTCGGCAATAAGCAGCTGAGCACGCACAATGTCTATTCCTGTAACCTCTTCGGTTACGGTATGTTCTACCTGAATGCGCGGGTTCATTTCGATAAAATAGTGGCTTCCGTGCTTATCTACAAGAAACTCCACAGTCCCCGCACTGACATAGCCAACCTGACGGGCAATCTTCAGGGCGTCTTCGTAGAGCCGGGAGCGAATTTCGGTGTCGAGTGAGAAGGCCGGTGTAAACTCAACAACCTTCTGGTATCGTCTCTGCAGAGAACAGTCGCGCTCGAAGAGATGTACCAGATTGCCCTGCCCGTCTCCCAGAACCTGAACCTCGATATGCTTTGGCTCTTCGAGGTATTTTTCCATAAATATTTCGCTGCTTCCAAAGGCCTTGACCGCCTCGCCCGTAACCATTTCAAGCGCGGCTGCCATCTCTCCGGGATCGTTAACCCGCCGCATACCGCGGCCGCCGCCGCCGGCAGCTGCCTTGAGCAGGACCGGATATCCGTATTCCTCCGCGCGGTCAAGTGCCTCCTGAACACCGGTAAGCGGCTGCTTGCTTCCGGGAATCGTGGGTACACCGCATGCCAAAGCAATTTTCTTGGCGTTGAGCTTGTCGCCCATTTTTTCGAGTACCCCTGAAGGTGGTCCGACAAACAGAATGCCGTTTTCTTCGCAGGCTCTGGCAAAGGCCGCATTTTCGGACAGGAATCCATAGCCGGGGTGAATGGCATCTACGCCCTTTTCCTTTGCCAACCGGATAATCTGGTCAATGTCCAGATATGCCCCCAGAGGAGAGTCTGCTTCGATGAGATAAGCCTCATCCGCCTTGGTACGAAAGAGGTTGAACATATCCTCTTTGGAATAAATGCCGATAGTGCGCAGTCCCAGATCGTGGCAAGCACGAAACACTCGGATGGCAATCTCACCGCGGTTGGCCACCAACACGCGGCGGATACGCCGAAGCTCGGTTTGTGCCATCAGTCAAGCTCCTTTCGTAGCGTTAGTTTATGCAGGAAATCCTGCAAAGCGTTGCAGGCTGTCCTTCAGTTTTCTTCTGTTGTCCGTTCTTCTTCATTATCAGCTATATTCAACTCCTTGTCAAGGCAGCAAAAACATATAATCCCTGTCTGTTTTCGCCGTTTTTGTGGTTCATTTTGACGGATTACCTCTTGAATTATGCAAAATTGTCACGGCCTGCAAAAACCTACATGCCTGTATTTTATCCGTTCGTAACAGTCTGTTTCATGGAGATAAGAGAATCCGGATCGTCGTTCATTTTCTCGCGCTGCTGTGTCCATCCATCAATTGCTTTCATTTTGAGCCCGAAGGCCGGGGATATGCCGAGTTCCAATTCAGAACACAGTAAAAGCGCAGTTCTGAGTTTCCTGTGCCTCGAATCTGTGGGAAATCAGAACTGCGCTGCAGATATGTGCCGAAGATATCACGATTTCATCGCTTACTTTTTCTTCTGAATGAGATTGCCGCTCTTATCGGTAAAATTGCCGCAGATGATCTTGATGAGATCGACAAGGTAGCCAATACCGAATACGCCGCCGGTGATAAGCCACAGTATGCCCGTTCCGATTTTGCCGACATAGAAACGGTGCACGCCTAGGCCGCCGAGGAAGATGCTCAGCAGCAGCGTGGTCAGCCAGTCCTTCTCCGGCTCCTCTCCGGCAGGAACCTCAGGGGCAACGTAGTCCTCAACCTGTTCCCCGTTCAAGATCTTCTTTACGGTTTCCGTGACGTAATCAATGTACTCGCCGCGTGCAATCGGCAGGCTTACTGCTGCGCCCTTGATGCCGCGCCGCAGTGCGCTGTTTTTATCTACGCGCATACCGTTGACGGTTGTTGTGCTCTCTTTTATGTTTGGTACGATTTTTATATGCGAGCCGTCCTTAACATAAAGCCAGATCTCCACATCCAGATTTGGCTCTTTCTTGAAGACAATGCGCTCTCCCGGGATACCGCCCTTGATCTCAAACGGCATCTGAAAAGCAGCGGCACGAGCCTGAAACTTTTCGAGCGTCTCTTCGAGCGTGATGGAATACGAGATATCAAATTCTCGTGGGAAAGTGGCTGACATTGCCTGTTTCGCGGTATCTGTGAAGCTTGCCATAATATATCTCCTCGTATCATAAAATTTGCAGATAGTTATAAGTATATCTGCTTAGCTCACTCAATCAAATATCAGCAGGCTTTGATATACCCGTGATACAACAGCTGCAGGGCAGCAGGGTCAGGTTCGCCATGTCCCGGCTGAGCCGAAAGATTTCTTCCTGCGCATATGACCGTCATAGCTGTATCGTTGTTCAATTCCAACGGCTCACCGGCAGGACTTTAAGTTACTGCACGTCAAAGGTCGTGCCAAGGTGGTTGTCACCCCAGTAATCGATTACCTGAATCGCTACAGAAGACCCGGTGTCGTGAAGCAAGTAGCACTCGGCAACCGTGATGGTTTCTCCCGGCTGGACGTCTACAATACTGTTATCCTCCTCCGGTACAGATTCATATGCCACGGTCGATTCCAATCCGATTCCGTCCTGCATCGCCAAAGTGAATGCCTCAGCCCAGAATGTGGTTGCTTCTTCGGAGTTATTTGTAAAGTCAAAATAGATCCGAATTACCTTTTCTCCATCAGTCCAGCCGTCTACCACCTCGCTTTTCGTGATGCTGATGTAATAATCCTCATCATAAACGCCTTCTGAGGGGTAATTTTCCACCAGTGCGTCGCTGCTGCACGGCTCAATTGCATAATCCTCCGCCGGACGGCCAGGCAAAGCTTTGGGGTCAAAGGCCATTGTTACGCTCTCACCGCTGTAGCCTTCGGTGATTGTGAACTCGGCTTCACCGCCGTCTGGCTTGAAGTTGTACTCGGCAATGCAACGGATGGTTATTCCGGGGAGGATATCATGGTAGCAGTTATCTGCCTCTGCGACTTCATCGTAAAACGAGTCTGTTGCAACCAGCTCATAGCCCTCCTGATATGCAACCGTATCGCACGTAAAGAAGAATGAAGTCGGTTCGTCAGAATTGTTGGTGAAGTCCACGTAGAAGCGAATAGAATCCTTATCATAGCTGTCCTTAAACTGCTCTGCCGAAAGGATTGTAATATGATAGTCCCCTAAATCGGCAGATACAGGCTCCGTGCCGGCAGTTACGGGACCTTCCATAACCGTGTTATCCCCGTCCAGCGGAGTAACCTCTTCCGATGTTTCTCCGTTTTCTGCTTCCTCTGAATTGATTTTTTCCAAATCGGCTTTTTTTGAGTTGTCAGAAGTCACAGCGGGCTTTGCAGGCGGTTCCCCGTTGCTGCGGGTGAAAACCATTTTTGCGCCGTCATCCTCAAGGGTCATGGTATCACCATCAACGGTATAGGGAAGTTCATAATCTCCACTTTTGATCCTGCCATCTGCCCATGTGAAAAATTCGGTATCTTCGTCCGGTATCGCAAGATAGCCGGTGCCGTCTGCTTCCATGACCAGATAGAATGCATCGGCGTCCATGCCGGCTGCTTTCAGGTCTTCCTTCGTGATGCTCTCGCCATCCTCCTCCATGGATTCAATCACAAAGTAGCCCACTTCGGGAGCCGCCTTATTTTCCTGTTGATCGGATTTGCCGCAGGAGCACAGTGCAAGAAGTATGGTCATTGCCATAAGCAGTGCGATGATTTTCTTTGCTCTGTTCCTTTTCATTTTCATCGTCCTTTCTTTTTTCCGGTTGTTCAGCCATTCACCGCGCCGCCGCAGTATTCGCAGCAGCCGCTGGCGTCCGGTGTGGTGGTTGCGCCGCAGCAGGGGCAGGTAACCGCCGCCTTGGGAGCAGCTGCCTGTTCTATCCTTTCACGCACATCCTTGCGGACCTGCGTCAGCGCTTGCCTGATTTCTTCGCCGAGCTTTTTGTAATTGCGGTACTCGACATTGGTTTCCGGGTTGCAGCCGGCCGTCATTCCAGGACGTGTCGGAGCCGGCGTGATGTCCACGGAACCGGAATTGACCTGAAACCGCATTTCGTCGAAATAGGGGTTGTTGACGAAGATGGTGACATAGAAGTCGTAGGAATACTCATAGCGCGGCGGATTGTAGCTGACCTCATTGCCGTCCTTATCCTCGCGCTTGATCTCCGAGCGGCTTTCGTCAATATCGAGGTTGCAGCCGGTCACGTCTGAAAAGTCGAAAACATCCGGATTGGCCTCTGCAAGGTCGCGGGCATTCGTTACCATAAATTTCCCTGCGTCCTCATCCAGCAGGACCTTCATATTTGTGCCAAGGGTTCGGGTTGTGTGGAATGCCGACACCTTTTCTCTGTTTTCTTCACGGTAGGCAAGCTGTGCCCTGATCTCTTCAACTGTGCTGCTGCGTCGGTCAGAGAACCACGGTGAGAGCTTTCTTGCACAGTTTTTGCAGAGATTCCCGTTTTCCAGCTTGCGGTTGCCAAGCAATCCAATCTTTTCCCCGCAAATATCACAATACTTTTTATCAAACAGTCCCACGATCAATCACTCCCGTATTTTTTGAAATGTTATTGTTTCCTCGCCGCCCTCCGGCAGCTCCATCTCCATCCGAATCCTCCCGCTGCCGCCGTCGGCAGATGCCTCATGGCAGAAATATATGATTTCGCCCTGAGCCATCCCGTCCGCAGTCCAGAGCGCACAGTCGTCCAAAGAGAGCTCTGTCTGCAAGACCTCACCCGGCTGGAGATAGACAAAGTACAATGCGCCGCTCAGCGCCGCTTCGCCGTCCAGTGAGATTGTAATGCCGGTATTCTCATCGAGGATCGCCTGCCAGCGGCCATCGCTGCTTTCCCATTTTCCCTCCAGCACAGGCCAGAGGAGGGAATTGTCCACATAGGTGGAGCCGCCGTCCAATACCTCGATCTCACCCATATCCTCCGCTTCAGTGCCTCCGTCCGTACTCTGATCCGCAACAACCTTCTGATCCGTCGAGCAGCCCGTTAGAGTAAAAAGGGCAAGCGCCAGCCCAACGGCCACTCCGATTTTCAGCCTCTTTTTCACGCAGAATTTCCCTTTCTAAAGCGTGTCGATCACGCCTGCAAGATATGTCGGCGATACGGACGCATATATGAAATTATCAACCAGTTGATCCTTTACGACCTGCCGTACATCGGCAGCCAGCAGTTCATCAGCCTTCTCATCCACCAGCAGGAGTGTTTTGCAGCTTAGTCCGCCCCCGCCACCTCGCATTCTGTCGAGAAGCTTTATTCTTTCTGTCAATTGCCAGGCTCCCTGCCGACTGACCTCCATCACCAGCACATTGGCACGGCAGGCGCGGCACAGAGAAATTGTCTCTGCCGGTTTTGAAGAGCGGTATACCAAAAAACCAAGATTGCTGTCGACAAGTGCCTTCGTGACCGCTTCTGCAGACAACTCACTTTGCATATCCAGCACAATTCTTTGCATACTTCATCACCACCCCTTTTCCTGTCTGTGCTTATCATAACAGAATATCTTCCGAAATACCCCCGCCGATTGGATAGGGTTTACAATTTTTTCTGAGTTTCCTTGCAGTGTGGGGATCAGAAGCTGCATTGTCTTTTTAACAGCCGTATGGTATCATAATGGGAAATGTGCCGACAGAACAGGGGGAGCAATGTGAGCAGGGCAACGAGAAAAAGCATACTCGCAGCGTTGATCGTGCTGCCGCTTATTGCGTTCACCATAAGTCTGCGGTATTTTACGCAAAACGGTACGCTGCCTCATAGCGCTTCGCTGCTGCGCGGTACGATCCACATCTGTATGCTGACCGGCTGGGGAATTTCAATACGCGCCCGCATCATTCAGGCGCAGGTGCGCAGATATCTTCTGGCAATTGTGGCAATGATGGTGCTGTGGATGCTGCTTAAAATCATCAAGCATTCCATCAGCAGCATGGATATCCGGCGCCTGCTCTGGTACTGGTACTATTTCCCCATGCTGTTCATTCTGTCTGTTGCGCTGTTTGTAAGCATGTCGCTTGGCAAGGCGGAAAACTATCGACTGCCGCTCTGGACAAAGCTTTTTTATGTTCCGTCGGCACTCCTGTTCCTCCTTGTCCTGACGAACGACCTGCATCAGGACGTATTTTCCTTTCCCTCCGGCGTTATGACAGACCTTGACTATCGCTATGAGACAGGCTATTACATCGTTCTGATTTGGGTAATTCTGTGCGCGTTTGTTTCTTTTGCCATAATGCTGAAGAAATGCCGCATTCCGCGGAGCAAAACCATTCTGCTGCTGCCGCTGATCCCGCTCGGGCTGTCTCTGATATATGGCATTGCATATATACGCGGTGTCCGGTTCGTCCTGCTGCTGGCAGGCGATATGACCGTCACACATTGCCTGCTGATTTGCGCTGTTTTTGAAGGCTGCATCCGGTGCGGACTGATCCAGTCCAACATGGACTATGATGAACTGTTTGAGGCGGCTATGCTGCCGGTCCAGATCACAAACGCGGACTTTTCTCCGCGGCATATCTCCTCCGCAATGCGTGAGCCTCTGTCGGCGGATGCGCTGCGGCAGATGTATGCTGATACCGTCGAGCTGGATAGCAACACGCTTTTGAAGCGATATCCGCTGCGCAGAGGCTGGTGGGTATTCTGGAAGGAGGATATTTCCGAGCTGAACCGACTCCGTGAGGCAATGGAGCTGACACGCGACGAGCTGCGCGACACCGGAAACGTTTTGTCGGCAGAAAACGCACAGCGCGAAAAACGTCTGCGGCTGTCAGAAGAAAACCGTCTGTATGACATGATAGAGACGCAGACATCCCGACAGATCACAATACTTCGTGATCTTCTGGCCGCAATACAGATGGCGACAGACAAGGACGAGGCCAGAAGGCTTCTTGCCCGGGCTATCGTTGTCGGAACCTATATCAAACGGAGGAATAACCTGATTTTTGTCGGTGCGCAGCGCGGTGTGATTTCTGTGCAGGAGCTGCGGCTGTGCTTCAATGAGTCCGCGGAGAGCCTGAGCCTGTATGGTATTGAATGCAGAGCACTCATAAATGGTGAAGGTCTGCTTGCCATGGAGCAGGCGGCACAGATCTATGACCTGTTTGAAGCAATCGTGGAGGCGGGGCTGACATCACTGGAATCGCTGCTGATTTCCATCGAGATCAGGGAATGGATCGAGGTCAACATCTGTGTCTCCTGCAAAGAGTCCCTTTGCTGCTTAAAAAAACAATTTCCCATGCTGGAATGGTCGCAGGATGAGGATGGCCTGCAATATTTCACGCAAAAATCCAAAAGGTCGGGGGGATAGAAGCGCATGGACAGGATCAAGGAAAGCTTTGACCACCTTCCTGTTGCAGTCTGCTTTTTTGACACAAACGGCGTGGTGCGGCTCATCAACCATCGAATGCTTTCCATAGCAGGCCTTTTGCAAAGGAATGGCGTGCAGACGCTTGCAGAGATGGAATACGCCCTGAAAGC
>CAVHXA010000003.1:0-120775 GCA_963639765.1 Oscillospiraceae bacterium | reverse complement strand
GGGCTTTCCAAAAAAGCCCCCTCCCACCGGGAGGGGGTTGGGGGTGGGGCGGCAGGGACTGTCTGCCTCCGGCAGGCCACCTCCGGCAGGCCACCCCGCAGATTCGCGGTTGCCATACTCCCGGCAATATGCTATACTATTGCGGAAAAGATGCAGACGAAGGAGTATGAAAGCATGGATGGAGTGAAAAGACAATATGTCCGTCGACTGCCCCTGCAGGCCCTTTATAACTGCCGCGATCTGGGCGGCTATGCCGCCGCCGGCGGAGGCGTGACCCGCTTTGGCGTGTTCCTGCGGTCCGAGGCCCCGTGCGACCTGCCGCAGTCCGATCTTGATGCGCTGCTGCGCTACGGCGTGACCACCACCATCGACCTGCGCGGCACGGGCGAGGTCCGCGCAAGACCCAGCGACCTGCGCACGCTTGCACAGATCACCTACCACCACCGTTCCCTGTTCAACGAGGCGGCAATTTTCGACAAAAGCCAGATCGACCCCGATGAGCGTGCCGCCCAGGCTCCCCCGCCCGGCGGCGGTCACCGTACGCCCGGCATGGACTGGGGCACACACTATCGGCAGATGGCCGAGGATGCCCGCGACTGGGCCTGCGACGTGCTGCAGATTGCAGCCGGCTGTCCGGGCGCGCTGCTGTATCACTGCACCACCGGCAAGGACCGTACGGGGCTTCTGAGCTGCTATCTGCTCAGCATCGCCGGCGTAAGCCGTGAGGACATCGCGGCGGACTACTGCGTGAGTCAGATCTATCTGCAGCCGGTTTATGACCGCATGCGCCGCGGCGCGATGGACCTGGGCGGACCGGGAGGTCCGGGCGGCAATGCGCCCCCCATGGACGACGACTTTTTCGCGACCCGGCCCGAGTCCATGCTCAGCCTGATCGACTACCTCACGGAGAAATACGGCGGTGTGGTCCCGTATCTGCGCAGCATCGGCGTCGGCGAGGCCGTGATGGAGCGCATCCGCGCCAAGCTGACAGAGGGCTGAAGCGGCATCCGCGGGGTTTTCTTCGACCGGAGAGGCCAAAACCATGGTCCCCATGGAATGGGGATGTCCCGCCCCCAACCCCCTCCCCCGGGAGGGGGCATTCTGCCGTGTATTGACGAAGCGGCCCGGCGGAATTATAATGTGGAGGCAAGCGCCGTGCGTGTGCGCGGCAAATCTCACGGCAGGCGAATGCTCTGCCGGAAGGAGCTGTATATGTCCGTCTATTCCTCCATAGAACAGCTGATCGGCCACACGCCGCTGATCGAGCTGACCCGGCTCGAGGCGCAATACGGCCTGCAGGCCCGGCTTCTGGCCAAGGCAGAATATTTCAACCCGGCAGGCTCGGTAAAGGACCGCACGGCCCTGTATCTGCTCAACGACGCCGAGCGCCGCGGCCTTCTCACGCCGCAGAGCGTGATTATCGAACCTACCTCCGGCAACACGGGTGTGGCTCTGGCCGCACTGGCCGCCGTGCGCGGCTATCGCATCATCATCGTGATGCCCGAAAACAAGTCCATCGAGCGCCGCAGACTCATGCAGGGCTATGGTGCGGAGCTGGTGCTCACCCCTGCATCCGAGGACATGCCCGGAGCCATTGCCCGGGCCGAAGAGCTGGCAAAGCAGATCCCCGGTTCGGTGCTTACCGGCCAGTTTGTCAATCCGGCCAATGCACAGGCCCACTACGAAACCACCGGTCCCGAGATCTGGGCCGATACCGAAGGCCGGACGGATATTTTTGTTGCCGGCATCGGCACAGGCGGCACCATTACCGGTGTCGGACGCTACCTCAGAGAGCAGAACCCCGCCGTGCGGATTGTGGGTGTGGAGCCCGCCGGCTCTGCGGTGCTTTCGGGCGGAGAACCGGGCCCGCACAAGCTGCAGGGTCTCGGCGCCGGCTTTGTCCCGCAGGTGCTGGACACCTCGGTTTATCACGAGATCATCGCCGTTTCAGACGATGCCGCCATCGACACGGCCCGGGAGCTTGCCCGAAAAGAGGGTCTGCAGACGGGTATCTCGTCCGGTGCCGCTCTGTGGGCAGCCCTGCAGGTAGCCTCCCGTCCCGAGTCCGCGCGGAAAAACGTGGTTGTGCTGCTCCCCGACACTGCGGAGCGGTATTTCTCCACCGCCCTGTTTGCACAATGAGCGGGGGCGTATATTCCCCGGGGCTCGACTGGCAGGCCCTGGGCAGCATTGCCGACGCGCTGGGCGGCACGCGTCCCGGCCCGAACTATGCCGGTCTGAACGACGAAACCGCCCGCCTGCTCGACTGCCTGCGCAGCGCGATGTATCCCGATGTGTTCGGCAGCCGCTATGGCAGCGTGGCCATTGCCCTGGCCACTGCCCACGAGCTGCTGCAGCAGCTTCTGGCCCGTGTGGACCTGCGCGGGCAGACCGATGCCGTTGCCATGGCCCTGCTGCGCGACCTGCCCCGCATCCGTCAGGTGCTGCAGAGCGATGTGCTTGCCGCCTATGAGGGCGACCCCGCCGCAACCTGCTGCGAGGAGGTCATGCTGGCCTATCCCGCCTTTGACGCCATCAGCAGCTATCGCATTGCACATACTCTGTATCAGATGAACGTGCCCATCCTGCCGCGCGTGATGACCGAGCTGGCCCATCGCAACACAGGCATCGACATCCACCCCGGTGCCGACATCGGTCCGAGCTTTTTCATCGACCACGGCACGGGCGTTGTCATCGGCGAGACCACGGTCATCGGTCACCACGTAAAGCTCTATCAGGGCGTGACGCTGGGTGCAAAGAGCTTTGACGTGGCTCCGGACGGCACCCTTGTAAAGGGCGTAAAGCGTCACCCGAATATCGGCAACAACGTGGTCATCTATGCCGGAGCCACCATCCTGGGCGGCGACACCACCATCGGCGACAACTGCATCATCGGCGGCAACGTCTGGCTGCTGAGCTCCGTAGAACCAAACACCACCGTGCTTGCCGCGCCCGACCGTCAGACGCAGCGCAAAAACTCCGCAAGGGAGGGCTGAGCCGCCTTGATGATCTCAACACGCGGCCGCTATGCCCTGCGGGTGATGGCAGACCTGGCCGGACAGGAGCCCGGGGCCTGGGTTCCGCTGCGCTCCGTTGCCCAGCGGCAGGAGATCAGTCTGAAATACCTCGAAGGCATCATGGCTGTTCTGTCCAGAGCCGAGCTGGTGGAGAGCGCACCCGGCAGGGGCCGGGGCTATCGGCTCCGTCTTCCGCCCGAAGAATACCGCGTGGCGCAGATCCTGCGGCTGACCGAGGGAACACTGGCTCCCGTAAGCTGCCTTGCGGCACAGCAGCCCTGTTCCCGTGCCGCGCAGTGCAAAACGCTTCCGCTCTGGACCCGGCTGGACCGCATGATCGATGATTTTCTGAACGGCATCACGCTTGCAGACCTGCTGCACGACCCCGGCATGCAGGCACGGGACTCCTTATAGATAAGGCCGCTTTCCCCGCGGGCGAAAGCCCCCGGCCGGGGCTGCGGTGAGAGCGTTTGTGAATTCTGCACAATTGCGCTTGCATTTATGTCCTGCGGATGCTATAATACTGATACAGGTTTCCCTGCTTGGTTCGTGACAGACCCATTAAAACCCACATCAGAATATACGGGACGTCTGAACACTCCTGCCGCCGAGCGCAGGCCTCCCTGCCGGGTTTCGGCCCGGTCGGAAGTTGGAAGCACAGAAGCGGACAGGGAGGCGACCCACCTGCCGGGGTGTGCAGGTTATTCTTGGGTTTGCACGGCCAAAGCGGGGAAGCACAGGGTCCGGCTTGCAGCCGGGCTTTTTTTCGCCCGAACTGCGGATTTGCGGATATTTTTGCGCAGCAGACTTGCAACAGGCCGCAGATTCCTGTATAATCGCACAATGGCCGTCTGCGAACCGCAGCTGCAGGCAGCCGCCAAACCATCGGATTCAAACGAGAGGACTGAAACTGCCATGAGTGCATCCAGAGAAAAGCAAAAGCGCAGGGAAATCGAGCCCGGCACAGACCCCAAGCAGGTCAAGGCCCAACAGGAAAAAAAGGCAAACCGGAAAAAGGCCTGGATCTACGGAGCCATTGCCGCAGCTTTTGTGATTGTATTCATTGTCCTGATGCTGCTGAACTCCAACAGCTACATGGAACACAAAACCGCCGCCACAGTCGGCGACCAGAACGTGAGCGTGGTAGACTTCGACTACTATTTCCGCGGCGAGGTAAACACCTATGCCAGCTACTTTGGCGACAACTGGAGCACCTATGCATCCTATTTCTCCTCTGATTCCTTTGTCACCAGCGCTCTGTCCGGCATCCAGCAGACCTATTCCCTCTACGACGAGGCGCAAAAGGCCGGCTATACCCTCACCGAAGAAGACCGGCAGGCCATCGAGCAGACCATTTCCTACTATGCGGCCTATGCGCAGATGTCCGGCTATGGCTCAACCGACAGCTTTATCGCGGCAAACTTCGGCAAGGGCTGCTCCGAAGAAACCTACCGTGCCTGGATGGAAAAGCAATACATTGCACAGGGCTATGCCCAGCAGCAGCTGGACAGCTACACCTACACCGACGAGGAGCTGCAGGCCTACTACGACGAAAACAGCAACGATTTCGACCTTGTCACCTATCGCACGTTCTTCATCTCCTCCACGGCTGCAGAGGACCAGACCGAAGAAGACGCCAAGGCCGAGGCTCTGGAAAAGGCGCAGTCGATGGCCGACGCTGCCAACGGCAATCTCGAGGGCTTCAACGACCTGTGCGTACAAAACGCCTCATCAGACGATGTTGCCGCCAACTACGCCGACGACCCGGACTATTCTCTTGCCTCTGAATACACCTATTCTCAGGTCGCGGCCGACTGCGCCGAATGGCTCTTCGACGCTGCCCGTGCCGCCGGAGAAACCACGGTAATCGAAACCGACAGCGGCTGCTATGTGCTCGGCTTTGTCGAACGCAGCGCGCCCGACTACAGCATGGTCAACGTACGCCACATCCTCATCCGGGTTGAAGACACAACCGACGAGGCAGCCATGGCCGAGGCCAAGGCCCGGGCAGAGTCCCTGCTCGACGAATGGAGTGCCGGCGAAGCCACCGAGGATTCGTTCGCGCAGCTTGCCACCGACAATTCCGACGACTCCAGCGCATCCGACGGAGGCCTGATTGAAAACATCTACAAGGGCCAGATGGTAGAGGCCTTTGAAGACTGGTGCTTTGACAGCAGCCGCCAGGCCGGAGACACCGGCATCGTTGAAACCGAATACGGCTATCACGTCATGTATTTCAGCGGCACCGGAGAAAACTACCTGACCTACTCCGAGGACCAGGCTCTTCGCAACCGCGACTACAACACCTGGTACAGTGAGATTTCGGCCGACTACACCACGGCCACGGTAGACAGCGGTCTGAAGCACTGCAACCTCACGGTGCAGTAACAGGGCCCCCTTATCCGGGGGTGCAGGTCCGCGCGGACAGTCTGACAGACCGCCCTGCGGTCTGACTCCCGAACGGTCCGTTCGATTCCGGCAACAAAAAGATCTGCTCCCCCGTCTGTCAGCGGGGGAGCTTCTTGACAGTATGATGCGGTGCCGCCCTGAAACACGCAAAAGCCTTCCCGCGTTTTTTCAGCAGACCTGCGGCGCGAACTTCCCCGACGGATCCGCCTGTCGGATTGTGCTGTGCCGCCATGCCTTCAGTATATCAGTATAAAGGAGGGGTTCCCATGTTTCAGACAAGCAGTCTTTATGCGCTTCCGGAGGTCCGGGACCTTCTGCTCGGCAGCTCTATCGGCCTTGAGAAGGAAAACATCCGCGTAGACGGCGAGGGGCGGATGGTATACACACCGCATCCGTTCGGAAACAAATCCGAGCATCCCTTTATCATTACCGACTATTCCGAATCCCAGATTGAAATCAACACCGAGGTGTGCAACAATCCGGATCTGGTCTATGATCAGATGGAGAACCTGCACGATATCGTTACCACGACGATCGCCAACGAATACGCAGAGCCGGAATATCTCTGGCCCATCAGCTGCCCGCCCCTTTTCGGAAACGAGGCAGACATCCCCATAGCCCGCTTTGACGAGGCCCACGCCGATTCGCAGCGCTATCGGGAGTATCTGGCCGGGAAATACGGCAAAAAGCTCATGCTCTACTCGGGGATTCATTATAACTTTTCGTTTCAGGATGCCCTGATCCGCCGCCTGCACGAAATTCTTGGCCGAACGGACGATGTCCGCTTTTTAAAGGACGAGATCTATCTGCGCATGGCAAAGAACTGCTGCATCTACAGCTGGTTTCCGGTATACATGACCGCGGCAAGCCCCATCTTTCACGAGTCGTTCCTTGACGCGGGACAGGACGTGGGCGGCGGCCGCTTTCTGGGCTATGCCTCCATGCGCAACAGCCCCTATGGTTACTGGAACAAAACACCCGTTCATCCGGACTATACCAGCCTTGAGACCTATATCCGCTCCATCGAGGAGCTTGTGGCCGACGGGCAGCTGTATTCGGCTGCGGAATTCTATTCGAGCGTGCGGCTGAAGCCCGCGGGGAAATACAGCATGCAGGGTCTGCGGGACGGAGGCGTGAGCCATCTTGAGCTGAGAATGTTTGATCTCAACCCGCTGGACAAAAACGGCATGTCGAGAAAAGACATGGAGCTGATGGAGTATTTTCTGTTTTATCTGGCCACGCTGGATGACTTTGCCTATACGCCGGAGCTGCAGGATACGGCTTTTGCGAACCATCTGAAGGGTGCTGCCTATGACCCCGACAGCGTACAGCTGCAGTGGCAGGGCCGCAGTCCGACGCTGCGCCGGGCCGCGCTGGACCTGTTTGACGACATGCTGGCCTATTTTGACCGCATCCGCATGCCCGAGGCCGTCGGCTGCCTGCTGGAGGCGCGCCGCCGGGCCGCAGACCCCGAGCAGCTGTACAGCCATCGGGTCTATCAGGCCATCCGCTCCGAGGGCTATATCCCCTTTGGCCTCCGCTGCGCAAGGCAGGCTCTGGCGCGCAGCAACGAAAAATACTATCAGCTCAGGGGCTTTACCGATCTGGAGCTGAGCACGCAGGCCGTGATCAAGGCCTGTCTGAAGCTGGGCGTTAAATACGAGGTGCTCGACCGCAAGGATAATTTTCTGCGCCTCACGAAAAACGGTCGCACGGAATATGTCAAGCAGGCCACAAAAACCAGCCGTGACAACTGTGCCTCGATTCTGCTCATGCGCAACCGGTTTCTGACCAGGCAGCTGCTGCGCGACAGCGGACTGCCCACACCGCACAGCACGCTGTTTTCGGACCGGAACGCGGCCCTTCGTCACTATGACCGCATAAAAGACCGCGGAGTTGTGGTAAAGTGCAACTTTTCCTCTCCGCGGCGGGGCACGACCGTTTTCCCGTCCGCACCCACCCGCGAGGCATATGAGCAGGCGGTTTCGTGCGCCTTTGAGCAGGGCAGCGAGGTGCTGGCAGAAGAATTCTTTCCGGGGCAGAACTTTCGTTTTCTGGTGATCGGCGGCGAGGTGCAGGCCGTGAGCAAGCGCATTCCGGCCAGTGTAACCGGAGACGGTGAGCGGACCATCCGCCAGCTGATTCTCGAAAAAAGAAAGGATCCGCGCGTAGATGAGTCCCGGCCCCTGACCTTTATCGGCATGGGCGCCGAGGAGGAGCTGCACCTGAAAACCCACGGCATGAGCTTTCATACCGTTCCCGCAGCCGGTGAGACGGTGGCGCTGGGGCGTGTGGCAAACGCGGCTACCGGCGGTGATTTTATCGACTGCACAGACGTGGTTCATCCGGACTATCGCCGGGCCGCGCTGCAGGCTGCCAGAGCCCTGGGCGCCGTGTTCTGCGGTGTGGATGTGATTGCCGCGGATATTGCCGAGCCTGCGCGCGACGGGCTGTGGACCGTATCCGGAGTAACCTTCAACCCCTCGATTCTCATTCACTGCTATCCGGCCGAGGGCGTGGGCCGCCCCATCGGTGAAACGGTGGTCCGGTATCTTTTCGACCTGTAAAGGCCGCTATTTCCCGACGCAGAACCGCTCGAAAATGCGGTTTGTGATGTCCTCACGCATGGCGCGGCCCGTGAGCTCTGCCAGAGCCTGCATTGCGGCCTCTACGTCGTAGAGAACTCCGTCGGCGGTCATAGCGTCCTGCAGTGCCATCTCCGCCATGCGCAGATGGTCCAGTGCGCGGTTTACGGCCTCGGCCTGCCGGGCATTGGTGAGGAGACTGCCGTCACAGCTTTGTGTTGTGCCGAACCACTGTGCAATCTGACTCTCGAGCTGCGGCAGACCGGCTCCGGTTTTTGCCGACACAGAAAAAACCTGCGGGAACTCCGGCAGATCCCCGGCCGAGACAACAGTGGGAAGATCGGATTTGTTGATCACGGCAAGCCGTCTGGCCGCCGTCCCGGCTGCCGAAATGGCCCGGCGATCCTCCTGCGTAAGCGGCTCGGACCCGTCGCAGACGAAAATTGCGAGATCTGCCGTCTCGGCTGCCTTCTGAGCCCGCTCCACACCCATGGCCTCGATTTCGTCCTCGGTGGCGCGGATGCCCGCCGTATCCAGCAGACGCAGCTTTACGCCTCCGACAAGCACGGTTTCTTCGACCGTGTCGCGCGTGGTGCCGGCCGTAGCCGTGACAATCACGCGGTCGTAGCCGGCCAGCGCATTCAGCAGGCTGGACTTGCCCGTGTTGGGTCGGCCCAGCAGCGCCGCACGCACACCGCTGCGCAGAAGACGGCCCCGGTCAAAGCCGGTCAGCAGATTCTGCAGGGCCGTTTTGCTCTCTTCAAGGGCATAATCGATCTCATCGAGCGTAAAGGGCTCAAGGTCCTCGTCCGGATAATCCAGCACCACGTGAAAATGTGCCAGAAGATCGGTCAGCGTCTGGTATACCGCATCAATCCGCTGCGAGAGCACCCCGGCAAGCTGCCCGGCAGCATTGGCGGCCTCGTCGGCGGTTTCGGCATCAATCAGATCCGCCACGGCCTCAGCCTGCGTCAGGTCCATGCGCCCGTTTAAAAAGGCCCGTTTTGTAAATTCTCCGCGCTGGGCAGGTCTGGCTCCGGCGGCATACAGCGCCTCGAGGCCGGCAGCCAGAACCGCCGGAGATCCGTGACACTGCAGCTCGGCGGTATCCTCGCCGGTATAGCTGTTCGGTCCGTGCGACACGGTGCACAGCACCTGATCGATCACGCGGCCCTGTCTGTCGTACAAACGCCCCAGCACCAGCGTACGGTCCGGGATTCCGCTCAGGGACTTTGAAAAAACCTTTTGTGCCACGTCTATGGCTCCGTCGCCCGAAAGACGCAGAATCCCGATGCCCGAGGGGACCGGAGCGGTGGATATGGCTGCAATCACATGGGACACGTCTTGTACCTCGTTTCGTCTGTATTGTTCAGGTGCACGTCGAGCCGGTTAAAGGGGACCGCAAGGCCCTCGCTCCCGAGCACGGAAGGCCGGTCTGCCGCAGCCCGAAGCACAGTATACCACACATTGCACGGACCGCACATAATCCTTTTTCAAAAAAAGGGCGGCATGACCGAGGTCATGCCGCATCTTTTCGAAATTCCGGTTTCCTGTTTCAGCACAGCCGCGCGCCGGCCGGAATGGACGAATCGAGCATGATGAGATTGAGTACCTCCCGGCCCGCTTCTTCGTGTACGGCGCTGAGCAGCATGCCGCAGGAATCCTGCCCCATCATTTTACGGGCGGCAAGATTGGTGCAGGCCACAAGCGTTTTTCCGACCAGCTCCTCGGGCGTGTACCATTTGGCAATGCCGGACAGAATCTGCCGCGGCGTACCGGAGCCGTCGTCCAGCAAAAACCGGAGCAGCTTTTTGGATTTTTCGACCCTCTCGCACGACAGAACCCGAACCACCGTGAGGGCAACACGGCTGAAATCATCGATGGTGATGGCGGCCTCATCGGCAGGCTCGCCTGCAGGCTGTGCGGCAGGCTCGCCCTGCGCGGTCTTTTTGGCAGCTTCGGCCGCTCCGGTCTGCCCGACGCGCGTATTGAGATAGTCGAGCTCCTTTGCCATGTCGATGCGCGGGAACAGCGCCGGTCCCCTGCAGACACGGACCTCGGCCGGCAGCACGCCAAAGGTGCTGAGCCTGTCCCATGCCGCCAGCTCGGTCGGACAGCCGATCTGTTCGAGTGCCCTGACGGATGATTCGGGAGTTATCGGCCCGAGCAGGGCGGCCGTGATGCGGATGGCCTCAAGCAGATTATACAGGACTGCAGCCAGACGGTCGGCCTTCTGCGGGTCTTTTGCCAGTACCCACGGAGCGTTTTCGTCGATGTATTTGTTGGCACGGGAAATGACCTTAAAGACCTCGTCGAGCGCCTTCTGCGGCGCGTAGGCGTCCATGTGTGCCGCATAGACATCGCGCAGGGCGGTGCAGCGGGACAGAAGGTCGGTGTCTGCCGGATCGGACTCGCGCCCGGCCGGGAGTGTGCCGCCGAAGTATTTCTCGACCATGGCTACCGTGCGCGAAACCAGATTGCCCAGGTCGTTGGCAAGGTCGGTGTTGATGGTGGAAATCAGAAGCTCGTTGGAGAAGTTGCCGTCGGAGCCGAAGGGGAAGGTCCGCAGCAGGAAAAAGCGCAGCGCGTCCACGCCGTAGCGCTCGGCCAGCAGATAGGGGTCTACTACGTTGCCCCTGGACTTGGACATCTTGCCGCCGTCCATCACGAGCCAGCCGTGTCCATAGACCTTTTTGGGCAGGGGAAGCCCGAGACTCATCAGCATGGCCGGCCAGATGATGGAATGAAAGCGTACGATTTCCTTTCCGACGATGTGCACGTCGGCCGGCCAGAAGCGGTCGTAGTCGTTGTGGGCGCTGTTTTCGTAGCCCAGTGCGGTGATGTAGTTGGAGAGTGCGTCGACCCAGACGTATACAACGTGTCCGGGGTCAAAGTCTACCGGAATGCCCCAGCTGAAGGTTGTGCGGCTTACGCACAGATCCTGCAGGCCGCCCTCGCAGTCGATGAAGTTGTGAATCATTTCGTTGACGCGGCTGGCGGGCTCGAGGAAGGTACCGCTGAGCAGCAGGCTGCGCACCGGCTCGGCATATTTGCTCAGGCGGAAGAAATAGGCTTCTTCCTCGGCATAGCGGACCTCGCCGCCGCAGTCGGGGCATTTGCCGTCTTTGAGCTGGCTCTCGGTCCAGAAGCTCTCGCAGGGGGTGCAGTACATGCCGGAGTATTTGCCCTTGTAGATGTCGCCCTTGTCGTACATCTTTTTGAAGATGCGCTGCACGGCGGCCACGTGATAGTCGTCGGTGGTGCGGATAAACCGGTCGTTGGAGATGTTCATGAGCTTCCACAGATCCAGAATGCCGCGGGGCCCGGCTACGATTTCGTCTACAAACTGCCTGGGCGTTTTTCCGGCAGCACGGGCCTTGTCTTCGATTTTCTGGCCGTGCTCGTCGGTGCCGGTGAGGAACATCACATCATCGCCCCGCATTCGGTGATACCGGGCAAATGCGTCGGTGGCAACGGTGCAGTATGCATGGCCGATATGCAGCTTGTCCGACGGGTAGTAGATGGGGGTTGTGATGTAGTAGGTTCCCATGATTGTTTCCTCCGTTTCGTTTTGCTTCTGTGCGGGGTGCGGCGCTGTTTTGCGCTCTGTGCCACTGAACATGCGGCCCGCCGGAATTATTCGTCTGTGTCCTCGTCGTCGGAGTCGTCCCAGATGCGGTCCATGAAAATCTGAAAAGCCCGCTCGGCCTCGTCGTCGTCGTCCGGGGTGACCAGCATTTCCTCGCCGTCTTCCTCGCTGACCTTCAGGATGATGATCTCTTCGGTTTCCTCGTCGCTTACATCGGCATTGGCCAGCGCGTAATACAGCTGCCCGTCCATTTCGATTTCGTCGAGGAGTTCCATTTCGAAATCCGTGCCGTCTTCGTCGGTGATGGTGATATAGGTGGAATCAAGCTCGTTGTCCATGTGTTTCCTCCGTTCCGGCTGCTGCCCCGCAGCCGCATAATGGGGTTATTGTATGCGTCCCGCGCCCGAAAATCAATAGGCTGCGCGGCCTGCAGGGCAAAATCTTTCATTTATTCGGTCCATCGTTGACACGATGTGCTATACTATGGCTATCATGGGGCGTGTTCGGCCGGCTTTCGTTCGATCCGCCGCGGCACGGCCCCGGTATCCGCTTCCGGGAGGTGATACCCCTTGGACGACCAGTCTCCCGTACAGTCCCGGCGTTCCGGGCATCGTATACTCAGAATTCTGGGGACCGTCCTGCTGATTGGCGTTCTGGTTCTGCTGATCTTTCTGTGCATTTTTGCCGTCTACATGAAAAACTACCTCATCCCAGAGGCCGAGCTTTCCATGGATGGCTTCTCACTGGACCAGACCACCGTCATCTACTGTTACGACGACGAGACCGATTCCTATCGTGAGCTGCAAAAGCTCTACAGCGAAGAAAACCGTATCTGGGCCTCATACGAAGAAATTCCGACCGACCTGGTCTTTGCCTGCGTGGCCATCGAGGACAAGCGTTTTTTTGACCACAACGGCGTGGACTGGCTGCGCACGGCCAAGGCTGCCGTAAACATGTTCTTCGGCGACTCCACCTACGGCGCATCAACCATCACCCAGCAGCTGATCAAAAACGTAACCCACTACGACGAGGTCACCGTACGCAGAAAGCTGATCGAGATCTTTCGCGCCCTGGTCTTTGAAAAGCAATATTCCAAGTATGACATCATGGAGTGGTACCTCAACACCATCTATCTCGGCGAAGACTGCTATGGCGTGCGCTCGGCCGCCTGGGCCTATTTCGGAAAGGACGTTACCGACCTGACTCTGGCCGAATGTGCCAGTCTGATCGGCATCACCAACAACCCCTCGATCTACGACCCCTATATCGATCGCGACGAAAATATCGTCCGCCAGCGCATCATCCTCAGGGAAATGCTCAATCAGGGCTATATTACCGCGGAGCAATACGATCAGGCTCTTGCACAGGAGCTGGACTTTCACCGCGGCACGGACAGCACGCAGTCGGACGGGCAAACCGATCTGCCCGTATATTCCTATTTTGTCGACACCGTTATCCGGGACGTTACGGCCGATCTTGCCGCCGCCACCGGCTACAGCTACGATGTCGCCTACCAGATCGTTCTGTCGGGCGGCTACAGCATCTATGCCACCATCGACACAGACGCGCAGCAGGCGCTGGACGAAATCTACGAGGATCTCGACGCACTGCCGCAGGCCACGGGCACCTGGCAGCAGCTGCAGTCCGCCATGGTCATCATCGACAACGCCACCGGCGACATTATCGCCATGCGCGGCGGTGTGGGTGAAAAAACCGGCAGTCTCACCTTCAACCGTGCCACACAGAGCTATCTCTCTCCCGGCTCGGCCATCAAGCCTCTGAGCGTTTATGCGCCCGCGCTGGAGCAGGGCCTGATTACCCCTGCCACGGTTTATGACGACACCCCCTTCACCTTTACCGACACCGGGACCTGGCCCCGAAACTACGACTACACCTACCGCGGTCTGGTAAGCGTACAATATGCCATGGCCCACAGCCTGAACACCGTTGCCGTAAAAATCGTGGACCAGCTCACACCGGAAACCTGTTTTTCCTTTGCGCAGGAAAAATTCTGTCTTACCTCCCTTACGGCCGCGCGTGAAATCAACGGCTCCACCTACACCGACATTGCCTACGCGCCCATGGCTCTTGGCAGCCTGACCACCGGCGTTACGGTCAAGGCTCTTACCTCGGCCTATGCCGCCATTGCCAACGACGGCATCTACCGTACGGCGCGCACCTACACGCTGGTTACCGACTCCGCCGGAAAAACCGTACTCGACAACACGCAGCAGAGCCATGTGGCCGTATCCGAGCGCACGGCCTGGTATCTCACCGACATGATGCAGGAGGTTGTGCAGAGCGGGACCGGCACCGATGCCGCACTCGAAAACATGCCTGTTGCCGGAAAGACCGGCACCACCACCTCGAGCTATGACCGCTGGTTTGCCGGATACACGCCCTATTATACCGCCGCCGTCTGGCTGGGCTACGACGAACCCGAGGCCATCGTTCTGGAAGACGAATCCGTAAACCCGGCTGCCGACCTCTGGAGCCGCGTCATGACGGTCCTGCACAGCGATCTGAGCACGCGCAGCTTCGACAGGCCCTCCACGGTGGTTACCTGTTCCGTCTGTCAGGACTCCGGGCTGCTGGCCGGGCAATGGTGCAGCCAGGATATCCGCGGCAGCCGCGTGGTACAGGCCGAGCTGGATCTCGACGACGTCCCCGTGAAGACCTGCGACGTACACACCGGCGTAGGCATCTGCAAGCAGACCGGAAAGGTCGCCGGCAAATACTGTGCCCAGAGCGAAAACAACACCGTAACCTACGTCGGGATGCTGGATATCAGCCGCGTCTATCCCGTTGCGGATGTGCAGGTTCTCGACGAAGAATACACCGTACCGGAGGATACGCCGCTGTATGGCGAATACTATGCCGTATCCGCCGCCGACACCCCCGCCAACGAGGTCTGCACCCGCCACACGGCACAAAGCGTGGCGCTGGAGCGAAAAAACGACGAGCAGCCCTCAACAGGCGGATAAATCAGGAGGTCCGAACCATGTGGCTGGCCGATCAATGGAAAGACTACGAGCTGCTCGACTGCTCGGGCGGTGCGCGTCTGGAGCGCTGGGGAACCCACATTCTGATCCGTCCGGATCCGCAGGTGATCTGGAACACGCCCAAGACCCACCCCGCATGGAGCCGTGCCGACGCCCGCTATGCCCGTTCCAGCTCCGGCGGCGGTCGATGGAGCGAAAACCGTCTTCCGCAGCGCTGGACCACCCGCTATGGCAGCCTTCGTCTGCAGACGGGCCTGATGAACTTCAAGCACACGGGAATCTTTCCGGAGCAGGCGGTCAACTGGGACTTCATGTCCGAAAAAATCCGCTCTGCTGGGCGGCCCGTAAGCGTACTGAATCTGTTCGCCTATACAGGCGCCGCCACGCTGGCCTGTGCCGCCGCAGGTGCGAGTGTCTGTCATGTGGACGCGGCTCGCGGCATGGTACAGTGGGCCCGCGAAAACGCGCAGGCCTCCGGTCTGGAGGATCGCCCCATCCGCTGGATTGTTGATGACTGCAAAAAGTTTGTTGAGCGCGAAATCCGCCGCGGTCGCCGCTACGACGCCGTTATCATGGATCCGCCCTCTTACGGACGCGGCCCGGGCGGCGAGGTCTGGAAGCTCGAAGACAGCCTGTATGATTTCATTCTGCTTGTTGCCGATGTTCTCTCGGACAATCCGCTTTTCGCAATACTGAATTCCTATACTGCGGGCCTTGCACCGTCGGTCGGAGAATACCTTTTCAGCACTGTTCTGGGTGCGCGCTTCGGCGGCACGGCCGTCTGCGGCGAGCTGGGCCTGCCCGTAACCTCCACCGGTCTGTCGCTTCCCTGCGGAGCCACGGTCCGCTGGACCAGATAACCCCTGTCTGCCGCCGGCGCAGGGCATCCGCTGCGGGCTGCCGGAGCAGCATCCGTCCGCGGCGGCATTTTCGAAAACGATTTTAGGAGTCAAGCCATGACACAAACCGCAATCTCTGCACAGAATCTCACCTACACCTATCCCGGGCAGGATGAGCAGAGTCTGGGGATTACCGTGCTGGAGCATCTGAATCTGCAGATCGAAGAGGGCAGCTTTGTGGCCGTGCTGGGCCGCAACGGCTGCGGAAAATCCACACTTGCCAAGCTTTTTAACGCCATTCTGATTCCAACCGACGGCAAAATGCTGGTATACGGCATCGACACTGCCGACGAGGCGCAGCTGCTCAGCGTCCGCCGCACGGTCGGCATGGTCTTTCAGAATCCCGACAACCAGATCGTAGCCAACGTGGTCGAGGAGGACGTTGCCTTTGCCCCGGAAAATCTGGGGCTGGACCCTGCCGAAATCCGCGTGCGGGTAGACTGTGCGCTTGAGGATGTCGGGATGCTCGAATATCGGCGTCATGCTCCGCATCTTCTGTCCGGCGGACAGAAGCAGCGTGTTGCCATTGCCGGCGTGATTGCCATGCGTCCGGCCTGCATCGTTCTCGACGAGGCCACCGCCATGCTCGATCCAAGCGGTCGCCGCGACGTGCTCAACACGGTAATGGAGCTCAATCGTCACGAACACATCACCGTTATTCTGATCACCCACCACATGGACGAGGCCGCTCTGGCGGACCGGGTTCTTGTTGTGCAGGACGGCGGCCTTCTTGCCGACGGCTCGCCTCAGCAGGTTTTCAGCCAGGTTGAGCTTCTGCGCAATGCCGGCCTCGAGGTACCCGACACCACCGCTCTGTGCTATGAGCTCAACCGGCGCGGCATGCAGCTGCCGCTGGACGCTCTTTCCGTCGATGACTGCGCGCAGGCACTTTATGCGGCTCTGACCGCAAAGGCCTGACATTCCCATAGAATCGGAGGAATCCCCCTTGTCTGTGCTTGAAACAAAAAATCTCAGCTTTGTTTATGCTGCCGGAACCCCCTTTGAACACACCGCGGTGAAGGATGTGAACATCAGCATCCGCTCCGGTGAATTTGTCGGTCTGATCGGCCACACGGGTTCCGGAAAATCCACCCTGATCCAGCATCTGAACGGCCTGCTTCAGCCCACCTCCGGTCAGGTTCTGCTGGACGGAAAGGATCTGTTCTCCGACAAAAAATTTACCCGTCAGGCCTGTTTTCGGGTCGGGCTGGTATTTCAATACCCCGAATATCAGCTATTCGAGGAAACCGTCTGCAAGGACATTGCCTTCGGCCCCCGAAACATGGGCCTGAGCGAAGACGAAATCCACGACCGTGTTCTTCGCGCGGCACGCTTTGTAGACCTCGACGAGTCCCTTCTTGAAAAATCCCCGTTTGATCTGTCCGGCGGGCAGAAGCGCCGTGCCGCCATTGCCGGCGTAATTGCCATGGAGCCGGAGATCCTGATCCTCGATGAGCCGACCGCCGGACTGGACCCCGCCAACCGGAAGAGCCTGCTGGCAAACATCCGGGCCTTTCAAAGGGAACGCGGCGCGGCGGTTCTGATGGTCAGTCACTGCATGGAAGACATGGCGCAGGTTGCCGAGCGCCTGATTGTGATGGACCACGGCGGCATCGCCATGCAGGGTCCTCCCTCCGAGGTTTTTTCCGATCCTCTTCGGCTTGAGGAGCTGGGGCTGACCGTACCGCGCATCACCCTGATTCTGCAGCGTCTGCGGGATATGGGCCTGGATGCGGGCACGGCCTTTACCGTCCCGGCGGCAGCCGATGCCCTGTTTGCGCTGTATAAGGAGGGACGTCATGCTTAAGGACATAACTCTGGGCCAGTATTTTCCCGGAGAAACACCGGTCCACCGCATGGATCCGCGTACCAAGCTGGTTGCGGTTGTGCTGTATATCGCGGCTCTCTTCACAGCCGACGGCCCCGTCTCCTATGCGCTTGTGATGCTGTTTCTGGCTGCTGCCGTTCTCGTCTCAAAAATCCGTCTCAAATCCCTGCTGACGGGCCTGCGCCCCCTGATTGTCATCATCATCTTTACGGCCCTGCTGAATCTGTTCTATACCAGAGGCGAGCCGCTGGTCTCGTTCTGGGTGTTTACCATCACCAAAGAGGGGCTGCGCAGCGCAGTTCTGATGATTCTGCGCATCGTGATGCTCATTGCCGGCACATTTCTCCTGACCTACACCACCTCGCCGATCGATCTGACCGACGGACTTGAGCAGCTGATGAATCCTCTGAAAAAGCTCCGGGTTCCCGTGCACGAGCTGGCTATGATGATGTCCATCGCTCTGCGCTTTATTCCGACCCTGATCGAAGAAACCAACAAGATCATCAACGCGCAGAAGGCCCGGGGCGTTGACTTCGAAACCGGCAGTCTGCTGCAGCGGGCGCGTGCTCTGGTGCCCATTCTCGTGCCTCTGTTCATCAGCTCCTTCCGTCGGGCCGACGAGCTGGCCATTGCCATGGAATGCCGCTGCTATCACGGCGGCGAGGGCCGCACGCGCATGAAGATTCTGCGCTATACCCGGCCGGACGCTGTCGGCTACGGCCTGAGCATCGGTCTGCTGGCTGCCGTGATTGTGTTCCGGGTGCTTGGCATATGACGGAATATCCGCGCAACATTGCCCTTTGCCTGCGCTATGAGGGAACGGCCTATCACGGCTGGCAGATCCAGAAGGACCAGGTCAGCGTATGCGGCACGGTGCAGGCCGCGATCTCTGCCGTTGTAGGGCACCCGGTTTCACTCATCGGCTGCGGCCGTACCGATGCCGGCGTCCACGCCAGAATGTATGTGGCAAACTTTCGAACCGGCAGCCGCATTCCGGCTGAGCGTCTGCCCTATGCGCTCAATACGCATCTGCCTTCTGATATTGTTGTCACTGCCGCCTGCGATGCACCCGCCGACTTTAACGCCATCGGCTCCTGCAGACGCAAGGAATACACCTACTGCATCTACAACTCCCGCCTGCGGGATCCGTTCTATGTCAACCGTGCCTGGCTGTATCCAAGACCTCTGAATGAGGAAATCATGCAGCAGGTTGCCGTGGCTCTGCGGGGCACGCACGACTTTGCCGCTCTGCAGTCTGTCGGAACCAACGTGCGGTCCACCGTGCGGACCGTTTATGACTGCCGGGTCTGGCGCAGAGAAGAACGCATCTACTTTCAGGTCAGTGCCAACGGCTTTTTATACAACATGGTCCGTGCCATGGTCGGCACGGCTGTTTATGCCGCCGAGGGAAAGCTCTCGCCCGAGCGGATCGGCGGTCTGCTTGCAGACGGAAACCGCTGTGCCGCCGGACCCACGGCCCCGGCCGGCGGTCTGTATATGACCCGTCTCTGGTATACTGGGGAGGTGGAACGCTTTGGCAAAGGATTCGCCGCCGCGGTCGGCGGACACTGAAGATACCCTGCAGGACCGCAGCAACGTCACAAGCATCAACACTCCCTATCAGCACCGCTTCCATACCCGCCGCCTGCTTATGGGCCTGGCTTCTCTTCTGGCAGCGGCCGCCGTTCTCGTCGCCGCCGTGCTTTTTGTCATCTACCGCGACCGTCTGAGTCTCGACAGAATCCGTCGGCGTCTGGCCGACCTGAACATTGCCTCGTCCTCGGGCACAGTCCGGGAATTTACATACGAAACCCATCGCAGCAATGTGTTTGCCATGGCCGGAAGCAATCTGGTCATCGGCTCGGTCAGCGGTCTTACCGTATTCGGCACCTCGGGCACAACCGAGGCCGTAATCCAGCAGGCTACCGGCTCACCCTGTCTGCGCACCGGCACCGACTCCGCGCTTCTGGCGGACCTTGGCCGCACCTCTGCCGGAGTTATCAATCTCAGTGAGGATCTCTCACAGACCATTCAGACCGACCAGCCGATTCTTGCCGCCGACATGGCGCAGAACGGTTCCTTCTGTCTGCTGACCTCTGCGGATGGCTGCAAGGCCACGGTGCACGTCTACAGTCCGCAGGCGCAGGAGATCTATCAATGGCGGTCTGCCACCTACTATCTCACTCTGGCTGCTCTGAGCGATGACGGCAGTCTTCTTGCCGCTCTGGCGGCCGGCACGCTTGGCGCCGACAGCCGGTCCGTTGTTCAGATTCTGCATACCGATACGGCCGACGGCCCGATCGAGGTGGATCTCGGCAGCGAAAACATTCTGTTTTTAGACTGGATGGGCGATTCTCTCGCCGTATTCGGCCAGACGCAGCTGGCAGTCATCTCGCAAAGCGGAGCCGTGCTCGGCCGTTTTGGCTATGACGGGCGCAGCCTGAAGGCCCTGACCGTTTGCAGCGACTTTGCTGCGGCGGTTTTTGATGCCGGCTCTTCTGACGGACAGTCTCTTCTGACCGCCATTTCGCCGGACGGCACGCTGCTGGGGCAGATGTATCCGGAGGGATCCGTCCGTGCGCTCAGCGCCTCGGGAAACCGTCTTGCCGTGACCACCGACACCACGGTCACGCTGCTTGACTCTTCTCTGGAAACGGTCTGCCAATGGACCGATCTTTCTGCCGGAGGCAGGGCCCTTGTCCGCAGCGACGGCAGCGTGCTGTATGTTTCCGGCGGCAGAGCCGCTGTTTATGTTCCGGAATAATCGAGGGCTCCGGCGCGATGCGCCCCTGCCCGATCCCAAATGACAGGAGGCTGTCTTTATGCAACCCACCCTTTGCTCAAAATGCAAAAAAAACGTCGCCGTGGTTTTTATCACAAAGATTGAAAACGGCAAGGCGCACAACGAAGGTCTGTGCCTGAAGTGTGCCCGCGAGCTTGGCCTGAAGCCGGTAGACGACATCATACAGAAAATGGGCCTCAACGAAGACGATCTGGACAACCTGACACAGGAAATGACCGGGATGCTCTCTTCGGCAGACGAGCTCAACAATGTGGACGAGGACAACGACAACGTTGGTGAAACCGCCACCTTCCCGTTTTTAAACAGACTCTTCAGCGCACAGAAGCCCGAGCGTGAGGAAAAAGGCGCGTCCGACACGCAGCGGCGGCAGAGCTCCAAACCAAAGGACAGAAAATACCTGAACGCCTATTGCTCCTGTCTGACCGAAAAAGCAAAAAACGGCGAGCTCGACGCCCTGATCGGCCGCGATACGGAGCTTGAGCGCGTTGTGCAGATCCTGAACCGACGCCAGAAAAACAATCCCTGTCTGATCGGCGAGCCGGGCGTTGGCAAAACCGCCATTGCCGAAGGGCTGGCGCAGCGCATCGTATCCGGCAACGTCCCCTATAAGCTCCGGGACAAGCAGATCTATCAGCTGGACATGACCTCCATGGTGGCGGGTACCCAATACCGCGGACAGTTCGAAGGCCGCATGAAGGGTCTCCTCGATGAGGTCAGAAAGCTGGGCAATATCATTCTCTATATCGACGAGGTACACAGCATCGCCGGGGCCGGGGATTCCGAGGGCAGCATGAACGCGGCCAACATCCTCAAGCCGGCCCTGAGCCGCGGCGAAATTCAGGTGATCGGTGCCACCACCTTTACCGAATACCGCAAGTACATCGAAAAGGATTCCGCCCTGGAGCGACGTTTTCAGCCGGTAACCGTCAGCGAGCCCACTGTTGAGGAATCCGTGCGGATTCTGTGCGGCGTGGCCCACTACTACGAGAGCTTTCACAGCGTGACCGTTTCGCCGGAAATCGCCCGGCAGTGCGTTATTCTCTCCGAACGCTATATCACCGACCGTTATCTGCCCGACAAGGCCATTGACCTGCTGGATGAGGCCTGCTCGGATCTGAACCTGCGCAGTCCGATGATCCGTCGGCTTGAAGAGCTCAGAAAAGACCTGGCCGACATCGACCTGACCTGCAGTGTCCTGCAGGAGAAGGACGAGACCGATGCCGCAGACTACGAGCAGCTTGCGCGGCTGCGCTCCGAAAGATGCCGCCTCGAAGACGAGCAGACGCAGCTTCTTCAAAACGGGCTGCCGCCCGTTACGCTTGAAAATCTGGCCCGGATCATAGAGCTGTGGACCAAAATCCCCGCCAGCAAGATTCAGGAGCAGGAATACGACCAGCTTCGCCACCTCGAGGAACGGCTGAAGCAGCATATCATGGGGCAGGACGAGGCCATCTCCGCCGTAGCCGGAGCCATTCGCCGCCGCAGGGTCGGCGTAAGCACCCGCCGCCGCCCGGTCAGCTTTATCTTTACCGGTCCCACCGGTGTTGGCAAGACCGAGCTGGTAAAGGTCCTTTCCAACGAGCTGTTCAACGACACCGAGGCTCTTGTCCGCCTCGACATGTCCGAATACATGGAAAAGCACTCGGTATCCAAGATCATCGGTTCTCCGCCGGGCTATGTCGGCTATGACGAGGCCGGTCAGCTGACCGAGACCGTCCGCCGCCGTCCCTATTGTGTAATTCTGTTCGACGAGCTCGAAAAGGCCCACGCGGACGTAACTAACATCCTGCTGCAGATTCTCGACGACGGCCGCATTACCGACGCCCACGGGCGCGTGGTCAACTTTGAAAACACCATCATCATCATGACCTCAAACGCCGGCTCGGAGCAGAGCACGGGTGCGCTGGGCTTTGGGCGCAGCGTCGGTCAGCAGGGCAGGGAAAAGGCTCTGAAGTCCCTTCGTGAATTCCTGCGTCCGGAGTTCCTCAACCGTGTGGATGAGGTAATCTGCTTTAACCACCTGAGCGAAGAGAATTTCCGCGATATCGGCATCACCATGCTCGGTGCGCTTCGCGACTCTCTGGCTGAGCGCGGTCTGCAGCTGACCTGGACCGACTCCGTTCTGGACTATCTGGTCCGTGCATCCTTCTCTGTGACCTACGGTGCACGAAATCTGCGCCGTACCATCCAGAAGGACATCGAAGACAGAATCGTGCAGCAGATTCTCGACAGCTATCTCAGTCCGGTCAGCACCATCTCCGTTGACTCGCAGGACGGGCAGATTCAGGTCCGTGCACAATAAAAGGTGGCGTATTTGTGTCCCGCTTTATCCGTGAAGAAATGCTTCTGGGCCCTGCCGCGATGCAGCGGCTGCACGGCAGTCATGTGCTTGTGCTCGGCATCGGAGGCGTAGGCAGCTATGCTGCCGAGGCCCTGGTCCGTGCCGGCGTCGGCCGGCTGACCTTTGCCGACAGCGACACCGTAAGTGCGTCCAACTGCAACCGTCAGCTCATTGCTCTGAGCTCTACCATCGGTCTGCCCAAGGCCCGGGTTATGGCCGACCGTGCAAGGGACATCAACCCCGACTGCCGTGCTGAGGCTCTGGTTGCGGCCTATGGGCCCGACACGCGCGAGGCGTTCTTCGGGCTGGCTCCCGACCTGATCATCGATGCCATCGATACGGTCTCTGCCAAGCTGGACCTGATCGAAACCGCCCAGCGTCGGCATGTGACCATGATCAGCTCCATGGGCACGGGAAACCGGCTTGATGCCGGTGGCTTTGTCATCTGCGACCTGTCCGAAACCCACGGCTGTCCGCTGGCGCGAGTGCTTCGGCACGAGCTGCGTGCCCGCGGCATTCTGCACCACACGGTGCTCTGGTCCGATCGGCTGTCCCGTACTCCGCTCGCACTCGAGGCCCCTCCTCCCGGAAGGCGAAGTGTTCCGGCCAGTGTAAGCTGGGTGCCGTCCGCTGCGGGTCTGATGCTGGCTGGCTGGGCCGTAGAGCAGCTGTGCGGTCCGGATTATCCGCGAAATACACCTTGACAGTCCGCGGCTGAGCCGCTACCATATCTGTGAATACGCTACGGAGGTATCTTCATGATTCAAATCGATCTGCAGCAGCAGGCTTTTCGCCAGATCAATCTGGTAATGAACCTTCAGGAAAACCGCCAGATGGAGGTTGAAAACACCTTTGCTCTTCAGGTAGACTATGCCGAGGACAACAAGGCCTGCATGGCCCAGCTTCATCAGGCCGTACGCGACAAGGAAAAGCCCGACGAATTCTCCATCGAGCTGGTTCTGGTCGGCATCTTTTCCTGCTCCGGCATCGAAACCGACAGCGACAAGCGTCAGGCCCACGTAAAGCTTTATGAGGCTCTGTTTCCTTATGTCCAGTCCATGATTGCCGGCCTTTCCGTCAGTGCGGGTCTCCCCGCCTTTATGGCGCCCAGAGCCCGTCTGGATCCCGAAAAGATCCAGCTGAACTGAGCTGCGCTCCGGCTGCATGCATACATTTGCCCCCCGATCCTTCGGCTGTGTCCGAACAGAACCGGGGGGCTGCTGTTTTGTCTGTGTCCCGCTGCGGCTATTCGCCTAGATTGCGGACATAGGCCTTGAGGGCAGAAAACGTTTCGTCGGAGATGACGTGTTCGATGCGGCAGGCATCCTGCATGGCCGTGCTTTCCGCCACGCCGATACGGGTCAGCAGCGCGCTCAGGAGCGTGTGCCGCTCATATATCTTTTCTGCCACGGCCCGGCCGGATTCGGTCAGGTGCAGCGCACCGTCCGGGTCTACGGTCAGATAGCCGCCGGACTTGAGCAGGTGAACCGCGCGACTGACGCTGGGCTTGGAATAGCCCATATATTCCACCACGTCGATGCTTCGCACAAAGCTGCTGGTTTTTGACAGAACGAGGATGGTTTCGAGGTACATTTCTCCGGATTCCTGCAGTGCCATGGCAATCCCTCCCTTCGCCGGACGTCTTTCTGAGCATACCACAGATCCGTTCCGGGCGCAAGTGCCGCGTGTGTGCATCGCTCGTCGGATTTCCGGTTGTCTCTTTTTGCGCAGTATGCTATACTTGGGCGTGTCTCTGTCCCCGTCCGCCCGTCACCGGGCCGGACCCGCAAAAAGGCTGTGTGATCTGCGCAATCGGCATGCTTCTGATTTCTCTCACCACCGCGCTCGGCTACAGTGTTTTTCATTTTCAGCCCTTCGCCGAGGGTACGGTCCGGCCGGACTTCCGGGCCTTTATCGTTTTAAACAGCCTGCTGCCGCCGGGCTCGCTCGTGTTTGCGCTTTTCTGCTGCTCCTCTCGCCATGGCCGGGGCTGAGACAACCTTCCGGCCGAGGCCAATGCCGGAAAGGGCCCAAAGGTCAGGGGCCGGATGAAGCCGGTTTTTATGGTTCCTGTTCCTCTCGGAATCTTTTTCATCCGGATCTACGGTCCGGCCACGTTTGGCCGGAAATAAGCCCAAAAGGGGCAAAGGAGCGACTGCTATGAAGGTCACGCTGAAAAATCTCACCAAAAGCTTTGCCGGCACGGGCAGAAAAGACCGTCAGCCCGTAGTTGCCGTCGATCACCTGTCCATCGAGATCCCCGACGGGCAGCTTGTTGGCCTGCTCGGACCGTCCGGCTGCGGAAAGAGTACGGCGCTGAATCTGATCAGCGGTCTGCTCGAGCCCACCGAGGGACAGATTTTTTTCGGAGATAACGACGTAACCGGCCTGCCCGCCGAGCATCGCGGAATCGGCCTTGTGTTTCAGAACTATGCGCTTTATCCGCACCTTACGGTCGAAAAAAACATTCTCTTTCCGCTGCAGAACCGCAAAGGCGCGGACAGGCTGAGCCGGGACGAAATGCTTCGCCGCGCCGCGCAGGCAGCCGAGCTGGTACAGATTACACCCTTTATGGACCGCAAGCCCGGTGAACTGTCGGGCGGCCAGCAGCAGCGGGTGGCAATTGCCCGGGCCCTTGTAAAAACGCCCGACGTTCTGCTGCTCGACGAGCCGCTGTCCAACCTCGATGCCCGGCTTCGTCTGCAAACCCGTGAGGAGATCCGCCGCATTCAGCGGCAGACCGGCATTACCACCATCTTTGTCACACACGACCAGGAGGAGGCCATGAGTATCTGTGATCAGATCGCAGTCATGCGTCAGGGCGTGATGCAGCAGTGCGGCCGGCCCCAAACCGTATACGACGACCCGGTCAACCTGTTTGTTGCCCGATTTCTCGGCACGCCCCCCATCAACGTGCTGCAGGCCCGAATAGAAAGCGGAAGGCTCTATATCGGCGAACAGGCCGTGCTGGACGTGCAGGGTCCGGAGGATCAGCCGGTCTGGGCTGCCATCCGTCCCGAGGGCCTGGTGCCCGACCCGCAGGGCCCGTTCTGCTGCAAGCTGGATCGGGTCGAGGTCATGGGCCGGGATATCAGCGTGATCTGTACGCATCCCGACTGTCAGAACGGCTCTCTTCGCGCCATTATCAGCGCCGAAAGCCCGGTGGCTGCCGATGCCGACACCATAAGCCTGCGGCTGCGGCCCGGCAAGGTCTTTCTCTTCCACAGGCAGACCGAGCAGCGGCTGGCTGCACGGCTGCAGTGAGGGTCCGCCATGGAACACAACAACAAAAAAGGCTGGCTGTACCTGCTGCCTGCCATCGTTTTTCTTGCAGTATTCCTGGTCTATCCGCTGATCGATGTGTTTGTCTATTCGTTCGAAGAGGGCTATAACTCCGCCTCGCAGACCTATTTCGGCACGGGCCTGTATAATTTTTCCTATGTCCTGCACGATCCCTATTTTCTGCAGGCTCTGAAAAACACGTTTCTGCTGGTAATCATCACCGTTCCGGTGTCCACCGGTCTGGCGCTTCTGATTTCGCTGGCTCTGAGCTCCATAACCCGTCTGCGGAATCTGTTTCAGACCATCTATTTTCTTCCCTATGTGACCAACACGCTGGCCGTAGGTCTGGTATTTATGATCCTCTTTCAGAAAACGGCCTATACCGACGGTCTGGTAAATCTGATGATCAGCTGGTTTGGCGGAACCGGTGTGGACTTTATCGACGGGCCCTATTGGGCCAGGATGTTTGTGCTGTGCTTTTATACCGTCTGGGTGGTTCTGCCCTTTAAGATTCTCATCCTTACAAGCGCTCTGGCCTCGGTAAACCGGGACTATTACAACGCGGCACGCATCGACGGCACCTCGGCAGCACGCACCTTTTTCCGCATCACGGCTCCGCTGATCTCGCCGATGATCTTTTATCTGGTCATCACCGGCTTTATCGGTGCCTTCAAGGCCTACAGCGATGCCGTTGCGCTTTTCGGCACAGACCTGAATGCCGCCGGCATGAACACCATCGTGGGATATATCTATGATATGCTCTATGGCGATTCGGGCGGCTATCCCTCCTTTGCGTCGGCCGCTGCCATTCTTCTGTTTGTCATTGTACTGACCATCACCTGCATCAATCTGCAAATCAGCAGAAAGCATGTACACTATTAAGGGGGTGCACAAATGCAGACGGATTATCAGCGGCTGCGAAAGGCATCGGTTCTTCGCAGGCACGTTCGAAATACGATTGTCTACATCCTGCTTGGGCTGTGGGCACTGATGGTGCTCTTTCCATTTTACTGGATGGTTCTTTCCTCACTCAAGAGCTACAGCGCATACAACTCCGAGTATATCCCCGCGTTTTTCACTCTGAGCCCCACACTCGAAAACTACGCCGAGGCCTTTACCGCCGTACCTCTCGGCCGCTATTTTGTCAACACGCTGATCTTTACTCTTGCAACCACGGCTATCATGCTGGTGGTGATCGTGCTTGCGGCTTTTTCCTTTGCCCGGCTTCGTTTCCGGGGAAAAAATCTGGTCTTTACGCTGTTTCTGTCTCTGATGATGATCCCAAACGAGCTTGTAATCATTACAAACTTTGTCACCATCACCGATATGGGACTGCGCAACACCTTCTGGGGCCTGATTCTCCCTTCGGTAAGCTCGGTGTTCTATCTCTATCTCCTCAAGGAAAACTTTTCTCAGGTACCCGATGAGCTGTACTATGCCGCCAAGGTCGACGGCACCACGGACCTTCGCTACCTTTGCCGGGTCATGCTTCCCATCTGCAGGCCAACCATCGTTACCATTGTCATCCTCAAGGTCATCGAGTGCTGGAACAGCTACGTCTGGCCCCGGCTGATTACCGACGATGCCAACTACTTTCTGGTTTCAAACGGGATCCAGGAAATCCGGGAAAACGGCTTTGGACGTGAGAACATTCCCGCCATGATGGCAGCCGTTGTTGTAATATCCCTGCCGCTGATTCTGCTTTTTCTGCTGTTTCGAAAAAAAATCATGGCGGGCGTTTCCCGGGGAGGAATCAAGGGATGAAAAAGCGGCTGTGCTCTCTGCTTCTTCTGGTCGCCCTGCTGACAGGCCTTTTCTGCGGCTGCCATGGTGCAAAAAGCACCCGGGCCTTTGCGGTTCCGGCCGGCTTCGACACCTCCCGCAGCTTTGAAATCACCTTCTGGGCCAAAAACGACACCAACAAAACCCAGACCGAAATCTATCAGCAGGCCATCGCGGATTTTCAGGCCCTGTATCCGAACATCACGGTAACGCTGCGGCTGTATACCGACTACAGCAAGATCTATAACGACGTAATCACCAACATCTCCACGGGCACCACACCCAATGTCTGCATCACCTATCCCGACCACATCGCCACCTATCTCACGGGAGAAAATGTTGTAGTTCCGCTCGACGCGCTTCTTGTCGACCCGAGCTATGGCCTCGGCGGCAGCGAGCTTGCGTTTCAGGGCGTATCGGCCGACGAGATTGTTCCGCAGTTCCTCAGCGAATGCACCATCGGCGAAAACTGCTATGCCCTGCCCTTCATGCGCTCTACCGAGGCCTGCTATGTCAACAGAACTTATGTTGAAGCCCTGGGCTATACGCTGCCCGAGACGCTGACCTGGGACTTTGTCTGGGAGGTTTCCGAGGCTGCCTTGCAAAAGAATGCGGACGGGACCTATCTGGTTAACGGGCAGAGCGTGATGATCCCCTTTATCTACAAATCCACCGACAACATGATGATTCAGATGGTCCGGCAGCTGCAGAGCGGATATTCCACCGAGTCCGGTCAGGTTCTGCTGTTTAACGACCAGACCGGAGACCTGCTGCGTACCATTGCGGGGCATGCGGAAAGCGGTGCCTTTTCCACCTTTAAAATCTCCAGCTATCCGGCAAACTTTCTCAACGCAGGGCAGTGCATCTTTGCCGTTGACTCCACTGCCGGCGCCACCTGGATGGGTACCGACGCACCCCTTACGGACATCAGCCCGGACAGGCTGGTTGATTTTGATATCGAGGTTATGACGGTCCCTCAATACGACCCCGATCAGCCGCAGATGATTTCACAGGGGCCCTCGGTGTGTGTATTCAACAAGGAAGACCCGCAGGAGGTGCTGGCCTCCTGGCTGTTCGCGCAGTATCTGCTGACCGACGATGTACAGCTTTCCTACAGCAAAACCGAGGGCTACGTTCCCGTTACCTCCCGCGCGCAGGGCAGTGCGGAATACCGGGACTATCTTTCCCGTTGCGGCGAGGACAACAGCCTGCACTACAGTGTAAAGATCCGTGCGGCCCGGCTTTTGCTTGACAACGTGGAAAACACCTTTACCACCCCGGTGTATAACGGTTCGGCCTCGCTGCGCAGTGCTGCCGGGCAGCTTATCGAAGAGGTCACCAAGTCCGTCCGGCGCGGGCAGAGTGTGGATGACGCCTATCTTGACAACCTGTTTGCCGATGTCACCAGTCTGTATCGGCTCGACCAGCCTGGCACACAGGGGCAGCTGCAGCGTGCCGATTTGGGTCCGCTGCCCACAGCCTCGGTCGTTCTGCTGGCTTCGCTGGGCGGGATCTGGCTTCTTATGGGTCTGCATCTTCTGACCGACCGCATCAGAAGCCGCCGCCGAAGCAGACCCGCCGCATAAATCGCAATTGTACGGGCCTGTATATTGATTCATATTGATTTATCCGATAACTGCGCTATAATAGGGGCAACACCGCAGAGACCGCGCGGTCTGTCCGGCCCCGCATCGGGCCGCCTCCGCAAAACCCGCGGCATCTTTGCCACAAAAAAGGAGATTATCCAAATGAAAAAGCTACTGGCTGTCCTTCTGGCTCTGAGCATGCTGCTTTGCATGGCTGCCTGTGCCAAAACCGAAACCGCCGAAGAATCGACGCAGGAGGCTGCCTCCTCTGCCGAAGAAACTGCCGGGCAGACCGCCGAAGCTCCTGCCGAAGAATCTGTCGAAGAATCTGCCGAAGCTCCCGCTGTGATGTCCCACGACGAATACATCGCCGCCGCCACGGACACGCAGGTCACCGTTGAAACCTATATTCAGGCCAAGCAGGGCTGGTGGGAAAAAGACGGCGTCGGCGTTGCCACCTTCTATACCCAGGCTGAAGACGGTGCTTATTTCCTGTATAACATGCCCTGCACGCAGGACGAATACGACAAGTTGACCGAGGGCACCAAAATCCTGGTCACCGGCTACAAATCCGAATGGTCCGGCGAGGTGGAAATCATCGATGCCGCCTTTACAATCCAGGAAGGCACCTTTATTGCCGAGCCCGAGGACGTAACCGCCCTTCTGGCCTCGGATGATCTGATCAACCACCAGAACGAAAAGGTCTGCTTTAAGGGCATGACCGTAGAGGCTGCCAACGACAGCGGCGACGCCTTCCTATACAACTGGGACGGCTCCGGTACCGACGGTGATGACCTGTATTTCAATGTCAGCATCGACGGCAACACCTATTCCTTTACTGTCGAATCCTATCTGTGCGGTGCCGGCACCGAGGTCTACGAGGCTGTAAAGGCCCTGCAGGTGGGCGATGTCATCGACCTTGAGGGCTACCTCTACTGGTACGAGGGCGTCAACCCCCACATCACCGCTGTTTCTCCCGCTGCCTGACAAAGCATCCGCTTTTTCTCCGGCTGCGAACCAATCAAACGGCCTGCTGTCTGCAACGCACAGACGGCAGGCTTTTTCATCCGCAGGGCTTCTGCAAAGCACACAAAATCTTCACAATCGAAGTATGTTTCGTATTTGCATTTTTCAACGCGGTCCCGTATAATAAAAAAACATCTATGCCTGCCAGGCAGCGGTGGAAACTATCTATGAAACCGGGAGAGATTCAAACCATGGAAATCAAAGAAATTTCGCAGCTTGCTACCAAGGTCAAGGAAAACATTGCAAAAGTACTCATCGGAAAAAACGATCAGCTCGATCTTGTGCTGGTTGCCCTGCTCGGCGGCGGACACGCCCTTCTCGATGATGTACCCGGCACCGGCAAGACCGTCCTTGCAAAAAGCCTGGCAAAATCCATCAACTGTGATTTCAGCCGGATTCAGTTCACCGCTGACCTTTTGCCCTCAGACATTACAGGCCTGAACATCTACAACCAAAAGGCCGGTGAGTTCCAGTTCCAGCCCGGTCCGGCCTTTACCAACATCCTGCTGGCCGACGAAATCAACCGTACCACGCCCCGTACGCAGTCGGCTCTGCTCGAATGCATGGAAGAAAAGCAGATCACAGTTGACGGCGTTACAAAGGCCCTGGATAATCCGTTCTTTGTAATTGCCACGCAAAACCCCGTTGAGACGGCAGGCACGTTTTCTCTTCCGGAAGCGCAGCTCGACCGTTTTCTGCTGCGCCTGAAGCTTGGCTATCCCACACGCGAACAGACTGTAGACGTAATCCGCTCGCAGCTGGGCGGCACTCCGCTAACCACGCTCGAGCCCGTATGCACCGGAAAAGACATCGCCGAGGCCCAGCAGAGCATAAAAACCGTGCAGGTCAGCGATGCGGTAGCCGACTATATCGTTCGTCTGGCCGAGGCCACGCGCACCCATGAGGATCTTTCTCTGGGCGTATCCACCCGCGGTATTCTGTCCATGGTCCGGGCCTGTCAGGCTCTGGCCGCCATCGACGGCCGCGACTATGTCCTTCCGGACGACGTAAAGCTGCTGGCTCAGCCCGTGTTTGCACACCGCGTTCTGCTGAAAAGCCGCTATTCCTCTTCTGACAAGGCACCGGAAATCATCCAGCGCCTGCTTGATACCGTCCCGGCCCCGACCGAAGACCCGAAGGCCCGGCTGGAAACCAACTAAGAGGAGGCGTCTTTCTTGGCCAAAGCATTCTGGATCATCGTAATCGTCGGCATCCTGGCGATGCTCCAGGTAAAGTTTTTTCAGAAAATGTCCTTCAAAAAGCTCAGCTACAAGCGCAAAATCAGCAAAACCACCGTATTCGAAGGCGAAAAGCTGGAGCTTGTGGAGATCATCTCCAACAACAAGCTTCTGCCCATCCCGTGGATTCGCATCGAATCCAGGCTTTCGCCCTGGCTGCGCTTCAAGTCCTCCGGCAACCTCTCGATTGTCGACGACCAATACCACCGCAGTATCTTCTTTCTGAAAAGCTTCAGCCGCGTCACCCGTCGCTATGAGGTCACGTGCATTCACCGCGGGTATTACGACCTGTCCGACACCACGGTAACCATCGGCGACCTGTTCGGCATGAATTTCTTCATGCGGGAACTGAACCATAACATCAAGCTCTGGGTGTATCCGGCAATCCTGGACGACAGCCAGCTCCCCGACGAGGCTCTGCGCTGGCAGGGCGACATCTCCGTACGGCGCTGGATTTTCCCCGACCCGATTCTGATCAACGGCATTCGTGACTATAAGCCCGGCGACAGCCGAAAGGACATCCACTGGAAGGCCACGGCCCGCACCGGCAACCTTCAGGTAAAAACACACGACTATACCGTATGCCCCAGAATCGTGCTTGTATTCAACGTTGACCCGCAGGACCAGTTCTGGGGACATCTTTCCGATGCCGAACAGGAAGACATGGAATACGGCATCCGCACGGCTGCCTCCATCATTGCCTGGGCCATCGAAAACGACATGGAGGTAGGTCTGTATTCCAACGCACGGCTGGCAACCGACCGCAACGGCGATATTGCCATCCAGCCGGCCTGCTCGGAAACGCAGTTTCATCTGCTGCTTACGGCTCTGGCCGCGATGGAGCTCAAAGAGCACGAGTCCATCTACCACACCATGGAGCGTCTGCTGGACGACCAGACCGAAGATGCGGATATTCTGGTTCTGAGCACCTTCTGGAACGAGTCCCTCGAGGAGCGCAGCGAAACACTGCGCGCTCTGGGCAACTCCGTAACTCATGTATACATGCGAAAGGAGGCTGTAAAGTTTGAATACGACGAAACGAACCCTGAAGCCGCAGCGCGTGCTGTTTGAAATCGTCAACTTTCTGCTTGTCCTTTCCTTTACCATCCCAATCGGTGCCTTTGCCGAGGCGTTTTTCGGCTATCCCCTGTATCGCACTGCCTTTCTGCTTTGCTATGCCTGTCTGGGCTATATCCTGGGCCGTCTGTCCATGCATGCGCAGGCCGGTCAGGCCATGGGTGCGTGTGCCATCGGGATTGCGGCAGCCGGCCTGCTGATGGCTTTTTCTCTGCCGGCCCCGGCAAAGGGCTTTTGGGTCGGGTATATAGTCCACATCCTGCTGGCAATGTTTCTGTCGGTTTATTTCTATTTCTGTGCCCGAAAGGCCGGCTATGCCATCTATGGTCCGCTTTCCATTTCCGGAATCATCGTCCACCTGGCGGTCCTGATTTTATTTGCCGGGCTGGAATACCCGGACGCTCTGCTTCGCGTGGCGTCGCTTGCGGCAATCGTATTTTTCCTGCTGAGTCTCTATGCCTTTAACGCAAAGGGCCTGCGGCGCAGCATCCACGCCGGCTCTCAGAAGGCCACCGTTTCCTATCCTGCGGGCATGCAGATGTGTAATTTCTTCCTGATCACGGGCTTTATCATTCTTGCTCTGATTCTGTCCAACATCTCTCCGCTGTTTACCATGTTTTCCTTTGTCTTCGGGCGGCTGATCAAGGCAATCATTGCACTGATGGGCTTTGTTACCGGTCTTTTCGACCGCCGCGGTGTCGCCACCAGCTACGAAGAAGACGAAACCGCCACCGTTGCCGAGGAAGACTCACTGTTTGTGGTCGAGCCGCGCGGCGAAAGCAGCCTGATGTCCACTCTGGTTGTCATCTTCTCAATGGCCTGCGTGGCGGTGCTGCTGATTGTATTTCTGCGCTGGCTGTTTAAAAAGGGTCTCAAGCGCATCGGCGGCGTTCCGCGTTTTCTGCTCAAGCTCAAAAGCAAGTTTGCTCCTCCTGAAGAAGAAGACTACGTGGACGAAACCGAAAATCTCTTTACCTGGAAAAGTCTGTGGGACGGTTCAAAAGAATCGCTGCTCAATGCCCTTCGGCGTGCGACCGAGCGTCCGCAGCGCATGGATGACTTTGCAGACCCGCGCATGAAGATCCGGTTTGCCTTTAAGGAGGTCCTCAAAAAAATCGTTTCCTCCGACCCGCGGGGTATGTATGAAACACCCTATGAGCTTCTGGCAAATCAGCTGGACAACGAAGACGACTATGCCGGGCTGATCGAAGCCTATAACGACGTACGCTACGGCAATATCATGCCGACCGACGAGCAGGTCAAAACGGCTCGGCGCGTAATGAAACAGAAAATCGACTGAACCAGTCAAAAGAGCCCGGCCTTTCGGCCGGGCTGCTTGTTTTGCGGCATAAATTTGCTGTGAAAATGCCGAAAGGCCTGCGTCAACGCAGAATTGTTCGGAAAAGAGCCGTCAGGGCGTATTACGGCAACACCGCATAATGAGGCAAAACATCCGGCGAAGGCCGCAGCCAAATTGCGCGGTGCTGCCTTAATAGTCTACCGGAGCAGGGGTCCGGCGGTATTGCTCGGCAAGCTCTGTCCAGCCCTCGGGCAGATCGATTTTTTTGCAGACGGGTCCGCCGTGATCACCGCCGCCCAGATAACACATGCCCCAGTCGCGGCCGCCAACCACCACAAACATATGATCGGTATTCCAGAACAGGGGTGCGGAATGGGTCAGACCGGCCGCCGGGAATATAAGACCGGGCCGCGGATGGTTGTTGCCGATGGCCGCACGGGGAATTTCATCCGACGGCCGACGGTTGTATTCTTTTACGTAGCTGAGAATTGCCTGCTTGGTATAACCGGCCTCGGCAAACATTTTTGCGCATTCCGGAGGAAGGGTGATCATGGCACCGACATCAAAGCCGCCGTGCCAAAGACGGCACAGTCGATCCAGCGTGGCAGAGGGGCTTGCTGTCGGCAGCTGGTGGTGTTCACTGGGCCAGAACAGCGTAACGGCATTGTCTCCGTCCTGCAGGCCAAGATCTGCCGGAAGAGAAGGCCATGGAGATTCGGCTTCGTTTTCGGCAATGCAGATGCCAAAGCGGCAGTCACTGCCCGGCCCGGACATATCCTCGATCTGACTGCGGCAGCCGGAGATGTTCATGATCAGATAGGCCAGAGCCCTGCCCAGGCACGAGGCGGCCTGCGTATAGGCGGAAAAGAGATTGCGGTCGCTGTTCAGACCAATTTCGCGCGCAACGGGACCGCTGACAACAATGGTGGGAGCCCAGCCGGCGTTGGAGCAGGTCCAGCCCTCGAGCTGGATTGTTCGGTCGGCAAGGCCGCGGACCATGGCGATAAGTATGGGCATATAGGTGGGCAGGCAGCCGGCCATAACGCCGTTGACAGCAATCTTCTCGACGGTTGCCCTGCCCAGCATGGGCGGGAGCTCCGCAACCACATGATCGGGAGAAAGGTCGGTTCCGCGCAGCATTTCGTCAACAGCCTCGCGAGTTGGCGGAACCACGGGCGTTCCGTTTGTCCAGCCGTGTGTATACAGCCAGGCGTTGATCTCATCCAGTGTGCCGGTAAAGGTTTCCTCCGACCAGTCACGGGCCGGGGCGGGGTGCGCTTCCTCTGGGGTCAGCGGATCGGTAAGCGCCCGGATAATCTGCGGCAGCATGGCCGCGATTGTGTCGCGATAGGTGTCGACGGTCCATTGGCCGCAGTCCACACCGTTTGGCACAAACCCGGGCCCGTCGTAGGTGACGATGCGCAGACCGGGATAGTCTCGCGCTGCGGCGCCCTTCTGCGCCGAGGAGCGGTATTGCTGCTTGCTCAGCAGCACGGCAGGCCTGCCGAGCCGCTCGATCTCGGCAAAGTTATAACCCATATACAGCGCGCACGAGCCCATATCCGCGCCCACGCCCACCACAGCATCCACGCCCGAAAGCCATTGGCGGAACTCCGGATAGTGTGCAGGATCGCTGCGGATTTCGGTTGCGTCGATAATATAGGTAAAGTGGCAGAAGGCCGTATCGGGAAGCAGGGCGGAGAGCTGACGCTGCAGCTCCTGCATGAAAAACGGGTGGTATTCCTTGAACGAGGCATATAGTCCAAGGGTTTTTCCGGCAAGGGTGTTCAGCCGGGAACAGATGGGCTGCTTGACCAGATGATCACTCGCGGCCCACGGAGACAGAACGGTATACTGCGGCATCATGGCGGTTCCTCCTAAGCTCTGTTCGGATAAGATTGCGCAAATCGGCGGGATGGCGGATTTGGCAGGAAAAAGACGAAGCTCTGTGCGGCCTGCAGGTTTTTCAGCCGCGGTTTTGGCAAAAGCCGCGGACGCATCTGCGCGGTGACTGCGGCGCAGCACGGCACCGTATATCAGTATAGATGGAAGGATGCTCGGTGTCAACCGGCCGGCGGCAGGGCCATTTATTTTCAGACAGAAGCTGTACAGAAACGGGTTTTTGCTGTATGATACGGGTAAACAAAGCTGCAGAGGCAAGCCCGAACAAATCAGCAAAGTCGGGAGCTTCCAATCTGAATGCTGCCTGAGGAGAGTCTGCTATGGCACTGAAATATCAAAACCTGCTGTCCCCCATCCGCATCGGAAACGTTGTGCTGCGCAATCGTCTGATTGCCACGCCAAGCAATCCGCATTTTGTGCAGGCCACCGAAAAATGGCCGACCGAAGCTCTGATTTCGCACTATGCCAATAAGGCAAAGGCCGGAGCAGCCGTGGTAACCTGCAAGGGCAACAACCCCGTAAAAACCACCGACCCCCACTCGCTGACGCTGGACATCCACACCGGACCGCATCAGCACATGTTTGCGCAGATGGCGGATATGGTCCACTACTACGGAGCAAAGGCCTCGTATCTGGTGCTTCCGGATATGAACATCGTAAAGGGCTATGACGCCTCGGACGGAGTGCTGTCCGAATACGTTGCCGGCGACGGCTCAAAGCCCGAATACGGAAAGGCCGCGCCGAAGGAGCTGCTGTATCAGATGACGGAGGCCTATGCCGAAGAGGCCCGGCTTGCCAAAAGCCTCGGCTTTGATATGTGCTTTATGCATATGGCCTACCGCCTGATGTTTCCCGGTCGTTTTCTTTCACCGCTGAGCAACAGGCGTACCGACGAATTCGGCGGCAGCATCGAAAACCGCGCCCGTTTTCCGCTGATGATCTGTCAGGCCATCAAAGACGCCTGCGGAAAAGATTTCCTGATTGAAATCTCCATCTCCGGACGCGAAGACGATCTGTTTGCCGGCGGGCTTACGGTGCAGGACCAGATCGCATTTGCCGGGCTTGCTGCCGGAAAGGTCGATATTCTGCAGATTCGAGGCGGCTCGATCGATCCCTCGCAGCCAACCTACCTCGACCCGCGGGAAATTCCCCAGCTCGACAGTGCAGCCGCCATCCGGCGCGGCATCCGCGAGGCGGGAATTGACAGCCTCTATGTGGACGTGGTTGGCGGCTGTCAGGATCTGGACCACTGCGAGCAGATTATCGCGCAGGGGCAGGCGGACTTTATCGGTGCAGCCCGGGCCTTTATCGCAGATCCGCAATGGGGGATCAAGGCCTATGCCGGAAACAACGAAGACGTCGTCCCCTGTCTGCGCTGCAACAAATGCCATGTGGCCGGGCCGGGCAACTGGAACACGGTCTGCTCGGTGAATCCGCAGTGGGGCCTGGAGCACAAAATCGAGCGGCTGACAACAGCACCGCAGCGAACAAAAAAACTGGCCGTGGTCGGAGGCGGCCCTGTCGGGATGGAGACCGCGCTGCTGCTGGCCGCCCGCGGACACGATGTGACGCTGTATGAAAAGCAGAAACGTCTTGGCGGTCTGCTGAACGCCATGCAGGGCATGGAGATCAAATGGACGATAACGCGCTTCCGTGATTATCTGGTCCGCCAGATCGAAAAATCGGCCGTTCGCCTGCGCATGAACACCGAAGCCACACCCGATATGCTGGCCCGCGAAAATTACGACGAGGTAGTGGTGGCCATTGGCTCACAGCCGACAGTGCCGCCCATCCCGGGGGTGGAGCTCCCGCACGTCCTGCCGGCAACACAGGCAGCGGCCCGCGAACCCGAGCTGGGCCGACGTGTTGTAATTGTGGGCGGAGGCGAGATCGGCATGGAAATGGGCATCCATCTGGCCCGGAAAGGCCATATTACGGAGGTCCTGGAAATGGGATCGGTTTTGTCTCCCGAGAGCGTGCCCGTACACTTCCGCAGTCTGTTTGAAAAGGCCTGGCAGGAGCAGGAGGGACTGACCTGTCATGTAAATGCCCGCTGCACCGAAATTGCACAGGGCTTTGTCTGCTATACCGACGAAGCCGGGCTTGCACAGCGGATTCCGGCCGACAACGTCATTCTGGCCGCCGGCATGAAGGCACGGCAGACCGAGGCCATGGCCTTTATGGATGGCACCGTACCAACCCACATGATCGGCGACTGCAACAGGGTCGGCTGTATCCAGACCGGTCTGCGTGCCGCCTATGCGCTGGCAAACAACCTGTAGCTAATTGTCCAGCATCACCGGCTGACCCATATCAGGCGGCGCAACGGAAATGGTCACATCCATGCCGCTCAGCGCGGCCCGGGCGGCGGCGAGAGCAAGCTCCGGCGTATTGTTCTGCGCACTCAAATGTGCCAGCAGAAACCGGCGGGTGCCATGGTCCGCCAGCCATGCAGCGGCCTGTGCGGCAGCCGCGTTGCTCAAATGCCCCCGATCCGACAGGATCCTCTGCTTGAGCGCGGGAGGATAGGGGCCGGCCATAAGCAGCTGCGGGTCGTGGTTGAATTCCAGCACAAGCGTATCGCAGCCGGCCAGCAGATGCAGTGTAGACTCCGGGCAGACACCCAGATCTGTAGCGTATCCGATTCTGTGTCCAAACCCCTGAATGACAAAGCCGACACTGCCGGGGCAGTCGTGGCTGGTTGCAAACGACTGTACACAGATTTCCGGCAGAGGTGAAAAGACCTGTCCGCACGCAAAGATGTCGGCGTGCTCTGCCTGCGCCATGGCTGCGGTCCGCTCGGTCATATAAACAGGCACCGACAGCTTGCGGCAAAAGGTCCCGAAGCCGCGCACGTGATCTATGTGCCCATGGGTGACCAGAACAGCATCCAGTCTGTCCGGCGCCAGACCAAGCCGGTCCAGATTCTGTGTCAGCCTCCGCAGACTGATGCCGAGATCGATAAGAATATATCTCTCCGCCAGGCAAAGCAGCGTGCAGTTGCCCGTTGATCCGCTGGCCAGAGGTATCAGATAAGACATGAAAAGGGCTCCTTTCGGGGGTCCGGTTTGCGGAAAAACGCGTCCGGCTCCGTGTATGGCAAGGCAGCGATGCATCAACGAAAGAGGTATGCAAAGCGCCGCAGGCACTGTGATGTGACGTGTTCATCCGGCAGAATATCTGCCGCGGCCGCAAATGGGATGTTAAACATTCCCGGTCATCGCTGGAAAACCGGGGCAAAGTATGGTAAGCTCGAAGCTGCCGGTCTGCCGGCACGGAACATCTGAAAGGCGGTGGCATACATGCGCAAATCCAGGCGCAACACGCCCTATTTTCGCTGGGGGCTGACTCTTTTCCTCTCGCTGTCGGCGGTAATCCTTGTATATGTCCTGCTCACACGGATCGGAAGTCTGACCGCTGCGCTCAAAAGCATCGGAAAAACGCTTTCGCCCGTGGTTTACGGACTGGCCTTTGCCTATCTGCTGTGTTTTCCCATGCGCTTCTTCGAGGATCTTCTGCTCCGGGCCTTTCACCTGCAGCCCTACGACCCTCTGCGAAAAGAAGAGCCCCCTGTTCAGAAGCGTCGAACCGCCTGCCGCACATTGGCGGTTACCATTACCTTTTTGCTGGTCGGCCTGCTGATCTGGACGTTTTTTGCGCTGATGCTGCCTCGCCTGACAGAAAGCGTCACCATGCTTATCAACAACCTCGACACCTACTACACCACGATCGAGAGCTGGGTACTGCACCTGCTCGACAACAACCCGGACATGGTAAACTCCGCATCCGGGCTGCTGGGCCGTTTCGAAAACTTTCTGTCCGACTATATCACCGGCAATATTGTCCCAAAGGTACAGAGCCTTGTGGCCACGGTAACAAACTCGGTCATTGGCATGGTGGTCAGCTTCTTCAATATCGTCATAGGCTTTGTCATTGCCATCTATGTGCTCTTCAGCAAGGACAACTTCCTCCGGCAATCCAAAAAAATCATTCGTGCGGGCTTCCGCGATACCTGGGCATACTGGATCACCGATGTTATTCGCCATGCCCACGAATATTTCGGCAAGTTTCTGGTCGGCAAAATCATCGATTCCGTCATCATCGGCCTGCTGTGCTCTATCGGCTGCACACTGCTGAACATGCCCTATACCATCCTGATCTCCGTGATTGTGGGCGTGACCAACATCATCCCGTTCTTCGGACCCTTTATCGGAGCCGTTCCGAGCGCTTTTCTTGTACTGATGATCGACCCCATGAAATGTCTGTATTTTGTTCTCTTTGTCTTTGGACTGCAGCAGCTCGACGGCAATGTAATCGGCCCGAAAATTCTGGGTGACCGCATAAATGTCTCGGCATTCTGGATTGTGGTATCGATTCTTGTGTTCGGCAAGCTGTTTGGCTTTGTGGGCATGGTTATCGGCGTGCCGACCTTTGCCGTGCTCAACTACATCGTCACAACGCTGGTCAATCGCCATCTCGCGGCCCGTCATCTGACCGACCGTCAGGTCCTGCGGGACGAATATCCGGACATTCCGGAGGATTATCGCTCCGCCGAGCAGGCCGTATCTGCCGACCCGACAGACGAAGCTGTGTCGCAGCAGCCCGAAGACGCATAAGACCAAATCTCTGCCTTTATGAAGAAAAGACCCGTGGAGCCGCCGTGCTCACGGCACAGCCCCCGACGCGAAGGAATATGTCCTCTTCTGCGGAGAACATACCACGCGTTCGGGGGCCGATTGCTGCAGCGCTGCATTTTCCGAATTTGTTTTCTGAAAAGAGCAGATCCGCTACAGGGCTTTGCCGAAATAGGTCTGGCGCAGAGCCATGCGGTCAAGCTTTCCGGAGGTGGTGCGGGGCAGCGTCTGCAGCCGCACATAAACATTGGGCAGCATGTATTTTTCGAGCTTCTGCGCGAGCAGGGTCTTCATGTCGCGCTCGCTGATCGGGCCGGTCCAGAAGCAGTAGATTTTGTCCTCGTCGGGATTGAACAGGCAGCAGCCGTTCTGCCATTGCTCAAGACTGCGCAGGGCGGCTTCGACTTCGCCCAGGTCCATGCGGTAGCCGCGGTGCTTGATCTGTGTGTCGCGGCGCCCGGCCACGTGCAGAAGCTGATGCTCGTCCATCCAGCCAAGGTCTCCGGTGCGGTAATACAGCTGCTGCCAGCCGCGGTCCATGGGGTCGTTGACAAAGGCGGCGGCGGTCCGCTCGGGATCGCGGTAGTAGCCCGAGGAAATCCAGGGTGCACAGGCATACATTTCGCCGGTCTCTCCCGGCTGTACCGGCTCACCGCTTTCGTTCAGTATCAGCAGATGCACGCCCTGAAGCAGGTATCCGGAGGGCGCAATCTCGTCCGGCTGAATGGAAAGATAGGCAGGCTCATACAGTGCCACATAGGGGCACTCGGTGGAGCCGTAGAAGTTGAATACGGCAATATCCTCGGCTCCGGCCTGCGCCCATGCCTCCATCAGACGGCCGGTTACGGCCTCGCCGCAAAGATAGACCGACCGCAGGCTGGGCATGCAGTGGGGCGTGAGCGCACCGGAATCGGCAATGTATTGATAGTTCAAGGGAGTCATGAGAAGCGTGGAGATTTTTTCTTCGCGGAAATACTGCACAAACAGCTTTGGAAACAGGAAGCATCGGGAGGGAATGAGCTTGACCGTTCCGCCCAGACACATGGGCGGAAACAGATCGAAAATGGCGTTGGAATAGAAGAAAGGTGCCTGGTTCCCCCAGATTTCGTTCTCGGTGACAAGGTTGACCCAGCTGGTTACCCGCTGGGTATAAAACAGCAGGCTGCGGTGGGTGTGGACCACACCCTTGGGCAGGCCGGTGGAGCCGGATGTATAGAAGATTTCCACCGGGTCGCAGGCAGAGGACCACAGGCGGATATCCGAAAGGACCTGATCGTCTGCCCCGGACGCGGAAGCTTCGCTGTATGAGGCCTTTGGGCAAGGCAGCGTGCTGCCAAGGTCGACGAGAAGGTCCTGCGCCGTGTGATCGTGGAGCAAAAACGACGGATGCAGGGTTTCGAATACCCGCGCAACGCGGTCGGCCGGCATGGACGGATCGAGAGGTGCTGAAAAGCATCCGGCATAGACTGTGCCAAGCAGTGCCGCAACACACCATACATCGTGGTCCATCAAAATGGCAACCGCACGGCCTTTTTCGATGCGGGAAGCCAGAAACGTACCGATTTTTCTGGCCTCCTGTTCCAGACGGCCCCATGTGAGCATGGCGTTTTCACTGATATAGGCGGGCTTGTCCGGCACGCGCCGGGCCGTCTGCTCAAGCATTTCAAGAAGATTGGAAAACATGATGGCTCAGACCTCCTCTGATGAATGCGGAAAATCTGCAAAAACAGGTTCGAACAGCATGGGAATCTGGTGGCCCATATGAGCGCGCGGATGCTCTCCGGGCAGGGCTGCCTGCGGCTTTGGCAGAACAGGGTCGCCAAACAGACTGCGCAGCCAGCGCAGGCAGAGAGACAACCATTCGGCGGTGTGTCCGTTTATGCGCGAGGCATCACCCAGTGCGGTGGCAGGCGTGAAAAGTCCGCCGCCATGGCCGCCGCTGCCGAAGATATGCAGCTCAAAGGGAATGTCGTGTCGGGCCATGGCCTGCGCCATGATCAGGCTCTGCTCCACAGGAACCATCTGGTCGTAGTAGGTGTGCCATAAAAAAGCAGGCGGTGTTGTGGGACCGACCCAGTATTCGCACGAGGCCAGATAATGGATTTCTTCTTTGGTGCGGCTGCCGCGCAGCATCCGACACATTGCGTTGTCGCCGTTGGTTTCAAGGGTTGTGCAGGAATAGCACAGAATCATGGCGTCCGGGCGAATGCTGCGGTCCGGCTCAGGGCCGCAGAGGCCGCAGGGCTGCTGCAGCTCGGCCTGGTTCCATTTCAGCCCAAGCCCGCCGGCAACCTGACCGCCGGCAGACAGGCCGCACACGGCTATTTTCTGAGGGTCTATGTGCCACTCGTCCGCGTGCGCACGGATATACTGAACGGCCAGAGCGGCATCAACCATCGGTCCGGGGTATTCGGCCTCCCGGCCCAGGCGATATTCCAGTACAAAGGCCTGATACCCGGCTGCACAGAAGGCCAGAGCAACGGGTTCGCCCTCACTGGCTGTGTGCATCTGATAGCCGCCGCCGGGCAGGACCAGAACCGCAGCCCGGGTTGGATAAACCCAGGGCATGGTGGACCAGTCGCTGAGATAGGTTTTCAGGCGTACGCGTTTGTTGCCGCAGATACGCAGGGTCTGACAGATCATAAAGAGCCTCCTGAAGAGCCTCCTGCCGGCGCCTGCATCACTGCGGGCACAGCCGGAACGGGGTTTGCTTTTGGGGTATCGATGCCCAGACAGTAGCGCACCGCGGGAATGCGGCGGACCAGCTCATACAGGGCAAGACAGATCAATGTTGTGCCGGAGATGACAATAAGATAGTTTGCAAGCAGGGGGAGTCGGACAAGAGACAGCGCATATACCAGCCGGATAATGATGTTCTGGTGGGTGAGATAGATGAAATAATAGGCACCCGTCATATATCGGCACAGACGGTTTGTGCGGTTGGCAAAACGCCGGAACAGGCCGAGACATGCAAGAGAGCAAATCCATCCGGAGGAATACCACAGTCCCTCGTGAAAGCTGCTGCGGATGTGGTAGAGGTTTGTGCCCCACAGGGCTGCAATCAGATAGCTGAGGAAAACCGCACTCAGGGCTGTGAGAAGCGCCAGATTGTCGTCGATAACGTGCAGGACCTCTTCGTGGCTGAGCATCAGATAGCCCAGCAGCAGGATGATATAGTAGCGGCCATAGAAATGATAGGTGCCGACCCGGAACAGAAAACCGCACAGCATAACGGGAACGGTAAGGAGGAGAAGCACGCGGATGTCGGCCCGGGCACAGCTGCGCCACAGACGGTCGCCGCGATTGAAAATCAGCAGTGTGAGCAGCACCAGAACCGTGTTGACCAGAAGCACACGCAGAAACCACAGCTGAGAATCCTGTCCGGCATAATAGCGCCAGTAATCCGGCAGAAACCGGGTGGTGAGATAGCTCCACAGCCCCTGATCGGCGGTGCCGTAGGCCCGGGCAGTGATATAGAACTGGCCCGGAATGAGTGTGGCCTTGCAGAACAGAAAGGGGAGCAGAATACGTGCGGCCCGGTTGAAAAGAAAGCGGGCTGTGCCGTGCTTTTCGATGCTGCCGCGCATATTCATTCCGGCAATCAGAAAAAACACGGTCTGCCGCCATGGCTCGGACCATAGCGTAAAGGCATCCATAACAATCAGACCGGGCTGTCGAAAGAAAAAAGGCAGCCCGGAGACATTATAGGCCATACAGGTGTGCATGACAATCAGCTGCAGCATTGCAATCCATCGCAGGTTGTCGAGATAGTGCTTTCTCACAGCGCGGTCTCCTTCACAAAATTACACTTCTATTATGTCGATTTCGTGAAGTATTGTCAAGGTCCTGTGAAGACAATGCGTGCGGCGTGTGAAGGTGCGGAAAACTGCCCGCAGCTCCGTCGGAATACGCAGGCGGATTGCGCGGCACCGTCCTAGATTACATCTCTGCTGACGGGTGTGCGAAACAGCCGTCGAAAGGCTTCGTCGTCATCTGTCAGAGCCAGAGCCCACATGGTTTTGGCTACAATGGTCTCAACCGTCATATCATAAGCCTCGAGCAGCTCGTATTTTTTCTTTATCCGGAAGCCTACGGAGTAGACCTCCATGTCGCTGCCCTCGTGCGGAACCTGTGTTGAGATGATAACCTTTACCCCGCAGCCGATGAGCTTTTCGATCTTTTCGGAAAACTCCTCGCTGTCATAATACGGAATACCGCCCACACCAAAGCTTTCGATTACAACGGCCCGATAATGTGCGGCGATATAATCAAAGATCCCGGGGTCCATGCCCGGAATGAGCTTGAGCACAAACACGGCAGGCTCCAGCCGATCATAAAAGCAGACCTGCTGAGGCCTAGGTTCGCGGATATACCAGATCAGACGGCCGGAACGAATCACGGCCAGCTCGGGAAAATCAACACTCGAAAAGGCGTTGAAGCTTTTTGTACGCATCTTTCGTGCCCGGGTTCCGATGATTACCCGGTTGTCAAACACAAGGCTCACACCCCAGGCATCCTGGTCGGCAGCCGTCATCACAGCGCCGATCAGATTGCTGCGTGCATCGGTGTCGCGCTGGCAGATGGACTGCTGTGCACCTGTAAATACAACGGGCTTTGGACTGTTTTGGATGAGATACGAAACTGCCGCCACAGCATAGGCCATGGTGTCGGTGCCGTGTGTAACTACAAAGCCGTCGTATTGGTCATAGTGGTCACGGATGGTGCGGGCCAGCCGAATCCAGTGCGCGGGAGTCATGTTGGTGCTGTCGAGATTAAAAAGCTGCAGTGCGTGCAGCGTTCCATAGCGGTTGATTTCGGGAACAAGCTGCAGAATCTCGTCGGTGGTCAATACGGGCTCAAGCCCCTGTCCGCTGGATTTTGAGGCAATGGTACCGCCGGTTGCGATCATCAGCAGTCGTTTGAGCTGCGGCATACCGGGATCTCCTTTCTGTGTTGTCGGATGTGCTTTCCTATTCGCCGGTCGGCTGCGGCATTGCCGCTCCGCTGCCGATGAAATCCCAAAAGGCCCGTCCGTAGCGGCTGGGCCGGACCCCCCGGCGGCGAACCAGACATATATTGCTGAGCACGGCCGGTTCAACCGGAAGAACCCGTATGCCCGGGCAGGCATAGGCTGCCGCGTGCCGGGACATCAGCAGAGCAACACCCATGCCTGCCGCGGCCAGGTCCAGAATGTTCTCCGGGCGGTGGCCTGTGTAGCGGATTTTCGGACTGAAGCCGGCACCTTGGCACAGCTGTATGCACAGTGCATACAGACCGGTGTCGGCATCCAGCAGAAGAAAATCCTCTGTACGCAGACTGTCGAGCATCACAAAGGCCCGGTTGGCCAGCGGATGGTTCTCCGGCAGCACTGCAACCAGCGTGTCGGTACAGAACGCCAGAGATTCGAGCTCCGGATCGTCCTGCACCTCGCGTGTAAAGGCCATCTCGCATGCGCCCGACTGAAGCAGCCCCGGAATATCCCGACTTTCCTGCTCGGTGATCTGCAGCGTTGCCTGCGGACAGACCCGCCCAAAGGCGGCAATTGCCTGCGTGATACCGTATTGTGCCATCACGGGGATCGAAGCCAGACAAACCAGACCCGTGCGCAGACTGCGTTCTTCGCGCGCAAGAAGCACGATGGCCTGCTGCAGCTGCTGAGCCTGCTGTGCCAGCGGCAGAAGCTTCTGCCCGCCCGGACTCAGACTTATCCGGCGTGAGCTGCGGTCAAAAAGGCGCATGCCCAATTCCCTTTCCAGAGAAAGGATGTGCTTTGACAGAGAAGACTGTGATACGTGCAGGTCTTCTGCCGCTCTGGAATAGCTGCCCTGGCGGGCAATTTCGGCAAACTCACAAAGAACCTCCAGATCCACTGCAATCCTCCTTTGTCTCAACCGCCTGCACAAGCTGCTGCAGCAGCTCCTGCGCCGCGTCCAGAATCTGCCGCAGGTCCGCGTCCGTAAGCCCGTCGAGATGAATTCCGCAGCTTACCGCGCACACGCAGCAACCGGCGGCCGCCAGCGTCTGTGCAAAGCGGACCGCAATTTCGTCGTCCTTATGGCCGGTGACGTTTATTGTGGACACGGTAGCGCGCATACCGCCGCCCTCCCGCAGGCTTGGCCGGGGCACCGCGAGGCATACGCAGCCGATATGCGGCCTGCTTCCGCCCGAGATCACGACTGTCAGGTCCTGACCGGCCCGGATCGCCTGAGCCGAGATTGAAAACCCCGGCCGGCTTACGCAGAAGCAGCGCATCACAGGCCCTCCCATCGATGATAGCCGGGATAGTCCAGGCCAAAGCAGTCAAGAATCTTGCCCACCACATGCGAGGTCATGTCTGCGGCAGTCTGCGGGTGGTGGTAATAGCTGAGCATCGGCGGCAATATGGTTGCCCCCATCATACTCAATTCATACATATTTCGCAAGTGGATGGGACTGAACGGGCACTCACGCGGAACAAGAACCAGACGCCGATGCTCCTTGATGGTCACATCTGCGGCACGCTGCAGCAGGTCCTCCGCATAGCCCGCGTGGATGCCGGCAAGGGTTTTCATGGAGCAGGGGCATATAATCATCCCGGCCGTCCGGTATGAACCGCTTGCAATCATGGCTCCGGGATTGTCGTTGTCCAGAACGAGATCTGCCAGATCCATGAGCTCCGCGGGACGCAGCTCCGTTTCGTGACGCAGGGTCAGCTCCGCGCCGCGGCTGATCACCAGAATTGTGCTTACCGAGGACTGCTGCTTCAGTGCCCGCAGCAGCTCTGCGGCCAGGGGCGCACCGCTGGCTCCGCTGACTCCGACCACAATGGGCTTTACAGATATTTCTTCCAATCCGGCACCTCCAGAAAAGCGGAACGGCGGAACCTGTCCTGCAGATGATAGGGAACAGTGCAGTCAAAGATCACCTTGCAGCTCACGCCCTTCTGGGGCAGAGCCGGGTTATAGTCCGGGCAGGCCGAAGGATCGAGCACATGACAGTGGACCGCCGGCAGAAACACCGTATCCATATCTCCCTGATAGCGGGTGTTCATGGCCCAAAGCACATCCGACAGATCGAACGGATCCACGTCCTCATCCACCAGAATCACGTGCTTGAGCTCTGAAAAAGCGGAAAAGGCAAGAAGCGCGGCCTGACGCTGGCGGCCTTCATCGCTTGCCTGCGCCTTGCGCAGCTGAAGCACACACAGATACTTTCCTCCGCCGCACGAGGGCATATAAACGTTTTTCAGCCGTCCGGGCATGGCGCGCTCTATCATCCCGATGATGCTGGCCTCGGTCGGAATCCCCATCATTGTTACGTGTTCCTCACTCGGGCCGATGCAGGTCTGCAAAACAGGGTGCTTTCGGTGTGTCACGGCCCGGACCCGGATTACCGAGCAATTCCGGCAGGCCGCGCCCGTATAGCCCGTAAACTCGGGCATGGCATATCCGGTGCCGGTAGTCAGATCCTCGCGGATTGTCTCCCCGGGAAGAATCTCGCCCTCGATAACATACTCTGCCCGGGCAATGGCGCGTTCGTCTACGGTCAGGCAGCGGACAAGCTCTACGGGACGACCTCGAAGCGCTCCGGCAACGGTCAGCTCGTCAAAGCCCATCGGGGCAGCCGGAGGCTCAAAGCACGCGCCGATGGATATGGCAGGATCCACGCCGATGCTGACGGAAATCGGCAGAGGGATGCCCAGCTCAGAGGCACGGGCCGCCATGGCCCCGATATGCCGTGAGCCGGGTGTAAAGAAAATCGACAGCGTATCGCGGCCCTGAATGCACAGGCGATGGATGGTCACGTCGCTTTTGCCCGTTTCCGGATGGGTCGCGTAGCAAAGGCCCATGGTCAGATAGGGGCCGGCATCATCCGGGGTGTTGGTCGGGGCCGGGACCAGCGTCCGCAGGTCAAAGTCCGGCTCGTCTGCCGTATGAACCACCTCCTGACAGGGCGCACAGGAGATTTCTTCTGTGGGAATCGGATGCGCAAGGCTTTGCGCAAGTCGAAAGCCCAGCCGGTCCGGTTCGGTATCCAGCAGCAGGGCCGCTCTGCTGCGGCTGGCCAGCAGACCAATGAGCACCGAGGCATCCGGGTGCCCTTTTACGTTGTGAAACAGCATGGCCGGGCCGGCTCCGGTCGGGCGCATGACGGTTCCGCCGGCGCCGATATAGCGGTATACGCCCGACAGCTCCGCTTTCGGGTCCACGGCAACGTTCGTTTCGTGCAGCTGCCCGGGCTGGTCCTTTAAAAAAGCCAGTGCCGAGCGCAGATCGTTGATTTCGCTTGCTTTCATGCTCTGCTCCTTTTGCGGATGGTGAAGAGCTGCGCAAAACCCGGGCGCGGCATATGAATCCCGCACGGGATCCGCGGTGCCGTGTGCGCCCGCGGAAAAACGAAGTGCGCATCTCTGCGGATGATCCGATGTTCCCCGGGAGGTCCGGGACTTTTCCGTCCGCCCGGAAATCGGCTGCTTTTTTTGTATCAGGTTCCCGCAGCGGACGCAATTCCATTCCGCGCGGGGTGTATTCCATACGGGAATCAGTCGCTTCGCGGCCCGCGCCCGGGGCATATTTCCCTTTGCAATAGGGGCGGGGCTGTGTTATCATAGGGAGCAACCGATTTTGTTATTGAAGAGGGATCTGCCATGGATTACAACAACACCCTGAATCTGCCGGCCACGCAATTTCCGATGCGTGCGGGTCTTGCACAGCGCGAGCCGGATATGCTTGCCCGCTGGCAGCAGGAAGACATCTACCACGAGCTTCTGAAAAAGAACGAAGGAAAGCCTCTGTTCAGCCTGCACGACGGGCCTCCGTTTTCCAACGGCAGCCTGCACATGGGGCATGCGCTCAACAAGGCCTTAAAGGATTTTATTACCCGTTCCTATGCCATGCGGGGCTATTATACCCCCTATATCCCCGGCTGGGATAACCACGGCATGCCCATCGAGTCGGCCATCATCAAGCAGAACAAGCTCAATCGCAAGGCCATGAATACGGCGGATTTCCGCGATGCCTGCCGCGAGTTTGCCGACCACTACATCAACGTACAGCGCGAAGGCTTCAAGCGTATGGGCGTTCTGGGCGACTGGGACCACCCCTATAAGACCATGGATCCGGGCTTTGAGGCACAGGAAGTAAAAATCTTTGGCGAGATGTTCAAAAAGGGCTACATCTACAAAGGCCTGAAGCCCGTGTACTGGTGCCCGAAAGACGAAACCGCTCTGGCAGAGGCCGAGATCGAATATCAGGACGACCCCTGCACCACCGTATACGTCAAATTCCCCATGGCCGACGATCTCGGCAAGCTGAGCCATCTCGACCGCTCAAGGCTGTTCTTCCTGATCTGGACTACCACCATCTGGACACTTCCGGGCAACCTGGGCATCACGCTCAATGCCGACGAAGACTATGCCGTTGTAAAAACACCCGGCGGCGAAATGCTGATCATGGCCGAAAGCCTTGTTGAAAAGGTCATGACGGTCGGCGGCGTCGAGAGCTACGAAATCCTCGAAACGCATCCCGGCAGCTTCTTTGAAAACATGCTGGCAAGGCATCCCTTTCTGGACAAAACCAGCCTGCTGATGCTGGCAGACTATGTCACAACGGATTCCGGCACCGGCTGCGTACACACTGCTCCCGGCTTTGGCGCCGACGACTATCAGACCTGCCGTCGCTACGGGCTTGAGCTTGTCGTTCCCGTGGACGATCAGGGCCGACATACCGACTATGCCGGAAAATACGCCGGTCTCAAAACCGAAGAGTCCAATCCCGTTATCCTCGAAGACATGAAGCAGAGCGGTGCTCTGTTTGCTTCAGAGCAGATTGTCCACTCCTATCCGCATTGCTGGCGCTGCAAGGGCCCGATTATTTTCCGGGCCACTCCTCAGTGGTTCTGCTCGGTAGACTCCTTCAAAGACGAAGCCTGCGCGGCCTGTGACGATGTGAAGTGGTACCCGGCGTGGGGCGTTGATCGCATCAAGAGCATGGTCCGCGAGCGTGCCGACTGGTGCATCAGCCGTCAGCGCAAATGGGGCCTGCCGATTCCCGTATTCTATTGCCCCGACTGCGGAAAGCCCATCTGCACCGACGAGAGCATCGCCGCCGTGTCCGCTCTGTTCGAAAAAGAAGGCTCCAATGCCTGGTTCACAAAAACACCCGAGGAAATTCTCCCTGCCGGCTTTGTCTGTCCGCACTGCGGCTGCAGTCATGGCTTCATCGCCGAAACCGACACGCTCGACGGCTGGTTTGATTCGGGCTCCACGCACTTTGCCTCCATGCAGCGCGATCAGGGCTTCTGGCCCGCCACGGTATATCTCGAGGGTCTGGACCAATACCGCGGCTGGTTCCAGTCCAGTCTTCTCGTGGCCGTCGGTGCGCTGGGCAAGGGCGCGCCCTTCCGCGAATGCATTACCCACGGCTGGACGGTCGACGGGCAGGGCCGTGCCATGCACAAATCGCTGGGCAACGGCATCGACCCCACCGATATCATCGAAAAATACGGCGCGGATGTGCTGCGTCTGTGGGCAGCCAGTGCCGACTACCACGCCGATGTGCGCTGCTCCGACGCGATCTTCAGGCAGCTGAGCCAGAACTATCTCAAATTCCGCAATACCGCCCGCTATTGCCTTGGCAACCTCAACGGATTTGACGCCGACAGCCTGGTTTCTCCCTCCGAAATGCAGCCGCTGGACCGCTGGGCCGTAACCCGGCTCAACGCCCTCATTACCCGCTGCTTTGCCGCCTACGACGGCTATGACTTCAGCGCTGTCACCCACGCTGTCAACGACTTCTGTGTGGTGGACATGTCCAACTTCTATCTCGACATCATCAAAGACCGTCTCTACTGCGACGAGACCTGCGGGCTGCCGCGCCGCAGCGCCCAGACCGCCCTGTGGATGGTGCTCGACACCATAACCAAAATCATGGCCCCCATTCTGGCCTATACCGCCGACGAAATCTGGCAGGCCATGCCGCACCGCAGCTGTGATGATGCACGGAATGTTGTGCTCAACGACATGAACCATCCCTTTGCAGACTACGCTCTGTCCGAAGCGGAAATGTCCGTTTGGGACACCGTTATCGCCCTGCGCGACGACATAAACAAGGCGCTGGAGCTGGCTCGTGCAGAAAAGAAAATCGGCAAGAACCTCGACGCGGAGGTTACACTGTCTGTTCCCGCCGAGCTGCAGCCGCAGCTTGCCGCGGCACTGCAGGCCGACCTGAAAACCATCTGCATTGTTTCGGGCCTGCGTATAGACAGCTGCGCCGTTGAGGGCTATGTCGGCACGACAGGCGTGCACATCGGGGTTGCTCCCAGCCGGGCGCCCAAGTGCCCCCGCTGCTGGACACACGATCCGGCTGCCCTGCCCGATACAGGCCTGTGTCCCCGGTGTGCCCGGGTTGTCAGTCTGCTGGGCGAAATCGAATAAATCAGGGGGTCGCAGCCGCGGCCCCTGTTGCCCTGCTTTGCTCGAAAGGAACGGTTATGCTGTATCTGCTCTATGCTCTGGCGGCCGCTGTGCTCGTTGGGATCGATCAGCTTGTCAAGCATCTGATTGTTGCACATCTGGCCCTGCACGAAACCATGCCGCTCATCCCAGGAATCATCCGTCTGACCTATGTACAGAATTCCGGTGCGGCCTTTTCCGTGCTCTCCGGTCAGCGCTGGCTGCTTATTGCCGTTACTCTGGCCTGCCTGGCGTTTGTTGCCGGCGTACTGATAAAGGGATCCGCGCCCGCCGTTGTAAACTGGTCTCTTGTTGCCGTTTTCGGCGGGGCCGTCGGCAACCTTATCGACCGCATCCGCCTCGGCTATGTGGTGGATATGTTTGAGGTGGAATTTATCCGCTTTGCCGTGTTCAACGCGGCCGATATCTTTGTGGTCTGCGGCGGGATTGTCATGGCCGTTGGCATACTCTTCTTCTGGCAGGGGGGCGCCCATGGTTCTGACGCTTAGCACCGACGGGCAGCGTCTGGATGCCGCTCTGGCCGAGGCAATGCCCGAGCTGAGCCGTTCGGCGGCGCAAAGGCTCATCGATCAGGGCTGCGTCCTGCTCAACGGAAGGCCTGCCGGAAAAAGCGACCGGACAAAGCCCGGAGACAAGCTGGACATAACCCTTCCGCAGGTGCAGAGCGTTCCGCTTTCGGCGCAGGATATTCCGCTGAGCATAGCCTATGAGGATGCGGACGTAATCGTAATCGACAAGCCCAAGGGACTTGTGGTTCACCCCGCTCCGGGACATCCGGACGGTACGCTGGTAAATGCCCTGCTGCACCACTGCGGCGATTCGCTTTCGGGCATCGGCGGCGAAAAGCGCCCCGGGATCGTTCACCGCATCGACAAAGACACCTCCGGGCTTTTGATTGCAGCAAAGAACGATTTTGCACATCAGGCCCTGTCTGACCAGCTTGCGGACCACAGCCTGCATCGCGTGTATTACGCCGTGCTGAGAGGCAGTCTCCGGGACGACAGCGGCACTGTCAGTGCTCCCATCGGCAGGCATCCGACCGATCGCAAGCGCATGGCCGTGGTCGCGGACGGCCGCCCCGCAGTTACACACTATCGGGTTCTGTGCCGCTATGCAGGCTATACGTATGTTCAGCTGCAGCTCGAAACCGGCCGCACCCACCAGATCCGCGTACACATGGCCTATCTGCAGCATCCTGTTCTGGGCGATCAGGTCTATGGACTGCATCGACCCGAGCTGGGACAGTCCAGCCAGTGCCTCCATGCCGGAGAGCTGATGTTCGTCCACCCCCGAACGGGACGGAGCGTTGCCGTTTCCGCCCCCCTTCCGGACTATTTTCTGGACGTTCTGCGCCGGCTGGACGGCCGCCGGCGGTAGATGCCGCTGCCGGCTCCGGAATATAAAAGCGGCATGGCCCTGCGGCTGTGCCGTTGCATTTTCTGCGCCGCGTGGTATACTGAACGCGGACATTTCGCCGCCATGCGCGGCAATTCGATAGAAAGGACCTATGCCATGATATACTCTGCCCAAGTGCAGCAGATGTGCCCGGTGGCCGGTGGAGCAGACCACGGACCGGCCCCCATTCCGGAAGAAGGAAGCTGGGTTCAGGCCCGGCAGATCACAGACATCAGCGGCCTGACCCACGGGATCGGCTGGTGTGCTCCGCAGCAGGGCGCCTGCAAGCTGACCCTCAACGTAAAAGACGGCGTGATTCAGGAAGCACTGGTCGAAACGCTGGGCTGCAGCGGAATGACGCATTCCGCCGCTATGGCCGCAGAGATTCTTCCGGGAAAAACCATTCTTGAGGCACTGAACACCGACCTTGTCTGCGACGCAATCAACACCGCCATGCGTGAGCTGTTTCTGCAGATTGCCTACGGCCGTACACAAACCGCCTTTTCCGAGGGCGGCCTGCCCATAGGCGCATCGCTTGAGGATCTGGGCAAGGGCCAGATCAGTCAGGTCGGAACCATGTTCAGCACGCTGGCCAAGGGCCCGCGCTATCTGCAGCTGAGCGAGGGCTACGTTACCCGCCTTGCACTCGACGAAGACAGCCAGATTATCGGCTATGAGTTTGTTCACATGGGAAAGATGATGGCCGCCGTCAAAACCGGCGCGGATGCCGCCGAGGCGCTGAAAAACGCCACCGGGAAATACGGCCGGTTTGACGAGGGCGTACGTTTCATCGACCCCCGGCAGGAATAAGGAGGGCAAGCTATGGCACTGTTCGAAAGCTACGAACGCAGAATCGACAGGGTTCTCGCCGTTCTGAACCAATACGGAATTTCCGATCTGCAGGAGGCAAAGGCAATCTGCGACGCCCGGGGTGTGGATGCCATGGGCATTGTCCGGGGCGTACAGCCCATCTGCTTTGACAACGCCATGTGGGCCTATACGGTCGGTGCGGCCATCGCTCTGAAGCAGGGTGCCTCCGGCGCGGCCCGGGCAGCCGAAATCATCGGTGTGGGCCTGCAGGCATTCTGCATACCGGGTTCGGTAGCGGACGACCGAAAGGTCGGCCTCGGACACGGCAATCTGGGCGCCATGCTTCTGCGCGACGAAACAGAATGCTTCTGCTTTCTGGCCGGGCACGAATCCTTTGCGGCAGCCGAGGGCGCGATCGGCATCGTAAAAAACGCGAATCTGGCCCGTGCCGTTCCCCTTCGGGTGATTCTCAACGGTCTTGGAAAGGACGCTGCGAGAATCATCAGCCGCATCAACGGCTTTACATATGTCCGGACCCGGTTTGACTATGCCACGGGTCAGCTGAGCATTGTAGACCAGACACCCTACTCCAGGGGTGAGCGGGCCGAGGTCCGCTGCTATGGCGCCGACGATGTACGCGAGGGCGTTGCCATTATGCGGCACGAAAACGTGGACGTTTCCATCACGGGCAACTCTACAAACCCCACCCGCTTTCAGCATCCCGTTGCCGGAACCTACAAAAAAGAGTGCGTCGAGCGGGGAAAGAAATACTTTTCGGTTGCATCCGGAGGCGGCACGGGCCGCACCCTGCACCCGGACAATATGGCGGCCGGTCCGGCCAGCTACGGCATGACCGATACCATGGGCCGCATGCACTCCGACGCGCAGTTCGCGGGCTCATCCTCGGTGCCGGCGCATGTGGAAATGATGGGCTTTCTGGGCATGGGAAACAACCCCATGGTCGGCGCTACCGTGGCTGTGGCCGTGGCAGTGGAAAAGGCCCTCCGCGCCTGAGGAGCACTGCGGAGTACGGCTGCGCCCGCATCCGAATACATACGGCAGAAAGTGAGGAAAAATACGCATGATCGGTCTGGGAACCGTTATCAACACGCTGGGTATTGTATTCGGTGGTGTGGTCGGACATTTTGCCGGAAGTCTGTTTCGACCCGAGCAGCAGCAGGCTCTGACCCGGGCCTGCGGCATCAGCGTTCTGTTTATCGGCATTGCGGGAGCAATGGAGGGCATGCTGACCATAGAGCAGAACGCCCTGAGCAGCGGGAAATCCATGCTGCTGGTGCTGTGTCTGGCTGTCGGCACAATAATCGGCGAGCTGATCGGCATTGAGAACGGTTTCGAACGCTTTGGCGGGTGGCTGCGCAAAAAGACCGGAAACGCAGAGGATGCCGGCTTTGTCGATGCCTTTGTCACAGCCTCAATGACGGTATCCATTGGCGCCATGGCCATTGTCGGATCGATTCAGGACGGATTGTCGGGCGATTTTTCCACACTCGCCGTAAAAACCGTGCTCGATTTTATTGTCATTGTCATCATGACTGCGTCAATCGGCAGAGGCGCGGCGTTTTCCGCACTGCCCGTTCTTGTATTTGAGGGAAGCATAACCGTGCTGGCCAGACTGATCAGCCCTGTTATGACCGATGCCGCCGTTGCCAGCCTGTCGCTGGTCGGCTCGGCCCTGATCTTCTGCATCGGCATCAACCTTATATGGGGCAAACTGCTGAACGTGGCCAACATGCTGCCTGCGGTTGTTCTGGCTGTTCTGGCCGCCTATCTGCCCTGGAGCCTGTAATGAAGCCGCAGCTGCCTTCGGAAACGGCACAGGCCCCTTTGCCGCGAATCGGAGAAAAAACTTTGGCGGGAGAAATCACTTCATGATTTCCCCCGCTGTTTCTTTTATTGAGCCGTCACGGCGCCGCTGTCTGCCGCGTGGTTTTCAAACCGGTTCGTTCCCGCAGGCGGACGGGCCTTTTTCAGCAGCAGCGCGGCTTTCCTCTTCGAGACGGCGATAGGCAACCTTGCCGACCAGTGTGGTGGGCAGTGTGTCGCGAAATTCAATCTGCCGCGGCAGGGCATATCTGGCAATGCGGAGACGGCAATACTCCAGAAGTGCCTGCCGGGTGGCCTCGGTGGGCGGCACGCCGGGCCTGAGCACAACAAAGGCCTTTACCGCCTGCATGCGGTAGCTGTCGGGCACACCGATCACACAGCTCATATGTACATTTTCGTTGGCGTCCAGAATGTTTTCAATTTGCGCAGGATAGACGTTGTAGCCCGAGGTGACAATCATCCGCTTTGCTCTGCCTCGAAAATAGATAAAGCCATCGGCATCCATTACGCCCAGGTCTCCGGTGTATACCCAGGTCAGGCCGTCGGCGTGGGTGCGGAGCGTTTTCTGCGTTTCCTGCGGATTGTCTGCGTATCCGAGCATAACCGTCGGGCCGGCCAGCAGAATCTCGCCCTCCTGCCCATACGGAAGCTCCTCGTCCGTCCCGGGCCGTACAATTTTGATGTAGGTGTCCGGAAAGGGAAGGCCGATGGAGCCGACTCTGGAGGTATGCGGCGGTGTGAGGCAGCAGGCAGTAACGGTTTCGGTGGTTCCATAGCCCTCGCGAATTTGTACCGAGGCCCCGTGCTCAGCCAGAAACGCGTCCATTTTTCGCTTCAGCTCTGTCGACAGACTGTCTCCGCCGGAGAATACCCCCTTCAGGCAGCTCAGATCGGCCCGCTTCATGCCGGGCAGCCGCAGCAGTGCCTCATACAGCGTGGGTACGCCGGCAATAAAGCTGCAGCGGTATCTGGTGATGAGACCGGCAAAGCTGTCCGCCGTAAAGCGGGGAACCATCACGCAGCGTCCGCCGTGCTGCAGCATGGTGTGGATGCATACGCCCAGACCGAAGCCGTGAAACAGGGGCATGGCTGCCAGCATCCTGTCGCCCGGTCGGAACATGGGGTTTGCGGCAATTACCTGCGCGCCCAGCGCGTTGAAGTTCAGGTTGGTAAGAAGGATTCCCTTCGTGGTGCCCGTGGTGCCGCCGGAATACAGAATGACAGCCGGGTCCCGGGCGCGGACGGAGGCTGCACAAACGGAGCCGCCCCGGACCGATGCGCAGAGGTCCTTATACAGGACTACGCCGGGCTGCCGCGGGACGGGCCGGACGGATCTTCCCTGTGTCAGCGCGTAGCCCAGGCGTGCGGGGACGGACAGCGCGTCCTTCAGGCTGGTCACCAGAATGGTCTGCAGCCCGGTCTGCTCCCGAACCGAGGCAAATTTGTCATAGAACTGGTCGAGTGTGATCACAATCCGACTGTGGGCATGGTTGAGAAAAAAGACAATCTCGGCCTCGGCGCTCAGGGGATGGATCATGTTGGCCACGGCACCCAGATAATTTACGGCATAAAGCGCATATACCGCCTGCGGACAGTTTGGCAGGGCAATGGTCACCCGGTCTTCGGGCGCGACACCCAGTGCGCTGAGTGCAGCGGCGAATTGACGGATGGACCGCAGCATGCCGGAATAGGAAGTGCTTTTTCCCAGAAAATCAAAGGCAATCGCCGTTGGCTGGCGTTCGGCAGCCTCGGCCACGGCCTGGTACATCGATCCCTGAAAGTATTCAAGATGCGCGGGGACCTGGCCAAGGCTTGAAATCCAGGGCGTTCCGGCTGTGACAGGCATGAGCGGCCTCCTTTGCTGCGGTCTGCTGCACAGAGCATCAAAAATGCAGAGCGCTGCAGCTCTGCATTTGATTATATCATATTTCGCGCCGGATTCAAACAGACGGATCTCAGGCCACGAGTCCGATCAGCTCGCCGATGGTGTGCAGGCTGCCCAGATCCTCGAGATCGATGGTTTTGCCGGTGGCGTCTTCCAGGGCTGCCGCACAGGCATAGAGATCACGGTCTGACCACTCAAGGTCCAGAAAGAAATCGGTTTCCTCGGTAATCGCGTCTTCGGGAATATCGGTGCCGCGGTCGAGGATAATACCGCGAATGAGCTCCAGCATGGTTAAAATCGCTCCTTAGTTTTGTTTGTGGATGGATTTGGGTCTGTGCCGGCGCGAAAGCCGGAAAAGCCCGGGTAAAACAATACGCCAGTGTTCTGCGAATGTCAATACGAAAACCGCGAGTTTGAAGAACCTGCAAAATTTTCAGACATTTGCGGAAAAATGGCTTGACCGGGAAATAGCCCCATGATAGAATGATTTTACCTGTGCGAGAGGTTCTTTTTTTTACACTTCTCGCAGCCTCAGCAGCCTCACGGCCGTTCGGCCGAATCCATGGCGCTGCGGCCCGACAGGGAGGCAAATAAAAGGAGGTGCCGAGCATGCGGGTGCGCGTTACACTCAGATGTAATGAATGCAAGCAGAGAAACTACAACACGGTCAAAAACAAGAAAAACGACCCTGACCGCCTTGAGATGAAGAAGTACTGCAGATTCTGCAGAAAGCACACTGTCCACACCGAAACGAAGTAACGGAAAGGGTGAACCACATGGCAAAGGCCGAAAACAAGGAAAACTGGTTCAAGCGTGTCTGGGCGAACATAAAGCGGCTGTGCCGCGAAATGCGCAGCGAGCTGAAAAAGGTCGTATGGCCCAGCCGCAAGCAGATGATCAACAACACCCTGATCGTTATCGCGTGCGTTCTGGTGGTTGGAATCTGCGTGTGGGTATTCGATGCCGTAGGCAGCCTGTTCGTACAGGGGCTGATCGGCGTGGTTAAGGGTTAAGCCCCCATGGCAGAAGAACCCAAATGGTATGTGGTCCATACCTACTCCGGCTATGAAAACAAGGTCAAGGCCACCATCGAAAAAAACGTGGCGGCCCGGAATCTGGCAGACCAGATTCTTGAATGCACCATCCCCATGGAAACCGTAACCGAGTTCACCGAGGACGGCGGATCAAAAACGGTCGAGCGCAAGCTGTTTCCCGGCTATGTACTGGTAAAGATGTTCCTGTCCGACGAGACCTGGTATGTCATCCGCAGCATTCGCGGAGTCACGGGCTTTGTCGGCTCGGAAACCGCGCCTGCTCCTCTCACAGAAGAAGAGGTCTATCAGCTTGGCGTGGAAAAGCGCGAGTACAACCTCGCCTTTGCCGAGGGAGACCGCGTCCGCATTGTAGACGGTCCGCTCGACACCTTTATCGGCGTTGTCGAAGAGCTGGATCTCGAACACGAAAAGGTTCGTGTGGTTGTTTCCATGTTCGGGCGGGAAACGCCCGTTGAGCTTGAGCTGGGTCAGGTAGAGGCCATCACAGACGAATAAATCCGGCAGCCGGCCGGAGCACCGCCGCGCAGGCGGTGCGGCTTGTGGGAGGGGCAGAACGCATGCCCCGCCTGGCGCCCAAACGGGCGCACCACCACATTTTGCAGGAGGTGCTATCATGGCACAAAAGGTAACAGGTTATATCAAGCTTCAGATCGCGGCAGGCAAAGCCACCGCGTCTCCCCCGGTTGGCCCGGCTCTGGGCCAGCACGGCGTAAACATCTCGCAGTTCATCAAGGAATTCAACGAGCGCACAAAGGATCAGATCGGTTTCAAGGTTCCCGTTATCATCACAGTATATGCCGACCGCAGCTTCACCTTCATCACAAAAACTCCGCCGACGGCCACCCTGATTCTCAAGGCGGCAGGAGCGGACAAGGGCTCCGGCGTCCCCAACAAAGACAAGGTCGCCACCATTACCCGTGCCCAGGCTATGGAGATTGCCGAAAAGAAGCGTGAAGACATGTATACGCCCACCGTTGAGGGCGCATATGCGATGGTTGCCGGCACATGCCGCAGCATGGGCATTTCCATCGTTGACTGATCCGACCTGAGGCGCAGCCTCAAAACGTGGGAGGAGTATTCCGTCTACCACTTAATAAGGAGGAACAAACTTTGTTTAGAGGAAAGAAATATAAAGAAAGCGCCAAGCTGTTCGACCGCAGCGTACAATACGACGTGGCCGAGGCACTTGATCTGGTAGTCAAGGCGGCTCCCGCCAAGTTCGACGAAACCGTTGAGCTGCACCTGAAGCTGGGCGTTGACTCCCGTCATGCAGACCAGCAGGTTCGCGGCAGCGTGGTTCTGCCCAACGGAACGGGCAAGACCCGCCGGGTTCTGGTATTTGCAAAGGATGCCAAGCTCGAAGAGGCACAGGCCGCCGGCGCCGACTTCTATGGCGGTCAGGAGCTTGTGGACAAGATCCGCAACGAAAACTGGTTCGACTACGACGTTGTTGTCGCCACCCCGGACATGATGGGTGTAGTTGGCCGTCTGGGTAAGGTTCTGGGTCCCAAGGGTCTGATGCCCTCACCCAAGGCCGGCACAGTAACCGCCGACCTTACGAAAGTAATCGGTGAAATCAAAGCCGGTAAAATCGAATACCGCCTCGACAAGACAAACATCATCCACTGCCCCATCGGCAAGGTGTCCTTTGGCGCAGAGAAGCTGCAGGAAAACTTTGACACGCTGGTTCAGGCCGTTGTAAAGGCCAAGCCCGCCGCTGCCAAGGGCCAGTATATCCGCTCCTGCGTGCTTGCCTCTACCATGGGCCCCGGCATCAAGGTCAACACCAGCAAATATTAAGGCAATACCGCACAATTTATTTGCTGTCCCTGCCAAAGCCGGTCGCTTCTCCAGACAAACAGGCTCCCGGCCCTGTTGCCGAGCTGTAACCCCCCCGCGCTGCAAGAGCCCGGTTTGCGGGCAATGCACGACGCCTGCAGGCTGCCCTTTCGGCGCAGGGGGGTGCGTAAATCTGCCGAATGGCAGACGCATGCGGGCCGGAAAATCAGCTTGACTTTCCGGCTGATCCATGCTATAATATTTTCCGCTGCCGAAGACAGCAGGAGGCCATATGGCCATAACGGACGTCCATCCTGCCGAGGTCTGCAAAATGTTCAACAACGTTTTGTGTCCTCGCTGCTTTGGCGCGAGGATTTTTTCTTCGCAAAAACCCAACGGAGGTGAAACACTTTGCCCAACGCAAAGATTCTCGAAAGCAAAAAGGCGATTGTGGGCGACCTTACCGAGCAGATCAGGTCCGCCACCGCCGTGGTGTTCGCCGACTATCAAGGCATCACTGTTGAACAGGACCGGACCCTGCGCGGCAAGTTCCGCGAAGCCGGCGTACAGTATGCCGTTGTCAAAAACACCCTGACCCGCCGCGCTGCCAACGACCTTGGATACCACGATTTCGACGAGCTGCTCAACGGAACCACGGCTATGGCCAGCACCACCGGCGACCCCATTGCTCCCGCCCGTATTCTCAGCGAATTCATCAAAAAGAACAACATCATGTCCATCAAGGGCGGTCTGGTTGAAGGCAAGCCTCTGAGCGTAGATGAGCTCAAGGCCTTTGGCTCTCTGCCTTCCAAAGACGCTCTGGTTGCACAGGTTCTGGGCACATTCCTGGCGCCCATCACAAGCCTAGCCGTTGTACTCAACCAATACGTCGAAAAGCTCAACGCAGGCGCAGCGGCACCCGAGGCTGCCGCAGAAGCACCCGCCGAGGCCTGACCGACACACCACCGCATCTGCCACTCCGGCAGCACGCAGGATCCGAAGCCGTTCTTCTCACACAGCTGACAGCCGGGCGATCCTGCCGAATGATGCGACATTTCACAATCTACTCAACTCTACAAAACAGGAGGAACTATCCATGGCCAGCGAAAAAGTTACTGCCCTGATCGAAGAAGTAAAGGGTCTGACTGTTCTCGAGCTTTCTGAGCTCGTTCATGCTCTCGAAGAAGCGTTCGGCGTTTCCGCCGCCGCTGCCGTTGCCGCTGCTCCCGCTGCCGGCGGTGCCGAAGAAGGCCCCGCTGCTCAGACCGAGTTTGATGTTGTCATGACCTCTGCCGGTGCCAACAAGATCGCCGTAATCAAGGTCGTTCGCGAGATTACCGGTCTGGGCCTGAAGGAAGCCAAGGCAATGGTCGACGCTGTTCCCGCCAAGATCAAGGAAAAGGTCAGCGAAGACGATGCCAACTCCATCAGCGAGAAGCTGAAAGAAGCCGGCGCCGAAGTCGAAGTAAAATAACCCATCTTATGGCCCCGGCCTTTTGGCCGGGGCTTTTTCCGTCCGCAAGCTGCCGCAGCCGCAGTTTCTGAAAAGAATAAAAAGGATCAGGAGAAATCACAGATGTCATGATTTCTCCCGATAGAGCTATTGGGCCGTATCCCGGAAAAGACTGCGAAAATCAGGCCAGATCCAGAATATTGTTTATAAAGGTTGTAATTTCGTTCATGGCGTTTTCCGCTTCCGGATACAGGGCATAATCCATCGCAAAGGTATGCGGCATGTCTTTGCCAAAGGTAAATCGGACCTCGTTTCCGGCACGGACCAGCCTGTTGACCAGCCGCAGAGCACCGGCAGAAAGACTTTCGCCGCTGCCTGCCTGAATGAACGTGGGCGGAAAATCGGAAAAGTCGCCATAGATGGGCGAGATGCGGGGGTCCTTCGGGTCTGCGTCACCAACATAGGCTTCGATCATGTCGGCGCAGCTTTCCGTGAACATATCCTGCATAAAGGTCTCCTGCAGGTCATAGCGAATGTCGTCCACCGGAGAGGAGGCCCAGACCGCGGCCGGCAGCGGCAGCTGTTCCTGTCGAAGCGCCATGACAAGACTGATTGCAAGTCCGGCTCCGGCAGATTCGCCGCCAACAACAATCCGTGTGATGCCGGCCTGCAGCATTCCCCGATAAAAGGCAGCAATCTGATTGATCTGTGTGGGGAATTTGGAGTACGGAGCCAGCGCGTAGTCTGCCGAATAGCCTGCAAGGTTGGTCTTTTCCAGAAAGTGTGCCAGAAGGGACCCTGCCGTCATACCGCTGCCCAGCGTAAAGCCGCCGCCGTGGATATAAAGAAGGGCTGCGTTTTCCCGTACACCGTCACGGGTGAGCAGCATGCCGGGTGTTCCGCCGAGTTCAATGCGTCCGCCCCGGTATCCGTCCGGAATTTCCGGCTCGGGACTTTTATAGTCAGGGGGCATTATGGGAACGCGCAGATGGGCAAATTCCGGCGGAACGGCGGCACCGCCGGGGCCGCCCGGACCGGGTGCCGGACCCGGGATCCCCGGACCGGCCATGGATGTGGGAGGAGCGGTTGGGATGTTGTGGCGATAATCCAAAAAAGCCTGGCTTGGCATAATAAACCTCCTGTCATATCTGTCATGATTGAAAGCCCGGCCGAAGGCCGGGCTGCTTTTGGTTGGGAGCACGCACAGTGCTCTGCCCTATGTGCTCAGTCAAAAATCACGGTAATTGTGGTGCCGCTTCCGGGTTCGCTTTCCAGCCGGATGCGCCCGCCCATGGACTGCACCCCGTGCTTGACGATCGAAAGGCCGAGGCCCGTGCCGCCAATCGCCTTGGAATGGCTTTTGTCCACGCGATAGAATCGTTCAAAAACCCGTGCCTGATGCTCACGCGGAATGCCTATGCCGGTGTCGGCAACAACCAGACGGATTTCGTTGCTGAAGCGTGCTACGGTTATGGTCACGCTGCCGCCGGGTCGGTTGTATTTCACGGCATTGTCGCAGAGATTAAAGACGATTTCGTTGAGCACCTGCCGCACTCCGTGGACCACGGCATGCTGGCCCTGCAGATTGAGCCGAATCTGCTGCTTCTGTGCCGCACGGGCCAGCGTCTGCACGGCGCCTTCGGCCAGCTCATACAGGTCTACATCCTCGGCCTCGGGCTGAGCGGTATTCTCATCCAGACTGGACAGACGAATGATATCGTCAACCAGGGCAATCAGCCGTCTGGATTCTTTATAGATATCTCCGGCAAACTCCTGCTGCTTTTCGGGCGGAACCAGTCCGTTTTTCATCAGCTCGGCAAAGCCGGATATTGAGGTCAGGGGAGTTTTCAGCTCGTGTGAGACGTTGGCCGTAAATTCACGGCGAAGCGTTTCGCGCTGCTCACGCTCGGTTACGTCCATCATCAGAACCACCGCGCCCGACGGACTGCCCCGGGAGCTGACAGGACTTGCGATAATCTGATAGGATGCTCCGTCCAACCGCAGAAGCTGCTCGGATCGATTTCCGCTCAATGCAGCCATGGCAGCACTGCGAATTTCGGACCGGCAGCAGCTGCTGTGCAGATTGCGTTCACCCTCCCACGGTTGTGCAGACAGCAGCTGCATGGCGCTGTGGTTTCCGGACAGAATGGCTCCGCGGCTGTCCAGCAACAAAAAGCCCTCGTTCATGTTTTCGGTGATGGCTGCCGTTTCGCGCTGTGCCTGACGCAGCTCGTCCATCTGTCGACGGATGGTTTCGTTCTGCTGACGCAGTCTGGCAGAAAGGGGAGCCAGCTCCCTGTATGTTTCCCAGGTTTCCGGACGGTCCAGATCCAACTGGTTGATCGGCTTTGTGATCTGCTTTGCCAGTCGGGAAGACAGCATGGCGCACAGGCCAAGAGCCAGAATCGCCACAGCAAGCGCCGGCCCCATAACCTCAGGCAGCAGAGACAGCGCCGTGTTTTTGTCCGAAGCCAGACGCAGCACCGTCCCGTCCTGCAAACGACGGGCATAATACAGGGCATCGATCAGAAGTGTTTTGGAAAAACGGACACCGCGGCCCGATCCGCTTTCGAGAGCCTGCGCTACCTCCGGCCGGTCCAGATGGTTTTCCATATTGTCGGCATCGGCCCGATTGTCAAACAGGACGGTTCCGTCGGCATCTATCCAGGTAATGCGGCTTTCGGTCTGCAGGGCGCCGAGATAGGCCGTTCCGGTCTTCTGTGTGCCGGCAGCGGCAAAGTCGCACTGCGCTTCTAGCGCGGAAAAGGCCGCCGTCTGACCGGTTGTAAACAGCACAATATAAAACATTACCGAGCAAAGCAGCAAAACCAGCAGACCCGCAGCAAAAGAGCTTCGAAAGATTTTCAGGGTCATACGGTCCCTCCGATTTTGTAGCCCACTCCGCGGACGGTTTCGACGGAATTTCCTGCCGGGCCAAGCTTGGCCCGCAGCGTGCGGATATGGACGTCTACGGTACGGTTTTCGCGCTCAAAGTCGCTGCCCCAGACGTGCTGCATGATGGTGTCCCGCGTAAGCACGTGCCCCGCATTTTCAAGCAGCAGGCACAGCAGCTCGAATTCCTTGTGTGTCAGCGCAATATCCCGGCCCTGCACCTGCACCGCACGTCCGGCAGGACATACATACAGATCGCCCAGTCGGTATTCTGCCGCCGCCGGCGTCGGGCCTGCCCGGCGCAGCACTGCCCGCACGCGGGCCATCAGCTCCATCATGCCGAATGGCTTGCAGATAAAGTCATCTGCTCCGTTGTCCAGACCGATCACGCGGTCGTATTCCGTGTTTTTTGCCGTGAGCATGATAACCGGAAGCCGCCTTGTGGCCGCATTGCCGCGCAGCCGCTTTAATACGGTCAGTCCGTCCTCCTCCGGAAGCATGATATCCAGCAGAACCAGATCCGGCAGCTGCTGCTCAACAGCCCGGCGAAACTCGGACGGCAGGGCAAAGCCCCTCGCCTCATATCCCTGAGAAGAAAGCGTATACACAACAAGCTTGCGGATGCTGTCGTCATCCTCCAGCAGATAAATCAAAGCAAAGCCTCCGTTTCGTATGCCGACCGGACCATGCATGGGCAGATCCGTGCAAAAGCGTACCGACCGGTTTTGGCCTTGTCCGGCAGCCGTCGGTCGGAGGTGTGCCCGGCCTGACAGGGCTGCCGGTAAAAAGCGGAAAATCCTTCAGCTGAGCAGAACAGCGTCGGTCTCTTCCTGCTGCCCGGCCTGAATCGCAAAGCGTTCAAGAAGATCCTGCTTGGTCAGACGTTTCTTTTCCTCGCCGGCAATATCCAGAATGATTTTCCCGTTGTTCATCATGATCAGGCGGTTGCCATGGCGGATGGCATCCTTCATGTTGTGCGTAATCATCATTGCGGTCAGGCCGTTTTCCTGAACGATGCGGTCTGAAAGCTCAAGCACCTTGGCAGCAGTGGCAGGATCGAGCGCGGCGGTATGCTCGTCGAGCAGCAGCAGCTTTGGCCGACGAAGTGAGGCCATCAGCAGTGTCAGTGCCTGACGCTGACCGCCGGAAAGCAGGCCGACCTTGTCGGTCATGCGGTTTTCCAGGCCAAGCCCCAGCGTTTTCAGGCGCTCGCGGTATTCCTCGCGTTCGGCTCTGCGGATTCCCCAGGACAGCGTGCGCCGCTTGCCGCGCCGCGCGGCCAGAGCCAGATTCTCTTCGATCTGCATGGTAGGCGCGGTACCCATCATGGGATCCTGAAAAACCCGCCCTATAAAGGCTGCGCGTTTGTGCTCCGGCAGATGCGTCACATCGGTTCCGTCGATAAAAATCTCTCCCGCGTCAATCTGAAAGGTTCCGGCAACGGCATTGAGCATGGTGGATTTTCCGGCGCCGTTTCCGCCGATTACGGTAACGAAATCGCCGTCGTTCAGAGTGAGGCTCAGATCGCTCAGAGCGGTTTTCGCGTTGATGGTTCCGGGGTTGAAGGTTTTGCAGATATGTTTCAGCTCAAGCATTGTCGGATCCTCCCTGCGCGGCGGCCCGGATTTTCTGGTGGAACAGGCGGCTTTTCCAGTATGGAATGGCCAGGAAAAGAGCAACGATCAGCGCGGTGATAAGCTTGAGATCGTTGGTGTTCAGGCCAAGCTGCAGCACCACCTGCAGAACGATATAGTAGATGATGGCACCGACGGAGGTTGCAGCCAGCTTCAGGGCAAAATTGCGGAATACCCGACTGAAGATGACCTCGCCGATAATGACGGCGGCCAGCGCAATTACAATGGCGCCGCGGCCCATGTTGATGTCGCTCGAGCCCTGGTACTGAGCCAGCAGCGCCCCGGCCAGAGCCACAAGACCATTGGAGAGCATCAGACCGAGAACAATATTGCTGCTGGTGTTGATGCCCTGCGCGCGGGCCATATTGGAATTGGAGCCCGTTGCACGCAGGGAGCTGCCCTTTTCGGTGCCGCAGAACCAATACAGTAGCATAATCACGGCGGCTGTAAATATCACCAGCAGAGGCAGCGGATTGTCCAGGCTGACAGATCGTACATAGCGCTGTGAAAGCAGCAGATTGTATTTGTCAACGCCCACAGCCTGATTTGCCTTGCTGCCCATGATCCGCAGGTTGACGGAATACAGGGCCAGCTGGGTGAGAATCCCGGACAAAATAGCGGGAATCCCGCAGCGCGTGTGGAACATGCCCGTGACAAAGCCGGCCAGCATACCGACAAGAAAGGCGCACACAATGGCAAGCCACGGATTCACGCCGGCACGGATCAGCATCACACAGACCGCACCGCCTGTGGCCAGAGATCCGTCTACGGTCATATCCGCAATGTCCAGTACGCGATAGGTGATATAAACGCCGATTGCCATGATACCCCAGATCAGTCCCTGGGCACAGGCGCCCGGCAGGGCGTTCAGCAGGGATGACACGAAACTCATACATACTCTCCTTTGGCTTGTGATCGGGCTCCGGCATCACCACAGCCTCGGCCCGGCGGGACAGACGGCTTTTGTCCCGTTGGTCTGTGATCAGCCCTCGATGGCCTCGTAGCCCTCGAGCGGGGTAATGCCCATGGTTTCACACATGGCGGCGTTATACTTGGGTGTTGCCTCGGTAAACGCGATGGGCATGGTGGAGATATCGGCTTCGCCGGTGAGAATCTGGGCAGCCATCTTGCCGGTAGTCACGCCGAGGTCGTAGTAGCTGATCGACAGGGTCGCAACACCGCAGCCCTTGCAGATACCCTCTTCTCCGCAGATTGCGGGAACACCCGCGGGGATGAGAATGTTGGCAATGGCCTCTGTATTGGCAGCAGCCGTGTTGTCAGTCGGAACATAGAGCGCATCGCTCCAGTCTGCTGCGGCCTGAGCCACGGAAGCAACGTCGTTGGTGTCGGTAAAGGCAAATTCCTGTGTTTCGATGCCCAGCTCGGCCAGACGTGCGGCAACTGTTTCGATCTGATAGCGGGAATTGGGCTCGGCAGAGCAGAACAGCAGTCCGACCTTTTTCGCATCGGGGAACCATTCGGCAATCATGTCGGCCTGTTTGGAAAGATCGGCCAGATCGGAGGTGCCGGAGATGTTTCCGCCCACAGTACCGGAGAAATCATCGATGTCCAGTGCCACGCCATAGGCCGTGATGGATGTGCCGAGAATCGGAATGTCGGCCGTGGCTGAGGCGGCAGCCGTGAGCGCAGCCGTGGCGTTGGCCATGATCAGGTCTACGTTTTCTGCCACAAATCCGTTTACGATGGTGGCGCAGTTAACGCTCTCGCCGGAGGCGTTCTTTTCTTCGAAGGTGACCTGGCCTGGCAGCGCTTCGTTGAGCGCGTCGATAAAGCCCTGTGTGGCCGCGTCGAGTGCTTCGTGCTGAACCAGCTGGCAGATTCCGACGGTGTATTGTGCAGAGGTGGTTTCGGCCGCCGCGGCGGTTTCGGCAGGCTCGGCAGCGGTTTCGGCCTTTTCGCCGCAGGCGGCAAGGCTCAGACACAGGGCTGCTGTCAGCAGCAGGGCAAGGATCTTCTTTTTCATGTTGCTCTCTCCTTTGTGTTTTATAAGGCAGCACCACGTCATTCGGCAGAAGCGGTCAGAACTCCGTTGCCGAATCGAAGCAGAAAACCGCAGCCATGCTTTTATATGGCAGGGTCTGATGACGACGAACCGGCGAAAAGAATCTGCAAAACGCCGCAGGCGCAATTGCACGGTGCTGCCATAACAAAAAACAGCCCCGTCCGTGAGGACGAGGCCGCATTGTTAACGAATGCCTTTGCAGCAGCGGTTAACGATGATCTGCCGTTCCGTCACGGTGCTCGAAAGGGATGCCAAAATAGCGGCCCACGTACTGGGCCGCGAAATAATAGTAGCTGCTGCTCATACCGGTAACGCGCACCATGGTGGACTCCCTTCTGCCGCAACGGGCAATTTGCAAGACTGCTTGCAGTATAAAGCCGCGGCGTCGGATAGTCAAGAGCAATTTTTCAGGAATCACACCCGAAATATTCCCTCTGCTTTGTGCATTCCCTACAAGGCCTGCATCCTCCCGCAGCCCACGGGACAGCTTTTCGGGCCTTTTCTCCGGAGCCGGTCCTTTCCGATCCATGACTTCCCCTGCTTTCGCTTTGTGTTTTTTCACATTTCCCCCTGTTCGGGTCCGTGCAGATCTGGTACAATGGAATGGAAAGATGCCTGTATGGTCTCAGCAGACCGCTGCTTGGGCAAACATTCCCGCCTGCATCGAAACAGTGCAGACAAAAACCGGACCTTGGAAACAGGAGGGTGGACAGATGGAAGAAAACGCCAGCATTCTGGTGGTAGACGACGAGCCGGAGCTGCTGCAGCTGCTTTTCAGCCTGCTGCACGCCGAGGGCTATCGCGTCCTTACGGCGCAAAACGGTGCGGCCGCTGCCGCCCTGCTCAAAACACAGCCGGTGCATCTGATCATTCTGGATATTGCCATGCCCGGAGAAGACGGACTGGCTCTGTGTCGCCGCATTCGCAGAAGCAGCACCACGCCCGTCCTGTTTCTGACCGCTCGAAGTCAGGAATCCGACAAGCTTGCCGGGCTGGAAGCCGGAGGCGACGACTTTCTGACCAAGCCGTTTTCGCGGGCAGAGCTGCTGGGCCGGATCCGGGCTCTGCTGCGCCGCTGTTATGAGTATCGGCCGCCCGAGCAGGCCAACGTCCTTCGTCGGGGTGACCTTCAGATCGATTGCCGCACCCACACGGTGCGGCTTGGCCGAAAGGAAATCCCCCTGACCGCCACGGAATACACCTTCCTTCAGCTGATGGCAGAAAACCCGGGGCGGGTCTTTTCCGCGCAGGAGCTCTATGAGCAGACCTGGGACGAGCCCTATACCCACGCAAACAACAACACCGTGATTGTACACATCTCCAATCTCCGGCGCAAGCTCGGCGACAATCCGAAGCAGCCGGCATATATCAAAAACATCTGGGGCCGGGGTTATTATGTTGAATAGGCGAAAAAACCGTCCTCCGCGGGTAGGCCCCCGCCTTCCGAGGCTGGCACTTCGGCTGCTGCTGCAGATTGCCGGGTTTGCGGCACTGACGATGGGACTGTACTGGTGTGCCTCGCAGGTGGAAATTCTGGCCATTGAGCGCATGAGTGCCACAGGTCGGGTACTGGACCTGGAGCTTACACAGATTCTGACAAGTCTGCAGCATTATATCACGGTCAACGGGCTGACCCTTGACCAGGCCGACCGTCTGCAGACCTGGGATCAGGGCAATACCCTCATTGAGCTGCAGCTGGTCGCCGACGGCACGGTAATCTATGACTCCACGCAATACGGCTGGTCCGGCGGTGCGCGCTCCTCCATCCCCTTTACCCGCGTAGAAGACCCGCAGCTCGGCGTAGTCCGTTTTTCCGACGGCGATGCCGCCGTATCGGTCAACCCGGCCTTTTATCACAACCTCGAGCGCAGAATCACAAAAATCCTGATGGGCGTATGCTTCGGACTCTTTGTTCTGTTTATGGGTCTGCGGTTCACGCGGCTTGTTCGCGATATTCTGCGCATTGACCAGGGTGTGCAGATGCTGGAAAGCGGTGACCTGACCTGCCGGATTCGGGTTTCGAGTCCGGACGAAATGCAGGAGCTTGCCGCCAGCCTGAACCGCATGGCCGAAGAGCTGCAGTGGCGCAACGAAACAGAAGACAGGCTCCACCGCCAGAACTACGATCGGATCACGGCCATCTCGCACGATCTGCGCACCCCCCTTACCGCCATTATCGGCTATACGGAGCTTCTGCAGGCAGGCGGACAGTCTGCCGACGAACAGCAGGACTATCTGCGCCGGATTCTGAGCCGGTCCCGATTTATGCTGCAGATGACAAACTGTCTGTTTGATACTGCACGAACCCACACCGGTACCATCCGGAATCCGCAGCGGATCGACGGCCGGTCCTTTCTGGACGAAGCACTTGACGGCATGACCCAGAACCTGGCTGTTTCGGGACTCGACCTGGCCGTCGTGCAGCGTCCGAGAGAGCCCTTTTTTCTGCATATCGATCCCATCGAGCTGCAGCGGGTGTTCAGCAACCTCGAGGGCAACATTCTCCGCTATGCGGACCCCGCGCAGCCGGTGCGGATTCGAGCGGACCTGACCGAAGGAATGCTGCATCTGGTGCAGAGCAACGGTCTGCGGCACGATATGCCGGAAGGCGGGACCGGTGTCGGCCTGCGCACGGCCGAAGGAATTGTGCGCAGCTGCGGAGGCAGTCTCTCCGTCCAGCGTCTGGAAAGCACGTTTGCCGTGGATCTGCGGCTTCCGCTTCAGACCGACCGCGGTCCGGAGGAAGAGCTCTGACGCGGCACCGCGCAGAAATTTCCGCAGCCTTTGCGCTGCAAAACGCAGGCTCCGTCGGTTTTGGTTGCAAACATCGGCGGGGTTTGCTATAGTGTGGGAGATTGTGACGCAAAGAAAGCAGGGCTGAAATGAAGAATTTTATCAGGCGGAATCTGGCCTTTCTGCTTCTGACGCTGTGTGCGGCGGCAGTGGCGGCAGGCATTCTGGCAGGACGTGCCGCAGTAGAACGCGACTATCAGACCTACGACATCGTGGTTGACTATCGAGACCTGTCGGAAATGGCAATGCAGTCTGATCTGTCCATCGAAGACTGGCTTGCGCTGTTCCGCAGCTGGGGCATACATTCCATGGCACTGTTTGAGGAAACGCTCACCTCTCTGTCAAAGCTGCCCGGCTCCGGCGTGAGCTATGCCAAGGCCAGCTCCATACGCGAGATTCCCGGCTGGTGGACGCAGTATCCGCAGCAGGCAGTGGATCTGATCCGTCAGGGTGAGGACGTCTATGATCTGCTTGTGAGTGTAACAGACTCTTCGATGTACACATGGATTCTCAACGCCCTCCATGCCCGCTCCGATAATCTCTGCGCCGAAGCCTTTACCGAAAACGGCGTGGGCTATATCTGGATCGACGGCACCTACAGCCGCTCCTGCTCAGACTGGGTTGAGCTCCCGCTTGGACTGCTGCCGCAAAAGGTTTCGCTGCTGCAGAGCTATGGCTTTGACATCATTCCCCGCACGGCAGCCCGAGCCCACCTGAACGGCGCAGCCTTTGCGCGGGCCGTGCTCGAAGAGTTTGAACAGTATCAGCCCGCCTATTTCATGAACAGCGGCGACGGAGTTCTGGGCTATGACGAACCCGAGGAGTCCAGACAGCTGCTGCTGGATTATCTCGACCGCACAGGCGCAGCCATGGTGATCACCGAGGAAATGAATCAGAGCAAAAATGTCACCTGGGCCGGGTTCGACAGTCTGGTGATGAACGACCTTGACAACCGAGCCGTACGCGCCTTCAACGAATTCGGCTTTATCCAGAATCGCTGGCAATACTACGGCTATGCCGGTTCAGAAGAAATCGTCAATTCTCTGTTTCGGGCGGTGGCGGAGCGCAACTGCCGCATCGTCTACCTGAAGATGATTCTCGACACCGACGAGGAAGACATCTACATCACCGATCCTGCCGCCTACGAAGACCTGCTTACAAGCCTGCTGAGCCGTCTGGAGGATGCCGGACTGACCTTTGGAACCGCTTCGGCCATGCGTTCCTACAACCCCGCATGGTATTGGCGGCTGCTGCTGGGCTTTGGCTGCGTGGGCGGTGCCCTGGTGCTGCTTGACCTGATGGTCCGGGTGCGGCTACGGCTGCGGCTCCTGCTTCTGGCTGTGGGCCTTGCGGCAGTATCCGCCTGCTTTTATCTGGCGCCAAACGGCGCAAAGCTGCTGCTGAGCATCGGGTCCGGAATTCTTTTTGCCTGTCTCGCAGGACTGGGCGCATACCGGCTGATTCAGGCAGGACGCTGGAAACCCGCCCCGAATGCCGGCGGCTGTATGCTCCGGGCTGTGGGCGTGTGTATTTTTGCGGGTGCGGTTGCGCTGTTGGGCGCGCTGATTGCCGCCGCGGCTCTTTCTGAAACCTCCTATATGCTCGAAATGCGCCTGTATCGGGGCGTCAAGCTCATGCAGCTCGCGCCTATTGCCTTTCTGGCGGCAAGCTTCATTCTTATATTCACCGTAGAGGACTTTGGCGGCAGGCCCGGGCTTCTGGCCTGGGGTCAGAGCTTCTGCTGCGGCTGGCGAAGCAGGGCCTGGTATGCGGACCAAAAGGCAGCCTGGCAGCGCCATATGCAAAACCGGGTCTCTGTGCGGACAGTGTGGACCATCTGCACCACGGTCGTCTGCATTGTCCTGCTGGGCGCGGTCGGCGTCTACTACATCATGCGCACGGGAAATACCAGCGCCTCGGTTTCAATTCCGGCACTGGAGCTCAAGCTCCGCAGTCTTCTGGAAACCTGCCTTGTGGCAAGGCCGCGGACCAAGGAGTTTCTCATCGGCTGGCCCTGCCTGATGCTGATGGTCTGGGCTCTGCACCACCGCAGCAAGCTGTTTTCGGTTCTGTTCTCCATGGGTGCCGCCGTTGGGCTTACGAGCGTGGTCAACACCTTTCAGCATATCCGCACCCCGCTGGCGCTCAGCATGCTGCGCACGGTCTACGGCATGCTGCTGGGGCTGGCGGTCGGACTTGTGATTCTGATTGCGCTGCATCTGCTGGCCCGCCTTTCGGGCTGTCTGCTCAAAACCGGGGAGGACGAGAATGCATAGACTGCTTATCTCCGGCTACTACGGCTTCAACAACATCGGCGACGAATCCGTACTGCGTACGGTAACCGATGCCCTGCGCGAGGGACTCGAAGACATCGACATTACCGTGCTGTCCGCCTCGCCCGAGGATACCGCCGAAAAATACGGCGTAAAGGCCGTTGCCCGCATGAAGCCGCTTGCCATTATCCGGGCGGTTTGGAACTGTGATCTTCTGATTTCCGGAGGGGGAAGTCTGCTGCAGGATGCCACCAGCCGCAGAAGCATCCACTATTATCTTCTGATTATCCGGCTGGCCCTTCTGTTCGGCAAAAAGGTCTTCATCTACAGCCAGGGAATCGGCCCTATCCGCTCCCGATACAACCGCCGCCTGACCCGTCGCGTTCTCAGGCATGTGCACGGCATTGTGGTGCGTGACGCGCGCTCAAAGCGTCTTTTGCAGGATATCGGAGTTCCGGCAGACAGGGTATATGTCACGGCTGATCCGGTAATCCGCGTAAAAAAGGCGGATCTTGAACCCGGACGGGCCATTCTGCAGGCCGAGGGCTACAAAAAGCAGCCCGGTCGGCTGACTGTTGGCTGGGCCATCCGCGAAAAAAACCCCGACAGTGCCTTTGCGCACCGGATCGAAGAATGCATCCGCTGGCTCGACGAAGAATATCATGCCGACAGCATTCTCATTCCCTTTTATCATTCCGAGGATCTGCCTGTGGCCGAGGTGCTGCAGTCCCGGCTTGCAGGCACGGCTGTCTGCATCCGTGAAAAGCACCTTACCGACGAGATGCTCAGCATTATCGGCAATATGGATCTTCTGGTTGGTGTGCGGCTGCACTCGCTGATTTATGCTGCAGTGATGCAGGTGCCCATGCTTGGCATCTCCTACGACCCCAAAATCGATTCCTTTCTTGGCTCAGTCGGCCTGACCGCCATGAGCGACATCGAGCATTTCGACCTGCCCGGCTTTCAGGCTGCGTTTCGTCAGGCTCTGAGCAGCCGCGACAGCCGTTGTGCCACCGTAGACCGTTCCATGACCAGGCTGCGCAAAAAGCTGGATACCAACGAGCGTCTGATCTCGGCGATCCTGAATGACAAAGCAGGCCTGGGCAGCCTCACGCAGTCCGCAAGGTCATAAAAAAACCCGCACAGCTGCGTGATTCCGACGAACTGCCTGTATCGGAAAAGTACCCGAACAGCCTCAAAAGTCCGTGCGATTTTCTGCGGCTTTCCGGATTTTTCTATCTGTGCGGGCTTTCCAAAACACAAAACATCAGGAGGCATGGAAATGAAAACCGCAGGACGGCTGATCGGCAGCGGCATTCTGCTGCTGCTGTGCGGAGGCATGGTGATGCTGGCGCAGCGCTGCCCGGAGCTGATTTTCACATGGTATCCGGCAGCTTCCAAAAAAATTCTCGCTGCCATCGCGTCCATAACCTCCCGACTGCCGGTTTCTGCTGCCGAGCTGCTGGCGGCGCTGGCCATTTTGTGGGCCCTGTATACCCTCATCCGGGTTCTTCGCGGCAAAGCCTCGCTGATATCCTGGCTGTCCGGTGCCGCGGCAGGGATTCTTCTGGCCGTTACCCTGTTTCTGGCCCTCTGGGGGCTCAATTACTTCAACCCCGTCCCGCTGGCGGATCGTCTGGGTCTGCAGGTATCCGGCTATACCCTCAATGATCTTTACGCCGCCGGACAATATTATCTTTCTCTGGCAAACACGCTGTGCGATCAGGTCCCCCGCGACGAAAACGGTGTGGCTCAGCTGGGAAGCTTTTCCGAGCTGGCCGAGTGGTCCGGAGAAGGCTATGAAACGCTCAGCCGGACCCTTCCCTGCTTTGATGCCTCACACAGTCTGCCAAAGCCGGCGCTTTGCTCGCCGCTGCTTTCGTATATGGGCATCACCGGCATCTTTACTGCCTGGACCGCTGAGGCGAATATCAACACGCAGACCCCACAGGCGTCGCTTCCGTATACCATGGCCCACGAGCAGGCCCATGCACAGGGCATCGGCCCCGAGGACGAATGCAACTTTGCCGCATATCTTGCCTGCTCGGTATCCGACCGGACAGAAATTCAATACTCCGGTGCCTACAGTGCCTTTATCTATTGCTACAACGCCCTGTATCAGCGCAGTCCCTCGACTGCGGCAGAGCTGTGGTATGCCATGCGGCCCGGGCTGGCAAGGGATGTAGCCAGTGCCGGTGAACACTATCGACAATACGACGGGCGAGTGCAGCAGACTGCCGAGAAGGTCAACGACGCCTATCTCAAATCCATGCAGCAGACCGCCGGAGTGCAGAGCTACGGCCAGGTAGTGGATCTGCTGATTGCCTGGTATCTTCGGCAGGTCTGACATTCCGTGCCGTCCATCGCGGCCGGAATTCCCGCCTTTGACGCTTTTGCAGCAAACCGGAAATGCCGAAAATCTCCTTCTTTCAAATCCTGCTGCAACACTGCGGTGACTGCTTAAAAATTCCGCCCGTTTGCCGCTTTCGCTCTTGACAAACGCCGCGTCAGATAGTAAAATATCCGTGTTGCTTCGGTAGCACATTCTCGTTCGGACGATTAGCTCAGTTGGTATGAGCATCCGCTTGACGTGCGGGAGGTCACAGGTTCAAGTCCTGTATCGTCCATAAGCCGGCCTGTATGGGCCGGCTTTTTTTGTTTCTGTGCAGCAGTCCGGACACCTTTCAATGCCTCGCGTCGGAGTACTGCTGCTGCAAAAAAAGCAAGCCCGCACAGCTCTGCAGAAGGATCCGACGAAGGTTTTTCGTCAAAATCCGCAAACATCTGTGCGGGCTTGCCCGGATCTTTTTTCAGAAGGATCAAACCGTCCCGTGACGGCCGTGGCTTTTTCGGCGGCTATATGTCGCGGTCAAACCAGGCAGCGAGGTCTGCCACGGTGGAGCAGATCCAGTCTGCACCGGCCTGTTCAAGCTCGGGGCGCGTGCCAAAGCCATAAAGCACGCCTATGCACGGGATTGCCGCCGCCTTTGCGCCGATCACGTCGTGGCGGCGGTCTCCGACCATTACGGCATGGCTGCGGTCTTTGATGCCCGCCAGAGCCAGTGCGTATTCGATCACCTCGTCTTTGTTTTCACGGGTTCCGTCGAACTCGCTGCCGGCAATTACATCGAAATAACGGGTGATTTGAAAATGGTCCAGAATTTCGCGTGTGGTGGGAGTTGGCTTGCCGGTGGCCAGCAGCAGGGTGCGGCCCTGCTCTCTGAGATGCTCCAGCAGGTCGACAACACCGGGATAGAGGCTGTTTTCATACAGTCCGACAGTGTTGTATCGTTCGCGGTATTTCTGTGTCGCCTGTCTGGCCTTTTCGGGAGAAAAGCCGTAAAAGGTCTGAAAGGATTCCGGCAGCGGCGGACCAATAAAGCAGCGCAGCCGGGTCTGCCAGTCTTCGACCCGGATTCCGAAGGACTGCAGCGCATAGTTCGCGCTGCGCGTGATTCCCGCAGAGGAGTCGGTCAGCGTGCCGTCGAGGTCGAGAAGAACGCAGGAATACTGCATATCAGTCCTGGGCGTAGTTGGTGAAATAATTCTGCACCAGAACAATCGGTGTGCCCTTGTCGCCCGAACCGGAGGTCAGGTCGCACAGCGAACCGATGAGGTCGGTCAGCCTGCGGGGCGTGGTTCCCTCTGAAGCCATCTGTCCCTTGAGGTTGCTGTCTTTGGCGCGGATGGATGCGCGGATGGCCTCGTCGAGCGCCTGGCCGGAAAGGTGGCTGTAGTCGTTGTCGGCCAGATATTTCAGCTTCAGCTCGTTGGGCAGACCGTCGAGTCCTTTTGTGTAGCCCGCGCCCACAACGGGATCGGCGAGCTCCCAGATCCTGCCCACCGGGTCTTTGAAGGCGCCGTCGCCATAAACCATGGCCTCGACCCTGGCGCCGGTTGCAGCATACAGCCGTTCAGCCACAGCCTCAGCCACCGCCTGCGCGTTTTTCGGAAAGAGCTTGATGGTGTTTTCGGTTGCCTTGTTTGAACCGAGCAGCCCATACTGCGGATTGAAGCCGCTGCCGTCTATCGGTGCATTGAGGATATCGCTGAGGGTCAGGACCGTTTCGGCTCCCGCGGCGCGAATGCGTCTGGCTGTGCGGGCCCGGCTGTGGATATCACAGCAGAGTACTTTCCCTGCGTAGGGTACGATTGCCTCGGCGCGGTTTGCAAAAAGAACCTCTGCCTCGGCACCCTCTTCTTCGATGAGCTCTTTATAATACTGTACGTAGTCTATTCCCGTGAAGGGATGCACGGGGTGACCGAAAGCCTCGTGGTAGCGGTCCAGACTCAGCACATCGGTATACGGGTCCACGCCGCTGTTGTCGAGAAGGTCTTCGTCGAACAGGTGGTTGCCCACCTCGTCGGAAGGATAGCTGAGCATCAGAACGATCTTTTTTGCGCCCCGGGCAATGCCGCGCAGACAGATGGCAAAGCGGTTGCGGCTGAGAATGGGGAATACCACACCCACGGTTTCTCCGCCCAGCTTTGCACGCACATCGGCAGCAATATGGTCGGTGGTGGCATAGTTGCCGTCTGCCCGGGCCACTACGGATTCGGTTACGGCTATTACATCCCGGTCGGCCAGATGAAAGCCTTCGTTTTTCATGGCCTCAAGTACACTGTTTACCACAATGGACACGATGTCGTCGCCCCGGCGAATCATGGGTGCCCGGATCCCTCTGGATATTGTTGCAGGCATTGCTGCCGCCTCCCTGTCTGAAATTTCTGCCCTCCGGCAGGCAGACACCAGTATAGCACGCGTGTGAATTCTTGTAAAGACAATCCACGCAGCCGCCTGTCCGTGCGGCTTTGAAAGGGCAAACCGGCACAGGCCGGGAAAAAAGAATTTTGCCGGAAGACGGACAGTCGAAACCTTTTGCGGTTTGCAAGGCTGCCCGATCCGGCAAAAATCAATCCGTGGAGCTCGCAGACGCGTCTGCACGGTGTTTTTGGTTTTATTTGAAGTATTGTCCCTTCAGGCCCACGCGGTCCAGCTTTCCGCTGGATGTGCGGGGCAGCTCGCTGAGGTGAATCCATACATTCGGTAGCATGTACTTTTCGATTTTTGTGCTCAGCGCATCCTTCAGCTCAGCCTCGGTCAACGGTCCGGTCCAGAAGCAATACAAAAGATCTGCCTGCGCGTCGAACAAACAGCAGCCGTTTTGCCAATGCTCCACGCCGCGCAGGGCTGCGTCAACCTCGCCGATATCCATGCGGAAACCGCGGTGTTTGATCTGTGTATCCTTTCGGCCCAGAACCAGCAGCTGGCCTTCTTCGTCGATACGTCCGATATCGCCGCTGCGGAACATGGTACAGTTCCATCCATAGCCCAGCGGATCGTTGAGATATGCCGAAGCAGTGCGCTCGGGATCGCGGAAATAGCCGCTCGACAGCCAGGGAGAATGGATATAGATCTCGCCGCTCTCACCCTGTGGGACCTCGTCACCATTTTCGTCGAGAATAAAAATTCTGGCACCGCGCAGGCACTGACCGGCCGGAACCGGCTCACCCTGGGCAAACTCGCGGCTGCCCAGCACGTATTCGGTGCTGTATGGGAATTCGGTTGCGCCGTAGAAATTGAAGCAGATGGCATTTGAGGCGGCCTGCGCCCAGATTTTCATTTTTTCGTAGGGCACGACCTCTCCGCACATATAGACCGAACGCATATGCGGCAGACAGCCCGGCGTGAGCACTCCGGCATCGGCAACATAGATATAGTTGAGCGGTGTCATCAGCAGGGTGGTAATCTGTTTTTCGTTCAGGCAGCGCACCAGTGTCTCGGGGAATTTGAAATAGTGGTCGGGAATGATGTACACGGTGCAGCCGTTGTCGATGGCAAGGTAGATGTCGTTGATGGAGTTGGCATAAAAGAAGGGGGCCTGATTTCCGTAGACCTCGCTGTCGGTAATCACATCGGTGTGGTCCGAGGCACGATCGGCATAGTTCAGAATGCTGTTGTGCGTATGAACCACGCCCTTTGGCTGGCCGGTGGAGCCGGATGTATAATAGATGTGGATGGGGTCAAGTCGGGAGGAGTGGTCACGCAGGTTCTGCAAAAGCTCCGGATCTGCCGCAGTCTGCTCAGCCTCGAAATAATCGATCACAGGACAGCTTACGCGGCCGCGCAGCTCTTCGGCCAGTGCTCTGGCCGACTCGTCGATGACGATCGCGCCGGGCTGCAGATTCTCAAAGATCTTCAGCATACGCTCGGCAGGCATGGTCGGGTCGAGTGCCGAACAGATGCCGCCGGCCTGAATCACGCCCATAACGGCCGCCACAGCCCAGACCTCACGCTGCATCAGCACGGCCACGGTCTGACGGGGATGGATGCTGCGGGCCAGGCAGGTTCCGACACGCATGGACTTTTCCCGCAGCTGCCGATACGTCAGGCAAAACTGCTCGCTGATATATGCCGGCTTGTCCGGGAATCTGTCGGCAGAAGCATCCAGCCGTTCCAGGTAATTGTTGCTCATTCGCTTTACGGGAAACATATTCTTCCTCCTTTTCGGGACGTTTGTGTTCTTTTTTGTCATTATGCCCTCTTTCCGGCAGCTTGTCAACCTCTGCGGGCGGCAGCATCCCTGCTCACGGATCCTGCCGGATTGCCTTCGCCCGGATTCAAAAGCCATTTTTCTGCGTTTTGCCCGGAAACGCAGAACCCCGGACTCCCCTTGTACCATGTTGGCCGCAAAAGGCTCCGGGTCCTGCTTTTTTCAGCGGCAGTCGGCCGCTGTATTGTTCTGAAGATGCCTCAGATCTGGCTTGCGACAGACCAGGCAGAGCGCAGTACCTTCTGGATGGTACCCTCTTCGATGCCGGCACATTCGCCGACGGTATGGAATTCGGGAGCCGTGCCAAAGAAGGCCAGTGCTTCTTTCTGTCTGGGGTTCAGGCCACCGGATATGACCAGCGTATCGCATTCGATGGTCTTTTCGATTCCCTTGCAGTTGATATAGGAAACCAGTCCGCCGTCAAAGCGGGTGGTGGTGCAGCCGGTCTTTTTGCGGATGCCGCAGTAGCCGTCTACAGGCAGGTTGTAATGTACACGCTGTGCCGAGGGTGCAAGAGATGTCTGCCGTGTGATGATGGTGACCTCGCGGCCCGTCTGGGCAATATACATGGCCGTTTCGCAGCCGACCTCACTGCCACCCACCACAACAACGCGCCTGCCCAGCTCGTCGACATGGCCAAAGGTCATAATCGGTGTAACGACTCCGTCGGCAAGAGTGCCGTCGGCCTTTTTCAGGCCCTCGATAGCCGGGATATTCGGCTCGGAGCCAAGCGCAAGCACCACCGCGTCATAGCCGCCGGCCCGGATTGCATCCGGAGTGGGTGCCGTATTCAGGCGCACATCAATGCCCAGCCTGCCGAGCTGACGGATCTGATAGTCTTTGAACAGCTTTACGGTCCACTTGCGGTCAAAAAATTCGGAATGGATCAGCTGACCGCCCAGATGCCCCTCGCGTTCGAACAGCGTAACGCCGTGTCCGCGCTCGGCAGCCGTAATGGCCGCCTGCATGCCCGCGGGACCGCCGCCGATGACGGCAACTCGTTTTGTGCGTTTTGGCGGTGAAATCATGCGGTCTGCCTTGAATTCCAGACCCATGAGCGGGTTGACGGAGCACACGCTGATCCACGGACCCGACATGGAAAGGCCGTGGCATTTGTTGCAGCGGATGCACGGAACAACGTCTTCGCCCCGGCCCTCGATAAGCTTTTCGCCATAATGCGGGTCGGCAATAAAGGCTCTGGCCGCAGCCATCATGTCCATTTTCCCCTCGGCGATCCATCTGTCTGCCAGGTCGGGATTCTGAAAGCCGCCGATGGGCGCGGTCAGGATTTTGCAGCCGGCAGCCTTGATTGCGGCCGATACTTTCAGTGTGATGGGCTCCTCTGTGGAGTTCCATGTGGTCGGATGGGCCTCGTCGCCATCGCCGCCTCGAAGCTGGAGAATGTCTGCCGTGCCTTCAAAGGCTCTGGCGAAGGCAACGGAATCTTCGATGGTGATGCCGCCCTCGGCTTCTTTTCCGGAAAAGAGCACCTCAATGATGAAGTTTTTGCCGCAGGCTTCACGAACTGCCCGGCACATCATCAGCGGGAAGCGAACACGGTTTTCGGCGCTTCCGCCAAATTCGTCGGTACGGTGGTTGCACAGCGGGCTGAGGAACTGCGCACCGATGGGGCCCTGATAGGCCATGTGCAGCGAAACGCCGTCGAAGCCAAGGTTTTTGTATCTTACGGCCCGTTTTGCGAGATCCTCGCATACGGCCTGCATCTGCTCGGGACCCATCTTTTTCTTGGGTCCGCCGCCCATCATGGCCATCATTTTTTCCATTTCCTCAGGGTCCATGTCCATGGGTGGGCCGCCGGGACCGCCGCGATTGGGCGCAATATCATCATCCTCCGGTTCGCCCGGGCCGCCGGGACCGCCCATGGGCGGCATGCCGAACATTCCGCCGCCCGCGGAGTCCTCGACCCCATAGCCCGCCGGGACATTTGGCATCAGGGAAATGGTTGCCTTTGAGCCGTAGAAGTGGATGCCCTCGATATACTGGGCCAGATAATTTTCCACGCTGGGATCCGTCATATCAAAGCTGGGGAAATGCACACTGTCGCCGCCGTGACCCTTGTGCTGGTCGGGGTTGGACCAGTCGCCGATGGTGACAATGGCCGCGCCGTTTCTGGCAATATTCTGCTGATAGATCATCACCGGGTCGTTTGGCCAGGTCTCGGGGCCCTGCAGGAAGTGGGGCAGAGCGTTGGAAGACAGCAGGCGGTTTTTCAGCAGGATGGTTTCGCCGATGATAACCGGCTCAAGCAGATGTTGGTATTTACCCATAGCCATACTCTCCTTCTGGTTGTGATTGATATCGGCACCGTTTGGACCGGAGCTTTGAGGGGCTTTTTGTCGGTTTGTGCGGGTTTGTCCCGGAGAGGCTCTGTATGCTTTCTTCTGCGTGCCGCTGCCGGTCTGTACGGTGGTGTATTTCATTAATATAGCACAGTCCGCAGACTGTTTCAACCCGAAATATCTGCCGTATCCCTTTCGGTTTATCTGGCGGGGCCGCCCTTCGGAGGCCTGTTTTCGACCATGACGGCTCTGCCTCCGGAGGCCAGCGTCCACTGTCCCTCCCGACCGCCATGCAGCGTGATGGTAACGCCGGCGGGCGCGTCGATCTGGTCGGGCCGGATGCTGCCCATCAGGGTAACCTCGGAATCGGCCGTGGCCTGCCAGAAGCTGCTCTCGTCGAGACTGACAAATACGTTGCCCGTGATGGGAGCGCACATCCGCGTGCTGCACAGACGCGCGGACATCAGCCGCTCGCCTGCATGCGCAATGCCGCAGTCGGTGGTCAGATTCCGCAGGGTGGCATGGATGCCGTAGGCCGGCTCGTTCACAACCTTTGTGGCTCCTGGGTCGTCGTTTACACGGGTTTTGATCAGAAGGCCCGCATAGGAACGGATGTCCGCACCATCGATGAGAATGTCGGCATTCTGGCTCTTTACGATCACGGCGCTGTCCTGCGTGACATATTTTCCGCCGGTTATGCTCAGTGCGGACACCTCGGTATCCGACCCGCCGACACAGTGGATCAGCGCAATGTAGCTGCCGCACTTTGCGTAGCAGTCGTTCATCGTTACGCTGGATTCTCCGGCAAGGATCGCAGCCATGTTGGCCAGCGTCATGTCGCAGCGGTTGAGAACAACGTGGCAGTTGGTGTCGGCATAGGTGCCGTAGCCGGAGCGCAGGGTAAAGACACGGCAGTCGTTTGCCTCAAGATAGACCCTGCTGCCGGCGGCATCGGTGGAAAGCGCAGCCCACGCGTCTGCCGCAATGGTGGAATTGTAAAAATAGGTTTCGGAATCCATCACGGTGCAGTGTGTACGCGTGTTGCCCTGGATTTCGAGATAAACCATGGGCTTGTCCATACCGGGACCCGCCACCCAGGTGACCTCTTTTTCGGCTTCGTTCCACGGCGCCCCGTGTGAAACCAGAACGGAGTCGTATACTCTGAGGATGCTGTTGGAGCCACACGATGTGGCCGAACGGAGCTTGCCGTCGGTGATGATGTCTGCGTTTTTCAGAGTGAGCACCGCGTGATCCTCGACTGCCGCGCCCGAAATCGCCCCGCCCAGACCGAAGCCGTCTCCCGACAGGCGGATTTTTGCGCCGTCTACCAGCACATCGGACCCCTGACCCGTAACCAGAATACCGCCCGTTGCTCCGTCGGTGCTGACCAGACTGAGGCCGCAGATTTCTTCGCCGGATACGCTGTCGAAGCTGAGTGTGCCGGCCTGCTCCAGACACGAATCGCCGTCGAGCCCGCCGTTTTTGATGATGATCGCCGTTTTGCTCTGCGGCATGGCTTCCATACCCGGGCCGCCGGGACCGCCGGGGCCGCCGGGGCCGCCGGGACCGCCGGGGCCATCGGGACCGCCCATCGGCCGCACCGGAGGCGTATAGGGCTTGCGGACAAATTCGATTTCGTGCTCGATGCCTGTGATATATTCCATTATTCTGTCTCCTTTTCAGGTTGGTTGTTTCGGATACAAAGCAATCGCATTGTATCACACTCCTCAGCCCCCGTCAACCTGTGCCTCCGGGCGCGAAGCCTGCCGGTTGCAGATATCGAGAAAGAAAGCCGCGGCCCATACCCCATACTCTGTGTACGAAAAGATTTGATGCCGCTGCGTCGACGGGACGGATCCGCGAAGCACCGCAGACACGATTGCGCGGTATTTCCCTAACGCTGCTCTTGCAATATTGAATATCCCGCGATATAATGCGGCGTGCTTGTGTCGGCAGATTCGCACGGCACACAAAAAGGAGGCTCGATCGTGTTTTTACGAATTCTGAAATATCTGTCCGCAGCAGAACGCCGCATGATCGCCGGAACGACCGTTCTCATCGCAGCTCAGATCTGGCTTGAGCTGAAGATGCCCGAATACATGGCACAGATCACCACGCTCGTGCAGACGCAGGGCAGCCGAATGGAGGACATCTGGCGTGCCGGAGGCATGATGCTGCTGTGCTCCCTTGCCAGTATGGTCGGCACCATGCTTTCCGGCTTTCTGTGTGCAAAGATCGCTGCAGGCTATTCCATGCGTCTGCGCGACGAGGTCTTTACCCGCACCCAGTCCTTTGGCTTTGAAGAGCTCAACCGTTTTTCCGTTGCCAGTCTGATCACCCGTTCAACCAACGACGTTACGCAGGTGCAGTCGCTTGTGGCCATGGGTCTGCAGATGATCATCAAATCTCCGCTGATGGCGATCTGGGCCATTATCAAGATTTCCGCAAAGCAGTGGCAGTGGACGCTCACGGCGGCTGTTGCTGTCGTGGTAATGCTGGCTCTGAACATCATCCTGTTCATCTTTGCCGAGCCGCGCTTTAAGATCATGCAGCAGCTGACCGACAACATCAACCGCGTTACGCGCGAGCATCTCTCCGGTCTGCGTGTGGTGCGGGCCTACAACGCCGAATCCTATCAGGAGGCCAAGTTTGAAAAGGCCAACGGGGATCTGACAAAAACCAGCCTGTTTACAGGACGTCTGATGGCAATCATGAACCCCGGCATGATGCTTGTAATGGACGGCATGAATCTGGCCATCTACTGGGTTGGCGCCTATCTGATCCACGCCGCGCAGATAGAGCTGCGGGTAGGTCTTTTTGCCGATATGGTCGTTTTTTCTTCCTATGCCATGCAGGTTGTAATGTCCTTTATGATGCTTGTGTTCATCTTTATCATGGCGCCGCGCGCCATTGTTTCGGCAAAACGGATCCTGGAGGTCATTGAAACCGAGCCGCGCATCAAAGACGGCCCCGGTGCGAAGGAAACCGAACGGGGAACCGTGGAATTCCGCCACGTAAGCTTTCGCTATCCCGAGGCCTCCGACGACGTGCTCAGCGACATTTCCTTCAGGGCGGAGGCCGGGCAGACCGTAGCTCTTATCGGCTCAACCGGCTCCGGCAAAACCACGCTGGCAGATCTGATCCTTCGCTTTTATGATGTTACCGGCGGGCAGATCCTTGTAGACGGAGTCGATGTCCGGGAGTATCCGCAGGCTGTGCTGCGCAGCAAGCTCGGCTTTGTTCCGCAAAAGGCCGTGCTGTTTTCCGGTACGATCACCTCCAACGTCTGCTCCGGTGATGAAGAAACCGAACAGACCCGCCAGCGGGTCCGGGAGGCCATTGCCGTGGCACAGGGCACCGAATTTGTCGAGGGTCTCAGTGCGGGCTATCAGGGTACCGTAGCACAGGGCGGATCCAACTTCTCCGGAGGTCAGAAGCAGCGTCTGAGCATTGCCCGTGCGGTTTATCGCAGTCCCGAGATCCTGATTTTTGACGATTCCTTCTCTGCGCTGGACTACCGCACCGACCGCAAGCTGCGCACGGAGCTGAAAAAGCAGACCCGGGGAACCACCTGCCTGATTGTTGCCCAGCGCATCGGTACCATCCTGGATGCCGATCAGATCATCGTGCTTGACCGCGGTCGGATTGACGGCATCGGCACCCATCAGCAGCTGCTGAAGACCAGCAGTGTTTATCGACAGATTGCGCTCTCTCAGCTCAGTGAGGAGGAACTGGCCCATGTTTGAAGACGATTTTGACTTTCGCAGGGCAGCCAATCCCGGAAAAAGTCTGGCAAAGCTGCTGCGCTACGTAAAGCGATTTCTGCCCGCCATCATACTGGCGCTGCTGTGCGCAGGCGGCGGAGCCGTCACCCAGGTGATCGGGCCGGACTATATCAGCCGGCTGACCGATGAAATCTCGGCCGGTCTGGGCGGCGACATCAACATGCACGCCATTCGGCACATCTGCGCCATACTCACCGGCATATACGGCGTATCCGTGCTGCTCACCTATGGTCAGAGCTGGATTATGGCAACGGTAACACAGCGCATCTCAAAGGACCTGCGCAGCGACATCGACGCCAAGCTCAGCCGCCTGCCGTTTCGGTATTTCGACTCCACCACCTACGGCAACGTAATCAGCCGGGTGACAAACGACGTAGACACCATCGGCATGACCCTCAACGAATCCATCATCAACATGATCGCGGGTGTGGTCAAGTTCTTCGGCGTAATCGTTGTGATGCTCCTTTCCAACGTGCCGCTGACCCTTCTTGCGGTGATCACCAGCGTTGTCGGCTTTGCCTGCATGGCTCTGATCATGAAACGCTCGCAGAAGTTCTTTTATGCACGGCAGGAGCAGCTTGGCAGTCTGAACGGCTATATTGAGGAACAATACTCCGGCTGCGAGGTAGTAAAGGCCTTTGGTCGGGAGGCTCAGGTTATCGACGAATTCCGCAGCATGAACAGCCGGCTGTATGAATCCGTATGGAAGTCCGAGTTCTATTCCGGTCTGATGATGCCCATTATGGGATTTGTGGGCAATCTGAGCTATCTGGCCGTGTGCGTGGCAGGCGGAATCATGGCGCTGAACGGCTCCATCTCCTTTGGCGTGATCATCGCCTTTACCATGTATGTACGCCTCTTTTCCGAGCCTCTCAGCAGTCTTGCGCAGATTGCCACGACCCTGCAGTCCACTGCTGCGGCAAGCGAGCGCGTATTTGACCTGCTGGATCAGCCGGAGCTGAGCGACGAAAGCCGGAAGCCCGCCCTGATCGGTCAGGCAAAGGGCGCGGTAACCTTTGAGCACCTTCGCTTTGGCTATACCCCGGAAAAGTCTGTCATTCACGACTTTTCGGCAGTTGCCCTGCCCGGGCAGAAAATTGCCATTGTCGGACCAACCGGTGCCGGCAAAACCACGCTGGTAAACCTTCTGATGCGGTTTTATGAGCCCGACTCCGGCCGCATTCTCATCGACGGCGTGGACATCAGCGCCACCACCCGCGAAAATGTACACACGCAGTTCTGCATGGTTCTGCAGGACACCTGGCTCTTTGAAGACACCATCCGCGAAAATCTGGTATATTCCACCCCCGACGTTACGGACGACATGCTGGACGCCGCCGTAAAGGCCGTCGGTATTGATCATTATATCCGCACCCTGCCAAAGGGCTATGATACCGTTCTGTCTGATCGGGCCAGCCTGTCCGCAGGGCAGAAGCAGCAGCTGACCATCGCGCGGGCCATTATCAAAAACGCGCCCATTCTGATTCTCGATGAGGCCACCTCCTCGGTGGACACCCGCACAGAGCTTCTGATTCAGCAGGCCATGGATCAGCTGATGGCCGGCCGCACCAGCTTCGTCATCGCCCACCGCCTGTCCACCATCAAAAACGCCGATCTGATCCTCTGTCTGAATAACGGTGATATCGTAGAGCAGGGCACCCACGAAACACTGCTCGCAAAGGGCGGTTTTTATGCCGATCTGTATAACAGCCAGTTCGAGCAGGCCGGCTGATCGCGGGACACAGGATTGACACCGACTTCCGGATTGGCTAAAATAAGAGGGCATATCAGCGGCTGTGGCCGCAGAACAAACAAAGGAGACGGTAGCAATGGGCATCAGGATTGGCATCAACGGGTTTGGCCGTATCGGTCGACTGGCCGTACGGGAAGCGGCTTCGCGCGAAAATCTCGAAATCGTGGCGATCAACTCCACCGTAGCGCCGGATTATATGGTCTACAAGCTGAAATACGACACGGTTCACGGCCTGTTTGACGCAGATCTTTCCTATACCGACGACGCAATTTTCATAAATGGCAGACGAATCGCGGTGCTTCAGGCAGCCCGACCCGAGGATATCGACTGGGCCGGTGCCGGTGCGGAATATATCATCGAATCCACCGGCAAGTTTACCACTGCCGCAGCCTGTCAGGGGCATTTCGACCGCGGCGCAAAAAAGGTCATTATCTCCGCACCCTCCAAAGACGACACTCCCATGTTTGTGATGGGCGTAAACCACAAATCTTACACGCCGGACCTCAAAATCGTTTCCAACGCATCCTGCACCACCAACTGCCTTGCGCCTCTGGCCAAGGTAATCCACGATGCCTACGGCATCGAATCCGGACTGATGACCACCGTTCACTCCATCACCGCCAGCCAGAAGACCGTTGACGGAACCTCAAAAAAAGACTGGCGCGGCGGCCGCGCCGCCTCGGGCAACATCATTCCCTCGTCCACCGGCGCCGCCAAAGCCGTCGGCCGCGTAATTCCCGAGCTCAACGGCAAGCTTACCGGTATGAGCCTGCGCGTTCCCACCCTGGATGTTTCCGTGGTGGACCTCACCGTTCAGCTTTCCAGGCCGACTGGATACGCCGAGCTGTGCGAGCTGGTCAAGGCTGCAAGTGCGGGTTCCATGAAGGGAATCCTCGGCTATACCGACGAAGACGTTGTCTCCTCTGATTTTCTCGATGACCGCCGCACCTGCATCTTTGATGCCAAGGCCGGCATCGCACTGACCGACACCTTCATGAAGCTGGTTGCCTGGTACGACAACGAATCCGGCTACACCAGCAAAACCCTTGACCTGGTTGAATACATAGCCGGGCGCGACGCGGAATAAGCCATGACCGACACCTGTTTTGCGGGCAGCCGCTGCATGGTCACCGGAGCAGCCGGAGGCCTTGGTCTGGGTCTGGTCCGGGCGCTGCTGCAGGCCGGAGCACAGACAGTCTGGATGGCGGACGTTTCTGCCGAAAAGCTGCAGGCCTCCGCCTCGGCTCTGAGCGAGACCTTCCCCGGGCGAATCGTCGCCCGGACTCTGGATGTTTCCGATCAGGCCGCCTTTTCAGATCTTGCCGCGCAGATGGTCTCAGAAAACGGCGGCATCGACATTCTGATCAACAACGCCGGCATCGGTACAGCCGGATTTCTATACCAGATGCACGAGGATCAGATCCGCCGCCTTCTGGACATAAATCTGCTGGGCGTCATCCACGGCTGCAAGGCAGCTCTGCCCTATATGGCAAGGCAGGGCTCCGGCCGGCTCGTAAACATCGGTTCTCTTGCCTCGTTTGCTCCGCTGCCGTGGCGCACTCTTTATACTGCCTCAAAATTTGCCGTGCTCGGCTTCAGCCGGAGTCTGCGGCAGGAGCTTGACTGGATGCAGTGCGGAGTCCGGGTCTGCACCGTGTGCCCATCTGCCGTGTCCACCGATATCTGGCAGGGAATTGCCCCAAAAGACTGTATCACTGCCGATGAGGCCGCCGGCGAAATCCTTCAGGGTATTGCCCGCGGAGACGAAATCATCCCCGTTTCCGACCACGCCCGTCGGCTATACGGCAACCTGCTGGCACAGGACCGCACCGCTATGGCCAAAGACGAAGCCGAGCTGCTGCAGGCCTATCGGCCCCTGTTTTTCACACCGGAGCTTGCGCGCAGCGTCCTCATCCGCCAGTGTCGGGACAGCGCCCCCGCCGGCAGCACGGAAACGGCACCCGCGCACCTGTAAACCGGTCCGTACAATCTCCCTGCTTCGGGCCCTGTGATTCCTGTTTCCGCATTCCGGCAGCTCGGTGTGCCTTTGTGCGCACATACGCCCGCATTCCCTTCCGTTTCCGATGAAAGACGCGGCTTCCGGCCGCGTCTTTTTCCATCTCACAGCAGGCCCGCAGGCACATTTGTGCGGCGTCTCCCCGGAGTCTGCCGACTCGACGGACGGTGAAAAAGTCAAGACTAAATTGCAAAAATTCATAAAAAATTTCAAATAAGACACGCGACGCCTTCCTGGAAAACGACTTCGGCGGTTCGGAAACCCAGTATTTCACGGGGATAGTTATTGATCCAGTCTTCGACTTTCTGGATCGCTTTCGCGGTAACTTTTCGGAAGTCTGTTCCTTTCGGGAACCAGCGGCGGATCATTTTATTTACATTTTCGTTTGATCCTCTTTCGTATGACGAATAGGGGTGACAATAGTATATCTTTGTCCTGTTGCCTTTGCGGCGACAGGACTTTTCCATTCCGGCACAGTCGGCAAATTCGGAACCGTTGTCAACGGTGATCGTCCGAAAGATTTTGCTGAAATTTGTGCCGTATTCACGTTCAAGGCTATCCAGGACGCGGACCACGCTTCGGGCGGTCTGGTCGCGCATAGGACGAATGATTTCCCGTCTGGACTTTCTTTCGGTCAGAACCAGAAGGGTTTTCTTTGTTTTCTTCTTGCCTTCGACACAGTCCATTTCCCAGTCACCAACGACCGCGCGATCGTCGATTTCTTTCGGGCGGTTTTCGATACTGGTCCCAGCCGGTGGCCGCTTCGCTCTCTGGACTTTGTTATACGGGCGTTTCTTTTGGCCTTTGACAGGAAGGTTCTTGTTCGTGACAGTCAAAAAGACGCCCTTGTCGATATAAGAATACAAGGTCGATTCACAGATCGACGTTTTGAATTCAAGGCCCTTTTCCTTGATTTCGCCCAGGACAGCGGCCGGCGAATAGCCTTCTTCGGCGATCTTCTTTTCGATATGCTGGGCCAGTTCGTGGTCGTTTCCGATTTTCAGGTCCGGACCTTTTGCGGCCAGGTGTTCGCGGTAAGCCGCTTCTTCAATCGTGCTTCGCGGATTCTGTTTCCGCTGATGTTCTTCCGGCCTTTATAGTCATATATTTTCAAGTTGTGACCTCCTTCCCGAAAATTTTGTGTTAATGTTCAGCGACATTCTTGTTCTTAACACATTTTTCACGTATAATTGTGTTAAAGGTCAGAACCTTAGAAAGTTTACAAGTAGGGAGGGGGGATATAATGCGAATAATCGCTATTATATTCGGAATCCTGGCCGCGATTGTCGATTTGATCCTGGTGATTGTGTCGATCGCGGTTCCAGAAGTATCATTGTGGGGCCGGATCGTCGTCTTGACCATTGTCACCGTTGGACTGTTTTTCAGTGCGAACAAGGTCAAGAAGCAGAAGGAAGCCAGACAGGCGGCACAAGTGGCCAGAAATACGCCGTTCATGGAAGAAAACGCGATTTCAGCGATCGCACAGGGCGAACTTCCTGTTGTAACGGGGACGCCGGTTCTTTTGGAAGAAGGCGAAGTCGCCCACTATTATGCGCCGGCGACGAAGATTGTCACGAAGAACAAGGCTGTCGGCCGAACCGGAAGCGGCGCTGGCGTCCGTGTCCGCGTTGCGAAGGGCGTGTCGGTAAGCACTGGCGGCGGTTCCAGTCGGACAGTTTACGGCGAAGTGACAGACACCTATTCGGGCGCTATCGTTTTAACGAATAGGCGGATCGTCTTCATTCATAACCAGGCCGGTTTCGAATGTAAGATTTCAGCATTGACAGCGGTGACACCTGTTGACGGCTCTGTCGTCGTACAGGCCGGATCGAAGACATATCAGTTTTCAGTCGCGCGACAGGACCTTTTCGTGTCGGCTCTTTCAATGGTCACCGGAAAATAAAAAAAGGCGGTCAGGGAATATCCCTGGCCGCTTTCCTTTTGCCGTTATGCTTTTTTCAGGTTTGCCGCATTGACGGCCGCTGTGACTGTCTTCCCGATACCAATGACCACACGGTCGCCGGCGGCTTCAATCACGTCATATTTGTCATAGTAGGTCTTGAAGGCTTTCCCTGTGTAGGTGACAGCTTTCAGGACCTTTACTTTGTCACCCTTTGTAGACTTTTTCGAAAGGGCCGTTTCGGTTGTTGTGGTGACGACGAAACGGTCTTTTTCTGTTTCTTCAATGGTGATCTTGCGTTCACCAAGCAGAAGAAGACTTTTGACGGCTTGTCCGACCTGGACGGCCGACAGTGTCGCGGTGTACTTCATGTTTTGACCTCCTTTCCGTAGGATTTCGGAAGGCGCCACCTACAAAGGCGAAGCCAGTTCCAATGAACAGAAGGCCGAAGGTTCTGACCGTTCCTTCTACCAGGGACACCGCGTCGGTTTCTATGGCGCCGATCGTTCCCCAGGCAAAGAAGAAGGCAATAGCCGCCGCCAGGGTTGACGTCCTTCTGATTGCCAGACGGATTCGGCGTCGTTTCCGCCTGGTTGCTCTGTCCGGTGTCATTTCTTGACCTCCTTTCTTTTCGGACCACTGCCGCGACGACGAATGTTTTCCTGATAGGTTCTTTGTGCCAGTACCGGATCATAGGCCGGTCGCTGGTTCTGATCCAGTTTTCCAGTCGCGCCGCGTCTCAGTTCGACATACAGTGTTCGAAGGGCGACGCCCACTTCGTCGGAAATGTCGGAAATGGACATTCCTTTCGCGTACAGGGCCGCGATTTTCTTTCTGTTGTCGAAGGTGATAGACTTATAAACTGCCACGTTCTCACGCTCCTTTCTGTTTGCGGCCTTATAACCACGTATCGCCCTTGTCAGGATCGCCGTTGACCTGTTCAATGTCTGCGTTATAGATCACGGTGAAATAGTCGTCGTAGAACTTCGCGGAAATGACGTTCACTTCCCACAGGAAATTCCATTTCGCCAGCTTTTGAATCAGGTCCACAGCGAATTCCGCTTTCACGATTTCGCCGTCGGTGCTGACCAGGAATATATTCTTCACTTCGCGTTTGTTAGTCGCGACGACTGTTCTTTCAAGCATTTTTCGGATAGTCATTTTTTCCATTTTGGGGTCCTCCGTGGTAAAAAAATAAGTTGCGAAGGCTCATTTGAACCTTGCAACTTAATACTACTCCTTACACGACTCGACGGACGGCAATATTTCGGTTGACAAAAATCCGATAATATGGTAAACAGTTTGTATAAAGATGTTACCGAAGTTTTATGATTGGTAGTATTTTTTCTTAAGGCAGCACCACACGATTCTGCAAAAGCGATCTGCAGAAATTCCGCCATCGATTGCGACGCATCCATGCAGCCCCACCCTGTGGCCTGCAGGCAGCTGCTGCAGTCCGGCAAGGCAGGTCGCGGATGCAGCCCTGCGCGGTGTTGCCTTAACCCACAAACAGAAAGGAAGGGATCCCATGCGCAACCGTTTATTTGCCCTGGTTCTGGCTCTGGCGCTGCTGTGCAGCCTGATGGCCGGCTGCGGCAAAACCGAGACATCCGCCCCGGCGTCCGAGCAGGCAGGCGAAGCCGCCTCTGCCGAGGCTCCCGCGGCCGAAGCCCCTGCAGCAGAAGCCGAATCCTCTGAACCCGCTCAGGCGGCCGAGGGCGACGCGTCCAAGGCCGAAGACGAGGTAATCTCCGAGCAGACTGCTGCCGGCATCGACGAATTCACCTCCGGTGCCACCCACACCGAACGCGCCGACATCGCCGGCACCTACAACGCCGACGGCAGCTATACCTCCACCGGCGGCATCACCTATCCCATTGCCGACGAGCTCATCGAGGTAAACCAGTGGAACGCCTTCGGCATGTTCGACCAGGGCATCGACACCTACAACGATCTGCCCCGTCTGGGCATGATTGCCGACGCCACGGGTGTGAAAATCCACTTTATGGATATCAGCTCCTCTGCCGAATCCGAACAGTTCCAGTTGGCTGTTGCCTCGGAGTCTCTGCCCGAGATCTGCACCGTAGGCCAGCTGTATACCGGCGGCATTGCCGCGGCCTATTCCGACGAGGTCATCTGGGACCTTACCGACTATGTGCCCGACTATGCACCCGACTGGCTGGCCTGCCTGAATCTTTCCACAGAAGCCACCATCGACAACGCCTACAACAACGGCATGATTCTGCAGATCTGCGGCATTGCCATGGCCTATGAAGTCGATCAGGGCCTGTTCACAAACGGCAAATTCCTCAAACAATACAACGCCGAGCAGGGCTTTGCAGAAGACGACATCAAGCATCTGCAGTCGCTCGACGGCTTCACTTCCTATCTCAAGTGGATCAAAGACGCCATCAACCCCACCTATGTTTCCATTCTCGACTCCACCGGCGCCTATACCGATATGGGCAACGCCTTCGGCACAAGCATCTATTCCATCGGCACCACCGGCATCGGAACCTATCTCGAGGGCGACACGGTTGTAGCCGGCATCTCCAGCCAGGGCTACTACGACTACCTCAAATGGGTTGGCGAGATGTACAGCTATGGCGTGTTCGATCAGGACTTCTACCTCACCGACATGGCCGAGCAGGAAGAATACATGTATATCGGCACCGGTCAGGAGGGTGTATGGAACAACACCGCGGCCTCTCAGAAGGGTGTTTTGGCCTATACCGACAGCGACGGCGAGCATGTTGTTTCCGAGCCTCTGTCCCGGGTGCTCAACGACGAGGGCACCTATAACTTCGGCACCGAGCAGACACTGGCCGGCGATGCCTGGAGCGTTACCACCACAGCCGATGAAGACGTAATGCAGGCCATTCTGCAATACTGGAACTACTTCTTCACCGAGCCCGGCTTCTATGTTACCAACTGGGGCATTGAGGGCACCGGCTTCGACGATCCCAACGCCTCCTACTACTTCAACGACGACGGCGAGGCCGCCTGGACAAGCATTGTCATCAACAGCGACGACACATGGATGATGTGGAAGAGCACCTGGAAGCTGGCTCCCTACTACGAAGACCCCATGGTCCACTACATGACCGGCGAGGGTGACGCGGCCGAGCAGCTCAAGGCCGTAAACGTATGGACCTATCCGGATTATGAGGTTACCACCGAGCACACCATCCCCACCGGCGCAGCTCTGACCACCGAAGAATCCAGTCAGGTTGCCACACTGGCCACCGACCTGTGCACCTATGCCGACGAACGCATCCTCAAGTTCATCATCGGATCCGAAGAGCTCACCGAAGACAGCTGGGCAGACTTCTGCGGCGTACTCGAAAACAGCTACAGCCTGAGCGAAATCGTTTCCGTATACCAGTTCGCCTACGACGACTATCTGGCCGGAAACCGCACCAGCGCGGCCAGCGCCGGTCCGGGCGCTCCTCCTCCTCCTCCCGATGGCGGCGGCGCTCCCCCCGATGCACCTCCCCCGGCCTAACCTTTCCATTTGGGCAAACAAAAGGGCCTGTTGTCTGCACTACAGACAGCAGGTCCTCTCTTTTCATCCCAATCCCGCAGCAGCCTCAGCATCACGGATATTCTCGAGGCTCTTCGCGAATGGAAATACAGCGCTTTTGCGTGATCCGGGGGCCATTATCCGATACAGCTCTGTCCGTTCCGCCTGCCGGTATCGGTCAGGCGTATTTCCGTTTTTTCCAGAGCCCGGAGATATAATACACTCCTCCCACCAGAAAGGGCATAAAGCCGGCCAGTGCGTTGCCGTACCAGAATCCGTAGATGCCCATATCCAGGGCCATTCCCAGCAGCATGGCCAGGCCGATCCGGCAGACAACCCCATCGAGCAGGCCGACCGTAAGGTTTAGTCTGGCATTGCCGGAGCCGTTGATCAGAGCAAAAAACGGCGACCGTGCGCCAAAGCCCACATACAGCAGAACAGCCACCGGAATATAGGTCATGGCCATATCCAGCACCTGCGGATCTGAGTTGAACAGGCCGAATACAGCTCGCGGAAACGCAACGGTGATTGCCGACAGGATTGCCGCAAAGGCCATATCGACTATCATGGAAACGCCGATGATCCTGGGTATACGCTCGAATTTTCCGGCGCCGAGATTCTGCCCGACCATGGAGCTTCCGGCCGTGGACAGAGCGTTGGTTACCACGGCGGTGATGGAGCCGAGCTTGTTGCCGATACCGGTAACAGCCGATGCGGTCACGCCATAGGCATTGATATATGAGTTGACAAACATCATGGAAAAATTGATGGCGGCAGACTGCAGACACATGGGCAGGCCCAGCTTGATAAAGCCGGAAAGCACCGCTCGATCCGGGATAAAGCTGCGCGGCCGAAAGTCAAAGCCAAAGGCCTCCCGCCGCCGATACAGAAAAATCAGTGCCCATACAAAGCTGACGCCCTGACCGATAACCGTTGCCAGCGCGGCGCCGAACGGACCCATGTTCAATGCGGCTACAAAGACCAGATCCAGAACCAGATTGATCACTGCCGCCACGGCAATGAACAGAAAGGGGTGCTTTGAATCGCCCATACCGCGCAGAATGGAGCTGACCAGGTTGTAGCCATAGATGAAGAACAGCCCTGCCATGCAGGTAACAGCATAGTCCCGGGCATAGTCAAAGGCCTCCGGAGGCGTATTGAGTGCCTGAAGGATCCCGTCTGCGCAGAAAAGACAGACCACGCTGAGTATAACGGAAATGGCGAGAATCACGCTGAACATGGTTCCGATGGTTCCCCTGACCAGATCCTTTCTTCCCGCGCCGATGTTCTGTGAGAGAATAACCTGCCCTGCATTGGAAAACCCCATGGCGAGGAATGTAAGGAAGTGCAGTACATCTCCGCCGATCGACACAGCCGACAGACCCACGCTTCCGACAAACTGCCCGATAACAATCATGTCCACCATGTTGTATACCGTCTGCAGCAGGTTTGACAAAAGCATCGGAAAGGCAAATACCAGCAGCAGACGTGAGACACTGCCTGTGGTCAGATCACGGATGAGGGTTTGTTGTTTCATTCCGTTCACTCATTTCTTTTTTTCGATTATACCCGATGCCGGTTCGAAAATCAACGTACCGGAGTATTTGTCATTCCCGCTCTCAAAACCGCGGTATTTTCAACCCGATGGAATCTGTGATATAATGCAGCTGAAAAATCAGGGCGCACTGCGCCGGAAAGAGGCCACAATGAAGGATATGATTTTCACTCCGCACGCCCCCGATGCCATCGGGCCATACAGTCAGGCCGTTTCGGCAGGCGGACTGGTGTTTGTTTCCGGTCAGCTGGGAGCGGACCCTTCCTCCGGCCTGCTTGCCGAAGGCGGCATTCAGGAACAAACCCGCCAAAGTCTTGAAAACCTCCGGGCAATTCTGCATGCCGGAGGCATGGATATGCACTGTGTACTGAAAACAACTGTTTTCCTGCGGAGTATGGATGATTTTGCCGCCATGAACGAAATGTATGCCCAATACTTTGAGCGGCCCTATCCGGCCCGGTCGGCAATACAGGCGGCCGCGCTGCCGAAGGGAGCCCTGGTGGAAATCGAAGCCATTGCACTGGCCCGGTCCGGGGCACACAGCGGGTAAGGTATATGACGATGCACGACCTGATTGCCCGCCAGCAGGAATACTTCCGATCCGGAGCTACGCGCTCCCTGCGCTTTCGGCTGGACGCGCTTTGCCGTCTGCAGCAGGCACTGCAAAAGAATGAGCAGATGCTTTTCGATGCGCTGCAGGCCGATCTGAACAAGGCGCCGACAGAAAGCTATATGTGCGAAATCGGCATGGTTCTCGAAGAAATACGCTGCCACCGCAGACATCTGGCACAGTGGATGCGCGGAAAACGCGCCGTCACGCCGGCAGCTCAGCTTCCGGCAAAAAGCTTTCTGTCGCCCGAACCCTATGGTGTGGTGCTGATTCTTGCCCCGTGGAACTACCCCATACAGCTTTGCCTTCTCCCTCTGGTCGGGGCCATTTCGGCAGGAAACTGCGCCGTTATAAAGCCCTCGGCCTATGCACCGGCCGCAAGCACCGCCATCGCACAGCTGATCGCATCCGTCTTTGACCCTGCATATGTTGCCGTGGTTGAGGGAGGACGTGCCGAAAACAGTGCTCTGCTCGAGGAACGGTTTGACTACATCTTTTTTACCGGCAGCGCTGCCGTGGGAAAAGTCGTCATGCAGGCCGCAGCCGCGCATCTGACGCCGGTAACGCTGGAGCTTGGCGGAAAAAGCCCCGCCATTGTAGATGAAACCGCCAATCTCAGACTGGCGGCCCGACGCATCGCCTTCGGCAAGGTTCTCAATGCCGGTCAGACCTGCGTGGCACCGGATTATCTGCTTATTCACCGTTCTGTTAAGGATGCCTTTGTACAGGCCTATCGGCAGGCCCTGCAGGAGTTTTTTCCGGACGGAAGCCTCGATGCACTGCCGACTGTCATCAACCGGAAGCATTTTGACCGCATCGAACGCCTGCTTTGCGGACAGACGGTGCTGATCGGCGGACAGTCGGACCCTGCGCGCCTTCGGATTGCTCCGACGCTTCTGGACGAGACCGACCCGGAAAGTCCCATCATGCAGGAGGAAATCTTCGGCCCCGTTCTGCCCATGATAGCCTATGATCGTCTCGATGACGCAATCGACTTTGTGCGTGCGCGGCCGCGGCCTCTGGCGCTTTATCTGTTTACCGGCAATCGGCGGGCCGAGCGCAGGATTCTCGACAGCTGCTCCTTTGGCGGCGGCTGCATCAATGACACCATCATTCATCTTGCCACCACCCGCATGCCCTTTGGCGGTGTTGGTGCAAGCGGCATGGGCAGCTATCACGGCCGGCAGAGCTTTGATACCTTTACCCATCAGCGCAGTATTGTAAAAAAATCCACCCTGCTCGACCTGCGGCTTCGCTGCCATCCCTATTCCGACCGAAAACTCCGGCTGATCCGCCGTTTTCTGAAATGAGGCGCGCCGCTGCGGAAGAGCTCCGCAAAAAGCAGGATACCCCCTGCGGAGCCGCACGGAAAACCGGCAGTTGACGCAGGCGGAAATATCTTTTATAATATTCAAGAGATTGTATCGGATGGACGCAGTCCGATGATGAAAGGAGCACCCTTATGCAAGAAAAACTGCTTACATACCTGAAAAACGGCACAGAGGTCCCGGCCGGAACCGAGGGCGCACTGGCCTTTGAGACCGACCCCATTTATCCCGAAACCGGCCTTTATTTCGGCGGAATGACCAAGGGCAGCTGCAATTATCGCTGCGCTCTGTTTGCCGACGGCGGTCAGGTCGCGCAGGGCTTCTGCGTTCCGCAGGCTCTGCAGGGCGGAAGCTTTGACGGAACCCGCATTGCAGACGCAAAAATTGTCTCTGAAAACGCTCTGTTCAACGGTGTGATGGTAAACAACACCGATTTTTCCGCAAAAAACCTGACCATGACAGCCAGAGGCTCCGGCGGCAACGACTTTAAGGGCTATGGTGCAGGCTTTGCAGCCTTTGGCAAAACCACAGCCCGTCTCGACGGCTATGTTTTTGATGGCGAGGGTGCTCTGCGCCACGGTGTTTTTGCCGGCGGCTCCGCCGAAGAAGACCGGCTGACCGTTACCGTAGACAACTCCTTTGTCCGGGCAGACGGCTCCAGACACGAACAGCAGTGCGAGGGTATGTCCAGCTGCCCCTGGATGCTTGGAATCAGCCCCGACGGTCATGCCCGCGCCACCATGTGCGACGGATATTCCACCGTCAACTACAACAACGACATCCTTCTCAGCGACGGCTGGGGCGTTCTGTCGGTGGACGATACGGGTGATACCGTAAACTGGGGAACCTATTCCATTCATCTGCATGTTCGCAGCAGTGTCATAGACGTAACCACCGCCGGTACCGACACACCCAGCTGCTATGCCACCTATTCCATCGGCGGCTGCGAAAACCGCTTTTACGGCTGTGTGATCGGCAATGCCAACGGCTCTGCTCTTTATGACCGTCTCAGGGCGGCCCTTCCCGAAAGCGGTGTGGACTACACCTACAGCACCGTAAAATACGGCATGACCTATGCCGCCGTTGTGGCCAACGAGCATGCCAGTGCCGGCTGGTACGACGGCAGCATCATCACGGCAAAATACGGCGTTATGTTCCACAAAACCGCAAATGTCCGCTATGTTCCCGGCAATACGGATGATTCCAGCAGTCAGTTTGCCGCCTGCGGCGAAACACAGGTTGAAAACTCCACCTTCAACACCTTTGGCGCAGCTTTCCTGATCAAGGCCTGCACCCCCGTAATCACCGTGAAAAACACAAAATTCCACTCTGAAAAAGGCGTAATCGTTCAGCTGATGACCTGCGACGACCCCGGCATGGGTGCCCCGGCCTTTTCCGAGTGCATCGTTCCCGGCGCAGTTCCCGCCAAAGACCCTGCCTACAACCCCGCAGACTACAATCTGCGCGACCAGACCTTCTTCCGCAAATTCCCGGTACATGGCTTTATCGGTGATCCGCAGGTCAGCTTTGCCGACTGCAATCGTGCCAACGGAACAGCCCTCGAGGGCAGCTTCTTCAACTCCATCGGTGTGGAGACCGAGGGCGAGGGAATGCGCTGGTGGGGTCAGAACCTGATCCTGTCCTTTGACAACTGTGACATCATCGGCTCCTGCTCCTCTTCCAACGCCCTGCACGACGAATACTCCTTCTACACGGCCAAAGCCGAAAACCCATACGGTGCCGTGGCTGTAAATGCAGACGGCTATGAAATCGCCGGCCGGTTGGAAGAGGTCCGGCAGAAGATGCCCATGATGGATATGGGCGAGATGCCCGGCGGTCCCGGTGGTCCCGGCGGTCCTGAGATGGGCGCAATGCCCGGCGGCCCCGGAGGACCCGGTGGTCCCGGAGGACCCGGCGGCCCCGGAGGACCCGGCGGCCCCGGTGGTCCTGAGATGGGCGCAATGCCCGGAGGTCCCGGCGGTCCCGGAGGTGCCCCGGCAAAGCCGACCTTCCAGTTTGTTCCGCAGCGCGACGAACAGGGCCGCCTGATTGTTTCCGGCACGCAAAAGCACACCCCCGACACGGGCGTGATTGTCTCGCAGGACGCAACACTTCTCGGCAATCTGACCAACTCGGCCGCACCCACTGTAAACAACGGTGTGTGGGTCACGCTGACCGGCGGCTCCTCCTGGACTCCGACAGGCACAAGCTATCTCACCAGACTGCAGGTTCAAGAGGGCAGCACCATTCACGGCGAGGTGACCGTCAACGGTATAAAAACACAGCCTGAGCCCGGAAAAATCTACACCGGCACCATCGAGGTGCGCGGCTGACCGTGCGCTGTTCAGTCGGCACGACTACGGAGGATATCATGTCTGACAACTTCAAATGCTATCTTAGCGAGTTTCTGGCAACCGCCTTTATCTGCATGTTCGGTCTGGGCTTTATCGCGCCCATGGTTCTGGGCGGTGTGAGCAGCCTGTTTGAGCTTGCCATCTGGTTTGCCATTGTCTTTGCGCTGGCAGAGCTGATTTTCTCGCCCATAAGCGGCTGTCATGCCACCCCCGGCGTAACCATTGCGTGTGCAATCTTTCTGGGCTTTGACAAAAAGAAGGTCCCCGGCTATATTCTTGCTCAGATTCTGGGCTGGGGGCTCGGCATCATTCCGATCTATCTGGTATTTGGCAGCGCACTGACCGATCAGTGCGCGAGCCTCGGCATCAATCCGGCCAACCTGTTTTACGGCAACGTGCACATCGGCACCGTCTGGACGGGCGCGGCAGTAGAATTCTTTCTGTCGGCCCTGATGATGATCGGCATCTTTGCTGCCATCGATCCCCGTCTGCCCGGGCATCCGAGCCCCGCGGCCAAGCCGTTTCTGATCGGCGCGATTATTGCGGTGTGCGTCAATCTGGGCGGCTGCGTTACCGGCGGATGCATCAACACGGCCCGCGACCTGGGGCCCCGGATCGTCAGCTATTTCTACGCGCTGATCATGGGCTACGACACATCCGCTATCTTTTCCGGCGGATACTGGCTCATGTATATTCTGGCCCCCACACTGGGCGCTGTTTTTGGCGGCTTTGCCTTTTATAAAATCTTTCTGCGTCTGCTGCCCGCCAAAACGGACAAATAAAAATCCCGATTGACAATCAACCGGAAACAGTGGGAGAAATCACGGATTCCTGTGGTTTCTCCTGCTTTCATCCCCGTCGGGCGGCTTTCGGAACTTTTTCTGCAGGGATCCGTCTAACGGATACAGATATGTATAACGAAAAAGGGGGATTTTCCATGAATCGACGTCTGGCTGCCCTGCTTTCGGTGCTGCTTCTCCTGACCGCTCTTTTGGGTGGCTGCAGCTCCGGCAAGCTCACCGACAGCGCATCTGTCGACATGTTTTCGGCCGAGCCCACAGCCGAGGCCTACGCCGAATACAGCTACGACAGCGACACTCCCGAGCCCGAGACCCAGACACTGTCCACGCAATCGCAGGAGACCGGGACAGGTGTAGCCGGCTCACAAAGCCCGGACCTGTCGGAAAAGATGATCTATTCCGCCAGCGCGGAAATCGAGACTCTGGATTATGAAGCCGCCGTGGACGGCGTCTATGCACTGATCGACCGCGTTGGCGGCTTTCTCGAATCCTCTGAGATTTCGGGAGCAGACTACGCCAGCACAAGTCGGGGATACACCATAACACGCACGGCGCGGTTCGTACTGCGCGTACCGGCCGAAAGCTTTGCCGGTGCAAGCGAGCAGCTCAATCAGCTCGGCAACGTAACCTGGCTGAATACCTGGGCAGAAAACATCACCACACAGTATTACGACACGCAGTCGCGCATGCAGGCCTATGAGACCGAGGCCGAAAACCTTACACAGATGCTGCTGCTGTGCGACAGCGTGGAGGAAATGATCGTGGTAGAAGACCGGCTCAGTGAGGTGCAGTACCAGATCGATTCGCTGCGCTCCACGCTGCAGAACTGGCAGAATCAGGTGGACTACAGCACCATCACCATCCGTCTGCAGGAGGTTGAGGAATTTACCGAAGCCGAGCCCGTACAGATCAGCTATGGTCAGCGTCTGGTCAATCAGCTGCAGCGGGCCCTGCAGAGCATGGGTACGTTCTTCCAGGATCTGCTGCTCTGGCTTGTCGGCTCCCTTCCGACGATTGTTCTTCTGCTCGTTCTCCTGCTTGCGGTTCTGCTGCTGCGCAGGCGGTGGCTGAAAAAGCATCCCGAGCACCTTACCTGGCGCCAGCGCCGCCGCAACTATCGCGACAGCCGGAACACGGACGAATAACCGTCTGCGCACCGACGTACACGGTCTTCCTTATCTGACCGACATTACCGTGGCAGCGCGGTAAACGAAACATCGGCAGCCGCATTGCGCGGCTGCCGTCTTTTTATCCTCCGCCGCCGCATTCGGGGCAGGCGGTATAGCCCGAGCTTTTGGCAAGACTCCGGTTGTATACCCAGAAGTTGGTTGCCGTGAATCTGGAGCAGCTGAAGGTGTGGTAGTAGCTGGTTCCGTCGTCTTCGATGAAGACGATATATTTGTCCATAAAGCTTGTCTTGGAGGACATCGAGCGATTTTCGTCGCTGAGGGCCTGATAGTCTTCTTTCATCTCGTCGAGCTGCGTAGTCAGGTCCTCCAGCTCGGTTGTCATGCTTTCGTTCAGGTCCTGTGCCTCGGTCAGAGAGGTCTCAAGGTCGGTGATGTTGATTTCGAGCTCCTCGATCTTTTTCTCGTCGGTGTCCAGGAGCGTGTTGAGGTCCTCGACCTGGCTGCTGAGCTTGTCGATTTCGCGCTGCTGGGCGGTTTTGTCGTAGATGGACTGGCTGATGTCGCTTTCTTTGCCCGAAAGCTGACTGCTGAGGTCTTCGTTCTGCACACCCAGCGCGTCGAGCTCGGCCTGCAGGCTGTCGATCTTTTCCTGTGCCTCTGTCATCCGGGTTTCCATGTCGGCCACCTCGGCCTCGCGGACCTTGAGGTCGTTTTCATACACGCGCAGCCGCGCCGTTTCCTTTTGCTGCTGTGCATAGCTGCACGCAATATACGTCACAGCACCGGCCGCAATCAGCGAAACCAGAATCAGACAGACAATCAGGATATTTCTTGTGCGTCGGAGCGCACCGGGCTTTGGCAGCTTTTTTCTGGGCTGCTGGGGACGGGACGCCGCGGCGGCTGAGGCCTGCTGTGCCGAAGCCGGTCCCTTTGCGGCAGAAGCGGCAGCGCCGGTATCCGTCGGCGGATTGCTCTGCCGGTCGGCGGAAGCTCTTTCGGCGGGGCCCTCCTTGCAGGCGTCGCAGAGCCATTCGTTATCCGGAATCTGTGCGCCGCAGAATGCACATCGTTTCATTCGCAAGCCTCCTTTTGCGGGTATTTTACTACATCTCCCCCGGGTTTACAACACCCATCTGCATGACCGGGCCATGTAGCACACTGCCGGGCCTCCCTGAAAGAAGCCCGGCGGCGCGTTTTGTATTCCATGTGTTTTTCAAAAAGTATGGGATTGGTGGTGCTTAGGTGGAAGTGCTGCTGTATCTCTGGGAAAATCAGCATGGACGCAGGAATCAGCAATTTGCTCTTGGGGACAGCTCTCACACAAACGGAGCTGAAGAAGCCGATTTCTATCAGGTAACATTATCCATTTCTGGAGGTGTGTAACCTTCGTAAACTCTACCAACGTCAGCAGTTGCCTCAGTCGTCCCACCCTCAAAGGAATTATTTTTGCATTCGCCGCCGTTGGTAGCCCAGCACCCGATAACTTTTCCAAGCTCATATTCTGTCTTACCAGGCCACATATTGTCGCCCTTTACTGTCACGTTCGTCAGAGTGTTGTCGGTGATCTTATAGCCGGCGCCTGATTGCGCTTGTCCAGCAATCCCTCCGGCTCTATACTGACCGGAAACAACGGTGTTTTCAACTGTGCATCCGGTTATATTCCCATAAAAGTCTCCTGCAATTGCGCCAGTATAACGGCCCCCGGTTACAGTGCTGTTTTTCACAGTAACATCCGTTATCATTGCGTTTGGTCCGGTAAGGGATCCAGAGACAACAGCAGCGCTTGTGCATCCAGTAGCAGAAACCGTAAAATTATCAAAAGTCACATCCGTAACAGATATGTTCCCATTGAAAAATCCTATACTTTCGGATGTAGCCTCCATTGTTGCGTTACTGATGGTATGTCCATCGCCGTCAAAGTTCGGACCGTAGCTTCCTCCAAATTTTACCGTAGAAACGGTCATTCCATTCAAGTCGACATCACAAGCCATCTTCACTGTAATGCCGCTTGTATAAGCGCCATACCACATATTCAGATTTGTACAGTTTTTTTCAGCCTTATATTTTTCGATGCTATTGGAATTTCCAGCAGCTTTACGTGCCTCATATGCTGCGGAACAATCAAACACCTGTGTGAAATATAAAAAGGCTTCTTCGTCTTCCAGTGTTATCTCAAACTTATTAGTACCTCCCGTTTCACTGGTGTCTTTGTCCACGATTTTCACACCGCTGGGCATGCTAGCCACGCTTGCAGGATTCACAACATACGATTTGCTGGAGCTATCGTTGCAGTATGAACAGGTATAGGTGATTGTGGCCTTCATGCCAGTAGTTTCTATAGAGGCAACATAATTGTGCCCCAATGCCGCGATCGGCTCCGTATAGGTATTGCCGCAGGTGGAACAGGTGTAGGTTGTCACGCCCGCACTCGTACAGGCGGCAGGGGTTGTTATTTCAGAGGTATAGCTGTGCCCCAATGCATTTACGGTTGTGGTATAGCTTTCGCCGCAGAAGCAGCTGTAGGTGTACCAGCCGGCTTCGGTGCAGGTGGCGGCCTTCGAAGAGTCGAGGTAGTATTTGCAGACGTGTACTTCTTCGACAGCCTTTTCGGCAGTTTCAACGCTCGCGCTGCTGCCCTTTTCGACCGTGTTGGCCGTGCCATCCTTGCCGGTGATGCTGATCTGCGCGTCTCCGACGTTGTCGACCTGCGTGCCCTGCGTCTCGACCGCAAGATTCTTGCTGGAGGCAACGCTCTGCACCTCGCCGCTGCCGGTGACGGTGGTGCCCTCGGCCTTGTTTTCCACCTTTGCAATCGTGGTCCCGCTGCCGGCGGTCACGGTGGTGCCGGCCGCCTGCTCGCTGACGGTTACGCTTTCGATCTTCGCGCTGCCGCGGGTTTCCACGGCGGTGTTGGTGCCGCTGACGGCCAGCGTGGCTACGGTGGTCTTGCCCTCGGTGACAACGGCGGCATTCGCCGCGCTGACCTCCAGCTTGCCGACCGTGGTGTTGTCGGCGGTCTTGACGGTTGTGCTCGCGCCGGTGACGGCAACGGCCTCGACCTTGGTGTTTCCGGCGGTCTCTACTGCGGCATTCGCCGCGCTGACGGTGAGGGTGCCCACGGTTGTGTCGCCCGCAGTCTTTACTGCGGCACTTGCGCCTGTGACGCTCAGCGTCTCGACCTTGGTGGTGCCGGTGGTTTCCACGGCGGTCTTCGCGCCGCTGGCGACAACGGTTTTGACCTCAGCGTTGTTCAGAACAACGGTGCTGCTCTCGCCGGTCACGCTGACCTTTGCAACGGTTGCCCCGTCGATCCGGACGCTGCTCTCGGTGGAGGCGACAACCAGCGTATCGACATTGCCCGTTACGGTGACGTTCTTCGCCACAACCAGCGTGATGCCGGTTCCGCCCTCGGCAGTGACGGTCGCCCCGTCCTCGCTGACATAGGTGCCGATGGCACGGTCGAGCAGAGTTGCCACAGAGGCAAGATTTATGCCGCTGTCGGGAGCAAGCGCGTCCTTGGTCACAATGCCGGCCTGAACCATGGCCGCGAGCATGCCCTTTGTCTCGCCGTCCATATCGGAGCCGGTTTCCAGCTCCGCGTCTTCAACGGGCTCCAGCCCAAGCGCCTTTCCAAGGATCACCATGGCCTGCGACTGGGAAAGCGCCGCAGAAGCATCTGCGGTTTCTTCGGCTCCGAGCAGTCCCGCCGCGATGCACAGCTCCAGATCCGAAACGCCGGAATCCTGCGGAAGCTTCAGCAGCCGTACCAGCAGCGCGGCCAGCTTTTCGCGCGTCATCTCCTCGTTGGGGTCCTGCACCTCGGCGGAAAGAACGCCGCATTCGCTCCAGCGCTGCATGGCGGTATCTTCGGCTCCGGCCGCGGGCGCGGGCTCGGCTGCCCATACGCCGGTTGCCAGCAGGCAGACGATCAGAACAGCAGAAAGCAATGAACGGGTTACCTTCTTCATGTGAGATCCTCCTTTTCGTTTGCGCACATCCTGTGAAATATCCACGGCAAACACCCGCAAAAAAGCCCGCAGCTTTGCAAAAACGCAAGCCCGGGCCAGCCGCCATTCTGAAGACACTGCGCGGATATCGGCAGCTAAAGAAAAAACCGTGCGGACAGAAGAATCCCACGGCAAAAGCATCGACATCGAATGTCTGTGGCAACTGGCTGGCTCAGAGGGCCCCTATAGCTTTGCGTCGCCGGCTTGCGCCGGTTTTGCCGTATTTGCTTGCCCACATTGTACCAGCAAAATGCCGAAATGCAAGCATATTTTGTTCAAAAACTCGTTAAGTTTGCATAAAGTTCATTTGCGAGATACACGTGCGGGCCGGACAGCTCACGCGCGATGCATGCATGGAATTTCTGCTTGACAAGACAGAAAAAAGAGATAAAATAAAATGGTCTGCCCTGTTGGGCGGGCAACCTTTCTTGCCGCCGTTTCAGGCGGCGGCCAAATGTCCAGAAGGAGGTGCAATCATGGCCAAACTTTCCCAGAAATACGAAATCCTCTACATCATCGACCCTGCCAAGGGCGAAGAGGGCATTGCTGCGCTGGTCGAACGTTTCAAGTCCATGGTCGAAGCTGAGGGCACGCTCACCAGCATCGACGAATGGGGCAAACGTCGCCTTGCCTACCCGATCAACGATCTGCCCGAGGGCTACTACGTGCTGATGACCTGTGAGATGAAGCCCGACTTTCCTGCCGAGCTCAGCCGCGTGTTCAACATCACCGACGGTATCCTGCGTCACCTGATCGTTGCAACAGAAGCGTAAGGAGGCTGCCTTATGCTGAACCACATCGTGATCATGGGCCGGCTGACCCAGGACCCGGAGCTGCGCCGCACGCAAAGCGGGCTGGCTGTAGCCTCCTTTACCCTGGCTGTAGACCGCGACTTCCAGTCCAAAGACGCCCAGGAAAAGGAAACCGACTTTATCAACTGCGTGGCCTGGCGCAGCACGGCAGAATTTGTCTGCAAGCACTTTAGCAAGGGCAAGCCCATGGCCGTGTCCGGGCGTCTGCAGATCCGCAAATACACCGACAAAGACGGCAACAAGCGTACCGCCGCCGAGGTTGTAGCAGACAACGTCTACTTTGCAGATTCCAAATCGCAGTCTCAGCCATCCGGCGGAACCGATTCCGCCGCGTCCGGCAGCTACCAGAACAGCGCATATCAGGGCAGCTATCAGAGCCGTTCCACCGGAACCGCTTCCTTTGCGGGGTCAGACTTTTCCATCCTGGAAGACGACGACAACGCGCTGCCCTTCTAACCTCACAACAAAGGAGGATCGTTATGGCCAACGACAGAAACAGAACCCGGAAGCGCAGAAAGGTCTGCAACTTCTGTGTGGATAAGATCGACTTCATCGACTACAAAGACACGGCAAAGCTTCGCCGCTATCTCTCAGAGCGCGGCAAGATCCTGCCCCGCCGCACAACCGGAACCTGTGCAAGACATCAGCGCCAGCTGACCGTTGCAATCAAGCGCGCACGGCATATCGCCCTGCTGCCCTATATTGCCGACTAACCGGCTGCATATTCAAAAAAGACGAAACCCGCTTGCGTTTGGGTTTCGTCTTTTTTCTGTGCGGTGTCGGCTCAGCTGTTGGCGCTCGCGCGCGCACGAAGAATATCCTCTACCTGCTGCAGCTGTTCGGGGGTGTTTACGCCCAAAAGCTGTTCTTCGAGCGGAGCGCAGAAAACACGGACGGCTTCGCCCCCGGCCCGAAGCAGGGCCGGCACGTCGGTAAGGTAGTACTCGTGCTGGCTGTTGTCGGCTCTGAGCTCATACAGACAGGGCAGCAGCTTTTGGCAGTCAAAGGCATAGATGCCGCAGTTCAGCTCATCAATGGCCCGCTGCTCCGGCGTACAGTCGCGATCCTCCACAACCCGAAGAAAGCTGCCGTCTTTATCGCGCAGCACACGGCCGTAGGGCAGCGGCAGCCGGGAGGTTCCGGAAAGGAGCGTGCAGGCCGCACCCGAAGCGAAATGGTGGTCCAGCAGAGCCTGATAGGTCTGCTGCCTGAGCAGAGGCATATCGCCATAACAGACCAGAACCGTCCCGTTGAAGTCTGTCAGACAGTCGCGGGCACACAGCAAGGCGTGACCCGTGCCGAGCTGCGGTTCCTGTGTGACATGAAGGCAGTCGGGAAAAGCGGCAAAAACCTGCTCACGCTTATAACCGCCAATCAGGATAATCCGGTTTTGGGGCAAAAAGCTCAGTGCGTCGAGCACCCAGGCCAGCAGCGGTCGATCCGCCGCAAGACGCAGACATTTGGGCCGCGGATTTTCTGCCGAGTGCAGACGCGTGCCCTTTCCTGCGGCCAGCACCACGGCAAGAACAGGCTGCTTCATCAGATGCGTGCCTCGATGAACCGGACCACGTCGCCCACGGTTTTGATGCCCATCAGGTCTTCTTCTTCGGCATTCAGGCCGTATTGCTCCTCTACGTCCATCATCAGCTCTACAATATCCAGGGAGTCTGCGCCCAAATCGTCGATGATGCTGGTGTCGGCCGTAATCTGTTCGATGTCATAATCCAGCTGCTCGGCAAGCAGCTGACGGATGTGTTCGAGTACCATAAATTTACCTCCAGAATGGTGTTCTGTTATCTGATCCTGCCGGCAGAAAGAATCTCCGCACCGGCATATACGATATCGCCCTGATAGCACACAGCCAGCTGACCGGGTGCCGGGGCGCGCTGCGGCTCTGAAAAATCAAGTCGGGCTCCGTGTTCCAGCGGAGTGAGCACGGCCCGGGCCGGAGTCTGACGATAGCGCAGCTTGACCGAAACCTCGGCTGGCCCGGTAAGGCAGGGCTCGGCGATGCAGTTCAGCGGCCCCAGAAAAACCGTTTTGGAGAACAGATCCTCCGGCGGCCCGACGACAACATCGCAGCCTGCCCGACCCGTAACATAGGAACGGCTGCCCAAAGCCAGCCCAAGGCCGCGCCGCTGACCGGGCGTGTAGCGTTCGGCGCCCCGGTGCGGGCCCAGAACGGTTCCGTCGGCCGTGATAAAGCTGCCGGAAGTAAAGGCAAAGCCCCGAGCCTCCAGCCAGGCCGCATAGTCTCCGTCCGGCAGAAAGCAGACATCCTGACTTTCGCGGTCGGCAGATGCGGAAAACCCGGCCTGTTCTGCCGTGTGCCTGATCTGCGATTTCTGACAGTCGCCAAGCGGAAAACGGGCAAAGGCCAGCTGTCGCTGATTCAGCCCCGCCAGAAAATAGCTCTGGTCCTTATGCGGATCCGTTCCCCGCAGCAGCAGTGTGCGCCCGTTCGGGGCCGTGACCGTGCGGGCATAGTGGCCCGTGGCAAGGGCAGCATAGCCCTCCTGCTCGGCAAAGTCAAGCAGAGCTCCGAATTTGATGGTCCTGTTGCAGATAACGCAGGGATTGGGCGTTTTTCCGGCAGCCCAGGCTTCCTGAAAGGGCTGCATCACCCGGTCGGCAAAGCGGTCCCGCAGATCAAGCTCTATAAGCCGGACACCAAGCTCCTGCGCGGAGCGTCTGGCCCGTTGGACCTCTGCAAGTCCGGGGCCGTGCAGAATCAGATACAGTGCCGTTACGTCGCAGCCCTGCCGCAGCAGCGCTTGCGCCGCCATGGTGGAATCCACGCCGCCGGACAGAGCCAGCAGCACACGGGATCTATTCGATGTTGTAGGCATAGTCAAAATACCATTGCGGCATGAGCTGTATGGGCTCTGTGCGCTGGGCAAAGCCGTTGCTCGGATTATAGGCTATGGCAATAAATCCGGCATAGTCATAATACAGATAAAAATATACGTTTCCGTCGCTGTCTGCCGCTATGTTCCAAAGGGTTACATCCTCCACGGCATCGCCGGCGGAATCGGTATAGTCGGCCAGGGCAGTCTCCGCTCCCGCAAAAATCCGGTATACGGCGTCTATGACGTCCTGCGCAGAGATGGTTACGCTCTCTCCGCCGGTTTCGGAAAAGGTTTCCAGACCGTCGTCGCCAACGCTTACGGCCATTTCCTGCCCGGTCTGCGTCTCTACGGGACGGATTTCGGAAAAGTATTCCTCCGGTGTATGGCGGGTACCGTCGGCCAGCACAACCACAGGATTGCCGTCGGCAGCGCGGACCACTCGTACCCCCGGGTCCTGTGCCAGCGGAACCGCCGCAATCTGATAGTCATAGATGTCGGCAGAAAAGGCGGTTTTTGCCGCGGCCATACGCTCGGTATAGGTGTATGTCAGAGCGACCTCTTCATCCCCGCCCAGATACAGCCTGACGCCATAGCCCAGAAAAATCCCCAGCACAACGCTCAGCAGCATGGAGAGAATAAAGCCGACCAGAGCCGGGACAAAGTCATCATGGGGCTTTTCCGGAAGATAGTATTCCATACAAAACCGCCTTTCGTGGCAGCGCCTTCGCGGCGCAGAAAAGACAAATCGGACTGTCCGGACTCCGCGAAACGCGTTATTTCCGTTCCTTCAGCAGATCGCGGATTTCGGTCAGAAGCTCCTCGGCTGTGGGGCCGGGTTCTTCCTCGGGCTCAGGCTCTCCGGCGGATTTGCGGCGGGCCTCGGACAGATCGTGGGCCTTGTTAAAGGCCTTTACGATGCAGAAGACAATAAAGGCAACCAGAACAAAGTCGATTATGGTTCCAAGGAAGGTGCCAAAGCCCAGTACCGTTGCTTCCTTTATGACCTCGCCGGCTTCGTTGAGAACCGCAGGTGCTACCTGGATATTCAACCGCTCCGTCAGGTCAACGCCGCCGATGATCCAGCCGATAAAGGGCATGAATACGTCGTTTACAAGGGATGTGGTAATCTTGCCGAACGCGGTGGCGATGATCACGCCGATCGCCATGTCCAAGACATTTCCGCGACTGATAAACGCCTTGAACTCTGCAAAAAACTTTTTCATGAAAATCCTCCCCATAACATAAAAAGTCCTGATTCGGCCGCCGGGAAAAACCGGCTTTTGCCGGAGACGACTGCCGGAATCTGCGGACATACTTCACGGGTTTGCCCTGCTGTTTATTGTGCATGCTCACTGCCGGCGGCCCACGTCAGCTTCTGGTTCAGCAGCATATACAGGGTCTGCTGATTGGAATCCAGCCGGCTGACGTCAATCTGAGCCAGCACGGTGCTGAGGCCGTCTGTGTCTGAGGACAACGCAGCCTGTGCCCCCTGCATCAGAAGCGTCTGCACCTGCGCAGCGGCAGTCAGGTCATCAAGACGGGCCTGTGCCTCGGCAAGCTGCATCTGCAGATCCTCGAGCTCGGCCTGCTGCTCGCTGCTTTGCGTACGGGCAGCCGCCAGCGCATCCTCCGTATCGGAGCTCTGCCGGCTCATTGCGTCATAGGCAGACTGCAGGTCGGACAGGTCTTCGGTCAGTGATTCGATCTCGGCATTCAGCCGAAGGTTTTCTTCGTTCAGCTGTGCATATGCGGCTTCAAGCTCCTGCACGCGCCCAACCGCCGTGGCACTGGTCTGGCTGAGCGTGGAGATGGTCTGACTGCTGGACCTCTGCGAGAGCAGGAACGAAAACAGTACAAGCAGAAAGGCCGCGGCAAAAAGCACCGACACATATATCAGAAGCGAGTTTTTGTTGCGTCTGGTAGGAACCCGTCCGTCTTCGCCCCGGGAAACCGGGGCTTTTTTTTCATCCACGCCGATGCTCCCTTCTGCCCAGGGTCTGCAGGGCATCGTATAGGGTCTGAAAATCCTCGAGATTGTAGTATTCGAGCTCAACTACGCCCTTTTTCCGGCCCGGTCGGATCCGGACCTTTCGGTCCAGCGCGCCGGACAGCGTGCGGCAGCAATCCGCCCAATAAGGCGCGTTTTCGTCCTGCACGGCGGGCTTTTCGGGCTGTAGCATGCGGGCTGCCAGAGCTTCTGCCTGGCGGACGGAAAGCCCCTGCGCGACAATCTGTGCCGCAAGCTGCAGCTGATCATCCTCGCCGCTCAGACTCAACACGGCCCGGGCGTGCCCCGCCGAAAGCCGTCCGGCTTCGATAAGGTCCAGCACTTCTTTCGGAAGATTCAGCAGCCGCAGCGTGTTGGCCACAGCACTGCGCGACCTTCCCACCCGCTGGGCTACCTCGGCCTGCGTAAGCGAAAACTGCTCAAGCAGAGACTGATAGCCTCTTGCCTCTTCGATGGGGTTGAGGTCCTGCCTCTGCAGATTTTCAACCAGAGCCAGCTCGGCAGCCTGCCGGCTGTCTACATTCAGAATAACCGCGGGGATCTGCGTAAACCCCGCCAGACGGGCCGCGCGCCACCGGCGTTCACCCGCAATGATCTGATAATAGCCGTTTCCCATGTCCCGCACGGCAATCGGTGAAATCATGCCATGCTGGGCCAGCGAATCTGCCAGAGACTGCAGCTCCTGCTCGTCGAAATCCTTTCGGGGCTGGTCCGGGTTGGGTTCAACCCGGTGCAGCGGAAGCATAGTCCGGGCAGCATCGTCCTGCTGTTCGAGGCTGAAATCGTCTCCGAACAGAGCGTTCAGCCCCTGTCCTAATCCTTTTTCCTTCATGTTAACCGCCTATCTCCCCGGCAAGTGCCCGATATGCCTCGGCTCCGCGGCTCGCGCGGTCGTAGGCCGTGACCGGCATGGCGTGGCTGGGTGCCTCGCTCAGGCGCACATTTCTGGGAATAACGGTGTGAAACACCTTGCCCGGAAAGTGTGCGCGAACCTCATCAGCAACTTGCTGGGAAAAATTGGTACGTCCATCGTACATGGTAAGCAGCAGGCCAAAAATCTGCAGACCGGGGTTCAGCCTGCGCTTTGTGGCCCGCAGAGTGGTCATCAGGTCAGACAGGCCCTCGAGCGCATAGTATTCGCACTGCACCGGCACAAGAATGCCGTCTGCGGCACACAGGCAATTGAGGGTCAGCAGCTCCAGCGAGGGTGGGCAGTCGATAAAGATATAATCATAGCTGTCTTTGATCGTCGCAAGCGCATCCCGCAGACGAAACTCCCGGTTGCCCAGGTCTACAAGCTCGATTCCCGCTCCGGACAAAGCCGCAGCTGAGGGCAGCAGATCTCCATAGAGTGTGTGAACCACAGCCTCTGCCGCGCTCGTCTGTCCGATCAGTACAGAATAGATTCCGCCGTCTTTTCTGTCGTGTCGACCGACGCCCATGCCTGAGGACGCGTTGGCCTGGGGGTCAAAGTCACACAGCAGTACACGGCGGCCCCGTTCGTGCAGAGCAGCAGTCAGATTTACGGCGGTTGTCGTCTTTCCGACTCCGCCCTTCTGGTTTACGATTGCAATCACCTGACCCACTGGAACTGCCTCCTTCTGACACACATGGTGGGTTGCATTATAGCACAGCCTTTTTGGAAATACAATCATGTTTCACGTGAAACAGCCGCAAATCCCGGTGCTGTGCGGAGCAGGGCAGGCGAATCGCCGCAGCATCCGGCAGGGACCATGCATCAGCGGGAGGAATCCGCTAGCTGCCGCAGGCGTGGCTGTGCGAGGCTGCCTCAGAGCAGACTGGCAGGCAAATTGTTCTGCCCCGGATGGGCGCGTTCGCCGGTTGGCATCACAAAGCCGACCTTGGTGCCCTGCGGAAGGCGCGGCGGGCCAAACAGCTGTAAAAGCCACTGTTGACACAGTGCGAACCACTGTGCAATCTGTTCGTTTTCGAGAGAAGCGTCACCGAGCGAGGTAATTTCGTTGCCAAGGCACGAGCCATGGCTGCCCTGCTGGAAGGTATGCAGCTCAAACGGAACGTCCGCTGCTGCAAGCGCCTGGCAGAACCGCAGGCCCATTTCGACCGGAATCATGGTATCGGAAAAGATATTCCACAAAAAGGTCGGCGGTGTGTGCGGCCCAACAAATTCAACCGGAGAATACCGGCGAAAGAGCTCTTCCTCGATATGATTGTCCGACAGCAGTCTTGTAACCACGTTGTCGAGCGCCTCAACCGTGGTCAGCGGATAGCCGAGGATCAGTGCATTGGGCCGGATCTCCTCTGCCGTGCGTCCGACCAGGGCCTGTATCTCCGGCTGCACATACATGGTACCCAGAGCGGACGCAACATATCCGCCGGCAGAAAAGCCGCAGATTGCTATTTTATCCGGATCGATATTCCATTCTTCGGAATGGTCGCGTACGCAGGCCACAGCGAGCGCCGCATCGCGTATCGGGTTTGGCATCACGGCATTTTTTCCGATGCCGTAGCGTAATACAAAGGCCTGATAGCCGGAGCCGGCAAACGCCAGTGCAATCGGTTCTCCTTCGCCGGCAGCGCGAGTCATAAATGCTCCGCCGGGACAGACAATCACAGCCCCGCGCTTTGGGTATACGCCAAAGGTGGCAGAGCTCCAGCTGTTTAATACGGCAACCAGCGATACGTGCCGTTTTTCGTCCAGGGTTATGGTTTCCAGCTTCAAATTCATTCAACTCCAGTTCCGTCAAAGGCCGGGATCTGATCGGTATCGGCCGAGGAAAGATCCTGCCAATAGCCGTGATCAAGGCCCAGCATCATCATCCAGCTGCGCACAGCCCCGTATTCCTCGGCGGTGACGGTGCGGCACAGCGGAGCAGTGTCGGCGAGCGGGCCACAGGGCACATACTGGCCCATCAGAGACACCAATACCTCGCCCGGCCGAAATGTATCGGCAATCCAGTCCAGCACCTTCAGACTGTTCTGCACATACCCCGGCAGTACAAGATGCCGTATGAGCACACCGCGCATCAGAATTCCCTCGCGGTTGAAAACCGGCGGTCCGGTCTGTGCAGCCATCTGTTGAATCGCCGCAGTCGCCGTGGGAAAATAATCCGGAGCATGGCTAAAGCGTTCGGCCGGCTCGGTTTCGGCATATTTCAGATCCGGCAGCCAGACGTCCACTGTGTCTGCAAGAGCACGAACGGTCTGAACCGTCTCATATCCGCCGGTGTTATAGACAATGGGCAGAGTCCGATCCTTTGGAAGAGCCTGCAGAATATCCGGGAGAAAATGCGTAGCCGTGACCAGGCTGAGGTTGTGCACACCCTGCTCAATCAGATTGACAAAGATCCGCCGAAGCTGCGCGACGGTAACCGTACGGCCCTTTCCATACAGGCTGATGGGTGCGTTCTGGCAATAGCCGCAGCCCAGTGAGCAGCCGGAAAAGAAGACCGTGCCGCTTCCGCGCGTTCCGGAAATGCAGGGCTCCTCGCCAAAGTGTGGGGCTGCCCGCGCCACCCGCGCATGGGCAGGCATGGCACAGAATCCGGGCTCCCCGCCTTCCCGGTCTGCTCCGCACTGCCTTGGGCAGAGTCTGCACGGCGAATACCGTATCACGTTTCTGAGCCGTCTGATGGGCTCTGCCGATTCTCAGCCATATCCGAAAGAATCCGTGCCAGGGCGGTAAGGCCCGGTGCTCTGCGGGACGCAAGCTGCCCCTGTTCGGCAGCCAGAGCCAGCGGCCCGTCGGTCGGGAAGGCCGCCAGAAGACGCAGATCGCAGTTTTTGGCGTGCTGCTGCGCGGATTCCGCATCTCCGGTTTTGTTTTCGATCACGCCCAGAACAGGAATATAGACCATCGTAAGCAGATTTTTTGTTTTTTTCAGCATACGGTCGCACAGGCTGTCCGGAGTGCCGACCAGAATGGCAGCATCAAACGGAATGCCGGTATACAGCTGCAGGGGAATATCCCCAAAGCCGGACGGCATATCAACCAGTAAAACATCCGGGTCCTGCCAGTCTACGTCCGTATAGAAATACATTGCGCCGCCGGCCTGATCCTTGCCATACCAGAGAAGCGGGCTCTCGGGCTTGTCGTATATGTTTGCCATGGATATATATTGTACACCGTTTTCGGCCGAGACAGGGAAGACAAGCTTATCGTCGGAGTCGGCAGGCGACTCGTTTCCGTGCAGCAGGCCAATAGCCGGGCAGGCCAGATCGGCATCCATAATGCCTACGGAACAGCCAAGCCGCCGCAGCTCGCCGGCAAGAAGACAGGTCATTACGCTTTTGCCCGTGCCGCCCTTTCCGGAGGCCACGGCAACGATGCATTTTGCATGGCGGGGTGTGGGCTTGCCTTCCTTGCAGGATGCGCCGCAGCTGGCGCAGTCTCCCGTACAGGAATTCGAGGCTTTTTCTGTATCCATGCGATATCTCCTTTTCCGTTTGATGCAGTCAGTATAGCACCTTGCAGCTTCCGGCACAAGTGGACAGGGGGCAAAAGCTGTGATACAATGCCGTTATGGAGGGAGTAATTATGAACATAAAGCTTTGTATCGCAGCTTTTGGTCTGTCTGCAGTCCTGTGCGGGTGCAGCATCGGAGCGGCCGGCATCGGACCGGACGGCTCTGTGCAGCTGAACAGCGGCGAAGGCGTCGATCTGCAGACCGCAGACAGCATCCCCGACAATGCATCGACCGCTGCAGATTCCGACATACAGCAGGCTCCTGCGGCAGCGCAGAACGACGACGGATCCCTGTCGGAACCTTCTGAAGTGCAAAGTACCGACGCCCTGCAGGATGTCGAGTCCGCACAGCCGCCGGATCTGTCCGGAATGCCGCTGCTGGAGCCCGAGGAAGAAACAGATCTGACCGCGCTTCAGGAGCCCGATGCGGTGCAGGACCCTGTACCTGCCGCTGTGCTGTCGGAGTCGGACGCCTTTGGTCTGGACCAGACGCTGCAAAACGTCTGCAGTGCGGAGGCCGCGGCAGAGATCAGCTCCTATTATGCAAAAAAGGCTGAACAGGCCGCATCGCAGGGACTTGGCGTTACCACGCAGGTGGTGTACCAGAAGGGGCAGGTCCTCTCCATTCTTCGCACGCTGAAAAACGATTCCGGCAGTGTGACACTTCGGTCCGAAACCTTTCAGGTTCAAAGCGGAGGGCTGTTTACACTGGCTGATTTTTTCCCGGGCATGTCCTCGCAGGGTCGTGAGGAAATCGTGCTCGCACAGGTTATTGCCGTTTTGTCCGAATCCGATCAGGAGCTGTATGCCGACTGGCAGGACTACGCTTCCTCGGCGTTTGACCCGGACAGCTTCTATCTCAGCAGCAGCGGTCTTGTCATCTATTATCAGGCAGGCGTGGTCTCGCTCGGCGTGCAGCAGGTATCCCTGCCATACAGCACGCTCGATGGCTTTGTCATGCCGGAGTAAAGGAAGTTTCACGTGAAACAATCAGAATCCACCTCCACTCTTCGTGAGCAGCAGCTGCTGACACTCACCATTCAGGGCTATACCAGCCAGGGACACGGTGTGGCCCGCAAAGACGGTCGGGTAATCTTCGTCCCGGGCGCGCTCGACGCAGAAACGGTTCTGGCGCGCATCACAAAGATCGGTCGAAACAGCGTGTGGGCCTGTGTAAAAGAGGTTCTGTCCGCGTCCGTTCATCGTGTCCGCCCGGCCTGCCCCTATTATGGCCGCTGCGGCGGCTGCTCGTTCTGGCATATGGACTACGAAGAAGAACTGCGGGCAAAGGCCCGGCGCGTAACCGACGCCCTGCAGCGAATCGGTGGCCAGCATATATCGCAGGTACCCATCCATGCCGCACCGCAGATAACAGGCTATCGCAACAAGGCGCAGTATCCGGTTGCTCCCGGTGCCGACGGGCGGCCGTCCGTCGGGTTCTATCGTGCCGGCAGCCATCAGGTGATTCCCATAGATCGCTGTGCCATTCAGTCCCCGCAGGCCGATCGCGCTGCGCAGGCTGTCTCAGCCTGGATGAATCGGTGGGGCATACGCGCCTATGACGAAAAAACGGGGCAGGGGCTGGTCCGGCACATCCACGTTCGCTGTGGGCGTCAGCCCGGCCAGACGCTGGTCTGTCTTGTGATCAACGGGCAGCGAATCCCGCAGGAGCAGGATCTGGTCGACTCCATACTGCGGGCAGAACCGTCGGTTGTAAGCATCTGTCTGAACATAAACCGGCGTCCGGGAAACGTGGTGCTGTCGCAGACATTTTTGCCCCTGTATGGACCCATGTGGATTGAGGATGTTCTCTGCGGTGTTTCTCTTCGTATTTCTCCGGCCTCGTTTTATCAGGTGAATTCCGTCCAGGCAGAACGCCTGTACCGGCGCGCCGCCGAGCTGGCCGAACTGACAGAAGCCGATACGGTTCTGGAGCTTTATTGCGGAATCGGTGCGATCACACTGGCTCTGGCCCCGCACGTCGGCAGGATTCTTGGTGTCGAGGTGGTCCCGGACGCCGTGAAGGATGCGCAGGAAAATGCAAAACGCAGCGGGATACGGAACGCAGAGTTTCTCCGCGGAGATGCCGGTACGATTGCGGCTCGGCTGGCCGAACGCGGCGAGCATCCCTCCGTTCTGGTCGTAGACCCTCCGAGAAAAGGTGTGGACGAAGCCGTACTGCAGGCAGTGTCTCAGATGCAGCCGCAAAAAATGGTATATATTTCCTGTGATCCGGCTACGCTTGCACGGGATCTGGTTCGTCTGACGCAGCTGGGATATCACCTGAAGACCGCCGAAGCCTTCGATCTTTTCCCCCGCACTGCACATGTTGAGACGGTAGTATTGCTGTCACGCAAGATATAGTGGTTTCACGGCTGATTACACCATACATATTGAAAAAACAGTGTCCGAAAGCCAACAACAGCCTACTGTACATACATAACAAATTTTGATATAATTAGGCAAAAGCAAAAGGAGGGAGGCGGCGCAATGAGTCCTCAAATATGGTATATACCGTCAAAGCGGTTAGAACCAGGAAGGAACGTAGGTCTTTATTGCAGAGTTAGTAGTAACGAGAAGAACCAACTATACAGCCTCTCAGCGCAGATATCAGCACTTACAAGAGCAGTCGCCAATGTTGACCAATGGAAGTTGACAGACGTATTTATCGATATCGCTTCCGCCAGGGGAGAATCACCCCGGCGTGAGTTTGAGCGCATGCTTCATGAAGCAGAGGCACATCATATATCGGTAATTCTGACTAAGAGCATCAGCCGCTTTGGAAGAGACACCGTGGATACACTGGAGGCTTTGCGAAGGCTAAAGGCAGCCGGTGTACGTGTTATTTTTGACGAAGAAGGGTTAGACACAGATGAGGCTGATGATGATCTGCTGATATCAGTGACAGAGTCATTCGCGCAGGCAGAAAACGAGTCGAGAAGCATGAACATTCGGATGGGGCTTCGGAATCGTGCACTAAACGGAAGCTCAGGAAACTACCATAAAAGACTGTATGGATATGTGAAAGATGATGAGGGGAATCTAGTGATTGAGCCTACACAGGCGCAGGTGGTTCGTGATATATACCGTTGGTACGTTGATGGGGCAAGCATCTTGGGAATTCAAAAAAAGCTTGCAGAGCAGAGTGTACCATCCCCTACCGGAAAAGAACAATGGAGTAAGAGAACCATTGATAAACTTCTTACGAATGAAAAGTATATAGGAACCGTTATATTAACAGATTCTGTAATAGAGGGACAGAAGTTTCAGGTGAAGGACAGTCATCCACCGATTATTACAGAGGATGTTTTCCGTGCAGCACAGGAAGCCAGAGAGGAACGAAGCAATATTACGGTTAGCGAGACGGGGGAACGGAAGAGGAAGAACACGAAGTATAGCTCAAAAAATAGCCTACATTGTTGAGACTGCAGGATGAATGTTCAAGTATACAGGAAAT
>CAVHXA010000002.1:0-135900 GCA_963639765.1 Oscillospiraceae bacterium | reverse complement strand
GATTTAGGTTCCCGTGCCGCAAGGCGTTGGGGTTCAAGTCCCCATACCCGCACCACAACAAGCAAAAGACTCGCAACAGCAGGGAATTTCGACATCCCGAGCTGTTGCGAGTCTTTGTATTTATACGATTGAACCGCCGTGCAGCGGTCGGTACGCACGGTGCTGCGAGAGGGCGGTCAATCAAAGACGGTCCTGCTCGACCGGATTGTTTGCCGGCCTGAGGGGCAATTTATGAACGATCAGTGGTCGTTGCGGCTGGGAAGAACTACGGAGAATTCACACTCCTGGAAGTAGTTGCCATCGAGGTCTTCGCACCAGACTGTGAGCATGACCATGTGACGGCCATCGTCTTCAACCCATTTGTCGGTGACATAGCCCTTGACAATAGCACAGTCGGGACCGGTACCATGCGTGTTGATAAAGGCGCCTTTTTCCTTGAGATAGGGAACCTTCAGCAGCCAGGATTCGCGGAAATGACCTTCGGGGAAATGGTTGAACTGCATCTCGGGTGGATAGTCGTTGACCATGCGCCAGCCCATCTTGCAGATGAAGCCGTCATCGCCCATCCAGTTGGTAACCAGGCGGCGGCAGAAGTTGCGGCCGACAAAGTTGAGGAAATGCGTACGGGGGCTTTCCGGCAGGCGATATACGCCGTCTTCGCCCTTGACAAAGTGACGTTCCACACGCTTGCCCATCACCATGTCGCGTACGGTATCGCCGGCGATGGCGCCTACAGTGTGGTGCATACCGGTATAACGGCGGGCATCGTAGTCGGTTACAGGAGCTTCGCAGGTCCATGCGGGCTCGTCGCCGACATTGACATCCTCCCAATAGAGGGTGTCTGCGCCGCGGATCTTTTCCTTGGCCCAGATGGACTTCATGAAGTCCCAGTCGGCATCAGTGTATTTGTGGGCGGGATGCATGTATTCGCTCTTGCGGGGGTCGGCACCGGACTTCATCATCTGCTCGCGCCGCCACTGCATGATTTCGTCGCGGGACATGACGGTCCCGTCTTCGAACTTGGACAGAAACTGCGGCCAGTGCATTACAGCCTTGCAGACCAGCTCGTCTTTCTGGTTGTACATATAGGAGGTGATGGTTGTTATAAAGAAACGGATGGTGGAACCGTCGTTGGTCAGGTCAACCCAGTCACGTTCACCGGGCTTGGTGTAGAAGCTGTCACCGGAGAAGATGGGCTTGTAGTAGTAGAGCTCAAAGTCGTAGCCGTCGCCGACATAGGCCTCTTCGCGGGGAGGCGTGTTCTCAAAGCCAACCTCGGCGGGAAGCATGGCCATGCCCATAGGCTCGCGCATGCCGGCCATGGCGGGGACATCGCCCCAACGGGTGTTTTTGGCGTAGTTGTAGTCGTAGTAGAGGGGGTTCCAGTGGTCCCAGCCCTTGGCGTAATAGTACATTTCGTATCCCGAGACCGTGTCAAAGTCTTTTGGCTGCGCAGCGGGCGGCATTTCAAATTTTTTGCCTTCACCCTTTACCCAGGCGTCCATGGCGGCCTTTTCTTCGGGCGTAAAGACATTCCGCCGGAAGGTCTGGAGTTTGTGTTCGCTCATGATGTGCTTCCTTTCGTGTTTTGGGAGTCGGGCTCTTGCCCGTACTTTACTTCGATATGATAGCATTATCTTCTTCAAGATGCAAGTGAAAATCCAAAAAAGAGGGAGCCGCAGGAGATTCCGGCAGAGATGCTCTTTCAAAAAACAGCGGGAGAAATGCATGATTTCTCCCACTGAAATGTCAGAAATAACTTCGGAAAGGTCCGTTTTGCAGGCGTATTCCGGAGAAGCGTGCAATTATGCGCCTGCAGCAGCGTTGGCGGCACCGGAGAAATCGGTGATAACCTTTCTGGGACACTTGGCGGCACACGCACCGCAGCTGATGCACTTGGAATAGTCGATGGCTGCCAGATTGCCGTCTACGTGAACAGCATCGCTGCCGCAGCTGCGCTCGCAGATTTTACAACCGATGCAGCCGGTAGTACAATTGGCGCGGGTGACGGCACCCTTGTCTTTGTTGGCGCAGGCAACGGCATATTTCTTGGCGTAGGGACGCGGCACAATCAGCTTGCGGGGGCAGGCGTCGGCACAGGCCAGACAGCCGGTGCATTTGTCCGGGTCTACGACAGCTACGCCGTTTATAATATGCATGGCGTCAAACTGGCAGGCCTTTGCACAGTTGCCAAAGCCCAGACAGGCAGTAGAGCAGAGCGTCAGACCGCTGCCGGGGACACGAATGGCTGCAGAGCAGTCGTCAATGCCGTAATATTCGGCCTTCAGCCCTACACAGCCGCCGGCACACCGGACAAAAGCAACGGTCTTTTCCATGCTTTCGGCAGAAACACCCATGATGGAAGCAATTTTATCGGCAGCTTCCTGACCGCCGGCGGCGCAGCGGCCAATTTCGGCCTCGCCGGAACAGATGGCTTTTGCATAGGCTTCGCATCCGGCAAAGCCGCAGCCGCCGCAGTTGGCACCGGGCAGACAGGAAAGCACAGGCTCAAGGCGTTCGTCGGCCTTGACCTCAAAGATTTTTGAGGCAATAGCCAGAACCAGCCCGAACACGGCGCCCAGCACGCCCAGAATCAGCACAGCATACAGGATATTCATTGTGTCCATTGCGATATCCTCCTTAACCCACAGACAGGCCGGAGAAGCCCATAAAGGCCAGGGCCAGCAGACCGGCGGAAATCAGGGCGATGGGAAAGCCCTCAAAGCACTTTGGACATTCGGCGGTGAGGTCCAGCCGCTCACGTACGGAGGCAAACAGCACAATGGCAAGCAAAAAGCCCAGGCCGCCGGTTATGCCGTAGACCACAGATTCGAGGAAGTTATAGCCATTCTGTACGTTCAGCAGGGCAACACCCAGAACAGCACAGTTGGTAGTGATCAGGGGCAGATAGATGCCAAGAGCGGTGTATAGAGAGGGGACGTTTTTCTGCAGGAACATTTCGACAAACTGCACAAGAGCGGCGATGACCAGAATAAAGACAACTGTTTGCATGTATTCGAGGTCAAGCTGCACCAGCAGCAGATTAACGGCCCAGGTGGCAGCTGAGGCCAGGCCCATGACAAAGGTAACAGCCACGCCCATGCCGATGGCAGTGTCCATCTTTTTTGATACGCCCAAAAACGGACAGCAGCCCAGAAACTGGGAGAAGATGAAGTTTTCAACCAGAATCGCGCCCAGGGCAATGGAAAAAATGCCGGAAAAGCTCATTTCGCCGCCTCCTCCTGCGTGTTCTTTGATTTGGCTTTGTTCATGAAGTATTGTGTGATGGCAATCAGACAGGCAAGGAACATAAAACCGCCAAAGGGCAGAATCAGAAGAACCGCACCATAGTCAGCAGGGAAGATGCGAATGCCGGCTCCTGTGCCGATGCCGCCGATGAGGCCGGCCCCAAAGGTGCCGCTGCCCAGAAATTCGCGAATGATGCACATGACTGTGAGTACGATGGTATAGCCCAAGCCCTGGAAGATGCCGTCGAGCGCAGATGCTGCAATGGTGTTTTTGGCGGCAAAGGCCTCTGCTCGGCCGAGAATGATGCAGTTGACCACAATCAGCGGCAAAAATACGCCCAGAGAGTTGGACAGATCCGGCAAAAAGGCCTGAAGCAGAAGATCGACCATGGTAACAAATGCCGCGATGACAACAATATAGCAGGCAATCCGGATTTTGTTCGGAACGATCTTACGGATGGCGGAGATGACAATGTTGGAGCATGTGAGGATGATCAGAACAGAAATGCCCATGCCGATCCCGTTGAACAGAGTGGTGGTGATGGCCATGGTGGAGCACATGCCCAGCAGCTGCACCAAAACGGGGTTCTGGGTCAGCAGGCCGTCACGAAATTGTTTTTTCACATTCATGTCGAGCCCTCCTTAGCCGATGCCCGCTATGCAGGCCAGAGCGTTGTTTACGCCGGTGACCACGGCACGCGAGGTGATGGTGGCACCGGTGAGCGCGTCGATGGAGCCGCCGTCTTTGCTGACAGCCAGCGTGCCCGAGGCACCCACAAACTGGCTGCGGAAGCTTTCTTTGGTGCAGTTTGCGCCCAGGCCTGAGGTTTCGCTCTGGTCTACAATGCTGACACCGGTGACTGTGCCGCTGGCGTCGATACCGACCATAAGCTCAATATCACCCTGGCTGCCGCCGACAATGACATCGGCAACATAGCCTGCGTTATCGGCCTGATAGACCGATTGAACCGTGCCGGTGGAATCGGCAAAGCCGTTTATTTCTGTGTAGGCATCAGCGGCCAGAACCTGATTCATGGCCTGCCGTGCGGCATCGGCTTTGTGCTGAGCGATGGGCTCCTTCGTGATGCCGTTTACCACAGCCAGCGCCGCAGCAACAATGGCAGAGATGAGAAACAGGGTCAGGGTGAGCTTGCAGTAATAGCCGACATTGCTGGTCTTCTGCATTATTGGGCACCGCCTTTCTTTGCCTTTGTGACGCCAAAGCGGCGGGGCATGCCGACTTTGTCGAGAAGGAAGACACAGGCATTCATAATCAGAATGGCATAGCTTACTCCTTCGGCATAGGAGCCGAAATAGCGGATGAAAACAGTGAGTGCACCGCAGCCGATACCATATACAACCTGGCCCCATTTTGTGACGGGGCTTGTTGCATAGTCGGTTGCCATGAAGAAGGCACCAAGCATCAGACCGCCGGACAGAAGCTCACAGAGCATCCAGCGGATATTGCTGTTGCCCTGCGGGAAGAGGAAGGTGAGCACGGCAACTGTCCCCAGAAAGGACAGGGGAATGCGGTAGCTGATTACTTTTCGGGCAAGCAGATAGATACCGCCGGCCAGAAGCAGCAGAGCAGAGGTCTCACCCATGGAACCGCCCACATTGCCCATCAGCAGCTCAAGCAGGCTGTTGGCCGGAAGCTGCCCGGAGGACAGATAGCTCAGCGGCGTGGCAGAGGTGACAACGTCGACATTTGAGGACAGCAGATTCAGAGAGGTGCCCGGAGCAACCCAGGTGGTCATGACCACGGGCCAGGAAAACAGAAAGGCACGGGCAGCCAGAGCCGGGTTCAGGAAGTTTCGACCGATGCCGCCATAAAGCTGTTTGACAACAACAATGGCAAAGAATGCGCCAATGATGATAATCCAGTAGGGGATGGTTACTGGGCAGACCAGGGCAAGAAGAACGCCGGTTACGATAGCAGAGCAGTCGTCGATGGTGCTGTCTTTTTTCATGAGCCTGCGATAGGCCCACTCAAAGAATACGCAGGAAGCCACGCTTACCAGCAGCACACACAGAGCGCGCCAGCCGAAGAAATAAACCGACGCCACCATGGCAGGCACAAGACCGATGACTACGTCCAGCATCAGACTGCGGGTAGAGTCTTCGTGGCGGATATGCGGTGAAACCGATACCGTAAGGTTAAGCTTTTCTTGTTCCACGATGCGGCACCTCCTTAAACCCTGGCTGCGGCTTTTTCCGCAGCGGCCTTTTGCCTGGCCTGATAATCCTTGACAATCTGTTTGCCGTTTTTAAAGGCCTGAACCAGATGAATGCGGGCAGGACAGCCATAAGCGCAGCAGCCGCACTCGATGCAGTCGGTAACGTTGTATTTGATCAGTCCCTCGGCATCACCCTTGCGCTCGAAGTTGTAGAGGTAGAGGGGCATGAGATGCATGGGACAGTGCTCTACACAGCGGCCGCAACGGATACAGTGCGGGTTGGAAACCTCGATCCTGTCTTCTTCGCTGAAGCAGGTGATGGCATTTGAGCCTTTGATCATGGGTACACGAAGGTCACTTTGAGCAATACCCATCATCGGGCCGCCGCCGAGAATTTTGTAGGGAGGCTTTTTAAAGCCGCCGCAGGCGTTGATGAGGTCTTGAAAGGGAGTGCCGATGGGCGCCAGAAAGTTGTGCGGCTCGGCAATAGCTGAGCCGGTGACGGTGATCACGCGGCGGATCAGAGGCATGCCCTCGTAGACGGCGTCGTAGATGGCCGCGGTGGACGCAGCGTTGAATACGGCACAGCCAACGGCTGCGGGCAGGCCTCCGGGCGGAACCTCACGGCCGGTTACGGTTTGGATCAGCTGCTTTTCTGCGCCCTGAGGATAACGCGTTTTCAGAACCATAATCTCGATGTCGCTGCTGCCCTGAAGATGCTGGCGCAGCGCGGCAACAGCCTCGGACTTGTTGTCTTCGATGGCAATGATGCCTTTTGGCAGGCCAAAGATCCTGAGGATAACACGCAGGCCGCCGAGTATTTTTTCGGGCATTTCCCGGATCAGCTGATCATCTGCCGTGATGTAGGGCTCACATTCACAGGCGTTGACGATGATGGTATCGCACTTGCCCAGACCGCTGGAGATTTTTACGTGTACCGGGAAGGTTGCACCGCCCATACCGGCCAGACCTGCGCTGCGGATAATCTGACACAGCTCGTCGGCACTCAGTCCGTCGATGGATTGGCGGGGCTGGATGTCGGGGCACAGCTCGTATTGGTTGTCGTTGTCGATAACCACGGCCATAACCGGAGCGCCGCCGGTGTGGGGCCGGGGCTCAATGGCACTGACAGTGCCGGATACGGAGGCATGAACCGGAACGCAAAGGCCCTGGTTGTCGCCGATCATCTGGCCCATCAGAACCCGGTCGCCAACGGCCACCAGGGGTTTGCAGGGCGCGCCGATATGCTGGCTCATGGGGATAACCACCTGGGCAGGCCCTTCGAATCGCTCAATTTGTTTGTCGCAGGACAAAGACTTCTTGTCGTCGGGATGTACCCCGCCGAAGAAGGAGCGAGCCATTATGAATCACCTCTGTTCACAAATTCCTGAATGTCTACCGCAAAAAACGGCAATTACTCAACCCTCCCATTATACAAGGGTTTTTATAACCTGTCCAGTTTTTCACGGCCAGGAAGGAGTAAATTCTTTGCGAAAGTTTTAACAAAGTGATCGGCTTGCGGATATTGCCTTGAAATAGGACGATCAGGCTTGTGCAGACAGGCACAGACGTGCTATAATTTCCATACAGCAGAGAAAATCCGTTGTCCGCCCGTACACAGCTGCAAAAAACATTGCTGCGGGCGGATCCTGCAAGACCCGCATTTTGCGCATCTCCGGACGAAAGAAGGAACCCACTATGAATACACAATGGGACCTGACCGGCCTGTATTCCGGTTTTGACGATCCCAAGCTGGCATCGGATCTGGACCTGGCCGAAGCACAGGCACGACAGATGCAGAGCTTTGCAAAGGATCTTTCCGGTCAGCCGGAACAGGTTGTAAGGTCTGCCATCGACCGGCTTGAACAGTTCAGCCGCGTACAGGCCAAAATCGGACTGTTTGCGTCGCTCAGCCAGGCGGTCAACGCGGCTGATGAGCAGGCTGCGGCCTGTCTGGGCAGACTGCAGGCCATCCAAAGCAGCACGGCCGCACCAAGAACGGCAATCTGTGAATACATTGCAGCGCAGAATCTCGACGAACTGATTGCTGCCGAGCCGAGTCTCGAAGAGTTTCGCTATTTTCTGCAGTGCATCCAGAGCGACAGCCGCTATCTGCTCAGTCAGCAGGCGGAAGAGATTATCTCACTTTACAGCATTTCCGGTTCATCGGCGTGGAGCGATATGCAGAACTACCTTACATCTGCACTTCCGGTGGAATATGCGGGCGAAACAACAAATCTGTCCGATATTCGAAATCGCGCCTATGATCCGGATCCGGATGTTCGCAAAGCAGCATATGCGGCCGAACTGGCAGCCTATGACCGCATCCGTGATGCTGTGGCCTTCAGCCTGAATTCCATCAAGCTGGAGGTGCTGAATCATTGTCGGCTCAGGGGCTATGAAAGCCCCCTGGACGAGGCACTGAAAAATGCCCGCATGCAGAAGCAAACACTGGACGCGCTGCTGACAGCTCTTGCAGAGTATTTACCCAGATTTTGGGAATACATGAAGGCAAAGGCACGATATCTTGGACACAAAAACGGCCTGCCCTGGTATGATCTGTTTGCCCCGCTGGGCGGAAACAACCGCAAATACACCATAGAAGAAGCCTGCGATTATCTGGTGGACATTTTCGGAGACTTTGACGATGAGCTTGCGGAAATGATCAGGACCGCATTTTCTGATGCATGGATCGATTTCTATCCAAGAGCCGGAAAGTCGGGCGGCGCTTTCTGTGCGGAGGTATACAGCCTGAAGCAGAGCCGGATTCTGACAAACTTCAACGGGGACTTCAGCGATATTGTCACATTGGCGCACGAGCTGGGGCACGCCTTCCACTCACAGCAGCTGAAGGACAACGCCATTCTGAATACGGAATATTCCATGCCCGTGGCTGAGACGGCTTCTACATTCAACGAAATTCTTGTAATGAAAACGGCTATAGCCCGGGAAGAGGACCCAAAGGTCAGGCTGACTCTGATAGAAAGCCGACTGATGGACCTGAACCAGATTATCTGCGACATATACTCACGCTATCTGTTTGAAAAGGCTGTTTTCGACACGCGGGACAGACAGTTCCTGTTTGCGGACAACCTGTGCGGAATGATGCTGCAGGCCCAGAAGACAGCCTATGGTGACGGCCTGGACCCCGAGGTAATGCATCCGTATATGTGGATATGCAAGAGCCATTATTATTCCGGTGACCTGAGCTATTATAACTGGCCATATGCCTTTGGCGGGCTGTTTGGCATGGGGCTCTACGCAAAATATCAGGCCGAGGGGCAGAGCTTTGTGCCTTTGTATAAAAAAATGCTCCGCGCAACGGCAACCTGCAGCGTGGAGGATGCCGCCTCCATTGCGGGCATTGATATATCGGATCCAAATTTCTGGCGCATGAGTCTGGATGCGGCATCCGAAGAAATTGATGCCTTTATTGCTCTTTGCCGCGAATGTGGCTGAAGATACTGCACGGCGCTGCTTTCACCACTTGACAACGGACTTCCGGCATGGTATGCTGAGCTATGCCGCGCGGGTGTAGTTCAGTGGCAGAACATCAGCTTCCCAAGCTGAATATGAGGGTTCGATTCCCTTCACCCGCTGTATTATAAATGCTGCGTCTGCTGTTGAGCAGACGCAGCGTCTTTTTATGCGGACCGTCCGGGTTTTTCTCGACTGCGTCAGACAGAAAAATCAAAAAGCAGCAGGAGATTTTTACCGGGAAAAGGGATATGAACGAATAATCCTTTGGCTTGCGGGATTATCCGGGCGTATTTGCGCGGTGCTGCTTAAAGTGTGCTGGCAGCACCAAAGGCAGAGTGGATTCCCGCACGGATATTGCCGGCACCGGCAGCATCGCCGATGAGATAGAATTCCGGGGCAACGCCCGCATAGGCCAGGGCTTCATCCGTGCATGGCTCCACACCGCCGCAGACGATCACATCGTCGCCCTGCAGGGTATGTTCCTGCCCGTTTTCGTCTGTATAGGTAACGGTTTTGTCCGTCACGCAGGTGGTGACAGCTCTGGTGATGCCTTTGAGGTTGTCAAAATGCTCCCAGTATGGAACCATGCTGCCATAGCCGTCTTCGTCTGTCTTGATAAAGGCAATGGTAATGCTGTGCAGCGGAGAGGCATCCTTGGCCAGCCGATCCTGACGGGTCAGGCAGGTAACCTCGTGCCCGTTCTGAGCAAGATAGCAGGCGGTTTCAATACCGGTTTCCGAGCAGCCTACCATGATTACGTGATGCCCCAATTGCTCATGCTTTCCGATGATGTCGTGGCAGGTGCGAATGGCAGGCGAACCGTCGGCGTGGTGCATACCGGGGATATTGGGAATTTTGGCCCTGGCACCGGTAGCAGCAAGAAGTGCGTCAAAGCCCTCGGCCTTGAGCTCGTCTGCAGTCGGGGCACAGTTCATACGAACGGAAACGCCTTTTTTCTGCATCTCACGGATAAGCCACAGACGATAATTTTTAAAGGGCCATTTGAAGGAGAAGGCATCGGCATGGAACAGCTGACCGCCAAGATAGTTGGTTTTTTCAAACAGGGTTACCTGATGACCCCGCTCAGCTGCAGTAATGGCAGCCTGCATTCCTGCAGGACCTCCCCCGATTATAGCAACACGCTTGCTTTTTTCGGCAGGGTGGACCATGTGATCAAGCTTGCATTCCATGTTGAAGGTGGGGTTTACGGCGCACACTGAGTGCCAGGGGCCTCTGCGGATGCCGTGACAGCGGTTGCAGCGCAGACAGGGACGTATGTCCTCACCGCGCTCCTCGAGAACCTTGGTGTAGTAGTCGGGGTCGGTGAATTGACCGCGGCCGATGCTGATCAGGTCGCAGTCACCTGCCTGCAGAAGACTTTCCATCTCGCCGGGATCCTGAAAGCCGCCTGCCGCAGCAAGAGGAATGGTAACTCCTGCCGCTTTCATGGCTCGGGTATAGCCGATGCAGTCGTGCTGGTGCTCTGCAAAGGTAAAGCCGGTTGGATGCGACTTGGGTGCGCCGTTTTCACGCACGGTAATCAGATCGACCAAGCCCTCGGCCAGTCTGGCAAAGGCAATGGTGTCTTCCAGGAAATAGCCTTCTTTTAGCTGTGTCATGCCGCCACCCTTGGGACATTCGCCCATCATCATGATTTCAACGATGAAATCTCTGCCGCAGGCTTCCTTTACGGCACGGCAAAGCTCAAGAGTAAAACGGCAGCGGTTTTCGGTGCTGCCGCCGTATTCGTCCGTACGGATGTCGGTGGCGTGCTCCAGCCCGACTACCCCGGTGGCTACACCGTCAAAGCCCCAGCTGTGATAGCGTTTGCATCGGGCGACAAAGGCTTCGATGGATTGCCGAAGCTGCTCTTTTGTGGCCGGCTGGGAGGGAGGCATGGGTATGCGACCGTTGCCCATATCCATAAAATCCGGATTCTTTCCACCCAGGCTTGTTCCCTGCGGAAATTCCGGCGAGAGCTGCACAACAACCTTGGAGCCGTAGAAGTGAACATCATCGGCCAGCTGGCACAGATAGTTGCTGGTAGCCGGGTTGGTCAGGTCAAAGTGGTAGGAGTGTGCAAAATCGTGGTCCTCCGGCATGGAACGGACCTGGGGACGGTCGGCGTCACACACTACTACGAGTGAGTTGCCCCGGCGGGCAGAGTCGCGGTGAAAGTGGATGAACTGCTCCGTGGGCCAGGTTTCCGGGCCCTGGTTCTGGTCTGGGGCACACTTTGGCTGCACCATGCGGTTGCGAAGTACGGCTCCCCCGGGCAGCTTGAGCGGTGTAAGCAGCTTTTCATAACGATGGCTCATGAATGGTTCCTCCCAAAGTTGGATTGTGCAAAATTCTGCGGAAAGCACCGCGTTGTTTTCAGGGGCGTCCGGTCAGGGGCGCAGCGCGGCACGATTCCAAATTCTTTATAACGTTTTTAATTCTAAAAATCAAGAGGAACACCACAGAAACAGACGGGATTGTCGAAAGCTCTGCTTGTTTTGCAGGAATCTGCAGAGACAGGATTGAGGCAGCACAGCCTTGACTTTTAAGAAAAACGGAATTATAATCGGCATATACCGGAAAAGAGAGGAGGCAGCCATGCCGAGACCATCCAGATGCCGCAGAATCTGTACTGCACCGACAGTCAGAAGTTTTTGCCCGCAGCAGAGAGGTAATATTGAGACTATTACGCTTACGCTTGACGAGTATGAAGTGATTCGCCTGATGGATCTCGAGGATCGGACGCAGGAGCAGTGCGCCGAACAGATGGACATTTCACGGTCTACTGTGCAGGAAATATACGAAAGCGCACGAAAAAAAATAGCGGCTTGCCTGGTTTACAGCAGAAAACTGGTCATTACCGGCGGAAACTGCCGCATATGCAACGGGTTTGAGCAGCCGCAGTGCAGCCAGAGATGCAGGCTTCGTCAGCTGTATGACAATTCAACATCAACACAAAAAGGAGTACTCACCATGAAAATTGCAGTTACCTATGAAGACGGTCAGATTTATCAGCACTTTGGACACACACAGCAATTCAAAATCTATGATGTTGCAGACGGCCGGATTATTAAGACCGAGGTGGTTGATACCAACGGAAACGGGCACGGTGCCCTGGCGGGTTTTCTGATGCAGCAGGGGGCAGATACGCTGATCTGCGGAGGAATTGGCGCAGGCGCACAGGCAGCTCTGGCCAATGTCGGTATTCGGCTCTACGGCGGTGTGAGCGGGCAGGCAGATGAGGCAGTGCGCGCTTTTTTGGCAGGAGAGCTGGCTTATAATCCGGACGTGCGCTGCACACACCACGATCACGGCAACGGGGAGCACTCCTGCGGCGATCACGGCTGCGGAGAGCACAGCTGCGGCTGAGGCAGATCTGCAAAGACAGTGCGAGTCGGCCCGGCATACACCGCAAATTGTGCTTCCGGCAGGTATGATCCCGCAAAAAACAAAAACAGGTATGTGAAAAATATACCGCATCGGAATACAGCAAGGCATCCTGGCGGGAGAGATCACATTTTTGTGGTTTTTTCCGCTTTTTCGGCATATTTTCCGGAATGTGCGGCGAGCCTGACAGGCTGGAGAGCCTCAGAAAAATCCGCCATGCAGAGGATGCCGGTTTTCTGTGTCCTGCGTGTGATTGAAAAGTGATGTATTCCGGAAGCACGAAATTCCATGGAATTGTTAAGGAACAGCGGGTGGGGTAAAATTTGTGCTATAATACCAGACAGAACAGGAGGAATCCATCCGGAGGTCTGGCGCAATGAAAATAATTTATATTCTATTAACCCGCTCCACAACATTATTATCCCGGGTGATCGGCGCTGTAACGGGTGCAGAGTATACACATGCCTCGATTGCCTTTGACAGCAGGCTCGATACGCTTTGCAGCTTTACACGGCTTCGGCCGGGTCGTGCGCTTCCGGCAGGGCTGGCCGGAGAATCGCTGACTGCGGGCTATTTGGGCCGACACGGAAATATGGCATGCATGCTGCTTGCGGTTTATGTAAGTGAAACATGTTACCTTGAAGCGCAGAGCATTGTGACCGACATGCTGGCCAGAAGCGACAAGCTCCGCTATTCCGTGCGGGGCCTGATTCAGTGCCGTCGGGGCGTGATTGAAAAACGAAAGGACTATTTCTTCTGTTCGCAGTTTGTAGCGGAGGTACTGCAGAGAAGCGAGGCGGTTGTGCTGCCAAAGCCGCCATCCCTGATGCAGCCGATTGATTATCTTGCCATCAGACAGCTGCAGCCCTGCTTTTGCGGCACAATACACTGCCTGGCGGGCCATCTGAGAGGGGCCGGGCGGGTTCCGCCTCCGCCTGCCCTGCACAGGCCGGCATAGAAGACGGCACGAAGAGGATCCTGCTTGCACCGGGACATCAAGTGTGCTAAGATAGGCAGCAGACAAAGGCGCATGTTTACCGCGCGGCAGCGTATTGTCCGGTCGGATGCTTCGAGTCCTGCCGGCAAAGTGCTGCTGCATGCGACTGCTCGAATTTGCGCAAAAAAAGGAGTGCATTCCAATGAAGCAACCGTCGCTTCGCCTGCTGAGCCTTCTTTTGACATGCATACTGATTTTCTGCCTGGCGGCCTGCGGGACGGATACGGCACAGCAGCTGGCTGATGCAGCTATCGACGCGGCTGTCGATGTGGCCTTTGGAGCTGTGGCAGAGCCCGATCCGGAGATGCAGGAGACGGCGCAGCAGTACACGCAGGAAGAAGCCGCATCTGACCGGATTGCCGGGGAACAGGAACAGACTGCCGATAAAACCGGGCAGGCTAACGAAACGCAGGGCGAAACGGAGCTCCTGCCGGAGGATGGCAGCTATACGTCCAGAGATGATGTTGCCCTGTATCTGCATCAATATGGCCGTTTGCCGGACAATTTCATCACCAAGCAGCAGGCACAGGATCTGGGTTGGTCCGGCGGCAGCCTTGAACCCTATGCTCCGGGCAAGTGTATTGGCGGCAGCCATTTTGGAAACTACGAAGGCCTTTTGCCGGAGGCTCCCGGCAGAACCTACACCGAATGTGATATTGATACATTGGGTGCCTCGAGCCGCGGTGCAAAGCGGATTGTCTTTTCCAACGACGGACTCATCTATTACACCGAGGATCACTATGAAAGCTTCACCCTGCTTTATGGGGAGGACAACGCATGAACGCAGTAATCGATGGCGCTGCCGTTGCAAGCAGATCCGGCCTGCACGAAAATCTGGCTGCAGCTCTGGGCCTGCCTGTGTGGTATGGGCACAACCTCGATGCCCTGCACGACTGTCTGACTGCCCAGAAGGATCTTGTGCTGACGGTGGAGCATTTTTCGGCTCTGTCTGTCACGCTGGGTGATTATGCACAAAGGTTTTTGGCTGTGCTGAAAGCTTCCGGTCATGAAAATCCGGGCTTTCATTTTCAGGTCATGGATTAGGACAGCACCGCACAATTCGTCTGTGGACTTCGCCGGTGTCCCATTTCTGCCTTGGAATACAAACAGTCGAAATACCGGAAACAGCGGGAGAAATCTGTGATTTCTCCCGCTGAATCTTATGTGAAGTTGCGTAAATCCGTTTTGCAGCAGCTGCATGCCGGGGCAGGGTGCGGCAGAAGCCTGCGCATATAGTTTGGGTTATTTTTCGCGATGGGGCAGACGAATGGTAGCCGCGCCATGCTCATAGACATAACCATCAAGCGTTTCCATCCAGAATGCCAGCTTGACAAGATATTCACCGTCTTTCACCAGCTTGTCATACACCTGGGAACGGATGATCATCACATCGTGCTGCAGTCCATGGGCGTTCAGGTGACGGCCTTTCATGCAGGGAGCAAGATCAACGTAGTTTGGCGCTTCGGGGTTCATGGGCAGATCGGCATAACCATAGTCGGACAGATTGGTCATAATGCCCCAGCCGATTTCCTTCAGCCAGCCATGGTCGCCCATGTAGTTGTTGATGTGACGGATGGCAAAATCACGGCCGGCAAAGTTGATAAAGATGCCGCGCTTGGGCTCTGCCTTGGGAGCAGGGCCGCCGGGACCGCCTGCTCCGTCGGCGGGTGCATCTCCGGGAGGCGGGCCCATAGGCTTGCGGGGATCGACATAGGGGGCCGGAGTGGGCGTAAGGACGGTTTCGTCCTTTGGGAAATAGATACCGGTTTTTTCGTCCAGTGTGAAGGCATCGGCCATAGACGGGTCAAGCAGTTCTTTTTTCATGGTTCGGCTGCCGCCGATTCCCATACCATATGGCGGAGTCGGATTGGCGGTAGATTCGATGGGCCCCTCGAGAGTCGGAACGGGCATATCGCCGATTTTGACATCCTCCCAATAAAGGGGGTCAGAGCCGCGCCGGGTCTCGCTGCGCCAATATGCTTTGATTGTGTCCCAATCCTGAGCGGTATAGACATGCTGGGGACGCTTCCACCAGTCCGGGGAAATCCATGGCTTTACAGATGGATCTACCTTGCCGGGCAGCCAGCTCTTTAGGTTTTCGGTTGCACCAAACATGACCTTGAGCACAGTCTGACCATGCTGGTTGTAAATCGAGCCTTCGCAGCGAATGACCAGACTGCGGAATTCGCTGCCTGTATCCGGAGTGATGTCGGTGAGGTGGATGGCGTCTTTTACGAGATAAAGCGTATCTCCTTCATATACGGGTGCCAGCTGCTGCATGCTGTGGTTCAGAGAGCACACAAGCATCATATCCCGTGCGGCATGGGGGAAGGCGGTTAAAAAAGTGTCATCGTGGTCTGCAAAGCTGGGATATGCCAACCGGCCCTGATAGCCGGCCCTGCGGGCATAGTCGTCATCAAAATACAGGGGATTTTCGGGATCGTATTTGCCGGCCTGATAAGTCATCATGGGGCCGTCGACAACCAGCTTGGGTCCGACGCCCGGAGTCCCTTCGGGCAGGGTGCCGGCAATCAAAGCGTCGACATCGATGGGACCGCGCTGTTCGAGAGCCCTGGCTTCGGCCAGATATTCTTCGAGACAGGGCTTTTCGCGCTCGGTCCACTGACCGCGATAAAAGGTTTCAAATTCGTTCATGGGTCCATCTCCTTTTGGAATAATCAGATGCCGCAGAGGATCGAACCTGGACCCTTTGCGGCATCAAAAGCTCATCTTGCTGTTGTATTATAGCAAACAACATTCTGCGCCGCAAGGAAGCAGCGGCAGTCATTTTTTGAACAAACAGCCAGAATCAGGCTGCACTGTCAGCCTTGGGCCCGGCCGGCACGGGGCCATAACGTTCCGGGACAAATTCCCAGATAATATCCTTGTATCTGGATACACTCTCATCCCAGCTTTCCCAGCCGGGCTGTCCGCGCTTGTCGGAAAGATCGTAGGTTTCGGCGAGGTAACGGCTGAACACGTCGGTAAACTTTACAGCTCCGTTGATATTGGTGTGACCGGCATTGTAGTAGTCTGTTTCCGGGTCCAGACGGATTTCACCGGCCCAGTTCGGATCCAGACAGTTTATAAAATCATAACCCCGGTCGGTGATCATCCTGCCGAGGGTATCGATCTGACTGAGATACAGATCAGAATCGATAAAGCTTGGCGTGGCTGCAAAAAGGACGTTCGCTCCGGTGCGGTCGCAATAGTCCAGCATGCTGGTCAGGGCATCAAGCTGCGTCCGGCTTAGTTCCTGCGTGTCGGGCTCAAGACCCTGCGTCATGGGATAACGCTCCCAGAACATGGGATAATTTGCCGCGCCCTTCAGCCCCCAGGTGCTCAGATCGGTGTTGTCATAAACACTTTCCCAGTTGGAATGGAAGAGAAGCAGAGGACAATAAAGCTCAAGCTCTTCGGCCGCAGACAGACCGGAATATCGCGCACAGGCGTGCATGGCCAGCAGTCTGTTTGTCGAGCGCGGCATATAGTCAAACAGAAAATGCAGATCTGAGGCCGAAGGCTGCATCAGAAATGTTTTGATCTCGAGAATATACAGAGCATTTGGCTGTGTTTTGCGGCACTCGTCCATTACGTATTCCATTGCCGCGGCCGGCAGACCGCTGGCGGTATAGGAGAACACGGCAATACCGTTGTTTTCCCAGGCCAGAGGAGGCTCCCAGAAAGAATATACATAGCTTGAACCGATGAACACACCGTCAAGAGAGTCGTATTCTTCTGCCAGAAATTCACGGGCTTTTGGGGTGTTTCGGTTTTCGTCGCAGGATTTCAGGCGGTGCGGCAGCAGAGCAGACAGGATAAGAAAAATCACTATGAAAGCAACCAGTCGGATGCGTTGTTTCTGTTTCATATCCGTACCTCAAAACGTTTCATAGATGAACGAGGCTGCATTGTAGCCCGTGCCGTAGATGCCAAAAATCAGAACGGCAAATACACCAAGCAGCAGCACGGCCCACTCAAACCAAAGATTCTGTCCGTCCAGAGTCTGACGAATGGAAAGCCCGCGTTCCTGCAGAATACCAACTGTAATCATAAGAAGAAGGCCGGTCAACACCAGTACCATGTTGGGCCAGTTCAGACCGATGTTTACCAGAGTGTTGTTCCACAGATAGATAAAGCCGGGCTGAAGGAATGTGCGTTTGAGCATGGCAAGAGCACTGATAAAGCCGGCTCCTCGAATAAAATAGAGCCCGATGGTTACAAAAAACAGCGTGCGGAGCATCCGAAACAGCCGCCAGGAAAAGGCCGATGTGTTGATGTGCAGACGATCGTTAAGACGCGAAAAACAGGGATCAAGCAGGGTGGAAAGAGCAATGATGCCGCCGGTATAAAGGCCAAAGGCAACATATTTCCACTGTGAGCCGTGCCAAATGCCCAAAATGACAAACGAAACAAACGAGGCCAGAACGTTTGGCAGTACCTTGCCAAGATATTTGCTGTGTTTCTTAAGCCGTTTGGCCAGCCTGGAAAGCTGCCTGCTCACGGCCAGAGGATAAAAGACATAGTCGCGGAACCAGGCACCCAGAGTAATATGCCAACGCTGCCAGAATTCGTTCAGACTCTGAGAGAAGAAGGGACGCCTGAAATTTTCGGCCAGCTCGATGCCCAGGACCTGAGCAGCCCCACGGGCTACATCAATGCCTCCGGAGAAATCTGCATACAGCTGCAGAGCATAGAACAGAATAGCGGCAAAAATAATGCAGCCGGAGTAGCTCTGGAAGTTGTCGATGACTGTGCTGACCAGAATGGCCGTTCGGTCGGCAATCACAACTTTTTTGAAGTATCCCCAAAGCATCAGCTCCAGACCGTGCTTGCAGCGGGTATAGTCAAAATTGTGCGGAGCGTACAGCTGCCCGGCCAGACTGCTGTGGCGTGAAATGGGACCCTGTATCAGCTGCGGAAAGAATGAGACAAACAGCGCATAGCGAAAGAAGCTGCGGTCCGGATGAATGTTTTCCCAATAACAATCGATTACATAGCCGGCCGACTGAAAGGTATAAAAGCTGATTCCGAGCGGAAACAGCAGATTGATAACGTGGCCCGGGCAGAACAGATCATATATCCGGGTCAGCAGTGTGTTGACAGGGCCAAGAAAATATTTAAAAACCGCCAGCACCGCAAAATTGAAAACAAGGCCCAAGATCAGAATCAGCTTCTTTTTCCGGGAGGTTTTCCGACGATGCTCTTTTTTCTGAGCCGGAGTCCAGTCGGCACCGCATTGATCCAGCCTGCGGGCGGATTGTTCTGCCGTGCGGCCAAGAGCCAGACCTGTGAGAAAGGTAACCGCCGTGGAATAGATCAGAAAAACCAGATAATACCATCCGGAACAGGCATAGAAGACATAGCTGCAGATCAGCAGCCAGATCCACTGCACTTTTTTGGGCAGCAGGAAATAGCCCAGAAAAACCGCAAGCAAAAAGCCCGCAAAGGTATAGGATGTAAAAGCCATGGGTCAGCAGTAGCGTTCTACAAGCGCAACAATTGTTTCGGCACTGCGGAAGTTTTCAGGCAGAATTTCGCGTGCGGGAATGTCGATGTCCAGAGAATCGTTGAGCTCGTTGACAATGGTGACAATGTCAAAGGAGTCGATTACCGCATCTTCGATCAGGTTCTTTTCAGCAGAAAAGTCCACGTCGGGGGTGACTTCAGCCAGAATGGCCATAACTTTTTCTTTCATTGTGATCCTCCTGTTTTTTGATCGGCAGGGATATAGAGATACTGCCGGGATTCTTTGCCGGAACAGACATAGCCGATGGATGTATACAGCTGCTCTGCCACGGTGTTGCCGCGATTGACCCAGAGCGTCATATACTGTATGTCAAGCGTACGGCACCAGTCGGCAAAGCTCTGAAACAGAGCTCTTGCATAACCCCGACCCTGAAATTCGGGCCGGATGACGATGTTTTCGTTATAGGTGTGGTTGCCCTGAGGAGCAGCCGTACGCATATAGCCGGCGACCACATCCTCGGGCTTCGCGATGCACTTGCGTACAAGGCCGTTTTGTATGTCCTGCCAGACGGTTTCAGCGTCGGGGACCCCGTCGCCATAGGCATAAAAGCTGTCGGCAATCAATGCGGCAAAATCCTCGGCCTCGGCGCGGGCAGAGGCAAGCATCACGGTGTGTCGCGGAAGGGGTATGTCCCGAACATCCAGCGTCATAAACCGTGAGGCCTTATAAAAGCGAAAGCCCTGCGTCTGCCAATAGGATTCGGCCTGCTGCAGCCGGTCGGTCTGACGCGTAAACACAACGGATATCAGCGTGGGTCTGGTGAGAACGCTACAGTCAAATTCGGTCTTTGGTGCAGAGGGGAGATAGTAGATCAGGTCGTCATAGCCGGAGTTGCGCAGCAAAAGCACCAGCACGTCACCGCATATATGAAAGCTGAGTCGGGCATCACGGATCAGAGCGTGCAGCTCATCGCTGAGGTGGTAGTTGTTGTGGTTCAGCCGACCATACGCAGACCTGTGGGCGTCTAAAAGTGCTGTATACGCATCATAGCTTGTAATGAGCTGCATGGCTGTCTCCTTGAATGTCCGGAGTGTTCAGCGGGTCGAGCGCAAGGTGATCACGGACCAGACGTGCTCCATCGGCCTGACTGTACAGGGCTACGGCAGGAAGATCCCGGCTCAGAAGCATAGCCATTCCCTCGCAGATGGAATAGGCACCCGTACGGCCGAAGGCCAGCATGCTGCCGCGGTCCAGCCCGGCCAGACATACACGCCGGACCATCACATCACCCGGAGTACAAAGACTGCCGCAAAGCGTCCAGTCCCGGGCAGGGGACCCGGTGGGATTGAGCACTGTCAGCGGCGGGACCTGCATGGCTTTTATCTGACCGTCATAGTTCATCTGGTGGATTCCGCCGTCACAAATGGCATAGGCATAGCCGCAGTTGATCTTGGTGTCGTTTACGGTGGTCAGGTAGGTTCCGCAGGGCGCAGAGAAGAAACGGCCCATTTCAACCGTGAGTCTGCGGCGGGCCGCCTGGGCCTGCAGGACATTGGCAGCTTCGTCCAGCAGAGCCAGCTCACCGGACTCGGGATCCTGACCGAAATAGTCAATCCAGAGGCCGGCACCATACTCGAGCTGAAGCATACGCAGACCGGACTCGGATTCGATATCACACAGAAGCTGCTCCAGACGATCCATCTCACGCTGCAGCAGACCCACACGCTTTTTTTGCGTGCCGGAAAAATAGTGCAGACCGACCATTTCGATGTTCGGATAGTCAGACCGACGCCGAACCAGCTCGCGCAGCTCGGCCTCATCGATGCCGAACTGGTTGTCGCTGGTCAGGCGAAGCAGAACGGGGATCTGCCGACCGACCTGCCCGGCACAGGAGTTAAGATAGTCAAGATGCAGGCGGCTTTCGGCAGTAAAGGTGCCGACACCCCACTCAACAGCCTGCAGGACGTTTTGGCGGGTTTTGTTTACACCCGAAAAAATCACCTGACGCATGTCTGCGTTCAGCCGATGGCAGATGTTCAGTTCGCCGGGAGAGCAGACCTCAAGGCAGTTGATTTCCGGCGGAAGACCGCCCAGCAGGAAGGGGTTGGCCTTCATGGAGTAGCACAGCCGGATATCCGGACCAAAGGCCCGGGCAACCTGACAGACTCGCCGGCGAAAGCTGTCGAGGTCAAAGACATACAGGGGAGTTTGAAACTGCTGCCCCAGGGATAAGAGAGTGGTCTGATCCATACTGCCTCCTTATAAACGGGCCTTCAGCCCGGTGCGGTCCAGCTTTCCGTTTGCATTGTGCGGCATTTCGTCGAGTACAATAAGGCGTCCGGGCAGCATATAGTCGGCAAGCTTTGCCTGAAGCTCCGCATTGAGAGAACGGAGAGTAAGGTCGCTGCGCGAGGTGGTGCAGAATACAACAATACGGTTGCGGTTTGTGTCATACTGGCAGCAGCATTCGTTAATGCAGTCCAGAGCATTTACTGCGGCCTCAATTTCGCCAAGCTCGATGCGGTAGCCCATATGCTTGATCTGGTGATCGCGCCGGGAGCGGTAGACCAGGTTGTATTGTGTGTCATACATTGCAAGGTCGCCGGTGCGCAGCACGCGGCGGTCTTCACCGCCAATGTGCATGGTATAAAGAGCTGCAGCGGTTTTTTCGGGGTCGTTCAGGTAGCAGCGGGCCAGAGCACCACTGCTTACGATCATTTCGCCCTCGATGCCGGGCTGCGTGATCAGGCCGTCGCTGCCCAGCAGAAAAATCTGTGAGTTGCCCAGCGGCTTGCCGATCGGCAGAACCTCAGGCAGAGACTGCCCCGGCTGAATTTCGTAGCAGCAGCAGATGCCGGCCAGCTCGGAGGCACCGAAAAGATTGACATACTGCAGGTTTGGCAGAGCCTCGCGCCATGCGTCCAGCTCTTTTTTCGGAAGGACCTCTCCGACAAAAAAGACCCGCTTGAGCGTGGTGGGAAGGATGTCACGAAAGGTACGCATTCTTGATACCAGTGCCAAAGCCGAGGGAACCCATGAAATCATGGTAATCTGCCTGCTGTTGAGGTATTCGATCAGCCTGACGGGAAAGGAAAACAGCCCGGACGGAATGATTTCCATGCGGCAGCCGGTTTTCAGCATCAGGTAGAGATCTTTGGCGGAGGCATCAAAGGCAAAGGGAGTCTGGTTGCCAAGCACCTCGCTGCTGTCGAATCCGAAGCGTTGCACGTAGGCTTCGATGAAGTCGACCATGGCGGCATGTGTCTTCAGGATACCCTTTGGCCGGCCGGTAGAACCGGAGGTATAGATCAGGTATAAGGGATCATCGGCAGAAACGGCAGGCAGACAGACAGGCGAATCCGGCCCGGGCGCGGAGCAGTCGATATAAGAGCAGCCGAGGTCTTCGGGACGGTACTCTTTTTCGTCTGGTGAGCCAAGAATTACGTGGATATCCGCATCTTGGAGAATCTGACGCAGCTTTTCGGCAGGATATCCGGGGTTCAGCGGAACATAGCAGCATCCGGCCAGGACAGCACCCAGCATGCCGGCCACTGTGTCGGCACGGCGATGCGCATATACGCCGATAAAGCTGCCGGGCCCGACTTCAGATGCAATCAGACCGGCAAGAGACATTGCCCGGCTTTGAAGCTGGCTGAAGGTGTATTGCTCTGTGCCGTCTGACACGGCAACGCGGTCTGGGAAACTGGCTGCGCTGGCGGAAAGATAGTCAGGAATGGTTGTCATAAGGGTGGCTCCTTGGCGGCCCTGCAAGAAAAAACACAGGGATTTTACGATTTATTCACAAACTGCCTTAAATTATACAAACCGGCACCGGGTTCGTCAATATATACCCTGCAATGAAATTCAGACCGAGCGAAACTCTTGCAACCCGGTCTGAATTTGTGTATCATACCGAAGAGAAACGAGGGGGATTGGAAATGAGACGGACTTTGCAATGCCTGATGAAAGCGGTCGTGCTGCTTTTTATACTAAGCATCGGGGTCGTGGCAGCAGCACCGATCCGGACAGATCCGCAGCCCGGGACCGGGATGACTTGGAGCAACGACAGCATGTCCTTAACAATGCGCACGGAGAATGTCTCCGGAGAGTGCCTGCTGCTGGTCGTTCCGGCGCAGCTGGATGATTCCGGAAAGCCGCAGGAATATCAGATACGGCTGAGCGACGCGATTTATGTAGCCCAGGCTGCTGCCGAAAACAATACGGTTGTCTTTTCAGGGGTGCGTCCTGCCTCCTGGCAGGATTGTGCGGTGATTCTCATCGGTGCCGAAATCTCCGACAGCCCGCGGATGGTTGGAACAATTCGTCCGGCAGAGCAACAGGCGGACAGAGAATTTTCGGATGTGCAGAAGGATGACTGGTATTACAATGCCGTAAAATATGCGGCAGATAACGGATTGATCAGCGGCATGCCGGACGGGAGCTTTCGACCCGAAGAAGAAATTACCGGCGGCGAATATCTTACTGTTCTGTATCGATACGCAGCCGAGCAGCTGAAGCTGCTTCCCCGGACAGAAACACAGGGAACAGAATGGCTGTCCGGAGCCGAACTTCTGAACGGGACTCTGTCGCTTCACGCGCAGATTTTCGAGCCGCTGACTCGCTATGAAACCGCGCGCCTGACGGCACTTGTGCTGCAATATGCGCAGGAACAGGCCGGTATTGGGCTGCCTGACCGTCAGACACACGGCTTTGCGGATGTGCCGGAGGACAGCAGCTATGCGCCGTTCTGCGCCTTTTTGGAGTCCTGCGGCGGCATTGACGGCTATCGTTCCGGGTCAGACTATGTCTTCCTCGGAGACAACACAATCACTCGGGCAGAGGCAGCGCAGATTCTGCAGAACATTCTCAGCCGCATTGGATGAGAATACGGTAAAGCAGCTGAAAAAGTGCGTTGATCTGCGAAACAGGAGCGTTTGAAACAGTTCAGCGGGAGAAATCGTAGCATTTCGTGATTTCTCCCGCTGGTTCTGAATTGTTAACAGGGCAGGCCCGCAGGGGACCATATGACGACTTTGCGGCATCCGGTACAGAGCAGGAAAGATGCCTATTTGTGATAGCGGCTTCCGGACAGAATGCTCTGACTGCGGTATAGCTGTTCAAGCAGCATCACTCGTGCAAGATGGTGCGGAAAGGTCATTTTTGACATGCTCAGCAGCAGATCCGCCTGTGATTTGAGGCTGTCGGAGAGTCCGTAGCTTGAACCCAGTACAAAGACAATGGAGCTGCGCCCGCCGGCCTGCAGCGCAGCCATACGGTCGGCCAGATCAACAGAAGAAAGCAGGCGACCCTCTGGCGTGAGCAAAACGAGATAGGCACCTTTTGGAAGCCGGGCTCTGACAGCCTCGGCTTCTTTTTCGAGTGCCGAGTGAATCTGAGCCGGACTTGGGTTGTCCGGAAGCCTTTGCTCCGGCAGCTCGATCAGCGTGAGCTGTGCATGTGCACCCAGACGTTTTGCATATTCCTGAACCGCCTGACGGTAATATTGTTCTTTGAGCTTGCCTGTGGCAATGACGGTCAGCTGAGGCATCAGCGCAGAAATCCTTCGAGAATTTTTTCTTCGGCCTGCTCGGAAGTAAGGCCCAGAGTCATGAGCTTGAGAAGCTGTTCACCGGCAATTTTGCCGATTGCGGCCTCGTGGATCAGACTGGCGTCGACGTGGTTGGCAGAAATTTCGGGAATGGAGCGCACCTTTGCGTGATCCATGATGATGGCATCACACTGCACGTGACCGAAGCAGGCACATTCGCCGATTACGCGCGGATAGAATATCTGTGTGGAGTCGTCCTTGGCAACAGCACGTGAGATCACACGGGTTTTTGCGTCCTGTCCGATAAGACGAACCGTCATTTCAGAGGTGGCGCTCTGTTGCGCATGCGTAAGAATGCGTTCGGTGACTACCAGCTCAGATCCGGCCTTCAGCTCGGCCTTGACGGAGCGGTGTGTGTCGTCAATGCCGCGAATCTGCACGGTTTCCATTTCCATGGAGGCACCTTCGTCGAGATAGACCACGGTCTGCGGGTTCATGATTCGCTTGCCGCCGGAACCTTCGCCATAATGCTTTTCGGTATAGATCACATGCGCGTTTTTGCCGATGTAGAAGGTGTGAACGCCGTCGTGCTGCGCATCGTCACAGCCGCAGTTGTTAATGCCGCAGCCGGCTACGATGGTTACATCGGACCCGTCACCGACATAGAAGTCGTTGTAGACCATGTCTTTCAGTCCGGATTCGGTCAGAAGCACGGGAATATGGACCGATTCACCCTTTGTACCGGGCTGAATATGGATTTCGATACCGGGGTTGTCTGTTTTCGGGTCAATACGGATATGCTCGGTGCTGCGGCGGCCGGAGCCCTGACCGTTGAGCCGCAGATTAAACGCACCGGATTCCGGCCGGTTTTTCAGGCCGGCTACTGTTTGCAGAATCCTTTTCTGAATGTCGGTCAGCTCAATCATGCTTTGGCACCTCCCAGATAGCTGCATTCGCCGATCGTGTCGGAAAAGATGGCCGGGTAGATCTCGTCTGCGGAACCGCGCCGCGTTACCCGCCCGGCAGAAAGCAGAATGATCTCATCGGCAAGGCGGATAATGCGCTCCTGGTGCGAGATGATAATCAGGGTTGCCTTCCCCTCGCTGTGGATGGCTTGAAAGGTTTCGGTCAGGCGCTGAAAGCTCCACAGGTCGATGCCGGCTTCGGGCTCGTCGAAGATCATCAGATCACAGCTTCGGGCAAGAATGGTTGCAATCTCAATGCGCTTGACCTCGCCGCCGGACAGACTGGTATCTACATCGCGGTCGAGATAGTCTCCTGCGCAAAGGCCAACACGGGTGAGCAGGCTGCAGCATTCGTCGCGGGTGAGCTCGTGGCCGGCAGCAACGTTCAGAAGGTCGCATACACGCAGGCCCTTAAAGCGCGGAGGCTGCTGAAAGCTGTAGCCGATGCCCAGCCTGGCCCGCTGCGTGACATTCAGATTTGTGATATCCTGACCCTGCCATTGCATGCAGCCGCTTTTGGCGGGCATGATGCCCATGATGGCCTTGGCCAACGTGGTTTTTCCGCCACCGTTCGGCCCGGTGATAACCACAAACCGATGGTCCGGAATTTCGAGTTGGATGGATTTCAGGATCTCGCCGCCGGTGTCTCCGGCTACGCAAAGGTCGGTCAATTTCAGCATATAGCTCCCTCGCTTTCTCGTTCAGCAGAATAATAGCATAATTCCGGCCCCTTTTCAAGGGGCCGGGCATAAATATCCACCGTTTTAGTAGGTAATTAATTGCGAGCCGAAAACCGGCCTGCGCAGGGTGCATTCAACAGCCATAGGAGAAGAGAAATGTGCGAGTTTTCATTGCAGAATATTGTGCCGGAGAGCTGCACCGCTGACTGCAGCGGGATCTCAGCGGATATGCTGCGGACCGGGGTCGTTGAGAATTCGGTAAAGGTCCTGATCGGTATACCATCCGTAAATTCCGTAGCGGGGGATGCCGTAGAGGTTGTCACCCAACAGGGCGGGACGCGCTTCGGTGGTTACAGCCGAGCGAAAGCCAAGCTGAGCAAGAAGCTGTGCAATATCCTGTGTCCAGCAGCCGAGGGGATAGGCAAAATATTCGGTATAGTCGGGGTAGGTTTGACGGCACATCTCAAAATCAGCCTGCAGCTCTTCAAGAGAGCAGCTGCGCATATCCAGATGGTGCCACCATGTATGGCAGCCAAGGGTAATCAGATCGCGATAGGGCTCATATTCAAAAAGGGAAAGCTTTTGTATGCCGCGCGGGTCAAACTCCGGCTGATAGTCGCCGCCCAGAGCGTACATGGTTACGTAAATCACGGCGGGATAGCCGTATTCACGCAAAATGGGCGCTGCATATTCGATATTGGATTTATAGCCGTCGTCAAAACAGATGCACACAGCTCGTGCCGGGATGGGCTGCAGCCCCATCAGCGCATCGGTGGCCTCTTCGATACGCATGACATAGCAGCCCTCCTGCTTCAGCAGCTCCATCTGACTGCGGAAGTTTTCTGAGGAGACAAACATAGACCGGCTGCCGCGCAGATTGTCGATATAAGCCTGCGGCATTACCTCGTGGTATATCAGGAAACGGATTTCGTCACCATATTCAAGGTATGTGATGTTGGTGCATTCCTGTTCGCCGCACAGCGCGCAGGTCCGCAGCGTATATCCACGGGAGGCGGCTGTGGGCGGAATGACCTGCGGTGGCGAATAGCTGTGGTTTCCCAGCTGATTGCCGGTCCATTGAAAGGCGTGGCCGCAGTGCACACAGCGATAGGTTTTGATTTCCGGGCTCAGACATGTAGCCGGTGATGTGCTGCAGGTGTAGGTGTGTCCGTGGTGAGGCCCGTGCGGCGGCGGAGCGGGGGAAACAAGACAGCCCGGAAACAGCTGTTCTTCGCGGATACTTCCGGGAAAGCGGGGCGGAGGAGGTGCATCCGGAACGGGCTGCGGCTTTGTGGCTGAAACGGAGGCAGTGAGCAAAATCGCCAAGACCATCGGAGCGAGCAGGATGCGAAAAAGACGGAATATGTAGCGCATGGCAGAACCTGATTTCATGAATAAATTGAAAGAACAGGGCATATGTGATTGTGTTCCTGCAGAGCAAATGCAGAATCCACAACAATTACTATAGCAGACGGGAGCGGAATGTCAAGCAAGGAAACAGTCAAAACGGCGGTTTGCGCGATTTTGCCCGGAAAAGAAAAGATCGGTGAGTTGCGGACACGGCCCGGACGGAGCGATTGACGGTGCAGTGGGACTGTGCTACCATAGGCTGAGAAAGGATTGCATCGAACAAGGAGAATATCCGGAACAAAAGGAGGAGTTGCCCATGGCGCTTCGTTTTGCCGTCCCGGAGGATTGCGGGGAGCTGCTTGGAATCTATGCGGACTACATTCATACATCTGTCACCTTTGAGTATACCTTGCCGAGCAACGAAGAGTTTGCCAGGCGCATGGAGACCTTTGGTGCGGAGTATCCCTATCTGGTCTGGCAGGAAGACAATCGGATTCTGGGCTATGCCTATGCGCATCGCGCCTTTGAACGCGCAGCCTACCAATGGTGTGCTGAGGCATCGATCTATCTCGCTCCTTCCGCACGCGGGATGGGTCTGGGCCGTAGAATGTACCGCGCGCTGCTGCAGCTGCTGCAGCTGCAGGGTGTGAAAAACGTATACGGCGTTGTTACGGTGCCCAACGAGGCGAGCTCCCGCCTGCACGAGAGCATGGGGTTTGTTCTGTCGGCCACACACCATCATTGCGGCTATAAGGCCGGACAATGGCACGATGTGAGATGGTACGAGCTGACTCTTGGCTCCTGTGAGAAAGACCCGACACCTGTTATTCCGATTCATCGGCTGCCGGAGACGGCTGTCCGGAGCATTCTGGATCGTGCCTGATGCGGAGAAGATAAAAGCAAGCGGGAGAAATCCATGTTTCTCCCGCTTGTTTGTCAGAAAGTCCGCACAGAGATTATCCGTTCAGATATGTATCCAGTGTAATTTGTTCGATTTCAACGACACGATCGATGCCCATATTCTTAAGAATGCCGACAAATTCTTCCCACTCGGTATCGATGTCGCGATCGCCGATTACAAATTTGGCAACCCATTCATCGGCCAGCGTACAGATGTCGTTGACCAGAATATTCTGCTCGTTGCTCAGAGCCAGGTCCATAGTCATGGTTTGCGGAAGAACCTGACTGCCCTCGACGGCCGCGGTCCAGACATCCCAGGCAGCAAGCTGCGTGTCATTGTATTCAAAGGCAGTGCGGGCACGGTATCCATAGCCCGCCAATACGGCGTAGGGGCAGCGGCAGCGCATATAGCTTGTTACGGTCATGCCAAACTCGTTGTTGATAATTGCATCAGTGAACGTGGGCTCGCCGTTTTCGTCAAGCGTATAGTCCACACCGAGCTCGCCGTAGTTGTATGTGTTGGCACCCTCATTCGAGAACCAGTAGTCGACCCAGCTGAGTACGTTCTCCAGATGATCGGATGCTTCGACTGTTACCAGCAGACCCGGCATGTCGCCCATCGTCGGCTGTGCATTTGCGTTGATCTGGCCTTCGTAATCCTTGGGACCGACCACGGGCAGGGCTTCAAACCCTTCGGGAAGCTCATAGCTCAGCGTAGTGCCCAGACCTTCGATGTTTTCAGTCCAGATGCCCATGTTGTTTCCGGTGATCCAGCCGCTGAAGGACTGCGAGTGCGGATCATAGGTTTCACTCAGAAAGTCCGGGTTCAGCAGCCCTTCGTTCCAATACTGGTTCAGACGTTTGAGGTAGTCGCGATACTCGTCACTGATAAGCGAGGTATATACGGTGCCGTCCTTCTGGTAGAAGGGCATGTTGGACTGGCCGACGTTATAATAGGGAACACTCAGACCGCCAAAGCTGGAAAGAGCACAGGAGCCTGTGATATATACTACCCATTCGGGATCAAACAGGTTTTTAAAGGCGACCATGGCCTCGTGATACTCATCCCAGGTTTCCGGCACATCCAGACCGGCTGCATCCAGCCAGTCCTTGCGGATGAGAAGGCCCTCATTGGTCTTGAATTCATCATACATGCTCTTTACATCAAGCCAGCGGCCGTCGGTGGTAGCGGATGATACATAGTCGTGATCGAGTATGCGATGGTAGTAGTTGGGCATCATTTCTTCAACATAGTCTGTCAGATCCAGAACAAATTCATCCTCTACGCCCTGCTCCAGGCCGCCGGTATAGCTGCCGCCCAGGACAATGTCACTCCATTCGCCTGCGGCAATCCACAGCGGATACAGCTCAGACCAGGCAAAGAAGGAGACGTATTGGGCTTCAAGATCCATGTTGGTGGCCTCGACGACCTGCTTATAATAGCCGAAGTCGTCGAAGGAATCGATGCCGAGGGTTCCCAGGTCACCCATCAGGTTGATTTCCGTCGCATACATGGTGAGGGTGTCGTGTTCCTCAGCCGCAGGGCGATAGGTATAGTCATAGGCTTCAACCGCGGCTGCAGCCGGCTCTTCACTGCTTTCTGCCGTCTCAGCAGCTTCAGAGGATTCAACCGGCTCGGCGGGCGCTGCAGCTTCTGCAGCCTCGGAAGGCTCTGCGGAAGGCTGCTCTTCAGCGGACTCAGACTGTTGGATATTGTTGGCAGCTTCCGTCTGCTCGGTGGTCTGCTGTGCGGTCTCGGTTTTGGCACAGGCGGCAAACAGTCCGCAGACCATCACCAGAGTCAGCAGCAGAGCAATGATTTTTTTCATGATTCTTTTTCCTTTCTCAGGCCGGTCAGCGAATAACCGGAGGATGGGTGTTCTGCAATAACCGGTATTATCGGATTGGCTGGAAGATACAGCCTCAGCAGATATTTCGATAAACGGGTCCGGGCTCGCGAGGCTCGCCGTCTTCGGTCAGCCAATAGTCCCGGATGATATTGCTCATAAAGATTGAGCATTTTTTCAGATCACGCTCGTGCGGACGGATCTGCATGTCATAGTGCCAGAAGTTCTGGCCGGGCTTGCCGATACCAAGAGGATCGTTGACTGCAAACAAATTTCCGCCAAAACTCTCTTCGTCTTTTACGGAGGACAGCTTTTTGAGGTTTTCAATCATTTCCGGATTCATGTGCTTGAATTCTTCATCGTCCGGGTTTTCCTTGAAGCGGCTCATAAGAGCCTGGGCATCGGGGATGTTCATCTTCAGCATTCCGCCGAGATTATCCACGGAGTTGTGCCGCAGCTCCTTGCCGCAGCAGGCATATTCGCCCACGGGAGTAAAGCCATAGCTGCGCAGATAGCTCTTTTCAATTTCAAGGGTTGCAATGCACTCACGAGGACCGTTTCCGGTTCCACCATAGGTTGTAAAGGCAATGCCGTAGCGTTTTTTGGGTGTCCGGCTTTCTCTGCGCAGAAAACGCACGTTGCGGGTTTTGTAGTCGTCCTGGTCGCCAACGGCGGAGTTGAAGTTGATATAGGGAAGAGCGGCGATAATGGGACAGCCAATAGCCAGAAAATCATAATCTTCCGGATAGTAGACGGCGATTTCTCCACCCTTATATTTGGGCAGAACCTTGGCATAATCCACGGCAAAGTGAAACTGCTCCAGTGTATTGCCGAGGGTATGGGCAACCTGCTCGGTGTTGTTGGTGATGGATGTGTAGATGATCAGTGCTTTTCCCATTGCGCAAGCCTCCTTCAATTGATGGACCAGTACACGGCGGGGCCGGGTGCGTTTGGTTCGCCGCTGGTGGTCAGGTAGTAATCTTCGATTATGTCCTTTAAAAATGCCTGCGCCATATAGATGTCGTCGGCGTTCGGACGGTTCTGCAGATCATAGCTCCAGAAGTGGGAGCCTTTTTCTCCGGTTCCAAGAGGATCATTGTCAGCCATTGTTGCAAAGCCAAAGCTGTCGGCTTTTGGGTCTTCGGAGGCGGCCTGCGCAAAGAGCTCCATCTGTTCGGGGGTGTAATCGGAAAAATATTCCGTCTTGCCGGCAACATAGCGGGCAATGAGCTCCTGAGCACGGAACTTGTTGATTTTCAGCTCATGGCTGATGCGCTCGGATGCGTCGTTCCAGCGGATGGCTCCGGGACAGACAAAAAAGCCGACAAAGCCCTGGCCCTGAAAGAGCTCTTTGATCAGTTCCAGCGAAGCGGTTGCCTCCTCCGGCCCGCGGCCTACACCGCCATAGGTGCAGAAGGCAATGCGGTGCTGGTTGGAATTGCCGCCCATTCCCATGCCGCCGGCCGGAGGCATTCCGCCGGGGCCGCCGGGACCGCCGGGGCCGCCGGGACCGCCGGGGCCACCAGGACCGCCGGGGCCGCCGGGACCGCCGGGGCCATCAGGACCGCCGGGACCTTCGTGCAGATCATGTTCGCCGGGTTTTCCGGTACCGATGCCGCCCTCTTCACCGGGCAGGCCTGCATGAGAACCGGGGCCCTGAGAGCCGCCAAAGCTGCGAGAGCCGTAATCGTCCTGGGCACCATATTGGATATAGAGATCATGGTAGGGAATCGATGCGATTACCGGCGTGCCTACAACCAGAAAGTCGTAGTCGCTGTGGCCGTAGTCCAGAATCTTTTCGCCGACATAGTTGCCTTCGAGCTTTTTCAACGTGGGTTCGATGTTGTATTCTCTGAAGGTTTCGGCAAAGGCATTTGCGATGGTTTCCGTGTTGCCGGTGATAGAGGAATAAATAATCATCGCTTTGTATTTGCTCATGTGAATCATTCCTTTCCGTTTGTTGTGTGTTTGTTGAAAACAACTGCAGGCTGTGATAAACTTTAAACAGTAGTGTACGATGCAATGTGGGCGGCAGCCGGCTGCTTTTCGGGTTTTGCCAATAATCCGGCATCCTGTCGGAGCTGCGGCCTGTGCAGAAAAACAGGTTTTTGGGGTTTCTGACGCATTGTACAACGGGACTGTTATTCCAAAGCACCGCACAGCCCGGCGGTGCGGTCTGATGTTTTGAAAGGACGGAACCCAAGGCATGCAACCAGATATCCAGGATCTTCAACAGCAGGTGGATCGTCTCTGCGGCGAGCTGGAGCAAAGCAGGAAAACGCAGCTTCAGCTTCAGCTGGAGCTATTCATCTATAATAGTGAACACACCGGTCGCATAGACAGCGAGCTTCGGGAGCTGTATGGCGAAAAATTCTGCTCTGACTGGTTTGTCATGTTCCTTTTCGGGCCAAAGCGCCGCAGTACAGGAGCACAGACCTTTCAGGGAGGACTGCCGCTGCACGAAATCACGGCACTTCTGATGCCGATTGTGCGGCTGCGCGGGCAGTTTGCGTTCTTTCCGCTGCGTGAAGCTACGGCCTGTGTGGCAAATCTCCGGCTTTCGCGTGGTCAGAGTGTTCGGGGCTGGCTGGATGATTTGACAGACGCCATGCAGCATCTGCTGCAGAACGATTCGCCGAAGGGCCTGAGATGTGTGATAGGCCAGGCACTGCAGGGAACGCCAAACATTCAGAAGCTGAACCGCACGGTGCAGATTGCGTGGGATCACGGAATGGATCAGAATGCGTCCGTGACAAGCTGGCACCGTATGGATTGGGATGCACTGCAAAACAGAATGCCGGACAGGGAGCATGCCGGCACACCGCTGCCTATTCTGGAAAAGCAGTTTATGCAGTATGTCAACAATCATCAGTTTTATGAGGCGGTATTGGTTCTCGACGAGCTGACCAACCGGCGCATCTGGCAGACCAGAGCTCCCCTGAGCCACATCCGATCCGGTGTTTTTTTCAGACTCGAGTCGGTTCTTGCTACCTGCGGAGTGAGCATCAGCCCGGACGAGACCAGCGCGGAGATCTACAGCGTACTTGAGCAGGTGATGCACTCACAGGACTTTCGTGAGCTGCGCAGCACCACCTACGACGTATTTGCACTGCTTGACGATCTGATCAACAAGGCTGAGGCCAAAACAAAAAAGGCACAGCTCATTCATCAATTTATCGAAGACAACTATGCAGATCCCGGACTGGATGCAGCTATGATCTGTGCACATTTCCGGCTTAGCGAGGTGTATCTGTCGCGCGTTTTCAAAGAAGCCTATCAGATCAGCTGGCTGGATTATGTGCACCATGTCCGTCTTGAGCACGCCAAGGAGCTGCTGGAGCAGACCGATCGCAAAATTGATGATATAGCCGAGACGGTAGGCTTCACGGCCCGCACCATGTCCAGACTCTTCAAGCGCGCTGAGGGGATGCCGCCAGGCGCCTATCGTGTCGCAATGCAGAGCCGATGATCTTTCAAATCATGTCTGCGCCCGGTATACCGGGCGCTTTTTTCAGCCGTTCCGGCTGGGCAGAACCACAATTGCCTCGCCCTCTTCAAAGATGTCGCCCTCGATGGTTTCAAGCCACCAGATCAAAGACACCATGTGCTGATCGTTTTGGATGAACTTACGTTCAATATAACCGCGGGCAATGCAAAGATCGTTGCCGAGACCATGGGTCCACATGGTCTTGCCTTTTAAGAATGGCACCCGACGGATGTAGTGCGGTTCGTCGGGATGGTCGGGCAGAAGTCCGTCATAGCCCGGGAAAACGGACATGATATCCCATGCGATCTTGTATAGCCAGCCCCGGTCACCCATCCAGTTATAGAGCATGGAAATGGCGAAATGCGGACAGACGCTGTTTTCAAATACGGGACGGTCAATGAAGCTGAAGCCGGGCATTCCTCCACCGCGAACCGTGTTGCTCGGGTGGGTATACAGACCGGTTTTCGGATCCTTGACGGCATTCTTTTCCAGAACCGGATCGGTGAGCATTTCCTTCATGGTCAGATAATGTCCGTTTCCGGGTCCGTAGCGGGCGGAAAGCTCAGCCTCGGTGATGGGGCCCACAACTTTCTGCGGTATGGAGACGCCAACCGCTACGTCTTCCCAATACAGAGGTTCGGTGCCTCTGCGGGTTTCTTCGGCCCACCATTTTCGGATGGAAGCCCAGTCTTCGTCGGTATAGTGGTGTGCCGGTCTGGCCCACCAGTTGGCAGAGTCCCACGGAAAGTCGAAGCCCTGACGGGTATAGCCCTCGGGCCGTACGATATAGCGCTTCAGGTTTTCCTTTACATAGCCGATCGACTCACCCACGCACACACCATTCTGGTTATAGACCTTGCCGTGCCCCCACATTCTGAAGGTGCGGTATTCGTTTCCCTCGGGAGGAGTAAGTTCGGTAAGATCGCGCCGGTCTTCTACGGCATAGAGCCGATCACCGGGATAGACGGGCTTATAGAAGTAGTGAATTCGATTCAGACCGTTTACAGCCAGCGTGTCTGCCAGCGGATCCTTGGGCATGGCTCCGCCCCACTGGCCGGCCAGCGTATAGTTGAGCGGATAAACCGGAACGTTTTCGTAGCCCAGACTGCGGGCGTAGTCGGCGTCAAAATAAAGACGGTTGTCCGGATCGTAGTTTCTGGCTTCGGCGGATGTGTCTTCCATGATCTGCCCATAGCCTTTCACGGCGGGTTCTTCCGGCCTGTCGTCGCCCATGGGCCCCTCGGGAAGACCGTCTGTACTCTCATGTCTGTCCGGATCCTTTCCCTGCTCGTGCTCAGCCGGAGGGGGACCATGGCGCAGGCGGGGTTTGTTTATGCCGGGCAGATTCTCATCATCGAGCTTTCCGGAAACAAGGGCCTGAATATCTACGGGGCCGCGGTTGTTGATTTCGAGCCTTTCGGCCAGAGCTCTGTCGATGGCGGCCTTGTCTTCCGGGCTGTAGACTCCGGGATAAAAGCGCTCATAGTTTTCGGGATTGCCGATCTTGCTTGCCTTTTTTTCAATCATGTCCGGCTTCCTCCTCAATCGCCTCAACGGGACAGTTCGCGGCACAGGTGCCGCACTGCACGCATTTGTCCTGCCGGATCTGCGGACGTCCGGTTGGACCTGCCTGAATGGCTTCCATGGGGCAGTTCTGCATGCAGGTATGGCAGCCGATGCAGTCTGCGGTGATGACATATTTCAACTGAAAACCCTCTTTCGGTTTGAATTATGGATTATTGCGGCGGGGGACCGCCGCCGGGCATGGGTGGGGGACCGCCGCCGGGCATGGGTGGAGGACCGCCGGATTCTGCCTTGCGTTCTCCGGCAAGATAGCTGTCATATGCCTGCTGATAGGTATCGATAACCTTTTGCATGCCAAAGCTGTTGCAGGCATCCGTGAAAGCCTGCCAGCTTTCGTCGGTTATGGGAATGGTGCCTGTCATGAACTTGAGGACCTGCTCGGTGGCATAGGAGATCACGTCGTTGACTTCGTTGACGATTGAGCCGGTCTCTTCGGTGGTCAGGGCAGCGCCCAAAGGAATGGAACAGGCAGAGGAGCTGAAGGAGTCTGCACTCCACAGACGAATGGCCTGCACGGATTCGATGTCATACAGCGACCACAGCTTGGACTGAATTTCGAGCGCCGGAGCTTTGGTAAAGCAGTAAATCTGCATGGCCATCATGTATTCCGGAATTTCCGGGTTATTCATGATCTTGTCCGTAAATTCCACAAGACCGTCGGCATTGATGGTGTAGGTTTCACCCAGGATGCCGTAGTTGGCAAACTCATAGCCCTCTTTGGTATTGAACCAGTTGAAGAACCGCAGAACCTTTTCGGGTTCATCACAGGCCCCGGAGACCTGATAGCCCTTGTTGTTGGCATAGGCGGTATCACTGGTGAATTTGTTTTCGCCGTCATCATCCACAACGATCGGAAGGGGATCGGCACGCCAGTTTGGGTCGGAGGTATAGTCACGACCCTTGTTGATAGAATCGGCAAATCCGTACCACATGCCAAGCGCACCGCTGCCGGCCAGAGAAAACATGGTTCCGCTGTCGGCTGTTGTGATGTAGAAGTCGGAGCCGATAAGGCCATCGGTATACAGCTGCGCAAAATAAGCCAGATAATCGCGATATTCCGGGCTTCCGAATGAGCAGACAATGCTGTCTCCATTACGATACATGGGCAGTGATGTGGCATTGTTGATTGAAAAAGCGGTAGTTTCAAAGGCTGATGCCCCGTAGATCGAGCCATTTTGGGTGACATACAGCGTCTGCTGCGGTGCATAGGTTTTCTGCATGTCATACAGCATGGAGGTGATCTCGTCGATGGTAATGCTCTGATCAAAGCTGTAGCCCAAAGCGTCGGCCCAGTCTCCGCGGAACATATAGCCGCCGTCGGCGTATACCGCGTCACGCAGTGAGCACATCTGCAGATGCCTGCCGTCGGTCATTACGGTGTCGAGCGTTGTCTGATTGGCTTGCTGGATGTAGTTCCAGTAGTCCGGAGCGTTGTCAGGCAAGAGATCCGTCAAATCGATGATGACCTCATCCTCATAGGCCTGACCGAGGCCGTTTGCATAGAAATCAGCAGACATCAGTACGTCGGTCCAGTCTCCGCCGGCAATCATGAGCTGAAACTGTTCGGTCGCGGCCGATTCGCTTACACATGTAAATTCGTATTGGATGCCTGTTTTTTCCTTTACATAGGGCAGGGTGGGAAGGTCGTTGAAGCTTGACAGGCCGTATTGCTCAAAGCCGGAATAGAAGTCGCACCAGAACGTGACTGTGCTGTCTGCAAATTGCAGCGGGTATTCAATCACGGCCTCAGACAGCTGCCCGGAAAAGTTTTCGTCCAGAAAGCCTTCGGCCTGCGGAATTTCCCCGGGGCCGCTCTCCTCGGCAGGCGGGTCTTCGATTTCGGTAGCCGGCGGCTCGACAGATTCAGCCGGAGCGGCTGCGGCAACATCTGCGGGCTCGGCCTGTGCTGTTTCTGCGGCCGGCACCGCAGGTTCAGCCGTGGTCCTGTCGGCACAGCCGGCAAACAGACCAAAAAGCACAGTCAGGCATAGCAGCCCACAGTACAGTTGCTTTTTCATTTCTCCATTCTCCTTTCCTCAGATGAATTGTTTGTGCTGCTGCGGTGGATGATCAACAGGCCGCCATGCAGCAGAATCCCTCTGATTGAAATATTTCATTATTTTGCGCAAAGGGCAACCGACAGTTTCCACCCGTTACGCCAGATTTTAAACAAATCTGCCCTGGGACGGAATTTGGCCCCCTGTACAGAATCTGTCCCTTGTTGGCATTTTGCGGCGGGGGTATACTGAACTGGTAAAATCGAAAACTGTGGGAAGGATGAATACAATGGCAATTTCCGGTACTTATTACATTAAAAAATGGCTTCCAGATGCCAAGCTTGTTCATGGAGAGGATTTTCAGGGCGGAGCGCCCGGCGGTCCCGGCGGTCCCGGGGGACCCGGAGGGCCTGGCGGCCCCGGCGGTCCGATGCCCGAAGGTGCAATGCCCGATCCCGGCACGGCAGCGCCTGCTGTAGAGCTGCCTGATCACGGCACACCCGGTGAAAACTTCTTTGAAGGAGAAATGACCTTTCACTTTACGCCCAATCCCGACGGATCTCTGTCCGGAACAGCCGACGGTACTCCCATCAACTGGGGCTGGTATACCGGCGATGAATTCTTTAAGGTAGACTACAATGCCGGTCCCGGCAAGTGGGAGGTCTGGGCCCGTGTGGACAAAGACGGCTACATCGAGGGCATGATTTCCGTAGGCGGCGGAGAGGGAAAATTTCCCAATCTGGTTTATGGAAAAAAGCTGGACTGATCTCGGACCTTGCGGAGAAAGAGCCTGCCGTGCGAGCTGACTGCCCACAGCAGGCGGATAAGATGATACGGGAAGCATCCCACCATTGCACCTGCACGTGCAAACTCTGTGAGGCTTTTCTGACAAGCTGACAGACCGTCTGTATCTTTCCGGCACAGACAGGAGAAAGGAGAGACTTATGAAAAAACTACTGGCGTTACTGCTGACACTGACGATGCTGTGTGCGCTTTTCAGTGCCTGCGCAAAAAACGAAACGCAGACCACAGCCGAAACCACTGCCGAATCCACAGCCGAAGCCGAATCCGAGCCTGCACAGGCCGTCGAGCCTGCCGAGGCCGAGGAGCCGGCTGATGAAGTTGAGGAACAGACCCCTGCCGCCGAAGCGGTCGAAGGAGAGGCTCCGACCGAGGCTGCCGGGCCCGTCGCCGAAGAAACGGCCTACGACTATACATGGCAGGCCGTATTTCCGGAAACCGACCCACAGGTTGTAACCATGCTGTCTACCGAGGTAAATATCATGGGGGCCCTCGGAGAACTGGGGCTGACACAGTTTAATCAGTTTGACTATTATCCCAAGCTGGTCGAGCTAACCAATACCGAGCTCGAGGTCCGCTATCTTTCCTTTATGACCTGGTCAGAGCAGTATCAGCTGTTTATCGCGGCAGGAGACTATACCGACCTTGTAAAGGGGGGAGATTACACCGGCGGTCTGGAACAGGGTGTGGAGGATGAAGTGATTCTCGACTTTACCGACTGTGTCAAGGAGTATATGCCCAACTATTACCACCGCATAATGGATTATGGCTACCTTGAAGACGTAACGCTCAATGGACGTTTTTTGTCCATAAGCTCCATGTATGACGAATACCGTCAGAACCAGGGCCTGCTGATCCGTCAGGACTGGCTCGATGAGCTTGGCTATGAAATTCCGGAGACCTGGGAGGATTACTTTACGGTTCTCAAGGGATTTAAGGACAGCTACGACTGTGACTGGCCCGTCTATATCTGTCAGGAGCTGACCATGACCAACTTTGGCGGCAACGAGGTTCCCTATCAGGCGGCCAGCGCCAGCGATCTGACCATGTTCCAGGATAACGGAACCGTGATCGCATCGGTTACCACGCAGGAGCAGAAGGATTATATTTCCTGGCTTCATCGCTGCTGGGAGGCCGGCATCCTGAACGTTGACTTTATGACGACTGTATCCAATGCGCTCAGTCCGCAGTTTAACAGTGTGGTATCCGGTGGACAGATCGGCCTGTGGCCATCCTCAATCGAGGGCTTGTCTACTCTGAACGGCATGGAGCTGCCGGAGGGCTTTGCGGTAAGTGCCGTGCTGGGTCCGCACGAAGACGGCGATATCATCAACCATAACTCTGAAATTTCCGTCACCGACTCTACATCAACAATTGTGCTCGTAGAGGCGGAAGACAATCTTCAGGCCGTTTTGTCATGGATGGACTTCTGGTATTCTGACGAAGGCGTTCTGCTGCATAACTATGGTCTGGAGGGTGTGGACTACACCCTGGACGAAAACGGGCAGCCGCAGTTTACCGAGTTTGTTACCGACAATTCCTATGGCCTGAGCGCTTCCAACTTCCTGCGGTGCCGCACTCCTTTTGGAACGCTTACCGGTTTGGATATACGCACTCGTACCGCGTTTGAATATTCCGATCAGCAGCTCGCAGCCTGGGATCTGTGGACCTCTGCTACAGGTGAGGGCGAACGTTCCATTCCAACCAACGCAACCACCCCAACCGAGCTGAGCAACGAATACACCAATGCTGCCAGCGACATTGCGACCGTGTGCAACGAATGGCTCACAAAGTTCGTTACCGGCGATCGGGACATCGAGACCGAATGGGAGGATTTCCAGGCCCTGCTGAGCAGCATGAATATCGAACGTTGTGTAGAAATCCGCCAGATTGCACTGGACAATTACTACGAACAGCTGGCAGGCTGAAAAGAACAAGGCGTTCCGTATCCCGGGCCCGACCGTTCTGCCGGAATGATTTTCGGCAGCATTACAGGGATCCGCATTTTTGCAGGCCGGAAGAAGACAGCCTGATCTGCTGCAAAGCGGGAAAAATCATACGCGGTCGGGCCTCCGGGTTTTTCTGCACTCTGAAAACAACAAAGGAGAACATCATGCCAACCTACAGCCACATTCTCAGCCCTATCCGAATCGGGGGCAAAACTCTGAAATCCCATCTGCTTAACTCCAAGTGCGTTCCGTCCTCACTTGAAAGCATGGACGCCCTGCATGCCTTTTATACCGACTTTGCCCGAAAGGGCTCAGCCACGGTTACGATGGACGTAGGCTCCTGGCCGGACTGCGAGGGCCGCCGAAGCCGGATGACGCAGCTGGATATGCTCAACGCCGATACTCGTGCCGGATTTGCGCGCATTGTAGAAGACTGCCACAAATACGGCACACTGTGCGGAGCCTCACTGATGAACGTTGAACCGCAGTATGTTGCCATCTCCGATACACCCAACTGGAACGAAATTCCGAAAAACGGAGACTATTCCCGCAACTTTTCCAACAAGCACGGTATTTCCTACGATCGTATTCAGGGAATGATTGATGATTTTGTCCACCAATGCCGGGAGCTCAAGAGTCTTGGCTTTGATATGGCAACCATCTACATGTCCTACCGCGGATCGATTCTGGCCTGCTCACTGTCACCGCTGCTAAATCAGCGTACCGACAAATACGGTGGGGCAACCATAGCCGAGCGTGCCACGCTGAGTCTTGAAATTTTCAGGGCTATCAAGCAGGCCTGCGGTCAGGATTTCCTTCTGGAATGTCAGATATCCGCAACCGAAGAAGAGCCCGGCTATACTCTGGAGGACTTTCTGGATTATGCCAAGCTGTGCGAGGGTCTGGTTGATATCTTTCAGCTTCGGGGATATGAGGGCTCGTCCACCCATGTAAACGGCTATAATTTTACTCCGGATGCGCCGCTGAATCTGAAATATGCCGAGGCCTTTAAAAAACGCGGAATCCGGGCTCTGGTTTCTCCTGTAGGCGGATTTTTGGATCTGGACCGTATCGATCGATGGATTGCAGAAGGAAAAACAGACTGCGTATCCATGGCACGCGGTTTTATCTGTGACGAAGATTTTGGCGAAAAGCTGCAGTCCGGGCGCGGCTGCGATATAACCCCCTGCCTGCTGTGCAACGGCTGCCACGGGGGGACCTGTGCCGTTAACCCGGAAGCCGGCTATCAGCACCTGCTGGTCGATGCTCCCAGGAAAGCACCGAGAAGCAAAAAGGTTGCGATAATCGGCGGCGGACCGGCCGGTATGCGTGCTGCCGTGCTTGCCGTACAGCGCGGTCACGATGTTACACTCTATGAAGCCTCTGATTCTCTGGGCGGCCAGCTGAAATTCGCCAGGTATCCGGCATTTAAGTGGCCGCTGGCCAACTATTGCAGCTGGCTGGTACGCACCGTTTCCGAGTGCGGGGCCAGGATCCTGCTCAACACGGCTGCCACACCGCAGCTTCTGGCAAGCCGGGGCTATGATGCCATTATCGCGGCACTTGGCTCCGGGGCAGCCTCTATCGATGTTCCCGGTGCAGACGGTGAGAACGTCTGGACGGTGGACCGTGTTTACGGCCACGAAGCAGAGCTCGGAAAGCGGGTTGTGGTGGTTGGCGGCGGAGAGTCCGGCCGCGAGACTGCTCTGTACCTGGCTGAGTGCGGACACGATGTAACTATGCTTACACGCAGCGCCGTACACCTGTATGACGATGATCATGCCCGTCTGGCCTGCGAAAATCGCTTTAAAGCCAACAGCAACTTCCACTACATGGATTATGCTGCAACCAGGGAAATCGGTGACGGGTATCTTATTGCCGAGGTCAAAACTGGAATGCCGAAATTTGAAATGACCCGCAACGGCGGACAGAATGGTCCTGTCGGCGGATTTGACGGAGCGCAGCCGGGCGATCCGGAATATTATGGGCCGGCGCCCATGCTGGGCGGTCACGGCGGGCCGGGAGGCCCCGGCGGCGACGGCTTGACCAAAGCCGCCAATGTAAGCACAATCGACGGACGCATGCCGGACCCTGTTCAGAAAAGGACCTTTGGTCCGGGGCACGGCGGCATGCATGGCATGCCCGGTATGCCGGAACCGGATCTGAGCAAAGTCACTACACAGATTGTTCGTCTGGAGTTTGATTCCATTGTGGTTTCCGGCGGACGCAAATCACGGACCGAAGAGGCCGAAGCCTTTTTCGGCCTGGCACCGCAGGTGTTCGTTATCGGCGACAACAGCAGCCCCGGAAGCGTGCGGGCCTGTACCGCAGACGCCTATGCCGCTGTGTGCGCCCTGGATGAAGAGCCCAAACCTGTGATTGCCGGACTGTATCTGGGCCTGCTGCCAACTCCGGGCGGGGACAAATATCATATGTTTGATCTGCGCAATGGCGCGGCTGTGATCAATGATCTTGGGACAACTCCGGGCGAAAATCTGCGGACTTTCCCGGGTGGTGTAGCCTTTGACATGCCTGCCGGTCCAACGGTCCATCAATATGAGATCCGCTTCGGAACACCCGCAGGGCTGAATGCAAGTGTTGTTGAAAAAGAAGGCGGAAAGGTCTTGAACACCTATAGCGCAGCTCTGTATAATGCAGAAAACGAGCAGCTTCCTGAAAACCCGGATTCCGGAAGCCGGGAAGGTCCCGGCGGTCTCGGCGGCCCGGGAGGTCCCGGAGGTCACGGCGGCCCGGCTCCGGAAAAGTAAAGGAAATGCCGCAGACGCAACGATGTGATGTTGCCGCAGGTTTTCCAAACTGTGGAACTGGAGGCAAGAGATCCGGAAGAAACCGCTGATAAATTGTGCGGCATTTTCCAAATACATGTAAACGGCAGGCTTTCTTTCAAAAGAAGAGAGCCTGCTGTTTCGCAGCGGCAGACAGAAGACCGATGCCTGCACGAAAGGATTATTCAAAAACCTGTGTGCATTCCATGCACCGGGTTACAGACAGGCTTATCACGGTTTATTCGGAAATAAGGAGAACGGAAACGGATGAGTGTATAGGAAAAGCCCGCTCATTTAGAGGGGGCGGGAAGGCGAAAACAGGCAGAGAGCTTAAAGACGGACTGCTGCGTCGTAGGCTGTGCGGGTAGCTGTACGAACGTTTTTGGCCAGACGCGCGTCGCCAAGGACATCAAAGACGGGCGCGCAGGTTCTGAAGGCTTCTGCACCGGTACTGTCGGCGCGCATGCCGGAACTGAGCAGAATTTTGTCACAGACCACGAACTGCTCACAGCCGTCGGCATCCAGGAACTTTACGCCATCGGGGGTGATCTGCGTAACCCGGGCACCGGTATAGGTGGTGCAAAGAGCCTCTGTGTTCTTTACCAGCGGCTCACGAGGCAGATACAGGGTTTCCTGGCTCAGCTTGGGCAGCATCTCGATAACGGTGACCTGTTTACCCAGATCCATGGCATAGTGCAGCGCTGTTTCACAGCCAACCTCGCCGCCGCCGATAAAGCAAAGCCTTTGTCCCAGATCAGCGGGGTCATAGCCGAAGCTGTCTACTGCAGTGATAACGTTTTTGGCCAGATTACCGGCTTCGTCACGTACGCCGGGAATGGGCGGAACAAACGGGTAACCACCGATAGCTGCAAATACCACATCGGCATGCAGCGCCTCGATTTGCTCAGGAGTGGCCTCGGTATTGAGAACCGTGCGGACACCCAGCTTTTCAATCATGTGAATCTGGTAGTGAACAAAGCGGGCCAGATCATATTTGAAGCTCATCTGTTCGGCAAACAGAAGCTTGCCGCCCAGCCGGGGTCCTTTTTCGTAGATGGTGACCTGATGTCCGCGCTGTGCCGCGGTGATGGCGGCCTGCATGCCGGCCGGGCCGCCGCCGATAATTACCACGTTCTTTTTGCTCCTGGGTGGCTCTATATGAGCGGGAAGCCAGACTTCACGTCCAACCTCGGGGTTGACCGAGCAGCCGAAGGAGGAGTTGATGCGTGTATAGTCGAGGCAGTGGAAGCATTTGATGCAGGGAATGATTTCGTCGCCGCGCCCTTCGAAGGCCTTGTTGGGCATTTCGGGGTCGGCAATGGTGCCACGGGCCATGGCAACCAGATCGGCACCACCGGTGGCCAGCGTTTCCTCGATCAGAGCCGGATCCTGAAAGGCACCAAGAGTCAGAACGTGGATATGCAGCTTACCGGATTCCTTTACCTTGCGGGCCAGCCACGCGTTTTGAGCAGGTTTGCAGAAGATGGTCGGGTGCATGATGGCTTCGGTGCCGGGGATGGACATATTGCCGGCCGAGATGTGGGCAATGTCGATCTTGTCCTGGATCATCTCAAGGTAGTGAATACAGTCGTCAATCCGAAAACTTTTTGATACGTCCATGCCGGCAACTTCAGCCAGCTCGTCGCCGGAGATGCGGTATTCAATCAACAGGCGGCGGCCAACACGCTTGCGGATGGCATCGAGTATCATGATCGGGAAACGGGCACGGTTTTCAAAGCTGCCGCCAAATTCGTCGGTGCGGTGGTTGAAGAGCTCAGAGAGGAACCGGAAGATTACAAGGCCGTGTCCGCCGTGAATGAGAATCGAGTCAAAGCCGACATTGAGCGCGGCCTCGGCAGTGTCGGCATAGCGATCGGCGATTTCCTGCATGGCTTCTTGAGTAAGCATGGGCCGCTCGGATCCGTCGGGGCCGGGAGTGCCGTCTACCGAATAGATAAAGGGGGATCCGTCCTGACGGTAGCCGTAGTAGAAAAAGGCAAGCAGCTCCAATGAGGCTTTAGCACCGTAAAAATGAATGGCGTCGGTCAGACGGGTCCAGTCACGCCAGTATTGGCGATCCAGAAGATAGGTGCTGTGCCAGCCGGGTTTTTCGGGTGCATTGCCCATGTCGTAGCCGCCTACGGTTACGCTGGCCGTCCCGCCGCGCGCCTTGGCGGCATAGTATTCGATATAGGCTTCGGTTGGATATTTTTCGTCGCGCTGAAGCAGATGGGGCGTGGCCGGTGCCTGAAAGATACGGTTTTTGTAGGTCACGCCGCCGATGGTGATCGGAGAGAAGATATGTGGATAGAATTTATTATCCATAAGGGCCTCCATTTACAGGTTGACAGCGGTCTGCTGCGGACAGAAAGGAAAATGCAGCGGTCCGAGACGGCGGTCAGAAGCCGCGCTGCCATAGATTATGCAGTATGCTGTTTTTATGATAACAGTGGCTCCGGGCATGTGTCAACGATCGGCCGGGGTTTTAATTCGGACATGTTTTGTCTGTTCTGCCAAAATCCGTCTCGTCCGACTGCGTTTGCATGGCCGGACGGCGCAGACCCTTTGGATAGTGATTTTTTAAGGTTCCGGCCGAGCCCTTGGCCCAGCCAAGAGTCAGACCGTCGGCAGTAATCAGAGTCCAGCCGATTTGCGGGCCGGACAGTGTTTCACCGCGCAGATAGGCGGCAATTTCCGGACCTGAAGTCGGAAAATCTGCCATATTTGGGGCGGATTTCAGCCATAACGCCAGTGCATGCGCGGGAATAAAACGGTTTTTTGCAATTTGCCCAAGCTCCAGCCCGGCTCGAAGGACCCGCAGTCCGGTCAGATCCGGGGTCTGCGGAGGAACCAGGTATAGGGTTTGGCCAAAGCAGACAAACTGTCCCTCGGGCAAATCAATATCGGGCAGCGTCTGCGCGCGGAAATCCGCAAATACTTCGGGCGGGAATTGCCCTTGCAGGGGAGCAGGCTCCGGTTCAACGGCAGCATCGGCACTGCGTTCGAAAACAGCGGCAAAATGGCCCTCACCTCGCAGCCTGTGCGGCCAGAGCCGGACCGTTCGGTTCAGCTGAGCAGGACCGTTTTCGATCCAGTCCTGTCGGCCGGACGAAAACCAGGGCGCAGAGACATCAACAAGATGATAATCGGGATGCGCATCCAGAAAGGCGGCCGTTGTGCCTTCGTTTTCGGCTGGAGAAAAGGTACAGGTGGAATAGACCAGCCGACCGCCCAGCGCGGTCAGAGCTGCGGCAGAGTGCAGAATTTCAAGCTGGCGCGCCGCACAGACAGCAACCTGCGCCTCAGACCAGTCGGCTGCGGCAGCCGGTTCTTTTCGAAACATACCCTCACCGGAACAGGGCGCGTCAACCAGTACCCGATCGAACCATCCGGGAAAGCGTCTGGCCAGCTCGGCGGGGTGTGCGTTGGTAACAAGCGCATTCGGTACACCCATGCGTTCAATGTTGCGGGACAGGACCCTTGCCCGCGGCCCGACAATCTCGTTCGCAATCAGAACTCCGCTGCCATTGAGAGCGGCTGCAAGCTGGGTGGATTTTCCGCCAGGCGCAGCGCACAAATCCAGAACACGCTGACCCGGGCGTATATCCAACAGCCCGACAGGAGCCATGGCACTGGGCTCCTGCAAATAGAAGGCTCCGGCATCGTGCCAGGGATGCAGCCCGGGTCGAAGACCGGAATTGTAGGAAAAACCGTTTGGTTCCCAGGGAACAGAGAACAGCGTGTAGCCAAGCTCCTGCACACGGGCTATGGGTGCCTTGCAGGGATTCCATCGCAGGCCGCCAAATCGCGGTGCGCAAAAACTGGCCGAAAAGGCGGAATATTCTGCGGGACCCAGCAGACGCAGCATTCGCTGCGAGAATCCGGCAGGCAGGAAGCTGGCTTCAGTCATCACAGCAGTCGGAGGGGCAATTGTCTTCATCCTGGTCCGACAGAAGCTCACCCACACGCAGACGACGGTCGATTTTCATCTGCTCGACCTGTTTGTGGATCAGCTCCTTGACCTCGCGTGGGTGACGGACATTTTTTAGAATAAGGGTGGGACTGGATTTGTCCGAAGAGAGAATCGTAACGGTGCCGACCCCGCACAGCCGCTGCCAGAGGCTGATGTGCAGACCCAGATCACGAACGCGATAAAGAAGGATCTCGTCTTCTTTCATATTCAGAAGGCCCGTTTCGAGGAACAGCCGGTCGGCAGAAAGCCGATAACGGGTAAAAGAAAGGGGCATACCCCAAAAACGCTTGCGATCCTTCCAGAGATATTCAATCTGACTGGTCATGGAATAATTCCTCCGATCTGCGGTATAGCCGCAATTGTTAAGGCATCAGTCGAATTGCGCGGCGCTGCCTTAAGCCTGTTTGATACAATTATATCATTGCAGACAGAGCGTGTAAAGATGGCGGCAGACAAAGAAAGCCTGCTTGCTCAGACCGGGATTCTCTTATATAATGAGATCGGGACATCCGGTAAAACTGCCGGAAGGCGGTCCTGATTTTCTTACTGCCAACGGACGCGGCAGTGCTGCTTTACCCGGCAACCTTTCGAATTGAAGGCTCGGGATTTCACGCAGGCGCAACAAGGCCGGGGAGGTGTCTGAGCAACAAAAGCAGAGCGGTTGACATACGAAAGCGACGATACGGAGAAACGGGGGTAGGGTATGGAGATTCCAGCTGCATGGCAGCCGATGCTGCAGAATTATCTGCGTTCTGAGATATGGGAACGTCTCAGGCAGGCCGCACAGGCGGTCTATAGAGACGAGACGGTCTATCCGCCGGAAAATCTGGTGTTTCGGGCATTGACTCTTACGCCACCGAAGGAGGTGCGAGTTGTCATTCTTGGACAGGACCCTTATCATGAGCCTAGGCAGGCTATGGGACTCAGCTTTTCGGTACCTGCGGGTTCGGTATTGCCTCCGAGTCTGCGCAACATTTATCGTGAGCTGGCAGATGACCTCGGCGTTGTGCGCAGCACCGGAGATCTCACAGACTGGGCCGAACAGGGCGTGCTGCTGCTCAACACCGTGCTGACCGTGCGGGCCGGGACTGCATTAAGCCACGAGAGCCTCGGCTGGCAGAGTCTGACCGATGCCTTGATTGCCGGTCTGACAGAGCTCAGGCAGCCTGTTGCCTTTTTTCTGTGGGGAAGGCACGCGCAGAAAAAGCTTCCGCTGACAGCAAGTATATACCCGCGCCTGACTGTTTGCAGCGCACACCCGAGCCCTCTTTCCGCGCACAGGGGTTTTTTCGGCTCGCGTCCTTTTTCACAGGCCAACAGTTTTTTTACTCTGTATGGGCAGAAACCGATAGACTGGAGCTGAGGCAGACGGCTGAGAAAGACAGGCCGCGCCCGGTTTTTCGCATACGAATTGTTCGAAACAGACAAACAAAAAGCGAGAAGGCGGGGTCAATTCGGGAAAATGTAGATTTCGAAAGAATTTGGGAATTTCTATTGACAAGCGGACAGGATAACGATAAAATAAGAATGATTGTTAGGTAGCAAATCATTTTGTCGGCCTGACACTACCACACAAATGCAGTGGCCGGACGAGGCAGGAACCGCGCTGGGAAACCGGATCGGCGGTTCCGGTTTTTTTCTGACCGTGTGTAATTATGGCAATGCTGCATAAAATCGCCTGTCGCTGCAGGCAGAGATGACAGCAGAGCTCCAAACCCGGCGTGATCACGCCAAAGGAGGATATTCTATGCTCAAACGACTGGCGGGGTTCATAGGCCAATACAAGAAATACTTTATTCTGTCACCGGTTCTTGTGGTCTTTGAATCCGTCGCCGAACTGCTGCTGCCCATGATGATGGGCGAAATTGTAGACCGGGGCATCAACACCCAAAGCTATACCTACATCTATCTGGTCGGTTCTGCGATGGTTCTGGTGTCTGCTGTCGGTCTGGTCAGCGGAGTATTAAGCGCAAGGTATTCGGCAAAGGCCTCACAGGGATTTGGATACAACGTGCGAAAGGCTATTTTCGACAAGATTCAGACCTTTTCCTTTGCTGACATTGACCAATTCTCAACCGCTTCTCTGGTTACGCGTACAACTACCGATGTTAAGCGTATGCAGGAGACGGCCATGCAGATTGTACGGGTGCTGGTTCGTGCACCAAGCCTGCTCATTGCCTCACTCACAATCTGCCTGCTGCAAAACTGGAAGCTCTCGATGATCTTTTTTGTAGCCATTCCCGCACTGCTGTTTGTGGTGCTGATGGTAATGAAATTCACGCGTCACCTGTTTTTGCTGCTGCAGACCAAATTCGACAACCTGAATGCTGCGGTGCAGGAAAACCTGATTGCCATTCGCGTGGTTAAGACCTTTGTCCGCACCGACTACGAAAAGCAGAAATTCAAAAAATCCAACGATGACCTTACCAACACTGCCATGTCTGCTCTTAAGCGGATTATGGTAATGAACCCCTGCACCACCTTTGTGCTCAACGCTACCACTCTGACGCTGTATTTCATTGGAGGCCGGATGTGCGGAAACGAGGCACTGCTTTCAGGAGAGCTGATGAGCTTTATTTCCTACCTCAACAACATCCTGATGTCGGTGATGATGTTTTCCATGGTGCTCACGCAGATGACTCAGGCCCGCGCTTCGGCAGAACGTGTGGTTGAGGTGCTTGACCACAAGCCCGATATTGAAGGAGCCATGGAGGGCAGCGAAAGACGGCTGAAGGGAGAGATCACCTTCGACCACGTATCCTTCCGCTATCCTCAGTCTGACCGCAAGGGCATGGTGCTCAACGACCTGAGCTTTACAATCAAGGCCGGGAGCTTTGTTGCCATTGTAGGCGCTACAGGCGTAGGCAAGACCACCATGGTCAGTTTGATTCCGCGATTCTACGATCCGACACAGGGCCGGGTTCTGGTTGACGGGAAGGATGTCCGGGATTACGACCTGCAGCACCTGCGCGAAAACATTGGAATGGTTCTGCAAAATAATGTACTGTTCTCCGGAACCATTCGGGATAATCTCCAGTGGGGTGCTCCGGGGGGCAACGACGGAACACTGCTTGAGGCGGCGAAAGACAGCCAGGCCTATGAATTTATCAGTCGCTTCCCTGAGGGACTTGACACCGAAATTGATCAGGGCGGTGTAAACGTTTCCGGCGGACAGAAGCAGCGCCTTTGCATCGGACGTGCCATGCTGAAGAATCCGTCCATTCTGATTCTTGACGACTCCACCTCGGCCGTTGACTCTGCTACCGAGGGGAAAATACGTGAAACCTTCTACAACAAGTACAAAAACACAACAGTTCTGCTGATTGCTCAGCGTATCAGCTCGGTGCAATATGCCGACCAGATCATTGTGCTTGACAAGGGGCAGCTCAACGATATGGGCACGCACGAGGAGCTTATGCAGCGCTGCCAGGTTTATCGCGACATATATGATTCTCAGCAGGAAGGAGATACCTTGGACGATGGCGAATGAAAAACAAACCAAAGCCCCGGCTGTGGATACCAGCGCCAAGGGCTCTGAAGAAACCAAAGAAGAAGACGACGGCGACTATCGTGTAAAGGGCTCGAACAACCGTGGACCGGGCGGCGGAAAGGACTATCGCAAGCCCAAAGACACAAAGGGTACCCTGCGGCGGCTGATGGGCTATGTGATGAACTATCGTGCACTGCTGTTTCTGGCTATTGCCTTTATGCTGGGTGCCTCGGTATGCAACCTTGCAGCCAGCTACTTCTTAAAGCCCATCATCGATGACTACATCGTACCGAACATCGGAAGCGCACAAAAAGACTGGAGCGGTCTGGACAGAACGCTGCTGACACTGGCCGGCATTTATCTGCTGGGTATTGTCTGCAATTACGGTCAGTCCATTACGATGGTGCGTGTGAGTCAGCGGGCTATCAACAGGCTGCGTCGTGATCTGTTTGACAAGCTGCAGGCTCTGCCTATTTCATACTACGACCAGAACAACAACGGCGAGATCATGTCCAGGTTTACCAACGATGCAGATTCTGTCCAGATGGCCCTGGAAAACACGATCCTCACATTCATATCCTCGATTATCACGTTTGCCGGTACAATCGGGATTATGCTTTATCTCAACTACAAGCTGTTTCTGTTTACTCTTCTGGCTTTGATTATCGACTATTTCATCGTGAAACATATCGGGGCAAAAAGCAAGAAAATGTACAAGCTGCAGCAAAAGGCACTCGGCTCAGTAAATGCCTATGTAGAAGAGATGGTCGAAGGCATTCGCGTAGTCAAGGCCTTTACCTACGAAAACTCGGCACAGCAGGAATTCGATCGCCGCAATGTGGAATACCGGGAGGCGGCAATCAACGCCCAATACTATGGCATGATTATTATGCCCGTACTGCATCAGTTTATGTGTGTGGCCTACGCCGTGACCACCGTAGCCGGCGCAATCATGGTGCTCAGGGGAACCGGCAGTATTGGCGGTGTCACCTTCACCGTTGGCGCATTGGGCACCTTCCTGACCTACACAAAGCAGGTGGCAATGCCAATCAACCAGGTTTCCAACCAGGTTGTTTCACTGATGAGTGCCATTGCCGGCGCCGAACGGATTTTTAACGTGATGGATACCCCGCAGGAGGTCGACGAGGGAACAGTTACTCTGCAAACCAACCCGGACGGCAGCCTGAGCTGGAACGATGCAGGCAAGATGATTCCCATGCAGGGGCATGTGCAGGTGCAGGATATCTGCTTCAGCTACATAGAAGGAAAACCGGTGCTTAAGCACCTGAGCGTAGAAGCTCTTCCGGGACAGAAGATTGCCTTTGTTGGCTCAACCGGTGCGGGAAAAACAACCATCACCAACCTGATCAACCGTTTCTACGACGTAAACTCCGGACAGATTCTATACGATGGCATCGATGTGCGGAACATCAAAAAAGACGATCTGCGCCGCAGTATGGTGGTCATTCTGCAGGATACACACCTGTTTTCCGGGACCATCATGGAAAATATCCGTTACGGGCGCCTTGACGCAACCGACGAAGAATGTATCGAGGCTGCACGTACAGCCAACGCCTACGACTTTATCATGGGTCTGCCGGACGGTTTCAACACCGAGATTACGGGCGACGGCTCCAATCTTTCACAGGGGCAGCGTCAGCTGCTGAACATCTCTCGCGCAGCTGTGGCCAAACCGCCGGTTCTGATTATGGACGAGGCAACCTCTTCTATCGACACAAGGACGGAACAGGTTATCCAGAAGGGAATCGATCGTCTGCTTGAAGGCAGAACCGTATTTATCATCGCACATCGCCTGAGCACTGTACGTAGCGCTACCAAGATTGCCGTAATTGAGGCTGGCGAGATTATCGAATTTGGCAGCCATCATGAGCTCCTGGAAAAAGGCGGAAAATATTATGAACTTTATACCGGGCAGCATTCTCTTGAAGAAAACGATGTGGAGTTTGATGACCAGATAGAAGGCTGAAAAACACATACGCGAACCTTTGTTGCCAAACGCAGCTTTCCTTGCACACAGCGCAATGCAGATGAATTTTCCGGGATGGAAAGCCGGACTCACAGAAAAGACCGCTCCGGGAAGCAGCCCGGGGCGGCCTTCTGTTTTCCAGAGGGAGAAATCACGAAACTTGTGATTTTCTCCGGCTGACACTGAAATGTAATCTGATTTGCAGTGCGTACAAACTTTACCGGACAAGCTTATTTGTCAGGAAAAAGCATATTTCTGCCAATGCGACGCCGGATAGAACATCGACAACAACATGTTGCCCGGTTGTCAGCGTAGAGATGCATACGGCAATTGCAAATATCAGTGAGAATACGCGATATTTCAGCGAGTATTCCGGATCTCTGCGCATGCCTATATAACATAGCCAGCTGACGAAACAGTGAATGGACGGAAACAGATTATCCGGCGTATCGATCGCATAGAGTACGCGCAGCAGACAACTGAAAATATCGCTGCCGTCAATTTGCGGCCGGACGCGTATCGTCGGCAAAAAAACATAAAAGAAGAAACAGACGGTTTTTCCAAGCAGATCGGCCGAAAGGAATCTGTATGCCCGATTTTTACTTGGGCGGCTGCACAGGATATAGTTGACGATCCAGAACAGGTAGCAGCCCCAATACAGCAGGATTGTCCACGGAACAATGGGAACTGCTCTGTCGAAATCAAGCGTAAAATCAAAGTGCGGCTTATCCGAGGCAATCAGCCGGCTTATGTAGTAGACAGAGAAATTATAAAGGGCCGCGACAATCAGAGGAAGCCTTGCGTATTGCGGAATCCAGCGGTTGATCCGGCTGCGTAATGTATTCATCAGACAGTATTTCTCCAATCTTCATTCCAAGACAAACCTGCGTTTCCACTCCGCATCGGGAATTTTCGGATATTGCTGCATCAGGTGTGACTGTGTTTTTCTTTAATAAGACGATAATTGTGGAACCGCCGAATTCAAAAAAACCTTTTTCAGAGCCCTTTGCAGCGCTGCCGACGAAGAGATGATTTTTGATTCTTCCGACAAGCAGTGCGCCGATTTCCATCTGAACAACCCGGCCCAATTCAGGCGAACGGATTACCGTGTATTCCCTGGTGTTCTGCGTAAAGACGGGGATACGGTTATAGGCAATCGGACGGACACAGTGCAGACAGCCGGCGATCCTTCTCGTTTGTTCTATGGTTCCGCTGCAGACATAACAATATCGATGATAATTCTGCGGAGTCAGACGAAACATAAGGCAGATGCCGCCTGCAAATTCCCCGGCAAGCGCAGAATCGTCCAGCAGCTGATCGAGGCTGTAATCCGTGTGCTTTATGTGGTAGATGCAGTTGCTGTCGATTGGATGAATGGTCAGATATGCATCGCAGGGACTTATAAGGTCGGACAGAGCCGCATCGGGGGCGTTTTCCCGTTTTCTCGTGAAGAAATCATTAAATGAACGATACTGTTGGTCCGGATATCCACGCATGTCGATTGCATTACGCCTGATGTATATGTCTATAAGCCAGTGCGAAAGACGGGATCGCAGATAAAGACCGACAGCTTCCGAAATCCAGGGCTGAACAAGCAGCTTCAATACGCATCGACCGATCGCTGTGCCGTAAAGGAAGCGTATGAACAGAGCGTCTTTTTTCATACGCCCGACCCGACGCAAAAGAGGAGCAGGCAAAATTCCGCAAGGCCTGCAATCAGAAGGATAATCTTTCCCGCGGAATGGGGCTTTTTTATCTGAAACGGAAGCACAAAGGCAAAGGCCATGAAGACCGCTACGGTCGGAACAAGGAATTTTCCCGCCTCTGGAAGCCATTGCCCGCCGGCCAGCAGAAGCGGAAAAACAAGCGCCGACGATGTAACGGGGAGGCCCAGATATGCAGAACGGCTTCCGGTTTCCTGCTTCTGCCGATTTTCCTCCAGAACATTGAAATAGGCAAGACGGATCAGGGCACACAGCATATACAGACAGCTTATCAGAAAGACAATGTGGCCCTTTCCGCAGAAGGAATAGCAGAACAGTGCAGGAAGAACGCCAAAACAGATCAGATCACTCAGGGAATCGATCTGGATCCCAAATCTCTTTTCGTCCTGTGTACGGCTTTTTGTAGAGGCAACGGCTCCGTCAAACATGTCGCAAAACCCTGCAAGCATCAGAAAGAGCATCGACTGCCAATATTTGCCGTCTGCTATCCGGGCAATGCCTGTAAATCCCGCCAGCATACCGAGATAGGTCAGAATAACGGTATAGTTGTAAAAGCCGTTTAACTTTCGTTTTGTCTGCTTCATGGCGGTTCCTCCCTTCTTTTTCAGGAATACAGCTGCAAGTTTTGTGCCGTGCCGGGAAAACAGACCGGGAATCATTTCGGAAGACGGTGCCTTCTTTTACAGCCGTATGATTTTGCCTGGAATGGAACGTCCCCTCGCAACAGAGCAGAACCACCGTCTGTATGGAGGGGACGCACGCGCCGCGCGGATATTTCGACCGATTATCTGACCAGGGCCGCAGTGTCCTGCGCAATCATCAGCTCTTCGTTGGTGGGAATTACCAGAACCTTGACCTTGGAGTCGTCTGCGGAAATCACGGCTTCTTCTCCGCGAACATTGTTTTTGACGGGGTCGAGCTTTACGCCCAGATAGTCGAGTCCTTCGCAGATCCGTGCGCGCATGGAGGCGGAGTTTTCACCGATGCCGGCAGTAAAGGTGATTACATCTACGCCGTTCAGCGCGGCTGCATAAGAACCGATGTATTTGCGAACCTCATAGGCAAATTTGTCCAGAGCCAAAGCGGCCTTGCTGTTGCCGGCCTCGGCAGCGTCGTCGAGATCACGGAAATCGGAGGAAACCTCAGACAGACCGAGCACGCCGGATTTTTTGTTCAGCGCGTTAATTACCGTATCCATATCCATATCGGTGACCTGTGTCATATACTGAACAACTGAGGCGTCGATATCACCGCAGCGGGTGCCCATGGGAACGCCTGCAAGGGGAGTCAGACCCATGGAAGTGTCCTGGCATTCGCCGTTGAGAATGGCAGACAGAGAGGAACCGTTGCCAAGGTGGCAGTTGATCTGCTTGAAGGTATCGGTACCCAAAATGGCCTTTACACGACCGGCAACGTATTTGTGGGAGGTGCCGTGGAAGCCATAGCGGCGGACCGAGCAGTCGTCGTACCAGCTGTAGGGAACGGCATACATATAAGCCTTGGCAGGCATGGTCATATGGAAGGCAGTGTCGAATACGGCAACCTGCGGCTTGCCGGCCATGGCCTTTTCACAGGCCTCAATGCCAAGCAGGTTGGCACCGTTGTGCAGGGGAGCCAGAGGCTTGCACGCTTCAATGCCTTTTTTGACTTCGTCGGTGATCAGGCACGAATCGGTAAAGATCTTGCCGCCGTGGACCACGCGATGGCCAACAGCATCGATTTCATCTGTGGAGCCGATCACGCCTTTTTCGGGATCTACCAGAATGTTGAGCACGGCCTGAATGGCTTCTGCGTGGGTGGGCATGGCCAGAGCGGTTTCGTATTTGAGGCCCTTGTCGGGGACCTTGTGCGTCAGCGCGCCATCGATGCCGATACGTTCACAAAGACCCTTGGCAAACACGCTGCCGGTGGCGGGATCCATCAGCTGATACTTCAGTGAAGAGCTGCCCGCATTGATAACCAGAACTTTCATGGTGTCATCTCCTGAATTTGATTGTGGGAATTGTAATTTGCCCATTTTATGCTAGGATAATTACGTTCGAGCTTATTTTAGTATATCAGGCCTGAAATCGCAAGCACAAAGTCGAAGGCACAGCCGGATAATTCGGCAGCAGGTCTGCCGGAAAAGAAAACAGGTGCGCACGGACAGAGCAGAGATGTGTGCGGCAGAACCGGAAGACGGGGATCAGATGAAAACAGTCGGTATTGTGTGTGAATACAATCCTTTTCACAGAGGCCATTATGATCAGCTGGTCCGACTGCGGGCCATATTGGGATCCGAAACAGCTGTTGTCTGTGTGATGAGCGGCGAATTTGTCCAGCGCGGTGAGCCTGCTGTGATGGACAAGCTTCTGCGTGCGCGGGCGGCAGTGGACTGCGGCGTAAATCTGGTTCTGCAGCTGCCGGCGGCAGTCTGCCTGCGCTCGGCTGAGGGCTTTGCCGAGGGTGCGGTGGAGCTGCTCGACCGACTTGGCGTATGTGATTATCTGTGCTTTGGCTGTGAGTGCGGATCGATTGAGCCGTTAAACAGACTTGCAGATTGCCTGCAGTCCGCAGCCTTCTCAATACGGTTGAGAGAATATCTCGGTCTTGGTCTGGGTTTTGCCGCAGCCCGTCAGCGCGCGGTAGAGGATTTATGCGGACTGGGCGATCTGCTGCTGGGCCCGAACAATATTCTGGCTGTGGAATACTGCAAGGCTCTGCGGCGCCTGAACAGTTCAATGCAGCCGATGCCGCTGCATCGACCCGGGGACTACCGCAGCCAGACTGCGGATGCGCAGGCGCCTTCAGCGACAGCGGTACGTCGGCTGCTGCTGGCTGATGACGCGGCCTGGCGGGAGATGGTGCCGGAGCAAACTGCGGAGCTGTACCAAAGTGCTGCACTGTATGATCTGCAAAGCGGTCAGCGGGCGATGTTGGCCCGACTGCGGCTGCTGGAGCCGGAGGCCTGGCACAATGCGGCACATTGCGGAGAGGGGCTTGAAAACCGGGTACGCCGCGCAGTCCTGCAGCAGCCTACACTCGAAGCGGCCATAAGAGCCGCAGGTACCAGACGTTATCCAACAGCCAGACTGCGGCGGCTGATGCTGTGCGCCTGCCTGGACATGGATCGACGGACGCTGAATTGTCGGACGGAGTATGGCCGGGTTCTGGCTTTTGATGATCCGGGACGCGAGCTGCTTCGTTTGGCCGGACGCAGACTGCCGCTGGTCCATGTGGGCCGGGAGGCACCAAAAGAACAGGACCGGCAGCTTGAGCATCGTGTTGCCATGTTTTACAGTCTGTTCTGCCGCGAGCTGGAGCGTTCAAATCCGAACGAGGCAGACAGAAGAATCTATTATCGACGCGAAAACAAAAACCGGAGCTTAGAGTAAAAAAGTCCTTGCGTTTGAGAAAAAGCTGTGATAAAATACTCAGGCGCTCGTGGAATACGTTTTTCGAGCGGATCCTAGACGAAAGAGGTGAACAGCATGAAGGAAGGTATCCACCCCAAATATGAGCAGACCACCATTCGGTGCGCCTGTGGTGCGGTGATCGAGACCGGTTCTACCAAAAAGGACATCAAGGTCGAAATTTGCTCCAAGTGTCACCCTTTCTTTACCGGCAAGCAGAAGCTGGTCGACACGGGCGGACGTGTCGAGCGTTTCAACAAGAAGTACGGCCTGAAATGAGTCTCATACAACCCGCACTGTGCATCAGTGCGGGTTTTTCTATACACCCGGGGATTCCTCTGCAGGCTGTCGGACGGTTTGACGAACAGGCCCCGAAAATCCTGATCAGCTGCGTCAATGTACTTAAGAAGGCACAACCGATTTGCAGCGGCACGATGTCTGTACAGGATTGGGTCCGGGCCGATGTATATACAAAAGCATACAGCCCATACAACGGCACAACAGGAGATTTATATGGATACACGCCCAAGCTGCAACCAGTCGGCTGTTCTGGCAGGTCTGGATGCAGATATTTTCAGCAGAGAGCAGACTGCAACCGAAGCCTCTCTAAACGAGCTTGAGGCGCTGCTCGAAACCGCCGGAGGAACATGCACGGCCAAGGTCCTGCAGCATCGGGATGCTCCCGACGCCCACAGCTTTCTTGGAGAGGGAAAAGCCCGCGAAATTGCACAGCTTGTACAGACCACCGGTGCCGCCATGGTGGTGTTTGACAACGAGCTGACGCCCGCACAGATTCGGGCGCTTGAAGATTTGACCGGCGCCGCGGTTCTTGATCGCGGAGCTCTGATTCTGGACATATTTGCCCAACGCGCCAAAACACACGAGGGGCGCCTTCAGGTCGAGCTGGCCCAGTATCAATACTATCTTCCGCGGCTGACGGTATGGAACGAAACCATGGGACGGCTTGGGGGCGGCATCGGGACGCGAGGCCCCGGCGAGACGCAGCTTGAAACCGATCGACGGCACATACGGGCAAGAATTACAAAGCTTCAGGCCGAGATCAGGGAAGTCAGACAAAATCGAGCGACGGCACGACAGAAACGGAGAAAAAACAGTCAGCCGGTGGTTGCGCTGGTTGGATACACCAATGCAGGAAAGTCGAGTCTGCTCAATGCGCTGACCGGGGCAGGCATTCCTGCCAACAATCGCCTGTTTGATACCCTGGATACCACGACCCGCCGACTGCAGGTAAACGACACGCTGCAGGTCCTGATCAGTGATACCGTCGGGTTTATTTCCAAGCTGCCTCACCACCTTGTGGCAGCGTTTCGCGCCACTCTCGAGGAGCTGGAATATGCCGACCTGCTTTTGCATGTGATTGACGCTACAGACAGTCAGATGGATGACCATATTGCTGTGGCAGAGGGCCTAATTACCGAGCTTGCCGGCGAGGCGGTCCCGGTAATCCGGGTATACAACAAAACAGATCTGGTTCCGGACTTTGACGTCCCGCGAGATGGCCGGAGTCTGGCTGTATCGGCCCTGACAGCGGAGGGCCTGCCGGAGCTGCTTGAAGCCATCGCCGGACGGCTGGGCGCAGATCGACGCAAAGTCTGCTTTCTGCTGCCGTGGGAAAGGGCCGGAGAACTGGATCGTCTGCATACCGAGGCTGCAGTGCTTGAGAGCAGATATATCGACGAGGGAATTCTCGTTACGGCTGTATGCAGCCCCGAAACCTATGGCCGCCTGCGGAGCTTTGCCCGGGAGGACAGCCTATGATGCCGTGGCTGACTCCTGCCGGGCCGGGCGAGGCAGAATTTGTCGAAAAACGATCACGCTTTATCGGCAGGATATGGCCTGCAGCCGACGAGAGCGAAGCACTTGAGTATCTTGCACAGATGCGCCGCCAACACTATGATGCAAGACACAATGTATATGCCTATATCATCAAAGACGGTGCCGTGCGGTACTCTGACGACGGAGAGCCCGGAGGAACGGCCGGACAGCCGATTCTCGCCGTGCTGCAGCGGCGGGAGTTATATAACGTATGCTGTGTGGTAACGCGATACTTTGGAGGAATTTTGCTGGGGGCCGGCGGACTGACGCGGGCCTATTCCAAGGCAGCGGTGCTGGCGTGCGAGGCTGCGGGTCTGGCTCGGGTGTGTCGGTGGACATGCCTGACAATTCCGTGTCCCTACAGCCTTTTTGAGCGCATCCGACAGGAGACGGCCGTATATGGAGGAGCGATAGAAGACGTGGAATATGGTGCCGAGGCAACCATGCATCTGTGCCTGCCTGAGGAGCAGACCGACCTTTTTGTACAGCGGGTAACCGAGCTGGCTGCCGGCCGACTGCAGCCGAAAATCGTCGGTCAGGTCTGCCGGGCACTTGCAATATAGGGCGGCAGCGTACAGACACATCTGCAGATTGAAAAAAGTTTTCCGACGGAAAGGCATTTGGACAGGTCTGCAAAGCGCAGGCGACACCACATAACAAGCATGTATTCGGCAATGTCAGCGTGCTGAATGCAGCGGAGGGGGAAAAACAGATGACTCTGCGGCAGGAACTTGAACGTGAAGAGACGGCAAGGCTGAGTGCCTTTGCAGCCAGAGCGGCGGAGTCTCGGGGCCGGCTGAATCCGGACGAGCCCTGCTCTGTGCGTACCTGCTTTCAGCGCGACTCAGACCGCATTGTACACTCAAAGGCGTTCCGACGGCTGATGCATAAAACACAGGTTTTTCTGCGCCCTGAGGGAGACCACTATCGAACCCGCATGACACATACACTGGAAGTCGGACGCATTGCAAGGACCATTGCCCGTGGGCTGCGTCTCAACGAAGACCTGACTGAGGCTATTGCACTGGGTCACGACCTGGGCCACACCGCGTTTGGCCATGCGGGAGAGCGCGTGCTCAACGAGCTGATGGACGGCGGCTTTGCCCACAACGAGCAATCACTGCGGGTGGTAGATCTGTTGGAAAAAAACGGGCGTGGGCTGAACCTGAGCTATGAAACACGTATGGGTATTCTGGGACATACGGGAAATAGAATTCCCGAAACGCTTGAGGGCAGAATTGTTCGGCTGGCAGACCGAATTGCCTATATCAATCACGACATAGACGACGCCATCCGTGCAGGGGTGTTTACCGAGGCGGCTATTCCAGACACTGTCTCGGCTGTTCTGGGCAGCAGCCACAAGCTTCGCATCGATACTCTGGTGCACAATACCATCCGATCCTCGCGGGAACAGCATCTTGCTGCGCTGCGGTCCAACGGAGCAATTGCACCGGAGATACTTATGGAGCCGGAGGTCGCGGAGGCGATGGATGCCCTGCGGACATTCCTGTTTGAAAATGTATATCGCAATCCCTTTGTCAAGGGTGAAGAGTCTAAAGCCCAGGATATGATTCGAAGTCTGTTTGATTATTATCTTTCTCATCCGCAGGATCTGTCTGAAGAATACCGGAACAGAATCGAACGCGACGGAGTTCAGCGCGCAGTGTGTGACTATATTGCCGGAATGACGGACAACTATGCCGTTTTCAAATACGGTGAGTATTTTATTCCGTCGGCCTGGTCGCTTCACAGCTAGGGATACGCAGTGTATACTTCGGGCAACGCTGCATAATGAGACAGCAGATGAATTGTGCGGTATTGCCTTTCAATAACAGCGCAGGGCGTGTATTTGAGTTTACGGGAGGAAACCAATCATGGCATTGCCGCAGTCCTTTTTGGACGAGCTGATTGCCCGCAGTCCTATTGTAGACGTGGTGGGTCAATATGTTTCGCTGCAGCGACGCGGCGGACGTTATTTTGGCCTCTGTCCCTTTCACAACGAAAAAACGCCCTCATTCAGTGTGTCTGCCGAGCGGAACATGTTTTATTGCTTTGGCTGCGGCAAAGGCGGCACCGTGATCTCCTTCGTCATGGAAGAAGAAAGTCTCAGCTTTATCGATGCTGTACGGCTGCTGGCAAAGCGCACCGGTATGCAGGTGCCGGATGACGGGGCCTATGACTCGGAATATCGACGGCTGCAGCAGCTGCAGGGTCTGTGCGCCGATGCCGCGCGGTTTTTTCATGCGCAGCTGAAAACGGCGGCTGCGGAAAGGGCAAGAGACTATCTGCAAAAGCGCGGTCTGAGCGCGGCTATGGTGACACGATTTGGCCTTGGCTGGGCACCGGATGCCTGGAGAGACCTGACCGATGCCATGCTTGGTAATGGCTATACAGAGAGAGACCTGCAGGATGCAGGGCTGCAGATCCGCAACGACCGGAAAAATATCTGTTATGATCGCTTTCGGGACAGACTGATGTTTCCGATCATCAACCAGCGTGGTGATGTGGTTGGGTTTGGCGGGCGTGTGCTTGGCGATGGAATGCCAAAATATCTCAATTCCCCGGATAGTATCGTATACAACAAAAGCCGAAATCTTTTCGGGATGAATCTGGCGAAAAAGAGCCGGCGGCCGCAGTTCCTTCTCTGTGAGGGCTATATGGATGTGATCACCCTGCATCAGTATGGATTTGACAACGCTATTGCCAGCTGCGGTACGGCGCTGACCTCAGAGCAGGCCGGTATGCTGGCCAGACTGCAAAAGCCGGTAATTTTGCTGTATGACTCCGACGAAGCGGGACAGAAAGCAACAAAGCGCGCCATTGGAATTCTGGAAAAAACAGGCCTTGAGATAAAGGTTCTTCGTCTGCCCGGAGCCAAGGATCCGGATGAGTATCTGCGCACCTACGGTGCCGAGCGTTTTGCAAAGCTGATTGGTGCCTCAGAAGACCATGTAGTCTATGCGCTCAACGAGCTGCAGGCTTCTTTTGATCTGACACAGGATGAACAGCGGGCGGCTTTTCTGGCTAAGGCTGTGGAGCTTGTAGCGGGGTTGAGCAGCGCGGTAGAACGCGAAATATACGGAACACGCGCGGCACAGGCAGCGGGTATTTCACCGGAGGCCATGGCACAGGAGGTCAACAAGGCCGGCAGTCGTCTGCACAGGCGCAGTGAAAAGAAACAGACGGCGCAATTCTTAAATCCGATAGCTGCAATGCAGCCAAAACAGAAGGAGCTGACCTATAAAGACCCCGCCTCGGCCAAGGCCGAGCAGGAGCTGCTGCGTCTTGTTGCAAACGATCCGGAGCTGTTTGCACATATTCCGCTCACAACCGATCAGTTTTCCTCCGCATTGCTGGGTCGGGCGTTTGCAGCCATGAAAAACCAGCATGAAACCGGTGCACAGGTCGGTTTGATTGGGCTGGAGCAGGAATTTACTGCCTCGGAGTTTTCTCATCTTACGGGCATTCTCAGCAGCGAGGCAGTTCCCACCGCTGCCGGTCTTGATGACTATATCGATGTGATTCGCAGCCGCCATGCCAGACGTACGGCTGCAGATGATAACGGGGAGCTTATGGCTCTACGAGACCGCTATCAGAAAACCAAAGGGACAGGAGGATGAAAATGGCTCGCACGACAAACAACATTGCCGAACGCCTGAAGCAGCTGCAGGAGCAGCTCATCGAACAGGCGAGACCGACAGGAAAGCTTGCAGCCAGCACAATTTTTGACGCGCTGGACCGTATCGAGGCCAGCCTGGAACAGCTTGAAAGCTTTTACCGCGGCATCGAGGATGCCGGCATTGAGATACAGCTCGACGAAGGTCTTACCGCCGTGCCTGAGGCCGGGGATCTGCCGGAGATGCCAACAGCAGACGAAGAGCATGCTCCTTCTGCAGAAGAGCTGGACAGCACCCAGACCGAGGAACTTGTGGATCCTGAGTCCATGCTGGAGGACTATGCGACCAACGACATGGTTCGCATGTACCTGCGCGAAATCGGCAAAATCCCTCTGCTGACCAGCCAGCAGGAGCAGGAGCTTGCCCGGAAGATGGCTGAGGGTGACGAGGAGGCAAAAAAGAAAATGGCTGAAGCCAACCTTCGATTGGTGGTTTCGGTTGCAAAACGATATATCGGCCGTGGCCTGCAGCTGCTCGACCTGATTCAGGAAGGAAACCTGGGCCTGATAAAGGCTGTAGATAAGTTCGATTATACCAGAGGATATAAATTTTCAACCTATGCCACCTGGTGGATTCGACAGGCCATATCGCGGGCCATTGCAGATCAGGCCAGGACAATTCGTATTCCGGTTCATATGGTGGAAACAATAAATCGCGTCGCGAGATGCTCCCGCCAGATGACCCAGGAGTTGGGCCGTGAGCCGACAGCCGAAGAAATTGCCGAACAGCTGGATATTCCGGTATCCAAGGTGGAAGAGAGCATGCGTATCTCTCAGGATCCGATCAGCCTTGAGACACCTGTGGGCGGCGAGGAAGACAGCCATCTGGGCGACTTTATCCAGGATGCATCTGCCAGTGAGCCCGACGAGGCAGCAGCGTCAAAACTTATGCGCGAGCAGCTGACACAGATTCTGACAACTCTGAGCCCTCGCGAGGAACAGGTGCTGCGTATGCGTTTTGGACTTGACGACGGCAAAACCCACACGCTGGAGGAGGTCGGCGGGGCCTTTCATGTCACGCGTGAGAGAATTCGTCAGATTGAGGCCAAGGCGCTGCGCAAACTCCGCCACCCGTCCAGAAGCCGCCAGCTTAAGGACTTTCTGATTTAACCGTCTTATGCTGATTTTGTGCGTCTGAGCACAAATCGTCTGCTAACTCAATAACCCGGAGGTGTTGTTTTGACCGAACGTTCCGTTATCCTGGAAAAGCTGCGGGAGTCTGCTGTGTCTGTGTTGCCGATCACAGGGATCGTATTTGTACTATGTCTGTTTCTGGTCCCGGTCGGGACCGATCTGCTGCTGAGCTTTTTAATCGCGGCAGCCATGCTGCTGGTTGGTATGGGCCTGTTTAACCTGGGGGTTGAGCAGTCAATGAGCCTGATCGGCAGCTATACCGGTGCGAGAATGACCCGCTCAAAGCGTCTTTGGCTGATTCTGTCACTTAGCTTTCTGCTGGGTCTGGCCATCACCATTGCTGAGCCCGATCTGCAGGTGCTGGCCGGAAATGTACCGAATATTCCAAGATGGCTGCTGATTTTTGCAGTTTCAGCCGGTGTCGGATTCTTTTTGCTGCTTTGCATGGTACGAATTCTGTTTGCAATTCCGCTCAGGTGGATGCTGCTTGGCTTTTATGCACTGCTTTTTCTGCTGGCCGCCTTTTCCGACCCGGACTTTCTGTCAATTGCATTCGATTCCGGCGGCGTGACAACAGGACCCATGACAGTACCTTTTATTATGGCGTTGGGCGTGGGCGTAGCCTCAATCCGAAGCGACGAAAACGCCAAGTCCGACAGCTTCGGGCTGGTTGCATTGTGCTCCATCGGACCGATTCTGGCTGTTTTGCTCCTGGGCTTTCTTATCCCGGACAGTGCCGGAGATATTGCAGCCGAAGGTGTGCAGCGCTACAGTCACAGTCGTGAGCTGGGCTGGGACTATATCAGGTCTCTCCCGGACTATATCAAAGAGGTTTCGCTGGCACTGTCACCGATTGTTGTTTTTTTCCTGATTTTTCAGGCTGCTTCGCTTAAACTCGAAAAAAAGCCGTTTTTACGGATTTTGCTGGGGCTTGCCCTCACATGGGGCGGTCTTGTTCTGTTTCTGGCAGGAGTGAATATCGGCTTTTCTCCGCTTGGACGTATTCTTGGTCAGGAAATTGCGTCCGGAAGGTTCGGATTTCTGCTTGTTCCGTTGGCAATGCTGATGGGCTGGTTTATTATCAACGCCGAGCCTGCGGTGCATGTGCTCAATCGGCAGGTGGAAGAGCTGAGTGCCGGCGCCATTTCTGCCGGAGCAATGGGTCTCAGCCTTTCAATTGCCATTGCAGCAGCTATGGGCCTGGCCATGGTGCGCGTACTCACCGGAATCAGCATTCTGTGGTTCCTGATTCCGGGCTATGTAGCTGCACTGGTACTGTCATTTGTGGTGCCGCCCACATTTACCGCAATTGCCTTTGATTCCGGCGGCGTGGCCTCCGGCCCGCTCACTGCAACGTTCATGCTGCCCTTTGCAATGGGGGCCTGCACGGCTGTTGGCGGAAACATTGCAACCGATGCCTTCGGGCTTGTAGCTCTTGTGGCCATGATGCCGCTGATTACGGTCCAGATTATGGGAGCCATTTCTGTGGCGAAAGGACGCCGCGGACAGCAGGCAGTCGTGTTGCCGACCTTTGCCGACGATGAGATCATCGAGCTGTGGGAGGTGGAACCGCTATGGAACTGAACCTGATTATTACCATCGCAGACCGCAGCCGCATTCAGGCACTTACACAGCTGTATGCCGAGCAGAATCTGCACCTGATTTTTACAAAGCTGGGCACTGGAACGGCTACAAGCGAGCAGCTTTCACTGTATGGTCTGCAGGCTACACCAAAGGCGATAGTCAGTGCTGTAGCCGGACCTGAGGCTACGGCGTTGCTGCTGCGCAGTGCAAAACAAAAGCTGTATATCGATATTCCCGGAAACGGTATCATGATGGCCGTTCCCTTAAAAAGTGTAGGAGGAGGCAAAACCTTGGCTTTTCTAACCGACAACAAGCCCGTTACCGGCGGCACACCGACGCTGCAGTTTCGGCAGGAGCTGATTGTCGTTATCCTGAACGAAGGTCACTCCGAACAAGTCATGGACGCAGCCCGGTCCGTCGGGGCTGTGGGTGGTACTGTTTTGCACGCAAAGGGAACCGGAGCAAAACGGGCCGAAACGTTTTACGGTGTCTCATTCGCCGAAGAGAAGGACGTTATCTACATTGTCTCCGGGACGGAGACCAAGACCGGCATTATGCAGGCCATCACCCGTCAGGCCGGTCCGGGGACTCCGGCCGGGGCAATCTGTTTTTCGCTGCCCATCACGGCCATTGCAGGCCTGCGCCAGCTGGACGAATAGAAAATATCGGGAGAAACTTGCAGTTTCTCCCGATAAAAATTTTAGGAGGCTTATTTGGCGGATGCTGTGTCTGCGGTAGTGCTGACAGGAGGTTGACCGCTGACTTTTTTAGCGGCATTTTCGGCTGCACGGGTTTGCATGGTGTCGAGTGTTACCGCTGCCAGAAGAACAATGCCCAGGGCAACATACTGCCAGTATTGGTTGATATTCAAAAAGCTCATGCCGGAATTCAACACAGCGATAATCAGCACACCGATGACCATGTTGGACATCTTGCCGCCACCGCCGCCCATTTTGATACCGCCCAGCATTGCACCGGCCATAACGGTGAACTCTGCGCCTACACCCATGGAGTTGTTGACAGATCCGATTTTGCCGATGTTAACAACCTGAGCGATGCCGAAGAAAAAGCCGGCCAACGCAAAGATGGCGATACGCATTTTGGCGACGGAAACACCGGAAAGGGCTACAGCATCCGGGTTGGAGCCCATGGCGTAGACGTTTCGGCCAAAATAGGTCTTGTTCAGGATAAAGGAACCCAGGACGACCATTGCAATCATTACCAGAACGCCGCTTTTCAGGTAGCTCCCGCCCAAAAAGGGAATATTATATCCGCCGAGGATCTTAAACCAGTCAGACAGATCCCGATATGTGCGCGTCATACCGCCGGAGAGCAGGTAGGTGGCACCGTTAAGGATATATTGGACAGCCAGTGTAATGATAAAGGGGAATACCTTCAGCCAGGAATACATCACACCGTTAAAGGCAGAAAGCAGTACGGCGAGCAGAACCCCACATATTGCCGTAACTGCAAAATTACCGGAGGCATTGTTGATAAGGGCCATTGTGATGCCGACTGTGGAAATCAGATAGCCTGTTGACAGGTCCATGGCCCCTCCCAGCATGATGAAGGTGATCCCAACGCCGATGATTACCAGATAGGCGTTTTGACCAAGCACGTTCATCAGATTTGGCATGCTCAAAAACGAGCGGCCGGTGATGATGGGACACAGTATGCCAAAGGCAACCAGCAGAATCACCAGTACCAGCAGCATCATATAGTCTTTCAGATGGGTAGAAAAGCTCTTTTTCATGGCAGCTTGCCTCCGTTAATGATTGCCATGGCCGGACGAGGCCAGGTCAAGGATGCGTTCCTGTGAGAACTGATCTTTTGTGAGCTCGCCCGCCAGGCATTTTTCACCAAAGACTACAATGCGGTCGGACATGCCCAGCAGCTCTTCCATGTCGGAAGTTACCATGATGACGCATTTTCCGTTCTCGCACATGCTGTTGATCAGTTCATAGATTTCGTATTTGGCGCCCACATCAATACCACGGGTGGGCTCATCGAAAATGACAATTTCAGACTGTGTGGCCAGAGCCTTGCCCACAACCACCTTTTGCTGGTTGCCGCCGGAAAGCGTGAGAACCTTTGTACTGAGGCTCGGGGCTTTGATGTGCATGGCGCTGCTGTAATACTGAGCAATTTCCTCTTCTTTTTTGCGGTCTACCACACCCAGCTTTGAAATCCTGGGCAGAATATTGTAGACAAGATTCCAGGAAACCGTTTCACTTAAAAAACAGCCCTCACGCTTGCGGTCTTCGGGGATGAGACATACGCCGTATTTATGCATTGCATCGTGCGGGTTTCGGATGTCTGCCGGCTGACCGTTTACATATATTTCGCCCCACTGGCGTTTTTCCGCACCAAAGACCACCTTCATGATTTCTGTGCGGCCTGCACCGACCAGACCGGCCACACCGAGGACCTCTCCGCGTCGGGCCTGAAAGGAGATATTTTTTACACCGTTTCCGGTGACGTTTTTCAGTTCAAGTGCAACCTCGCCGATTTTTGCGTTTCTGGGCGGGAAAGTCGCGGACATCTCACGGCCGACCATGTAGCGAATCAGTTCGGCACGGTTGGTCTGACTTGTATTCACGGTGGCGATATATTCTCCGTCGCGCAGAATGCTGATGCGGTCGGTAAGCTCAAAAACCTCGTCGAGGCGATGAGAGATAAAGATGATTGCAACGCCCTGATCACGAAGCTGTCGTACAATACGAAAAAGGATTTCAACCTCAGCCAGCGAAAGCGGAGCCGTGGGTTCGTCGAGGATCAGAATTCTGGCGTTTTTGGATACGCATTTGGCGATTTCAACAATTTGCATGTGGCCCGGGGTCAGATCCCGTACCAGCGTATCCGGGTTGATATCCACCCCAAAATCGTCAAAGAGCTTTTGCGCGATCTCACGCATTTTCTTCTGGTTTACGAGTCGGCCGTGGCGCTCGCCATAGCAGATATTTTCTGCCGCAGACAGAACATCGATAAGGTTGAATTCCTGGTAGATGCATTCAATGCCGTGCTTTCGGGCAAGATCCGGGGTCATTGCTTTGTAGGTGGTGCCATCCACGGTGATGGTGCCGCCGTCAGGGGCATGCGCACCGGTAATTGTTTTGATAAAGGTGGATTTTCCTGCACCGTTTTCACCAATCAGCGCATGGACTTCTCCGGGATAGAAATCAATGGATACGTTATTAAGGGCAACTACGCCCGGAAATATTTTTTTAATGTCTTTGAGTGACAAAACCGGGGTTTTTTCTGCCATGCAAGTTCCTCCTGTGTGCGAGGCAGTCCGAGACTGCCATTGGAGCGGATGGGGATAAACAAGTCAGAGGGACGGTGCGAGGTCCACTCACACCGTCCCGGTGTCGGGCTGTTTTAAGGCCGGAGAACGGCTGGCAATGAATCAGCCGATATAGGTGGCACTTTCGTATTGAGCGGCAGGATTTTCCTGACCCATCGACCAGGAAACCTCAAAGCCGTATACGTTAACGGCGGTAACGGTATCAAAGTAGGTCTCGCCGTAGGTCCAGGTGTAGTCGCCAACGCCGCATACGCCCAGAAGGATGTCTGCCAGATGTTCGCCGGTGAGTACGGGAGGAATAATCACCTCACCGTTGCGTTCTTCTGCGGGATCTCCGTAGGTGGAATAGCCCTTGATGGCGCTCGAGCTATGGTCAGCAACAGAGGCTGTGTACATTTCGGTGAAGGTTGTGTCTTCGGCATAACAGGGCATTACACAGAAATCTGCCAGATCCAGACCGTTTTGTTCGGCATAGTCGGCAATGGCAGCGGCGGCACCCATAGCCTCTTCGGGTTCGTAGGCGATGAAGATGCGGCAGTCGGGATGGGCGGCCAGGACGGTCTGCGCGTTGTCAAAGGCATCGGAATAGGCGCTTTGACCATAGGATGTGGTTTCAGAGACACGAACCAGACCATCGGTGGCGTCAACAGTGCCGACAATGGCGTTGGAGCGGTATACACCGTCGCGGATGTCGAGGAAGATGTCGCAGGCGACTTCAAAGTTGCCGTTGGCGTCGGTTGGGACGTTGCCGCCCTCTGCTACACGCTGCTTGGCCCAGTCGTAGGCAGCTTCAACAGCGAACATACCGGTGATGGAGTAGGCAGTGTAGACGTTGCCGGCGATTTCGTAGTCGGGGTCGGCACCCAGCATGGCAACGGCAATGCCGGCATCGATGGCACGGCCGACAACCTCCTGCAGCATGTCAACGTCCATAGCTGCGATCATCAGGCAGCCGACATTTCCGGCAGCAATGGCGTCTTCGACAAAGGTAACCTGGGCAGAGGGGTCGCCGTTTGCGTCTTTCTTGACGTAGGTGAAGCCCTCGGCTTCCATTACGGAGCCCATGGCATCATTGATGAGAATCAGACCCTCGGCGCCGGTAGTGGGCAGAATGGACCAGACCTCTTTCTGACCATTCCATACAAAAGAAGATTCAGAAGCGGTTTCTGCAGGAGCTTCGGCGGTTTCTGCAGGAGCCTCGGAAGTTTCTGCGGGGGTCTCGGCAGGAGCTTCGGAAGTTTCTGCGGGGGTTTCAGTGGCGGTTTCGGTTTTGGCACAGGCTGCAAAACTGAATATCAGAGCGAGAGCCAGAACGAGCGCAATCAGCTTTTTCATGATGGTACATTCCTTTCTCTTAACGAGCATCGGTCATAGCATGACCTTTGTTCTTGCATTATACTGCGAGATGGCACATCGGTCAACTAGCTTTTTTCGGGGTAAACGGCGCGGCTTCCACCGATGAATTTGGGCCGGGTTCTGGCGCACAGCAAAATGGCATGGCCAATGTGGTCAAGACTCAGCCGTACGGGGACTGCAACATCCTTCAGGTGCATGCCGATGAGTGTGCCGCCGATATCCATCCCGGCAGCAGCACGAACATGCTCAACTGCAACCGGATCTGAAAAAGCGCGGTAGGCAGCTGTGGCAAAGCTGCCGCCGGCTTTTGGCTGAGGAATCACACTTACCGGCTCATAGCCAAAGGCAGCGGCCGTTTCCCGTTCAACAATCAGGGCGCGGTTGAGATGCTCACAGCACTGGGCAGCCAGACGGATGCCGCGGCTTTGCAGAATCGGATAGATTCCGTCCAGCACGGCCTGCGCCGCCTCCGGAACAGAAGCTTTTCCAATAGCGGAGCCTGAAATTTCAGACGAGGAGCAGCCAACCACAAACAATGCGCCGGGGACCAGACCGGCAAGATCCAACAGCTCGGAAGCTGCCTGCGCGGCCTGACGGCGAATGTCTTCATACATACAAATCACGATCCTTTCGTGTTTGAGCATATCGTTGCAGTTGGCTGCTGTCAAGCATGGATCCGGCGGACTTCCGTACTGTGCAATCAGGCGGGAGGAGGAGCACCCGGAGCGGCACCGTCCGGAGGAGGACCGCCGGCAGCGGCTGCCTGCGTACGCTCACCGCGAAGATACTGATCATAGGCGGATTGATAGACTTCCACAGCCTGATCAATGCCGAAGCTCTGACATTTTTTCACATAGGCGTTCCAGGATTCGTCCGTCAGAGGTTCGCTGCCGATCATAAATTTCAAGACTGCCTCATCAGCATAGGTGGTAACATCGGTTACACAGTTGGCAATGGATGCTGTTTCGGTTACATTCAGCGCGGCGGCGGACGGAATTACATGATCGTCGGTACTCTGTACATAGGATCCGGAGAAAATAGCCAGATCGTTGAGCTGTGTGGCATTGAACTGGAAGCTGCTGGCAAATACATCCTTGAAGTACGGAAGGTCACTGTAGCCCTGCTGAAACTGCACCAGTCCGGGGTCGTCCGAGCCGAGGACAAGATCCGTATAGGTGATATTGCCCTGCTCGTCAACGGTGTAGCTTACGTCCAGCTTGCCATAGTTACAGAGACGGGATCCGGGTTCGGTAAAGAAATAGTTCAGAAATTCGAGCGTCAGTCCCGGATCGGCTACATCGGCAGCCAGGGAATAGCCCTTATCGGTCATGGTGGCTGTGTTCATAAAATCAAAAATGCCGTCTTCGTTTTCGATGAAATTCAATCCGCCGATCTTTACGGGATCTCCGGCAGAATATTTTTCCATAGCCAGAACCGAGTTGGCTGTAGATGGGAAGCAGCCGATTTTTCCGGCGGCTACGCCGGTGTAGAGCTCCTGTTCGGTTCCTTCGCTGACATAGAACTCGCGGTCAAACAAGCCATCCTGGTAGCATTTTGCAAACCATTCGATATAATCACGGAAACCGTTGGAGGTAATTCCCGCCACGACGGTATCTCCTTCCCGGTAGGCACCAATGGTGCTGCCGCCAATGCCGTAGAGGGCCGAGCCAAAAGCGGCTGACAGGTTGGCAACTGTGCCGGTAGTGGGACAGTCGTATGCAATTTCCGCACCTTTTTGTTCCTTGAAGGCGTACAGTGCATCGGTAAACTGACTGAGATTGCGGGGATTATCCATGCCGAGCTCCTCAAGCCAGTCATAACGAATATAGGTTCCGGTGTCGTTGTATACGGCGTTTGTAATGGTCTGAACCTGGAATACGTGACCCTCGGTATACATCGAGTCAATGGTGGCCTGATTGCTTCCCTCAACACGGGACCAGTAATCCGGTGCATGGGCAGGAATGAGATCCAGCAGGTCCAGAATCACCTCATCCTCATAGGCCTGGGCATTGCCCCCGGAATACAGCTCGGCGCTGCGGAAAATGTCGGTCCAGTCGCCTGAGGCAATCATCAGGTTGAACTGTTCGGATTGTGAACTGAAGTTCACCGTGCGGAAGGTAAAGTTGATGCCGGTCTGTTCGCGGATATCGGGTACTCGCGGAAAATCCTCGGGAGAATCAAAACCAAAGTCAAAAAAACCAAAGGACATAAACAGCTCTACTTCATAGGAACCGTCGCCCAGAGGATAGGTAATGCCGTGGGGAGAGGTATAGGTGCCGTCGCTGTGATAGGTTCCGGATTGGGCGGTATCGTTTGCAGTCGGCTCGTCAGGGACCTCGGCTGCTTCGCTTTGCGTATCTTCATCGGATGGCTGCCCGGACGGCTCAGCAGCATCGACTGCAGGCTCGGATGCTTCGCCCGAGGTCCCGACAGCCTCGACCGCGGCGGGCTCGGACTGCGCATCCGGGGAGACCGCCGGATCGTTTTTGGTGCAGCCGGCAAACATGCAGACTGCAAGGGCCAGGACCAGAGCCAGGGAAATGGTGCGTTTCATGTTTTTTCTCCCTTCTGAAGTGGATTGATCAAGGCAGCACTCCGGCATTCGGCGGGGGGCGTTTGTTGTCGGATCAGGATGAAGGCTGCAGGTATACTTTGTGTGTGACAGAGCCTGATGACGGCGTGTCGACGAAAAGATCCGCAAAGCACCGCAGGCGACATTTGCACAGTGCTGCCTTAAGGAATAAAAGAACAGCATGATTCTGTCCTGGTGGGTTGGTATGCTGCAGAGCTGCCCTTTCTCCGGTTAATTCTTAACATAATCAACATACTATGTCAATGAACGAAACGAATTATTAATAAATTAAAAGGCAGATGCCGCAGACAAACTGTGTTGTGCTGGCTTAAAAAGAATACAGACATGTTTTTTGTGAATTGCCTGATGCGCATTGCAGACAGAAGCATGAAAAGCAGCCGGGACTCTTGACACCTTTGAGAATGTATACTAAAATGACTGCGTTACAGCGTTGATGGGGAAGAGTACTCCCTGACCCGGTGCAAGAGAGAGGATGGCCGGTGAAAATCCTCCCGGGAAAGAGCGGAACGGCACCCCTGAGCGCGGGCAGGAAATGGCCCGCCGGCGTCCGCCGTTATCGGAATCAAGTGCGTGCCTGCGGGCGCGAATTCAGGTGGAACCACGGACAACCATTTGTTCGCCCTGAGCCTATGGGGCTTGGGGCTTTTTTTCGCTCTAAGCCAACAAAAAAGGAGTGTTTGTTAATGAATCCGAAAGACAAGACCATGGACAAAATCGTTGCACTCTGCAAGAACCGCGGCTTTGTATTTGCCGGAAGCGAGATCTACGGCGGACTGGCCAACACATGGGACTATGGTCCGCTGGGCGTAGAGCTGAAAAACAACATCAAAAAGGCATGGTGGAAAAAATTTGTACAGGAAAGCCCGTACAACGTCGGCCTGGATGCGGCTATTCTGATGAACCCGCAGACTTGGGTAGCCTCCGGGCACCTCAGCGGCTTTTCCGACCCCCTGATGGACTGCCGCGCCTGCAAAGAGCGTTTTCGTGCCGACAAAATTATCGAGGCCTGGGCTGCAGACAACGCCTATGAACTGCCCAAACCCATCGATGCGTTTTCTCAGACCGAAATGAAGGAATTTATCGATGCGCATCAGATTCCGTGTCCCACCTGCGGCAGCCACGACTTTACCGATATCCGTCAGTTCAACCTGATGTTCAAAACATTTCAGGGTGTAACCGAAGATGCAAAAAACACGGTATATCTGCGTCCCGAAACCGCACAGGGCATTTTTGTCAACTTCAATAACGTACAGCGCACCACGCGTAAAAAGCTGCCGTTCGGCATTGGTCAGATCGGCAAATCCTTCCGCAACGAGATCACACCGGGCAACTTCATCTTCCGTGTACGTGAGTTTGAGCAGATGGAACTGGAATTTTTCTGCAAGCCCGGCACCGACCTTGAATGGTTTAGCTACTGGCGGTCGTTCTGCCGCGACTGGCTGCTGAAGCTGGGCATCCGCGAGGAAAATCTGCGTCTGCGCGACCACGATCCGGAGGAGCTGTGCTTTTATTCCAAGGCAACCACCGATTTTGAGTTTTTGTTCCCCTTTGGCTGGGGTGAACTCTGGGGTGTGGCGGACCGTACAGACTATGACCTGAGCCAACACCAGAAGGTCAGCGGAGAAAAGCTGGTGTACCGTGAGGGCGAGGGCAAGGACATGACAGAATATGTGCCCTATGTGATCGAGCCATCGCTCGGAGTAGAGCGCTGCGTACTTGCCATGCTCTGCAACGCCTACGACGAAGAGATTGTAGACGAGGCAAAAAACGACGTTCGCACTGTGCTGCATCTGCACCCGGCACTGGCACCTTTCAAGGCGGCCATACTGCCACTGAGCAAAAAGCTGGGCGGTCGTGCCATGGAGATTCACGACCTTCTGGCAAAAGACTTCATGATCGATTACGACGAAGCCGGTTCGATTGGCAAGCGCTATCGCCGGCAGGATGAGATTGGCACACCCTATTGCATTACCGTGGACTTTCAGACCGTTGGCGACGAAAGCACTCCGGCCGACCACGCCGTTACCGTGCGTGACCGTGATACCATGGAGCAGATCCGCCTGCCCATTGACAGCCTCAGAGACTATCTGGCGAAGAAGCTGGAGTTCTGAGCTGCAAGTACAAAACCGCAGCCGAAGCTCCGAATCCAAAAGGATGGAGCCTCGGCTGTTTGCGGGCTTGGTAGACGGCCGGCAGATTCAGGCTCTGCGAATTTCGTCGGGTCTGATTTCATAGTGGGGGGATTGGCATCGTGAAACGGCTTTTTTTCGTTCTTCACAGTACGGATTCGGGACAGCATCGGACAGGCTATTGGATTTGGAATATTTTCTGGTTGATAGCGGCGCCGATTCTCATTGGGATCATGTGTCTGCTGCTGAGCTATGGAGACTATTCCTATCTTATTTTTCAGGGCTATTTCGACAATCCATTTCTGTTTCTGATGAACGTGCTGCCTGCGGTCTGGCTGATGCTGATACTGTATGCCGCCACCAACCGGGCTTGGCCGGCATTTCTGGTCACAGGTGCTGTGAGCCTTATACCCGCAGCCGCCAACTATTTCAAGCTTCGTTTTCGCGACGAAACGCTGGTGTTCAGTGATATCCAGTATCTGCGCGAGGGGACAAACATTTCCTCGAGATATGCGTTGACCATGGACTGGAAGCTCTGGCTTGCGGTGGCTCTCCTGTTTTTGGGTGTGCTGGGTCTTGGACTCCTGGTCCGCGGCCGACAGACCTGGCACGTACGCGCGGTGTCGGCAGCTATACTGCTGATTGGGCTCATTCCGATGACCTTTGCCTACCGCAACAGTCGTCTATACTACTACACTACCGCCAATCCCGTATTCAACACGACATGGGCTACCACAGAATACACCGTGTCCAAAGGCTTCTGGTATTCTTTTCTCTATTCGATAAACGATATTGCCGGGCAGAAACCCGAAGGCTACAACAAAAAAGAGGTTCAGGGGCTGCTGGACAGCTATGAAGACGCTGATATCCCGGCGGATAAGAAGGTTGATATCCTTGCCATTCAGCTTGAAGCCTTCTGCGATCTGACCACTCTGGACATCCACGGCATAGATCCGCAGACCTATGCCATTTATCATGAGCTTGAGCAGCAGAGCTATACCGGCAATCTTATAACAAGCACCTTTGCGGCCGGTACCATCCTGACCGAACGCAGCTTTCTGACCGGCCTGTATTATTGCGAAACCGTCCGCCGGAACACAGACAGCTTTGTGTGGTATCTGCGCGATCAGGGCTATCAGACCAGCTTCAGTCACGGTTCAAACGACTGGTTTTACAATCGCACAAATGTATGTGATTATCTGGGATTTTCAGAGCAGTATTTTCTTGAAAACTACTTTGGCGAAATAACCGGCGGAGGAATTGCCTATGACAATGTGTATCTGCCGGCTGTATACGACCTGTATGACAGTGCCGGAAAGGCAAGTGACCAGCCCTGCTTTTCAATGAATGTCACATATCAGGGGCACGGTCCCTATGCATCAGACAGGCTTCTGACCGACGAAATCCGATATACCGGCGATGTTTCAGAAGAAAGCAGCAACATTCTGAATAACTACCTGGCTTCGGTGGCTGATACACAGGACTGCCTCAGAGAGCTGACGGACAAGCTGCGCAGCCACAGCAGGCCGGTGATTCTGGTGTTGTACGGAGACCACAAGCCCTGGCTTGGAGACGGAAACAGCGTATACACCGAGCTGGGCGTAGATCTGAATACAGAGCACGAAGAGGGGTTCTACAATTACTACAGCACCCGTTATTTGATCTGGGCCAACGATGCCGCCAGAGAGATACTGGGCACGGATCTGATCGGCCGGGGGCCGGATATCAGCCCCATGTATCTGATGGGCCTGGTATTTGACTGCTGTGGCTGGCAGGGCCCGGGTTATATGCAGCTGCAGCGCGAATGGCGCGAGATCCTGCCTGTGATCAGCTCAGCCGGTTATACTGTACAGAGTGGTATGGGTGTGACCTACGGCAACCTGTCACAGACAGCCAAAAATGTCTTTGCACAATGTTATTGTGTAAACTATTTCAAACGCAATAATTTTACCATGAGGTGATTGCCTTGCAAAACAAAGACCTGGCTCTGACCGCAGCAAAAGCCCGCTGCCTGGCCCTGGACATGGTATACCGCGCAGCGTCCGGCCATATCGGCGGCTCACTGTCTGCCATGGACATCCTGACAGAGCTGTATTTCCGTCAGATGCACGTAAACCCGTCTGATCCGACCGACCCGGACAGGGATCGCTTTGTCCTGTCAAAGGGTCATTGTACCCCGGCATTGTATCCCATATTGGCTCTCAGAGGATACTTCCCCAAAACGCGGCTGGCTGAGTTCCGCCAGATCAACGGCCAACTGTCCGGTCATGCCGAAATGAAACACGTCCCCGGTGTGGACATGTCCACAGGTTCACTGGGGCAGGGACTTTCGGCTGCAGTAGGCATGGCTCTTGCAGGAAGACTGAACAGCAGAAACTACCGCGTTTATGCCCTGTTGGGTGATGGTGAAATCGAAGAGGGTCAGGTGTGGGAGGCTGCCATGTCAGCCGCAAAGTATCGACTGGACCATCTTTGCGCTATTGTTGATGTAAATGGCCTTCAGATCGATGGTCCGACGGAACAGGTGATGCCATCCGAGCCGCTGGATGATAAGTTTGCCGCCTTTGGCTGGCAGGTGATTACCTGCGATGGCCACGATTTCGATGCCTTGCGCGAAGCTTTTGAGATAGCCGGGGAGAACACCGGTGCCCCAACGGTGATTTTGGCAAAGACTACAAAAGGCAAGGGCGTGCGATTTATGGAAAACGATGCCGGCTGGCACGGCAAGGCACCAAATGACGAACAGTATCAGCAGGCACGGGCCGAGCTTGCGGCCGTTGTGGCCGGATTGGAGGCGTAGGAACATGGCAGAGAAGATCGCAACCCGCAATGCCTATGGCAAGGCACTGGCCCGTTTGGGAGCCGTTGATCCGGATCTGATTGTACTGGATGCCGATCTGTCTGGCTCAACCATGACAAAGTTCTTTGCACAGGCATATCCCGAACGCTTTTTCGATATGGGGATTGCCGAGGCCAACATGGTTGGTGTGGCTGCCGGTCTGGCAGCCTGCGGAAAAAAGCCTTTTGTCAATTCCTTTGCCATGTTTTCCGCCGGACGAGACTGGGAACAGGTCCGCAACAGCGTTGCATATCCCGGACTAAATGTAAAAATCGTAGGTTCTCACGGCGGCCTGTCCGTTGGCGAAGACGGAGCAACACACCAATGCATCGAGGACTATGCCATTATGCGGGCAATTCCGGGAATGATGGTGGTTTCTCCCTGTGACGGGCATGAAATGGAGCTTGCCACCGAGGCACTGCTGCACTATAACGGACCGGCGTACCTGCGGCTTGGCCGACTGGCAGTAGAAACCGTTACAGATCAGGTCCGTGAAGAATTCCGGTTAGGCAAGGGTATTGTGCTGCGCCCGGGCAATGATGTGACCGTTGCTGCAACCGGCATGATGGTCCAGCTGGCGCTGCATGCGGCAGCGGAGCTGTCTGCACAGGGAATAGATGTGCGGGTGCTGGATCTGCACACCATAAAACCTCTTGATGAGCAGTTGGTGCTGCAGGCCGCAGAAGAGACCGGCTGCATGGTCACCACCGAAGAGGCCAACATTATTGGCGGTCTCGGAGGTGCTGTGGCAGAGTGCCTGGCAGAAAAAAGACCGACGGTTCTGATTCGTCATGGTGTTGCCGATACATTTGGCCGCTCCGGAAAGGCCCAGGATGTACTCGATGCCTATGGGCTTACTGCCGCCGGGATAGCTGATGCGGTCATCCGGGCCCTTGCTGCGAAGCAATGCTTGAACTGATCAGCCGATATTGCCGTGAGGCAGGCTTTGATCTGCCGCAGGACCGCCTGCAGGCACTTGCAAACTACGAAATTGCTCTGCTTGAGCAAAATCGGGTAATGAACCTTACCGCAATTCGCGAACCGGAGGCTGCTGCCCGCCTGCACATTCTGGATGCGCTGCATCTGCTTCGTGCGGCCGACTTTTCCGGAAAATCGGTGCTGGATGTCGGTACCGGCGGCGGTGTGCCGGGAGTGGTCCTCAAGCTGGCACAGCCCGACATACAGCTGACACTGCTTGATGCCACGGCAAAAAAAATACGCTGGCTGCAGAGCTTGTCACAATCAATGGGATTTTCGGCAAGGTTTATCGTCGGTCGTGCTGAGGATGAGGCGCTGCTGTCGCGGGAGCATTTCGACATCGTTACGGCTCGGGCAGTCAGCAGACTCAATGTTCTATGTGAAATCTGCCTCCCGTTTGTGACCGAGGGCGGTATGTTTCTGGCGATGAAAGGTCCGGAGGCTGAAGAGGAGCTTAGTCAGGCGGCACGGGGGATCAGACTTCTCGGAGGCAGAATACGCCCACTGTATTATTATGATCTGCCGGTTCGTCCGGATGGCCTGCGTGAACAGCGGGCTGTGGTAGTGGTTGAAAAGATCAAGCCGACTCCGCCACAGTATCCCCGTACCTGGGCAAAGATTCGGTCTTCTCCTTTATAAAACGGGCAGCTGCCCGCATAGCCTGAAATTCCGCAATAAACGTTCGGGCGAGACGGAAATGCAGCTGCGGCAGGAGAATTTCTGACAATAAAACAGGAACAGCGGGAGAAATCACAAAAACCCGTGATTTCTCCCGCTGAAATATTGCGCTGCTTTTTAACTTCTTCTGAGGCGCAATCCTTTTTTTCGGGACGCTTGAGACGGCAGCGGCCGGGGATATTGGCAGATGTGCTTATACCTGCTCCTCCAGACCGAGCCGAATGCGGATATAGGCGGCAATCTCGGAAAAAGCTTCGGCTGCCTCCGGGTAGTCGGTAAAGTCCAGCGGATAGGAGCGAATCATGTCGCGTCCAACCAGAAGCTCGACCTCACAGCCCGCATGGATAAGGGCCTGCGCCAGCTGAAGACTGTCGTCCAGCAAAGGCTCGGCACCACCGGCAACGAGAAGCGTTGGGGCAAAATGAGAAAGGTCCGAGAAAATCGGACTCAGACGTGGGTCTGAAGGGTCAGCGTCCGGTGCATAGATCTTCAGGATATCCTGTGTGCCGGGCAGGCTGTCAGAGCATCTTTCGGATATGGCGGTACAGTCGACCGGCGCGGAAACAGCTACCACAGCCCGAGGCGGAGCCAGATGCGCCTGTCGGATTGCATGCACAAGGCCAAGAGCCAGATTGGCTCCGGCGGTATCCCCAGCCAGAATGATGTTTTCACCGCCATAGCCCAGCTGAAGCAGACCGCGATAGGCCGACAGGGCATCGTTTTGCGCAGCAGGAAACGGCCGCTCCGGTGCCAATGCATAGTCTGCAGAAAATGCGGTGACGTTCAAAATCTTGCACAGCTCCACCAAAAAGGGCAGGGTAAGGCCGGAAGAGCCAAGAATAAAGTTGCCGCCATGAAAATATAAAACCACACCATCGTTCTTTTCCGGGGGGAAAACCCATTTTCCCGGAACACCGCCCAGTGTGCCGGATTCCCAACGTACACCGCCGGGAGGCAGACAGCTGCCTGCAACGAGCTGCTCCATTTCGGCACGGGCCTGCACTGTAGACCTGTCGTCAAAGGGATATGTTTCCCAGATATTTCCAGGGCGCTGCAAAAATTCCTGACTGGGCATATACAATCAACCTTTCTGAGGCAGAAAAAGCAAACGATCATGCCAAAGGCATGATCGTTATGACCCGTGGGAGAGTCGAACTCCCGTTACCGCCGTGAAAGGGCGGTGTCTTGACCACTTGACCAACGGGCCGTCTTGGCAGGGCGGACGAACCGCCCTGCAGGATAGCGGCAACCGGATTTGAACCTGTGACACTTCGGGTATGAACCGAATGCTCTACCAGCTGAGCTATGCCGCCATATGTGCTGCATCACGCAAACGCGCTGTTGATTATATCCTACATGTATGGCATTTGTCAATAGCCTTGCGAAAAAATTTCGCAAAATGGTTGAGTTGCGCGGATAATGGGTGTATAATACGCCCGATCGAAATTTCCGGCCCTTTTGGGCCATATTATCTGCGGAGGTTGATTTTCATGTTTGATAAGCTCATAACCATGCTCAAGGCCAACCACAAGACCATCGTCTTTACCGAGGGTTCTGATGCCCGTATTCTCGAGGCTGCAGCTCGTCTCAAGGCCGATGGTGATTATCTCAAGCCGATTCTGGTGGGTGCCGAGCCCGAGGTTAAGGCCAACGCAGCCAAGGGTGGCTTTGATATCAACGGCATTCAGATTATCGATCCTGCTGCCTACCCGGAAATGGACGAAATGGTAGCAAAGATGGTAGAACTCCGCAAGGGAAAGATGAGCCCCGAGGACTGCAAAAAGAACCTGATGAAGGGCAACTACTTTGGCACGATGCTCGTGAAGATGGGAAAGGCCGACTGTCTGCTGGGCGGCGCAACCTATTCTACCGCCGACACCGTTCGTCCTGCGCTGCAGCTCATCAAGACCAAGCCCGGGAACAGCATTGTTTCCTCCTGCTTTATTATGGTCCGCGACAATGCCGATGGTACGCAGGAAAAGCTGGCCATGGGCGACTGTGCCATCAACATCCATCCCACCGAAGACAACCTGGTAGAGATTGCACAGGAAACAGCCAAGTGTGCCAGCGTTTTCGGCATCGATCCGAAGGTAGCTTTTCTGAGCTTCTCAACCAAGGGCTCTGCCAAGGATGACAGCGTTACGATGGTTCAAAACGCTGTAGCCAAAGCAAAAGAGGTTATGGATGTTCCTGTAGATGGCGAGATGCAGTTTGATGCTGCAGTGTCTCCCACTGTCGGACAGCTGAAGTTCCCCGGAAGTCCGGTTGCCGGCTATGCCAACACTTTTATCTTCCCCGATGTTACGGCCGGCAATATTGGCTATAAGATTGCAGCCAGACTGGGTGGATTTGCAGCCTACGGCCCCATTCTGTTGGGCTTGAACGCTCCGATCAACGACCTTTCCCGCGGCTGCGTGGCCGATGAGGTTTATAAAATGGCTCTGATCACCGCCGCCCTGGCCTGATTGCCGCCGGTTTAAAGCCTGCAGAAGAATCAGCTTTCAGAGAGTTCACCAAACATTCCCGGCGGGAGAAATCACGGATTTTGTGGTTTCTCCTGCCGGTTTCAGCTTTGGAAGGGGCAAAACCTCCTGAGTCGCGTTTGCGGCAGTCGTTTGCATGCCGCCGAGCCTGTTCGCATAATTACAGGAAAAAGCAGCAAGATCAATCGTCGGCGGATTCGTAGTTGGCGTCTACAAAGATACTGTCATCCGAGGCGGATTGCGAGAGGGCGTGCTCAAGCTCGCTGCAGGAACTGGCCAGATCCAGGTTGTTCTTGCCCTTCAGAGCACGCCGGACCTGTTTAACAGCGAGTTCTACAGGACCTCGCTGCGCCTTTGGCAGCTGCCGAAGGCAGACTGCCGCCTGATCAAGAAGCTGTGCGGCCCGGCTGCGGGCCTCGGCTGCCGCTTTTTGCCGACTGTCCTCGGTGGCAAACTGCCGAGCCTCGCGTACGGCACGGTCAATTTCCGCCTGACTCATGTTTGAGGTGGCTGTGATGGTGATTTCCTGCTGGCGCCCGGTGTCAAGATCCTGCGCACAAACATTTACGATACCGTTGGCGTCGATATTAAAGGTAACCTCAATTTGCGGAATGCCGCGAAGAGCACGGCGAATTCCGTTCAGACGAAAGGTGCCCAGCGTTTTGTTCTGACTTGCAAGGGGGCGTTCACCCTGCAGAACATGTACATCCACGCTGGATTGAAAGTTTGATGCCGTGGTGAAAACCCGGCTTTTTTTGATTGGTATGGTGGTATTGCGGTCGATCACAATGGTGTTTACACCGCCCATGGTTTCAATACCAAGGCTGAGCGGCGTGACATCCAGCAGCAGCAATCCACGTACGGTACCGGCCAGTACACCGCCCTGAAGGCAGGCACCCATAGCTACACATTCATCGGGATTGATTCCGCGGAAGGGTTCCTTGCCTGTCAGCTGGCGCACGGCATCCTGCACGGCAGGAATGCGTGTGGAGCCGCCTACAAGAAGAATCTTGCTCAGCTGGTTGTATCCGATGGCTGCATCTGACATTGCCTGACGTACCGGCTCCAGCGTGGCGTGGACCAGACCGGCTGTCAGCTTGTTGAATTCCGCACGGGTGAGTGTAAGCTCTAGATGTCGGGGCCCGTCTTTTCCAACAGCCAGATAGGGCAGACTGATAAGTGTCTGCGTGAGCGACGACAGCTCAATTTTGGCTTTTTCGGCGGCCTCGAGCAGCCGCTGCATGGCGGTTGGATTTTTCGTCAGATCGATGCGTGTTTCTTTTTTGAATCTTCGAGCCAGTTCGTCTGCCAGACAATGATCAAAATCATCGCCGCCCAGACGGTTGTTTCCGGCGGTGGCCAGTACTTCGATCACGCCGGCGGAACATTCGAGAACGGACACATCAAAGGTTCCGCCGCCCAGATCGAAGACCATGATTTTCTGGTCTTCCTGCTTGTCGATGCCATAAGCCAGAGCTGCGGCTGTAGGTTCGTTGATAATACGTTGCACATTCAGACCGGCTATAGTGCCGGCGTCTTTGGTGGCCTGTCGCTGAGCATCGGTGAAATATGCCGGAACCGTGATTACTGCATCTGCAACGGGACAGCCCAGATAGGCTTCGGCATCCTGCTTCAGCTGCTGCAGGATCATGGCCGAAATCTCCTGCGGCGTATATTCGCGGCCGTCAATGACTGCCCGACGTTTTGAGCCCATATCGCGTTTAATAGAGAGAATGGTTCGTTCGGGATTTGCCACAGCCTGACGCTTTGCAGCCTGACCGATCATACGTTCCCCGGTTTTGGCAAAGGCGACCGCAGACGGGGTAGTCCGCTCACCCAGTGCATTTGGAATGATGATGGGCTCACCGCCCTCGAGGACGGCCACACAGGAGTTGGTAGTACCCAGATCGATGCCGATAATATGTGCCATAGTGCGCTGCTCCTTGGAATAAAAACTCAATGACATCCGGCATTATAAAGAAAACTTATGAACATTTCATCACCGAACTGAAAAGAAGCGTAATAGAATGAATGCATCAAGGCCGTTATGGCAGATCGCGGTATTGATCCGCTGCCTCAGACACGAGACGTACAGAATGAAAACCGGTTCCACGGGTGCCCCTGGGGCAGACAGGCCGCATGGATCGGCGTAGCGGTTCGCGGATGCAGGAGCTGAAGCTGCCACGACCAGAGAGCCGGCTGACCGCGGCCTCCGCCATAGCGGCCGTCTCCGAGAAGAGGCAGACCTCGAGACGAGAATTGAACGCGAATCTGATGCGCACGGCCTGTGACAAGCTGAATCTGCACGAGGGTGAGCGATTCTGCGGAATCGTTGAGAGTTTGCAGTATCTGATACTCCAGGACAGCCTGCTTCACGCCTCGGCGGGAGCGGCTAACCACATAGGATTTGTTGTTCCGTGTATCGTGATACAAGAGATCCTGCAGGCGGCCGGAGGGATTGTCCGGAACGCCTCGCAGTACCGCAAGATAGGTTTTTTTCAAGCTGCCGTCTGTAAGCTGCAGCGAAAGCGCGGCGGCTGCCTGTGCATCTGCAGCATAGACCATTAAACCACCCACGCTTTTGTCCAGACGGTGTACACAGAATGGAGGCCGATCAAGAGCAAGCTGGCCCTGCAGCATGCGGGGGAGCTCGTGTTCGGAATCCAGGCCAACGGGTTTCACGCACAAAATCAGATCTGCATCTCTGCTGAGAATTTCCATATCGGTCGCCGTCCTTTGGAATGATGAGATTGTGGTTTGGGCAAAAGCGGCACCGGATGCGAGAATTGCACCCGGTGCCGGGAAAAGGCTGCGTGAGCGCAACACTTTTCCAGGATATGTGTTTGGAAACGGGTCAGTCTGCGTGCAGACTGATTGTACGGGTGGCTTCGTCATAATCTACGCCAAAGCCAAGAGCCCTGCCCAAATCCCGCAGTTTGAAATAGTTTGCACCGTCGATATTGTAGGAATCAAGATCCAGTGGCTGCCCATCCAGCAGAATGCGCTGCGGGCTGACGGTTATTTCAGAGGGAGTCTGCAGCGGTTCGCATTCACCGCCGATAGCTGTGTAGGCTTTGCCGGACTGCAGTGTTATCGTGTTGCTCTGCTCGTCAAATGTTACAGAGAACCGGGCCGGGCTGCCGTTAAGCAGGCTGGCAATGTCCCGCAGCTTGAAGTAGTTGGAGCCGTCGCAATTATAGGCAGAACCGGTCAGAACCATACCGCCCACAGTCAGCGACTGATCGGAAACCACCACAACGGGGGACGGATTCAGAGGCTTTACAGCGTTCCAGTCATCGGCGGTAAAGACCTGCTCACCGGGAGTCAGAAGGATGGTTCCGTCGGTCTGAAGCTCCACGCCCCCGAGTATTTCTGCACCCTGAGCCATATTCAGAGAGGTAATCCGGCTTGGAGATGTAACCTGCCAAACAGAGCTTCCGTCGAGAGAAACGGCAATACCAAAACCATCGGTCTGATATACATTGCCGTCGAGAAGCCAGGCACAGTCGCCGCAGTCCTGCCATAGAGCATTCCAAAGGTCGGCAGTGAGATAATCCGCACCGCCCTGCCATGTGGTGTTTTCGAGAGATACGGAAACCTGACGCTGGTAATCCCAGGCCTTTACGTCGCCGCTGATGGTGCAGTCGGTCATGGTAAGGCTGGTTGGTGTGTCATAATTGCCGACTTTCAGATAGCGGCTCATGGAGTCGGAATTGATCACCGTCATCAAAAGGGTGTTGGTGTAGGATTCCGCCTGAACGTTTACAAGGTCAATGTCGGCAGTATGAGATTTGATAAGAATATCCGGACCGGAGATGAGGTCGACATAGGTGCCGATGGTGTCGTCGTAGGTGGTGTAGTAGTTGCACGAAGAGGTCAGACTGCGGGTGGTGGAAAGCGCAGAGTTCTCAACGTGCAGCACAGCCTGCTGACCGTAGGCCCGCCCCTCACCCATCATATCGGGGGAGTGAATCTGTACGGCATTTCGGCCTCCGGCCAGAACAGATCCGGATGTGGTTGTGGCCCCGCCCTGAGCAAGGTATTTCAGCACAGCTTCATCTGCCTGAGCACCGGAAAACAGCGAAATGCTGCCATTGTTGGAAATGATGGCTCCAAGCTCGGCACCATAGAGCCCGGTTCCGTAGAACCAGTCGCGGCAGTTGCTGTCGGCATAGGTGCCGTAGCCGCCGTCCCAGGCCAGGGCATAGGAGTTATAGGCATAGAAGTCCAGACCACTGCCCATGGCAGAGTCTGTGGACATGGCAGCCCAGCCGTCGGTCAGTACCTGACTGTTGTAATAGTAGGTCTGGCTGGTGCCTACTGACATGTTGGTACGGGTGTAACCGGATACCAGCAGCGCGGCATTTGACATGGGCGCGTCGGCAGTATCGGTCAGATCTGTCTGTCCGACAGAAACCAGTGTGGAGTCGTTTACGACCATCAGGCCGCTTGATGCGTTTACGGCATATCGCTGGGAGCCCTCGGTGTATATGTAGGTTCCGTCGATATACAGCGAACCATCGGATACACTGGCGGCAGCTCCGGCAGCTTCGCCGGCTTTGCTGCCTTCGGACAGAATGATCACACTATTATACAGACCACTCTGTTTGCCGGCAAGAGTACGGTAGGTCTGTGCCTGCATCTTATCAGAACCGCCGATATGGTATTCTCCGGAAGCTATGCTGAAGATGCCGTCACCATAGTCACTGCCCTGAATGTTCAGGTCTGATGCACCGTTTGCAGTGATCGTTCCGTCCAGAACGGATACGCTTGCGATTTCGGTTTCATTCATGCCGTTTTCGTCGATGTAGTAGGCAAACACGGCGGGTGTGCTGCTGCCGCCGGGGCCGCCGGGGCCGCCGGGGCCACCGGGACCGCCCGGGCCGCCTCCATCAGGCGGAGGGCCCATTCCTCCGTCGGGTGGCATACCCATGGCACCGGAGATCATTCCCTCACTCATGGGCATAGCCCAGACTGTGACGCTCAGACCAAAGAGAACGGCCAGAGCAAGAACAGCGCTGATAAGCTTTTTCATACGTGATTGCTCCTTTTGATGATGAATTTGTGCTGCGCTGACAAAATAACATACGGCATTTGCTTGCGGCTTTGCTTATGGTGCAGTATAACAGATGACTGTGTTGATCGCAACAGATGAGATTGTCAGCCGCCAAGGCCGGAAGCAATGGCCTGACGGATGTTGTCTACACGGATAAGGCGCATGCCGTCGGGCGGCGTGAGATCAGCCGTGCCCTGTCTGGGGATCAGGCAGCGGGCAAAGCCAAGACGCTTGAGCTCGGCCAGCCGCTGAGGCAGATAAGTTACGGCACGGATTTCCCCGGTTAGGCCAACTTCACCGACGGCGGCCAGATCATCCGGAACGGGCGTTTCGGTGCGGCTGGAGGCCACGGCCAGGACCATGCAAAGATCGGCCGCAGGTTCGTTGATGGTCAGACCGCCGATTACATTGATATAGCCGTCACATCCGGCAAGACTTACGCCACCGCGTTTTTCCATCACGGCAAGAAGCAGGACGGCGCGATTATAGTCCATGCCGTCGGTGGTTCGCCTGGGAACCTGAAAGCTGCTGGCTGTAATCAGAGCCTGTAATTCGGCAAGAATGGGTCTGGATCCCTCCATCACACAGGCCACACAGGTACCGGGAGCTCCTTTCGGACGGCCTGAAAGCAGCAGCTGTGATGGGTTTTCCACCTCGCACAGTCCGTCCGGGCCCATTTCGAACACACCGATTTCGTTGGTAGAGCCAAAACGGTTTTTTTCCGCACGAAGCAGTCGATAGGTCGAGGAACGGTCACCCTCAAAATATAAAACGGTGTCAACCATGTGCTCAAGCACCTTGGGCCCGGCGATGGCACCTTCTTTGTTGACGTGACCTACGATAAATACGGTTATGCCCTGTGCTTTGGCCAACTGCATCAGGGACATGGTACATTGTTTTACCTGGGCTACGCTGCCTGGCGTTGAGGAGGAATCTGAGGAATACAGGGTCTGCACGGAGTCAATAATCAGAATCTGCGGACGCAGATCAGATACACAGTTAAGCACCTGCTCTATGATGGTTTCGCTTAGAAGATAGAGATCCGGAGCAGAGACGCCCAGCCGGTCGGCCCGCAGCCGGATCTGGCTTTCGCTTTCTTCGCCGGATACATACAGCACCCTTCTGTGTGTGCACATATGGCTGCAGATCTGCAGCAGCAGGGTGGATTTTCCAATCCCGGGTGCACCGGAAACCAGCACGAGCGAACCTACGACGGCACCGCCGCCCAAAACGCGATCCAGCTCTCGGAGACCTGTTTCAAAGCGCGTTTCCTGCCCGGCCTGTATCTCATGCAGCGGCCGGGGCCGGCTGCCGGATACGGCTGTTCGGGAGGAGGGACCGGAAGTATGACGATAGGCTGTGTCGGCATATTGCCGTTCCTGAATGGTGTTCCAGGCTCCGCAGGCCGGGCATTTACCCTGCCACTTGGCAAACTCGTTGCCGCAATCGGTACAGAAGAACACGGTTTTTTCCTTTGCCATGGCGTTCCTCCTTAGCGGAGTTTTTTGTTTTTAGCACGGTTTTTGTATACCAGTCTTGTATAGATGGGAATTTCGTGATAGCCGCAATAATAGGCCAGGGTGGATACAACCGGAATTACGGCCAGAGGGGCAAAATAAATAGCCATGGTTTGGTCCTGCACGGCACCGATCAGCCATGCTGCCGGAGAATAGAGAATGAAATAGAATATACGCAGCCAGTCGTTGAAGCGGCCGGAGGAGGAGCGCGTGAGGACGATCAGCACACTGAGCAAAAGCCCTGGAATCTGTGCAATCAGGCCGGTTTTCAGGCCCTTGAAGCGATCGTATTCAATGTAGCTGTATTTTACCAGATTTACATCTCGCATGGCCAGCTTGGCCGTGTCGGAAAAATCAAAGAAGATCCAGGCGCAAAACAATACCGCGGAGATGAGTACAATAAGCCAGGTGCCCGGATCGAAAACGGCAGTGCAGTATACTGCGATAAAATAGACCATGGCTACCTTGATGCTGGAAAACCAGTGCTTTCGCACAAAGGACATCAGAGAGCTTGTCATCATATTCGGGTCTTTGTTGGCCATGGGGCGCCTTCCTTTCGTTTCATCGATCGATTTTACACATTATATCACTATGACGTGTGTTGGTCCAGTCCTTTCATTTCCTAAAACGTGCGGGTACGGCCGTTCACAGGCAACATTAAAGCAATACCGCACAATTCGTCTGCGGTGCTGTCTTAAAAATATGACAGGTGGAGCTGCTGGTTCTGAACATGTTGCATAAATAAATTGAAATAAATTAATGCAAAATCACGAAATGACAGAAGGAGGAATTTGATGTAAAATGATTGCATTCGTTATTACATTTACTCAGGAGGTTTTTTTGTGGACAAATACGAAGCCAAATATGGCAAGATAGAGCAGAAAATGGGCATTCTGCCGATGGCAGCCATCGGTGTTCTTATTGCCGGTATTCTGATTGTGGTGGCGGTGATCACCATGATCGTCTTTTTGATCCGGGGCAACAGTGCACTTCTGGCCCCTACAATCATTCTGGGTGTTGTCGGTGCCTTCATGGTATACTACACTGTAAAGCTGTTGGCTGCATGTCCGCTGGAATGCCGCGAAAAGGCTATCATCGTAAAGCGCGTTTTCAAAGACATCATCATTCCCGTCGAAAAGATCTATGCTATCCAGTGGACCTATGAGGGGGCAAACGCGGTCAATACCCGCGCCATGCGCTCAAACCAGAACTCCTGCGAAATTATTGACAATAAGCACTTCAAGTGTGTCTATAAAGTATCCGACGGCTACTACCGGGACGTAATCGACCATCTGGGCCGCTGGCAGGATGCACATGGCATTCCCAGAGACCTCGAAAGCGGGAAAAAGCCCACCTACAAGAAATATTAAGATATATCCCACAGGCAAACGGCTGCGCTGCAGGACAGGGGTCTCTGCAGCGCGTTTTTTTGGTACGCCCGGCTGGAGCCCGGCGGTGAAAGTCCGCTGCGTGCTCGGCAACAGGAAATGTCAAACGGTTTTCTTGGGATCGTGGACTGCTCAGAACAGCCGCACGGTGCTTCGACAGAACGGAGCACAGAACCAATTTTATCGGACAAAAGGCTGCCGGTCGACTTTTTGAAGCCGACCGGCGATCTTTTGAACGAGTTTTGTATGAGGAAGCTTAACGACCGGATTCCTTGCGACGCAGCAGCTGCTGATATTTGTATTCGGCATTGGCTTCGGCTTTGGCGAACAGCTTTTGTGCCCGTTCCGGGAAGCCAAGCTTCAGAGAGCTGTAGCGGACCTCACTCATGATGAAGTCCTGATAGCTGGCAGAGGGAGCCTGCTGGTCGAGCTGGAAGGGACTTTCAAGACGCGGATCGTAGCGGAAGAGATTCCAATAGCCTGCTTCAACGGCGCGCTTCATGGTCTGCATGCTCTTGCCCATGCCGGCCTTTGCACCGTGATTGATGCATGGCGCATAGGCAATGATCAGAGATGGGCCATCATAGGCCTCGGCTTCCTGAATGGCCTTCAGCGTTTGCTGATAGTTGGCACCCATGGCGATCTGAGCCACATAGACATAGCCATAGGTCATGGCAATCTGGGCAAGATCCTTTTGCTTGACCTCCTTGCCGGCAGCGGCAAACTGCGCTACGGCACCCGTGGGTGTGGCTTTGGAGGACTGACCGCCGGTGTTGGAGTAGACCTCGGTATTGAATACAAAAATATTTACGTTTTCACCGGATGCAATCACGTGATCAAGACCGCCGTAGCCAATATCAAAGGCCCAGCCGTCACCGCCGAAGATCCAGATTGAAGGCTTGACAAGAAGATCATGCATGGCATAAACAGCCTGCGCAGAGGCAACCGGGCAGTCTTTAACGGCAGCTTCGAGCGCAAGACCCGGAATACGGCTGGCCTCGCCCTGATCGCGGACAGTCCACCAGGCCTGGGCGGTTTGCTTTATCTGGTCGGGAACCGCCTCGTCAACAATCATGGCTTCAACAAGATCCATGAGCTTGGCACGCTGCTGGGTTACGCCCAGGTGGATGCCAAAACCGAATTCGGCGTTATCCTCAAACAGAGAGTTGGCCCACGCGGGACCCTTTCCCTGCGCATTGCGTGTATAGGGAGAGCTGGGAACGGAGCCTGCCCAGATCGAGGAGCAGCCTGTGGCGTTGGCTATGATCATGCGGTCTCCAAAGAGCTGGGTGATAAGCTTGGGATAGGGCGTTTCGCCACAGCCGGCACAGGCACCGGAAAACTCAAACAGAGGCTGGCGGAACTGTGAGCCTTTTACGGTGGATACGTCAAAGGGCAGCTGCTTGGGTGCTACATTTTTAAAGCAATAGTTGTATTGCTCCTGAGCGGACAGATTCTCTTCGAGAGGCTGCATTACAAGAGCCTTGTTTTTGGCAGGACATACGTTGGCGCAGCTACCGCAGCCGGTGCAGTCGAGTACGGTAGTCTGCATGGAGAAATACAGACCGTCAACGCCTTTGCCGTTGAGCTTGACAACCTTGGTGCCGGCGGGGGCGTTTTGCACCTCTTCGTCGGTTAGAACAAAGGGGCGAATAGCAGCGTGCGGGCAGACAAGAGCACACTGATTGCACTGAATGCAGTTTTCGGGCTGCCATACGGGGACGTCTACGGCGATGCCGCGTTTTTCGAAGGCAGCCGTGCCCTGAGGAATGGTACCGTCGGTCATATCGTTGGCGGCCATTACAGAGACGGGGATGCTGTCGCCCATCATGGCATTTTCGGGAATAAGGATCTGCTCAACAAAGCTCTTGAGCTTTGGATCGCTGCAGTCAACCTCAGAGGAGACGGCAGAATCACAGGCATCGGCCCAGTCGGCAGGAATGTCGATTTTTACAAGCCCGGTCAGACCGGCATCTACGGCAGCCTGATTTTTGCGTACTACGTCTTCGCCCTTTTTGCCATAGGTGGTAACGATGGCGTCTTTCATATATTTGACAGCGTCGTCGATGGGGATGATTTCGGCAAGCTTGAAGAAGGCGGACTGCAGGATCATGTTGTATTTATTGCCAAGTCCAAGCTCTTTGCCAAGATGCACTGCGTCGATGGTATAGACCTGGATGTTGTTTCTGGCAATGTATTGCTTGGCGTCGGCCGGAAGCTTTTCGCCCAGCGCGACGGCGTCATAGCCGCAGTTGATCAGGAAGGTTCCGCCCGGCTTGACATCCTGCACCATGGGGTATTTTTCGAGGTAGGAAGCATTGTGGCAGGCGACAAAGTCGGACGATGAGCAGTAGTAGGTGGAGCGGATGGGTTCGGGGCCAAAGCGCAGATGTGAAATGGTTACGCCGCCGGACTTTTTGGAGTCGTATTGGAAGTAGGCCTGTACATTGAGGTTGGTGTGGTCACCGATAATTTTGATGGAGTTTTTGTTGGCGCCAACGGTACCATCGGAGCCAAGGCCCCAGAACTTACAGGCCTTGTTTCCCCTGGCCTGCGTATCGACAATTTCGTCGATGGGAAGCGACAGATGCGTAACGTCATCGTTTATGCCGATGGTAAAGGGGTGCCTGGGCTCCGGCTGCATAAGGTTGCGGAAGGCAGCCAGATAGCAGGATGCGCCGGTGTCTTTGCTCGAAAGACCATAGCGTCCGCCAATAATCTGAACGCCGTCGAAGCGGGTGCCCTTAAGAGCGGTGACGACATCCTGATACAGCGGCTCACCGAGAGAGCCCGGCTCTTTGGTTCGGTCGAGTACGGCAATGCGCTGTACGGTTTCGGGAAGCACACTGATGAGGTGCGCGGCCGAGAAGGGACGATAGAGGTGAACGCGAACGAGGCCGACCTTTTCGCCCTGCTCATTGAGATAGTCAACAACCTCTTCAATGGCATCGCAGCTGGAGCCCATGGAGACAATAATCTGCCGGGCATCCGGAGCACCGTAATAATTGAATGGCTTATAGCTGGTGCCGATTTTGGCGTTGACCTTGTTCATGGCGTCTTCTACCACACCGACAATATCGGTATAGTGGGTATTGCAGGCTTCACGAACCTGGAAGAAGATGTCGGGATTTTGAGCCGAGCCCTTCAGGACGGGGTGGTTGGGATTGAGCGCACGGGATTTGAATTCGGCAACGGCATCCATGTCGAGCATGTCTTTGAGGTCGGCATAATCCCACAGAGCAACCTTCTGGATTTCGTGAGAGGTGCGGAAGCCGTCGAAAAAGTGGATAAAGGGCAGACGGCCGGAAATGGCAGACAGATGTGCTACGGCAGCCAGATCCATCACTTCCTGCGGATTGCAGGAGGCCAGCATCGCAAAGCCGGTGCCGCGGCAGGCCATAACGTCGGAATGGTCGCCAAAAATGGACAGTGCGTGCGTAGCCAGGGTTCGAGCAGATACGTGGATTACGGCGGGCAGCTGTTCGGCGGCAATTTTATAAAGGTTGGGAATCATGAGCAGCAGGCCCTGAGATGCAGTGAAGGTGGTGGTCAGAGCGCCTGAAAGCAAGGAACCGTGTACAGCGCCGGCAGCGCCGCTTTCTGCCTGCATTTCGGCAATTTTGACTGTTTGGCCGAAGAGGTTCTTGCGGTTTTCGGCAGCCCATTCGTCTGCGTGCTCTGCCATGACGGAAGAGGGCGTAATGGGATAAATTGCAGCAACTTCGGTAAAGGCATAGGCTACGTGTGCAGCTGCTTCGTTACCGTCGATGCTTTTGAGTTGTCTGGCCATTCTGGGATGTGCCTCCTTATGATAGTTGTGCAGCAGGCCCCACAGTGGGAAGATATGGGGCCGTTTGGAATCACCTGTTTTGCAACCTTCATTTTATCATACAATCCCGGCTTGTGTAAATGCCTTTTTCTGCCGACAAAACATAAATTCGCAGGGAACTGTGCTTGTCCGGCCTGACGTACGGATATGTATGCAAGACAGGCAGCAGTGATACACGTTCAGACTGCGATGCGGAAGGGCTTTTCCTGTTGTAATTTTCCTGTTCGTGCGATAAAATAGAAGCTGCGGCATCGCGGTCTGCGCCTGCATACTGTGCCTGCCGACGACTGGCCCGCAGATGGGCTCTGGAGGTGCCTGCATGGTTCGACGGATTCGTTCTCTCGGTTTGGGCGGTGTTGAGGGATTTGAGGTTGCGGTAGAATGCAGCGTAGCAGGTGGTCTGCCGGCGCTGGATATGGTTGGGCTGCCGGACGCAGCAGTAAAAGAAGCCAAAGAACGTGTACGTTCCGCCATCCGCAACTGCGGTTTCTCGTTTCCGATGGGGCGTATTACACTGAATCTTGCTCCGGCCAACACCAGAAAAAGCGGAACAGTCTACGATTTGCCTATTCTGCTTGGCATCCTGACTGCCGGGGGTGAGCTGGAGCTCGAAAAAAACGAACTCGAAGACAGCGCTTTTCTTGGAGAGCTGAGTTTGGAAGGAAAGCTCAGTCCGGTAGAAGGCGTGCTCCCGATGGCACTGGCAGCACAGCGGCTTGGCATAAAAAAGCTTTATGTTCCGGCAGACAACGCACCCGAGGCTACGCTGGCGCAGGATATCGAGGTGTACGCTGTTTCTGATGTACATCAGCTGGCCTGCCATCTCACAGGAGTAAAGCCTCTGCTGCCGGCTCAGGCATGGGCCGGTTCGGCCGAACGTCAGGATACGCTGGATTTTCGCGACGTGGTCGGACAGGATAACGTAAAGCGTGCGATGGAGGTTGCTGCTGCCGGTTCACACAACATTCTTCTTGTGGGTCCGCCCGGATCGGGCAAGAGCATGCTTGCCCGCAGGCTTCCTTCGATTCTGCCGGACATGACGCGCGACGAGGCAATATCCGCAACAAAAATCCACTCGGTCATGGGCCTTGTAAACAACCAGAATCCGCTGCTGACCGACCGCCCTTTCCGCAGCCCGCACCACACCATCTCATTTGCCGGCATGGCCGGCGGAGGAACAAGCCCAAAGCCCGGAGAAATCTCCCTTGCGCACAACGGAGTGCTGTTTCTTGACGAGCTGCCGGAGTTTCACCGCGACGTGCTGGAGATTCTGCGACAGCCGCTCGAGGAGGGACAGATTACCATTTCCCGTGCGGGAGGGAGCGTTACCTATCCAAGCAGCTTTATGCTGGTATGTGCCATGAACCCCTGCAAATGCGGCTGGTATGGGCATCCGTCCGGACGCTGTACCTGCACACAGTCAGCGGTAGACAAATATCTCAGTCGGATATCCGGTCCGCTGCTCGATCGCATCGACCTGATCATCGAGGTTCCGTCGGTGGAATTTCAGGATCTCAGCCGCCGTGCAGAGGCCGAGCCGTCTGCATCCATACGTCGGCGGGTGAATCAGGCCAGAGACATCCAGACCCGCCGGTATGCGGGCAGTGATATTACCTGCAATGCGCACATGGATTCGCAGGCTCTGCGCAGCTATTGCCGACTGGACGAAACCTGCACCAACCTTATGCAGCAGGCCTTTGATCGTTTGCGACTGACTGCACGCAGCTATGACCGCATACTCAAGGTAGCCAGAACCATCGCCGACCTTGAAAACGCAGAGCAGATCGGACCAACGCATCTGGCCGAAGCCATCCAATACCGTACTTCTGATCTCAGCTCCCGCTAAGATACCAAAGAAAGGCAGTGTCATGAGCAAGAACAAACACCTCGACACAATGAAGCGCGCAGGAAAGGTATATTCCCTGTATCTGAAGAATCTGCGCAATCTGGCCACGGTTGCTCTGGTTCTGACGGCTATAGCCGTCTGGCTGTGCTCCGGCAGCACAAACTATCTGCGGAACTATCTTTTCGGAAGGGCAGAAGTTGACTGGGCTCAGCTTGAAGGCACCGGCAACGAGATTGATCTTTCCACTTATGATACAACCGGCGTGCGTCCGGCCAGCGGCAACGTGTCTCCGGACATGTTTGAACTCAAGTCACCTTCCGGGATGTATACCCGGGCCTATTATCAGGGAGAAGATACGGAACACTGCGACTATCGTTTTCGGGTGACTCTGCAGGATGTTCGTGAAACCGGCGTCTGGTATGACAATCTCACAAACGCCTATGACAACTGCGCCGACCTGAATGCGGTCCAGCAGCGCCTGGACGAAAGCAACATGGGCGTAAAGATCGGCGAGGAGGCCTATGTCGTTGACCGCCTGCTGCTTGTAACCATCGAGGGACGTACGTTCCTGGCAGCTGCCAGGGCCACGGACGAATTTGCCGCCGGGCAGACTCTTAGCGTGGTTTTTTCACAGATGGACGCATGTTATCTTTACGATGCTGCAAAAGGCGGAAATACGCAGGCTGTGCAGGGCCTGTATGTGGATCTGCGCGGTACACCCGTAGACTACGAAGACGAAGACTTTAAGGATGCAGTGCTTATCGTTCCGCTGGCAGCGATTGTGCTGCTGCTGACAATCCTCTTTGCCGTGTTTCCACACTGGCATCCGATTTATCGCCAGCTTGCAAGATATGGGAAAACCATTTCCGACGCCGTAGACCGGGTGGACGCCGAGTATGAAGCAGGTGAGGGCGTCAGCCGTCAGGGTAAGACCATATATATGCCAACCTTCATGATCACTCGTTCCTTTTTCATGTATGTCATCCGCCGCAACCACAACGTGGTCGAGTCGACCTCAACGATCGAGCGCGCCAGGTCCTTTCAGGCAGGTCAGGCAGAGGCCTCAAAAAACAACCGCTATCGGCGGTAACAATGCGTCTGGAGAAGAAAATGAAAGAACAGTTTTTGCTCAAATTAGGTGAAGTCGTATTAAAAGGACTGAATCGCTCGGCCTTCGAGGGACGGCTGGTCACAACCCTGAACCACCGTCTGCGTCCGTTTGGCAGCTTTCATGTTTATGCAAGGCAGTCTACGGTCTACGTAGAACCGCAAGGCGATGACTGCGATCTCGATGGTGCCTGGGATGCGTGCTCGGCTGTGTTCGGCATTGTAAGCATGTGCCGTGCGCGGGCCTGCGAAAAATCCGTTGAAGCCATTTTTCGGGCGGCACAGGAATATCTGGGACCGGAGATGCTGGCGCACAGGAGCTTCAAAGTAGAATCCAAGCGTTCGGACAAAAGCTTTCCGCTTGGATCGATTCAGCTCAGTCAGCAGGTTGGCGGACTTTTGGCTGACGCATTTCCGCAGCTTGCTGTGGATGTACACAACCCGGACTATACGGTATTCTGTGAGGTGCGCGAAACCGCAGCCTTTGTGCATGGTCCGGCTGCAGCGGGCGCCGGCGGGCTGCCGACCGGAACCGGCGGACGTGCGGCAGTGCTGCTGTCCGGCGGGATCGATTCGCCCGTGGCTGCATGGATGACAGCCAGACGGGGTGCCGAAATCGAATGCGTCCATTTTTTCTCCTATCCCTATACGTCCGAGCTGGCACGCGAGAAAGTCCTTGATCTGGCCCGGATCCTGACAAAATGGACTGGGCGGATGACGGTAAATATCGTTGGCTTTACCCGGATTCAGGAGGCAATCCGCGACAGTTGCCCGGAAGAATACTTTACCATCATCATGCGTCGATGCATGATGCGCATTGCCCAGCGTATTGCTCTGAATCACGGCTGCGGCTGTCTTGTAACGGGTGAAAGCCTGGGCCAGGTGGCCAGCCAGACCATGCAGGCTCTGGCTGTAACCAACAGTGTATGCCGGATACCCGTGCTTCGTCCGGTGATATGCATGGACAAAGAAGAAATCATTACAATTGCCAGAAAAATCGGCACACTCGACACGTCCATACTGCCATACGAAGATTGCTGCACCGTGTTTACGCCAAAACATCCGAAGACGAAGCCGGCTCCCGGGCCAACAGCCGAGGCAGAAAGCGCCCTGGATCTGGACACACTGATCGAACAGGCTCTGGAGAACACCGAAAAGGTGACGATTCGCTATGGAGTATGAATGGAAAGATATGCTGCGATATCTGAAGGAGCAGGGTCTTACGCTGGCAACGGCAGAGTCCCTGACCGGCGGGCTTCTGAGCAGCCGGATCACCGATGTTCCAGGCAGCTCAGCTGTTTTTCGAGGGTCTGTGATCAGCTATCAGAGTGAGACAAAAGTCCGGCTTCTGGGTGTAGACAGGCAGATGCTCGAAACAAACGGGCCGGCCTCACGTCCCGTGGCAAGAGCAATGGCCCAGGGCGTGCGCACCTTGCTGCAGGCGGATCTTGCTCTGGCGGTAACCGGCGTTGCCGGCCCGGACCCTGATGCATTCGGGGCACCGGTTGGGCTGGTTTTTGTTTCTCTGGCAGGTCCGGATTGGTGCCTTTGCCGGCAGCTGCAGCTTTCCGGAAGCAGACACACGATTCGTGAGGACACCTGCAAGGCCGCTCTGAAGCTGCTGGAAAATACAATTTCAGCGAACATTCGGGCAGAATAATCGGCAATTCCATGCATACACACGTATAAATATACAAAATATCGGGTTGGGCATTGCCTGACCCGCTGTTTTTTTGACAAAAACATTTGTCCGCAGGAATCTGATCGTTTTTGATGCAAATACACATGTCCGCACTTGATGCTATATATGTCATAATATCTGGATAATTATAACATAAAATGGCAGAAAAGAGACTTGTTTTCTACGATAAAGCGGGAAATAGTTATTGATTTATCAGTAAAAAAAGAGTATAATACCGTTATTCGTTCGACTGTTCCCAAAAGATGCCTTTTCGCGGGCGAAGATCCATCTTTCGGCACTTCTGCTGCAGTACGGAACGGCGCATCAGAAGCATTGTCCGCATCTGGAAATTTTCGACACAGCGCTGCATCCATTGACGAAAATCCAAAGATGCCGATAAGGCCGGTCTGTGGTGCAGCCGTATCGGCATACAGCTGATTCAGAACAGGCGAACACCATCACGAAGGAGATAGAATCATGAAGAAACTGAGAAATCTCATAGCACTTTTGCTCTGCGCCGTACTGATTGTCAGCCTGTGCGCCTGTGGCCAGAAGACCGAGACTCCGGCTACTGACAGCAGCGAGACCTCTTCTTCCGAAACCGCGCAGACAACCGAGACTGCTGCCGAGGCAGACACCGTGATTATCGGCGTTTATGAGCCGTTGTCCGGTGACAACGGAGCCGGCGGCAAGCAGGAAGTCCTTGGTATGCAGTATGCCAACTCTGTCTGCCCCACTGTTGAGATCAATGGAAAAACCTACAACGTAGAGCTGGTAATCTCTGATAACGAGTCTTCCAACGACAAGGCCGTATCTGCCGCCACCAAGCTGGTTGCTTCGGGTGCGTCCATCGTTCTGGGGTCCTACGGCTCAAGCGTCTCCATTGCCGGATCCGATACCTTTGCCGAGGCCAACATTCCCTGCATTGGTGTAACATGCACCAACCCTCAGGTAACAGAAGGCAACGACCACTACTTCCGCATCTGCTTCCTCGATCCCTTCCAGGGTACTGTGCAGGCAAACTTTGCGCACGATGAGCTGGGTGCCACCGTAGCATATTGCCTGGGCCAGCTGGGCAACGACTATGACCAGGGCCTGATCAACTACTTCAAGCAGGCTGCCGAGGCACTGGGCATGCAGGTTATCACCGAATCCTTCCCTGAGGGCAATGCAGACTTTACATCCTACCTCACCAACGCCAAGAATGCCGGCGCAGAGGTTATCTTTGCTCCCACATCCATCAGCTATGCACAGCTGATCGTTGAACAGTCCGCTTCTCAGGGCATCAACATTCCCATCTGTGCACCGGACACCTGGGACTCCAACGTTGTTCTGGCTGCTGCACAGGGCACCGATCTTGTTATCAACGTATCCACCTTCTATGCAGAGGGCGGCGATCCTGAGTTCGAAAAGAACATCAAGGAATGGATCAACAGCAACTCTGAAGCCCTGGCCAACAACGGCGGCAACGACATGATCGCGGCTGTTACCGTTATGGGCTACGATGCCTATTTCACGGCTCTCGAGGCACTGAAGGCAGCGGGAAGCACCGATTCTGCTGCAGTAAAGGCTGCTCTGCCCGGCGTTACCTACACCGGCATTTCCGGCAGTATTGCCTTTGATGACATCGGTGATGCGGTTCGCGACACAGCCTTCATCAAAAAGGCCAACACCGAAAGCAACGTCTGGGACTTTGTTGCCGCACAGTCTGTTGCCTGATTCCAAAACCGTTTAGCCGAGCGGGGGCACGCCGTGCCCCCGCTTTACCCCGGATATCAAACAATTCAGACAAGCGTATATATACGCCCCAAAAGAACAAAAACCCTCGGGCAGCCCGGCCGCTTTTGAGGCGGACCTATACGCTTGGGAAACCAACTTTCGGAGGCTTATCCATGGCAGACTTCTTTCAAAGCAACCTGTCATACATACTTGCCGGCATTTCCGTCGGCGGGCAGTATGCACTTATTGCCATCGGCTATACGATGGTCTACGGCATCCTGCGCCTGATCAACTTCGCCCATGGCGATGTGTTTATGGTAGCCGGCCTTGTAATGGTCTACGCCACAACGGCGATGCCTATTTATCTGTCAATTCCGCTGGTTCTTCTGGCCACGGTTCTGCTGGGCTTTATCATCGAGCGGGTAGCCTACAAACCTCTGCGTTCTGCGCCCAGAATGTCGGTCATGATCTCCGCCATTGGCGTGAGCTATCTGCTGCAGAACTGTGCTCTGTATTTTACGGGCGGCCTGGCGCAGATCTATCCTACCATTCCCTGGATTTCCAACAGCATTACCATTGCCGGTATAACAACTAAAATGGTCACTGTAATAACACCGGTTCTTACTGTGATTCTGGTTGCAGTACTGGTTCTGTTTATCAAGCATACAAAAATCGGCATGGCCATGCGTGCCGTGGCCAAAGACTTTGAAACCAGTCAGCTGATGGGAATTCGCATCAATGCGGTTATTTCCATGACGTTTGTCATTGGCTGTTTTCTGGCGGCTGTCGGTTCACTGCTGTATTTTACCAACTATCCTTCTGTTATTCCGACATCCGGATCCATGCCGGGACTGAAAGCGTTTGTAGCAGCGGTCTTTGGAGGAATCGGTTCCATCCCCGGCGCCGTAATAGGTGCGTTTATTATCGGAATCTGCGAAAATATCATCAAGGGTCTTGGTTCCGGCTGGACGATTTTCTCCGATGCGTTTACCTTCGTGCTGCTGATCATCGTGCTGCTGGTTAAACCCACCGGAATATTCGGTGAGAAAACCACCGATAAGGTCTAAGGAGGCGCATCATGGAAAGAATACAAAACGGCAGCAAAAAGACAGGCTGCTTCATTGCGATGTGCCTTATGGCGGTTCTGTACATCCTGCTTTTTATTCTCGATAATTTCCTGCCGGCCAACAGCCTTACGCTTATGCTCATTCCGGTTCTCAAAAAGGGCGCAATTTATTCGCTCATCTGCGTATCCATGAACCTGCTTAACGGGTTCACCGGTCTGTTTTCGCTCGGTCAGGCGGGTTTTCTGCTCATTGGTGCGTATGCCTACTCCATCTTTTCCATTCCAACGGACCAGCACAGCTCGATATACCAATACTTCGACGGGGGTCTGATCCGGTTCTCCATTCCCGAATCGCTTTCAAATCTGCTGGGACAGAATCTGGGTACGTTGCTCGGTGTGCTGATCTGCATTCTTATTGCAGGACTTGTAGCGGCAGGCTTTGCCGCGCTTATCGGCATTCCCGTGCTTCGGCTCAAATCAGACTACCTTGCAATCGCTACGCTTGGCTTTGCTGAGATCATTCGTGCCATTTTTCAGTGGGATGGACTGGGAACCATAACAAACGGGTCAAATCTGCTGAGAAAATATACCAATTTTTCAGATATGAAACTGGTATTTGGTGATGTTACACTCAAATTTGCAACCATCTTTCCTTTTTTCATTGCAACGGTTTGCATACTGTTGATTGTGCTGCTGATCAACTCCTCCTATGGGCGCGCCTTTAAGGCCATCCGCGATGACGAGATCGCCGCGGAGGCCATGGGTATCAACCTGTTTCGGCACAAGATGCTTTCGTTTGTGATCTCCAGCTTCTTTGCGGGTGTGGGCGGTGCTTTGCTGGCCATGTATCAGACCACGGTTCAGGCAGCCCCCTTCAAATCGGCCATGACCTATGAAATTCTGCTCATTGTAGTTATTGGCGGCATCGGATCGATTTCCGGCAGCTGCATTGCTTCGTTCCTCTATATTGCCTGCAACGAATGGTGGCTACGTTTTCTCGACAGCGGAGAGCTGCTGGGCATCAAGGTGTCCTTCTTCCGCGACGGCTTCCGCAAGGTCGTTTTCTCGATTATCATCATGATTATTGTGCTGTTCTTCTCCCGCGGCATTATGGGCGACAAGGAGATCAGCTTTAAGGGCCTGGCAGGACTGGGCAAAAAGCTCAGGGCCCGCAGCAACGCTGGAAAGGAGCAGGGTAATGGCTGAAACGGTTCTCAAGCTCCAGGATGTAACAATGCAGTTTGGCGGCGTGGTAGCTGTTAACAACCTTTCTCTGCATGTGGATAAGGGCGAAATTGTGGCACTGATCGGGCCGAACGGCGCCGGAAAGACCACTGCGTTCAACTGCATTACAGGCGTTTACCAGCCTACCAACGGACAGATTTATTTTAACGGCAAGCTGATTATTTCCGATCATCCCCGAGGCAAGATGCACAAGCTCTATGCCGGAGAAAACGCAGACACATATCGCGACGAACAGCCAATCGATCCGACACCCGACAAGATCACAAAGATGGGCATCGCCAGGACCTTTCAGAACATTCGTCTGTTTTCTTCAATGAGCGTATTCGACAACGTCCTTACGGCCAAGCATATGCGTGCCAGACAAAACGTTTTTTCAGCCACATTTCGAATCAGCCATGCCGAAGAAAAACGTATGCGCGAGCAGACAGAAGCTCTTCTCGAAGAGCAGAACCTGCTTCAGTTCAGGGATGAGCTTGCCGTATCGCTGCCCTATGGCCTGCAGCGTCGGCTTGAGATTGCGCGCGCGTTGGCAACCGAACCGTCACTGCTGCTGCTTGACGAGCCTGCTGCAGGCATGAACCCGCAGGAAACGCAGGAGCTTGGCGAGCTGATTGTGCGCATCAAGGACAAATACGGTCTGACCATATTTATGATTGAGCACCACATGGATCTGGTCATGCAGTTTTCAAACCGCATCTATGTGATTGACTTTGGCAAAATGATAGCCCAGGGAACTCCCGAAGAGGTCCAGGCAAATCCCAAGGTCATCGAGGCTTATCTGGGGGTGTCTGAGGATGAGTGAAACACTGCTGTGCATAAAAAACCTTCAGGTCCACTATGGCGGCATTGAGGCAGTTAAGGGCGTATCGTTCGATGTTCCGAAGGGTGAGATTGTCACCCTCATCGGTGCAAACGGGGCCGGAAAAAGTTCCACGTTGCGCGCTATTGCAGGCCTTGAAAAGCCTTCGGGCGGCAGCATTGTCTTTCAGGGAACGGATATAACCGGCAAGGATCCAACATCCATTGTCAAGCAGGGGATTACTCTGGTGCCGGAGGGCCGAAAGATTTTTCCGGATCTGACTGTTCTCGAAAACCTGAAGGTTGGCGCCTATCTTCGCAAGGATAACATTCAGGACGACATCAACTGGATATATACACTCTTTCCGCGGCTGAAGGAACGATCCTGGCAGGCAGGCGGAACCCTGTCCGGCGGCGAACAGCAGATGCTGGCTGTTGGTCGAGCACTGATGGCAAAGCCAAAGGTTATGATGATGGATGAGCCATCTCTGGGACTTGCGCCTCTGATCGTGAAAAACATATTTGATATCATCCGCGAAATTAACAAAATGGGTGTCACCATCCTGCTGATCGAACAGAATGCCAATATGGCACTGCAGGTGGCCCACCATGGCTATGTGATGGAAACGGGCAGGATTGCTCTGGCCGGTACCGGGCAGGAGCTTGCGGAGAACGAACAGGTTCGCGAGCTTTATCTCGGAAAAAAAGAAAAATAAAGGCAGTACCGCACAACAAGGCAAGTGCATTCGAAGAGAGATTTTGTTTCAGGACAAAGCCCGGAAAACGCAGGGATACTGTATGTATTTCAGGTTTTCCAAACTGCAGGTCCGGAGCGAAAGATCCGGCGAAGGCCGCAGACAGATTATGCGATATTGCCGAAACGACAGCGCAGCACGGACATCCCGAAAGACATCCGTGCTGCGTTTTTCATAAGGGTGTCTGCCTGTGGCGGCAGGAACAGTTTAAATCGCTCCATGACATGCACGCGTAAGCAGAGCAACAGCGTGGGCTGCAATACCCTGACAGCTGCCGGTAAAACCAAGGCCTTCCTCGGTGGTGGCTTTTACGTTTATCTGATCTTCCCGGAGTCCAAGCGTTTCGGAGATGGCAAGTACCATTTGGGGAATATATGGAGCCAGCCTGGGTGCCTGGGCCAGAATGGTCACATCGGCGTTTTCGATCCGCCATCCCTGACTGTGCAGCAGATCAGCCACGCGCCGAAGCAGAAGCAGACTTGAAATATTGTGATAGGTTTCGTCGTGATCCGGAAAATAACGTCCGATATCTCCAAGCGCAGCTGCGCCCAGCAGAGCGTCCATTAGAGCGTGCAGAGCCACATCGGCATCCGAATGCCCCAACAGACCTTTTTCATAGGGTATCTGCACACCGCCAAGCACGAGCTTTCGACCCGGAACCAGACGGTGTACGTCATAGCCATGACCGATTCTCATTCGATGTCCCCCTGAGCGAGAAGTGCAGCAGCCAGAACAAGATCGGTCCTTGTGGTGATTTTCAGGTTCCGGGTGCTGCCGGGTACCAGATGTACGTGCATACCAAGCCGTTCAACAGCCTGACAGTCGTCTGTCAGCGTTATGCCGTCGACTATTGCCTTTTCCAGCGCGGCCTCAATAAGGTCACGGTCAAAGACCTGCGGAGTCTGCACAGCAAAAAGGGTGCTTCGATCGGGCGTGGAAATTACCTGATCGCCGCTGCAGATTTTGATGGTGTCAGAAACCGGAACGGCAGGTGCTGCAGCACTGCATATCCGGGCACGCAGAATTGTATCCGCAATGAGCTGCTGCGGACAAAGAGGCCGTGCCCCATCGTGAATGGCGACCAGAGGAAGCCCACGACCAAGCTGATGCAGACCGTTTAAAACCGATTCGGTGCGGGTACTGCCGCCGGGCACCACAGTCGAAGCCAGAGAAAAGTGCCGAAGCAGGTCGGTCAGCGCATCGATCCGTTCCGGCCTTGTGCATACCACAACCCGGCCAACCAGTGGGCAGCGTGCGAATGCACGGACTGAGCGAACCAGAACGGGCTCACCGTCCAAAAGTTCGGTCAGCTTGTCCACGCCCTGCATCCGCTGCGACGAACCTGCAGCGGCAATGACAACATCACAGATGGGCTTTGTATCTGTTTTTTTCTTTCCGAAAAACGCCATTTCATGCCTCCTTCAGCAGTTCCTCTACAGCCAGCATTACACCCAATCTTCCGGACTCCCATGTCAGGCCGCCCTGCAGAAAGGCTGTATAGGGCGGACGCATGGGCCCATCGCAGCTCAGCTCGATAGAGGAACCCTGTATAAAAGCACCTGCGGCCATAATAACCTGATCATCATAGCCGGGCATATCCCAGGGTTCGGGTGTAACAAAGGAGTCTACCGGCGCACCCAGCTGAATACCGCGGCAGAAGCTGCACAGCCGGTCCGGTGTACCGAAAGAGATGGTCTGCACAATGTCGCTGCGCGGTTCTTCGGCACCCGGTGCGTGTTCAATACCCAGAAGATCCATAAGAGCGGCAGCAAAAGCTGCTGTTTTCAGTGCCTGGGCAACGGTATGCGGTGCCAGAAAAAAGCCTTGATACAACAGCCGATTGCAATCCAGAGTAGCACCTACCTCGCCGCCGATGCCGGGAGTAGTCAACCGTGCGGCACAAAGATCCACAAGAGCCTTCTTTCCGGCCACATAGCCACCGGTAGGAGCAAGACCGCCGCCCGGGTTTTTGATAAGAGAGCCGGCCATAATATCTGCGCCGACCTCGGTCGGCTCAATTGTCTGCACAAATTCGCCGTAACAGTTATCCACCATCACCACTGCGCGTGAGTTGACTCTGTGAACCAGCTCTGCAATCTCGCCGATTTGATGTACATCCAGAGCAGGACGCAGTGAATAGCCCCGACTGCGCTGAATGAGGACCAGTCGCACCCGCGGATCGGCTGCTGCAGCTGCGATCGCAGCCATGTCGGGCGAGCCCTGAGCGGTGGGGTCCACCTGTGCATAGCCAATACCAAAGTCTTTTAAGGTTCCACCGGCCCGGCCGGTTATGCCGATAGCGGTTTGCAGTGTGTCATATGGTGGCCCCATTACGCTGAGCATGGTGTAACCGGGACGAAGGATGCCAAACAGAACCGTGGCCAGAGCGTGGGTCCCGTTAACAAACTGCTGCCGCACCAGTGCGGCCTCGGCTCCAAAAACCCGGGCAAAAATCAAATCAAGCGTGTCACGGCCGCGATCGTCATAGCCATAACCGGTGGTACCGACCAGGTTGACCGCAGATACGCGATGATGCGCAAAGGCCTCGAGCACCTTCTGTGTGTTGTACAGGCTGATTTCGTCCAGACGTGCAAAGACAGGTGCAAGTCGATTCTCAGCCTGCCGGGCCAGCTGCAGGGTTTTTTCAGAAAAAGAAACAGTTCCCATCTTTATGCCTCATATGCCTCAATTGCTGCGGCAAGAACCTGCGCGCAGGCCTGTGCATCCGAAAGACAGCACAGCTCGTTGGGCGAATGGATATAGCGTGTCGGAATGCTCAGAATTCCGGTAGGTACACCGCTGCGGGTCTGATGTATGACAGCAGCATCTGTTCCGCCGCCTGCAGCGGCAAAGCCCTGACAGGAAATCTCCAGAGATCGGCCCGCAGCAAACAGAGCGTCTACCACGCTGCGATGGCAGATGGTGCTTTTATCCATATACATCACAACGGGGCCGCCGCCCAGACTGACATCTGCCCTGATCGTGCTACCGGGCTGGTCACCTGCTCCGCATACATCCACAGCAATGGCCAGCTGCGGATCAATGGCATAGGCAGCGGTTTTGGCGCCGCGAATGCCGACTTCTTCCTGTACGGTAAAGACAAAATAAAGGTCATTTGTGTTTTTTTCATGCTCGGCGCACAGATGTAGAGTACGCAGGGCAACAGCACACCCGATACGGTTATCCAGAGAAGGACCGCAGACGAAGTCGCCGGAAAACCGGGGAGTGTTGTCAAATATGGCTACATCGCCCGGAAAAATCTGCTGACCCATTGTATCGATGAAAAGATCCGTGATTTTGAGCTCGGACAGATCTGCGGATGCATCCTTCTGAACAATTCCCGTTGTGCCGTTTTCAAAACGGATACGAGTTCCGGGCAGCTGCGCTGCCTGCAGTCCGCCAAGTGCGCCAAAACGGGCAAAGCCCTCTTTTTCGATATAGGTGACGGCCAGCCCCAGACTGTCCATATGGGAGGCAACCAGAACCCGACGACCGCGTCCGGGACGGTGGACAATCAGGTTGCCCAGAGGGTCTGAGAAAATTTCGCCAAAGGGCGCGGCCAGGTCGGCAATTACCCGGCTGATGGCCTGCTCCCGGCCGGAAGGGCCATATGCGTTGACCAAACGAGTCAGCAGTTCTTTCATTGTGCCAAATCCTCCAAAAACAGGCTGCAAAGCCTGAGCATACAATCGAAATCTTCCATACAGCCCACGGTAGACGGGGCATGAATATACCGCACGGCAGCCGAAATGGCGGCAACCTTGCAGCCGGAGCCTGTGCGCTGAAACGCAGAGGCATCGGTGCCTCCGGAGATATAGGTTTTTGTCTGCCAGGGAATTGCATTTGCCTCGGCAAGATTGCGCAAACGCTCAAACAGACCGCGGTCATAAATTGAGCCGCCGTCCATAAAGGGCAGAACGGGACCTTTTCCGGGGCAGCAGACCTTTCGTGCACCGCTTTGGCTTGGCGCATCGGCAGCTGTGGTTCCCTCCAGAACCAGCGCAATATCCGGTTTGATTGAAAACGCTGCGCCGAATGCGCCGCGGCAGCCGCTTTCTTCCTGCACGGTAAAGGCAGCCCACACATCGATGGGCAGGTCCTGCTGCAGCAGATGCAGCAATACGCCGCAGCCAACCCGATCGTCGAGCGCTTTGGCTTTGAGAAAGCCGCCGCCAAGCTCTGTTACGCCTGCGGAGAAAACACCCCAGTCTCCCGGAGAAACAAGTTGCATCGCCTCCTCGCGGGTCTGGGCACCGATGTCAATATAAAGCTCGTCTGTCCCGGGCAGGGTTTTGCGCTCGGTTTCAGAAGTCAGGTGTACAGGCTTCATACCGATGAGCCCGGGAACGGAATTCGGACCGAGATAGACCTTTTTGGAGAGAGTAACCCGACGGTCCACACCACCGACAAAGTCAAAGCGGATGTAACCGCTGTCGGTGACGTCACGGACAATCAGACCAACCTCATCCATGTGGGCGGCAAGCAAAACAGTTTTTCCGCAATTTTTCCGACCTTTTTTGAATACGAGAAGATTTCCGGAACGGTCTGTATGCAGATCAACGGCGCAGGAGCGCAGGCGGCTTATCAGGTAATCGCGAACGGCATCCTCGAGACCGGATGGCCCGGGAATTGCGCACAGTGTTCGGATGGTATGGTTGAGCGCGTTATTCATGTCAATTCTCCCTTTGCAAGCTCTCGCAGTGCTGCAACTACCAGCTGAGCGGCAGCCTCTACGTCACGCAGGTCAATAACCTCCATGGGGGTATGCATATAACGCAGCGGGATGGAAACAAGCGCGGTCGGTACACCCTCGCGGCTGATCTGCAGGTTGTCGGCGTTGGTGCCGGTTCCGTGCGGCAGAACCTCAAGATGGAAGGAAATCCCCTGCTGCTCGGCACAATCTCGAAGGACCTGACTCAATGAACGGTTCAGTCTGGGCCCCCAACCGATGGTGGGCCCTCCACCCAGTGCAAAAGTGTCCGCCTTTGGACTGTCCGGGGTATCGCCAAAGGTAACGTCGCTGACAATGGCATAATCCGGCTGCAGAGAAAAACCGGCAACAGAGGCACCGGTACCGCCAGTTTCTTCTTGCGTAGAACCGACAAGGAAGATAGAAAGTGCCAGATCCTCGTTTTTTATCAGCTCAAGAGCCCGCAGAAAGACAAGAAAACAGGAACGGTTGTCCAGACTCTTTCCACAAACACGGTGTTCGCTCAGCAGAAAGGGTTCGGTGGAAAACACGGCAGGACAGCCAATCAGAGCCTTGGCCTGTTCGGAATCAAGTCCACAATCGATATAAAGATCTTTTGGATCAAAAGGCTTGTCTGCCTGGCCGGGCGCGAGCACGTGCGGGGGAAGGCAGGTGATAACTCCATCAACCTCTCCTGATCGGGTCAGAATCTTTACGGTGAGGTCCGGCAAAATGCGTGCATCCAGACCGATAGTCAGAAAAGTGAGAAACCCATCCTTCTGACCGGTAATATACAGACAGACCTCGTCAAGATGCGCATCAAGCAGGACGCGGGGCTTGCCGGGCTTTTCTTTTATGCCGATGAGATTGCCGTGGCTGTCTGTGTATGTGCGGTCCACAAGAGGTTCAAGAAGCGCCTTTGCCGTATCTGTGATGCCGGTTCCGGGCTGAACCCATTCCGCGCCCGAAGGGCCTCGGGCAGTGCTCAGGGCGAACAGGGCCTGTGTGATGTTCATGTCATACCTCCGGATTGATAGGCCGGGTATCCGACCCGGCCTATGGATAAAATGCCTTTTGAAAGCGGCAGATGATGTCCGGGCCTGACCTGTTTCGAGTGCGGTCTACAGGTCTGCTACCAGTTGCCTGAACACATTGCCTCTGTGTTCAAAGTTTTTAAAACAGTCAAACGAGGCACTGGCCGGAGAGAGAATTACCACATCCCCGGGGTGGGCAGCCTGATGGGCCAGCCGGACTGCCTCGCTGAGGTTTTCTGCATCCAGGATGGGCGGCTGACCTGCAAAACCGGGAGCAGCCTCAGCAGCAGCGCGAATTTTCGGGGCAGTGGCGCCGGTGAGAATCAGTGTTTTTACATGCTGCAGGATTTCCGGCCCAAGCGTATCATAGGGAATGTGCTTGTCATAGCCTCCGGCAATGAGAATTACTTTCTGTGAGAAACTGCGAAGACCGGCAATGGTTCGACTTGGGCTTGAGGCAATGGAGTCGTTGTAATAGCGAACACCGTCAAGTTCCCGAACCAGCTCTATGCGATGCTCTACGCCGGGAAAGCTGCGCGCAACATCCCGGATTATTTCGTCGCCTACAAGTCCCTCGACGGCAGCCATGGCTGCCATAAAGTTTTCAACGTTGTGGTCACCCGGAAGCAAAAGCTCCCTGCGGTCTAAAACCGTATCGATACCTGCAGCGTTTTTTCGAAGGATAAGACCATTTTGACAGAATATGCCCTGTGCAGGCTGAACGGTGTGCGAAAACCAGCGGACCGAACCAACAGAGATGTTGGCAAAATCGCGCGTGATGCTGTTGTCAAGGTTTAAAATCAGACGGTCCGCAGGTGATTGAAAGCGAAAGATGTTTGTTTTTGCTGTTACATATTCTGCCATGTCTGTGTGGATATCCAGATGGTTTGGGGAAATGTTTGTAACTACGGCAACATGTGGACTGCAGCGCATGGTCATAAGCTGAAAGGAACTGAGTTCCAGAACGGCCAGATCACTCGGCTGTATCCGGTCGGCCAGATCAAGCAGCGGACGGCCGATGTTCCCGCCCAGCCAGACGGTTTTTCCGGATCTGCGCAAAAACTCTGCAATCAGACTGGTAGTTGTTGTTTTTCCGTCAGAGCCGGTAACGGCCAGGATCGGGCAGGGACAAACCTGAAAAAAAGCTTCCATCTCTGAGGTCAGCTCTGCTCCGCCTTGAAGCAGGTTCTGCAGCTCAGGCGCTGCGGGATGCAATCCCGGTGTCCGAAAAACCACATCGGCTGTGAGATTTTGCAGATAATCCGCTCCAACGTGCAGACGAACGCCGAGATCCTGCAGATCCAGAATTTCCGGAGACAGTTTTTCGTAGGGAGTTTTGTCGCAGGCTGTAACATCCAAACCGGCTTGCGCCAGAAGCCGAACCAGCGGACGATTGCTGATGCCAAGCCCTGCCACAACAATCCGCTTTGCCTGCAAACTTTGCAGATAGGTCTGTAATGTGCAGTTCATGCAATTCCTCCTGTTGGCGCAGCGCAACTGCGCATTTGACGCCATTATAGACCGATATGCGCATTTTTTCAATGCGTTTGCGGCGGCATTTGACAAACCGACGGGATATGAGTAAAATACTTCTGCGACCAGGCTGGACAGCCGCGTAGGCAGGCGGAAACGCCGCCTATGAGGAAAGTCCGGGCTCCACAGGGCAAGGATAACGGGTAACGCCCGCCGAAGGCGACTTCAGGAAAAGTGCAACAGAAAGAAACCGCCTGCACATCCTGTGCAGGTAAGGATGGAAAGGCGAGGTAAGAGCTCACCCGACGGCTGGAGACAGTTCGTCGCTGTAAACTCTATCCGGAGCAACACCGTGGAGGAGGCAGCAGGCATTGGACTGCAGGTTGGCCCGACCGCTTCCGAGGAGGTGGCTTGAGCACATCGGCAACGGTGTGCCTAGATAGATGGCTGTCAAAACAGAACCCGGCTTATAGGCCTGCGTCGAAAGGGCTGCCCTGCTTGCAGGGCAGCCCTCCTTATACAAAGACGATATGGCACAGGTTGATCGAGGTATGGATTGCAGTGCTGGTTCATACGGCCAAAAACAGCTCCGGCCTGAAGGAAATATCCTCACGGCGGATACGGCTCCAGCAGAAATCCTGTGCAAGCTCCCGGGCCGAGACGGGCTGAGGCAGATCTGTCAGACCGGCCAGCCAGGCCAGACGGCCAAGCAGCTGCTCGGGACTGAGCAGACGACGCAGAACGCCAAGATCCAGGTCGCGGTCTCGCTTGCTGAGACGGCGACCGTTTTCACCAAGCAGCATGGGCACATGATAATATGCAGGAGGTGTTCCGCCAAGAAGCCGATACAGATAGATTTGTCTGGCAGTGGAACCAAGCAAATCCCGACCCCGAACCACCTGCGTTACGCCACAGGCCAGATCATCCACCACCACAGCCAGCTGATAGGCAAAGGTTCCGTCGGCTTTTTTTACGACAAAATCGCCGCAATCCAAAGCCAGATTTTCGCTTTTCCGGCCATATACACCGTCGATGAAGCAGATGGACTGATTCGGTACCTTCAGTCTCCAGGAGGGAGAAGCGGATCTTGCAGAGCGTTGGGCAGCGGTGAGGTTCCGGCAGGTACCCGGATAAATCCAGTGTCCATCAGAGGCATGCGGGGCTGAGGCGGCATGCAGAAGCCCTCTGGTGCACCAGCAGGGATATACCAGATCCCGCTTGTGCAGATCCTCGAGAACAGCTTCATAAACCGGGCCGCGCTCATGCTGTGGCTGGCTTTCAAGGTCCCAGTCAAGGCCGAGCCAGCGCAGATCTTCTTTCAGCAGCTGTGACCATTCCGGAGTGCAGCGCAGGGTGTCGAGGTCTTCGATGCGCAGAACGATGCTGCCTCCCGCAGACCGGACGCTCAGCCATGCCATAAGCATGCTGAAAACATTGCCCAGATGCATGCGTCCGCTGGGGCTGGGCGCAAATCTTCCCAGAACCGCAAAGTTCTGCTGCTGCATAGATATCCTCCAAGCGTATGGTTGAATTCGGGCTGCAGGGACATACGTCCGCAGACATAACGATACAGCGCGGGATCAAAGGTCCCAGTGAAGCATGGCACCATGCCCACAGCAGATATCCCAGCTGCCCGGACCCAGCAGATCCCGAAGGCTGTGCCGTTCCTGTGCGGCAAGCTCCGGATTGATGTCGGACGAACCGAGCAGAGCCAGTATACACTGGTCAAACTGCACCTGAGCGGGCAGAATGTCATGAACGTTTACGCGTAGATCACCGGCCAGAACCAGATGTGACGGACGACTGATCAATACGATTTCACCGGCAACATGCCCTCCCGCTCCCTGATAGATCTGAAAGTCCAGGCCCTGCCACCGGAAGACGCCTGTGGGAGTGAGTCCCTGTGTGGGAGCTGCCTGCGGATCACCGATGATCTGAAGACGCTGCAGGGGCGGAGTCTGATATTGCGTCATGAGCTTGTATAAAACATAGGCTGGACGGAAATTGTCAAAGAGCTCTCTGCAGCAGGGACCGCCCTCTGATTCCCTTTGAAAGCTTCCGGCTACGATGCCCGAGCAGAAGATATGACGAAACGGCTCGAAGGCACCGATATGGTCAATGTCTCCATGCGTGATCAGAAGATCTGTTTCACGTTTGTCCAGATCGCATACCAGATTCTGCGCCAGAGCCATAAGAGAATGCTCGGCCGATCTGGGACCTGCGTCTACAAAAAGAGCGCCATTTCCGCGGAGCAGAATATGAACGGTGCAGCCGGCTTCCGGCTCGATGCATACAACCCTGGTGCCGTCGGGGCAGCAATGCAGGGAAGTGCGGGCGGTATATTGGTCGTGCAGAAAAGGTGCACTGAGATTCCAGAGCCGACGAATAACGTCTTCATAGCCGGCGGCATCCATACTGCGGCCACGGCACAAAAGCCAGTTTTCCCACAGAACATCGTATAGTGTGTTGGTCTGCGACATGCTGAGACCAAGATCTCTGGCCATATCAGACGTCAGATCATGCAGACTGGGCAGCAAAGAAGCCAGAGCCTGTTTGGCAGACAGAGAATTGGAAGAAACGGTCATAGGATGTTTACCTCAATTGCGTGCCGGTCTGCCTGAAAAAATCCGGTATTTTGCATAAACAGCCGACAGAATAGCCTGTACCGTACAGGAGAAGTGGAGCCGGGCAGCCGGACACCGGGAGCAGGCCGGAAGAAGACTGCCTTTGCATACTCAAAAGTATAGCACGGATATGTTGACCGGGCAAGTGCAATCCGTGCGCCGGTGCTTTGATTTGTCCATACGGAGGATTGCGGGTGGATATTTCACTTTACAGATCCGATCGAATCTGCTAAACTATTGAAAGTTTGAATTGAAACTAAAACGGCAGCATGCGGTATATCAATACGAACAGGCCGGGCTTTGCGCAGCTTTCTCAAAGAGACCGTACAGCGGTCAGAAGCTGACGTGCCGGGAGCCGCGGATGTTCTGTGTGGATACTGCCGGAACCAACCAGAAAGGATGCACAAACCATGAAGCGCTATTTTGCCATCTCCACCAGCCCACGTAAAGGCGGAAACGGCGACGCCACCGTCCATGCCGTAGCTGAGGCAATTCGTGCGCAGGGCGCACAAGTAGACGAATTCTTCTTTCGCGACCTGAAAGTAAACTACTGCACCGGTTGCTGTGCCTGCAAAAAAGAAGGCCAGGATTTTTGCGTACAGGAAGATGACGCCACGCGTCTAATGCGGACCTTCCCGGATTACGACGGCTACATCTTTGCCACACCGCTGTATATGTGCAATATGTGCGGACAGGCCAAGGTATTTTTCGATCGCTGCTATTGCCTGACCAAGCCTGTCAAACGTCCTGCCATGCCTGCCGGCGGCCCGGGTCCTGACGGAAAGGGCATGCCTCCGGCACCGTTTGAAAAAAAGCAGGAATCCAAGCAGGAAGAACCTCCCATGCTCATGGGACAGACCAAGAGCGTGGTCTACGACGGTCACGTAATGGGAAATTCGGATGTTCCGGCCAAGAAAATGGTCATTATCTTTACATCCAACTCCATGCGTGCCGACCAGGATAAGCTTCGCGCAGAGACGATCGCCTTCCAATTCAAGGATATGGGCGTGCAGGACTACAAACTGCTGCATGTGCCGGGCTGCCATCCCTTTGACGGCGGAGGCAAACGCGAGGAAAACCTTGAAACGGCAGCCGAGGTCGGCCGCTGGCTGGCAGAATAAGGCAGCATCGTCGACAGCATGAGGCAAAAACTGCCGTATAATGCGGTCTTTTCGGATTTGTCCGCGTCCGGAATCTGAAAGCAGCGGGAGAAATCACAAAAATACGTGATTTCTCCCGCTGAAATTTATATCGGATTATATCAGACTGAAAAACCGTTTTGCGGCGCATGCTTCAGCGCATCACGGAAAATCAGTCGAGGCGGATGTATTCCTCGCGGCCGGGTCCTACGGAAATGTAGCGAATGGGGCAGTTTACCGCTGACTGCAGATATTGCACATAGTCGCGAGCTGCCTGCGGAAGAGACTGCCAGGTTCGGCAGCCGGAGACATCGCCAAAGCCGGGCAGATATTCTATAACAGGCTCTGCCCGCAAAAGACGATCACCGGTCGGAAAGTCCGAGGTCTGCACACCGTCGATTTTGTAGGATGTACATACCGGGATACGGTCGAGATAAGACAGTACATCGAGCTTGGTCAGAGCAAGGCAGTCGGCACCCTGTACACAGACACCGTAGCGTGAGGCAGGAACATCAAACGGGCCAACTCTGCGGGGCCGGCCTGTAGCCGCGCCATATTCGCCACCCGCACTGCGCAGGCAATCGGCCTCAGCTCCGAACATCTCGGCAGTAAAGGGTCCCTCGCCTACGCAGGTAGAATATGCCTTCATGATGCCGATGACATTGTCGAGCCGGGCTCCGGGAATACCTGCACCGATGGGCGCAAAGGCTGCCAGTGTCTGCGATGAGGAGGTATAGGGGTATATGCCAAAGTCTATGTCGCGCAGAGCGCCAAGCTGGGCTTCAAAGAGAATGTTTTTCCCTTCGGCACTGGCTGCGGACAAAAAGGAGCGTATATCGCTGATATGTGGGACGATCTGATTGCCGTAGGTTTTGAGCCACGAAAGTATTTCATCGGCATCAATGGGAGGCTTTTTGTAACCGACGATTGTGATGTTTTTCCATGCTACCAGATCGCGAACCTTTTCTTCGAGTGTGTCCGGGAACAGAAGATCCTCCATGCGAAGGCCTTTTTTCATGTATTTGTCGCCATAGACAGGTCCGATGCCCCGGCGGGTGGAGCCGTATTTATGATCGGCCAGACGTTCTTCTTCGAGGATATCCAGCATTTTGTGATAGGGAAGGCAGATGATGGCCTTGTCGCTGATTTTCAGATTGGCCGGAGTTATGGTTATGCCCTTGTCACGCAGGCTCTGTATTTCCTGACAGAGATGCTGAAGGTCGATAACCATGCCGTTGCCCATTACGTTTACAGTGCCATCGCGAGAGATTCCGGACGGGATGAGGTTTAGTACAAACTCACCTTTGCTGTTGACTACCGTGTGTCCGGCGTTGTTTCCGCCCTGATAACGGCAGACGATGTCGTAGTCGGCACAAAGCAGGTCTACCATGCGGCCCTTGCCCTCGTCTCCCCAGTTGATTCCGACAATTGCTGTGAGCATATTGAACGCACTCCTTCGTTGTTGCTCTTCCGGGACAGGAGAAAGATCCATATCCGGAAAGCGGGGCTGGCTGGATTTCAGCAGGTTGTGATCCTAAACGCGGATTTCCGGTGCGCGGTCGGCATCAGACAGGTTTTGATTCTGCTGCAGAATTTTTCGCGCATCTCGCGCCAGATCCAGTGCCTGCTGAGCTGCAAGACCTGTAAAACGGCTGCCTGCAATGATTTCGTCGATCTGCTGACGGGTGAGCCCGAAAACAGGGTCGGCGGCAATACGGTCAAGAAGATCGTTGTCAGCACCCTCCTGCTTAACGGCGCGGCCGGCAGCGACGGAATGTCGACGGATAGCCTCGTGCAGCGTTTGACGGTCACCACCGCGGCTGACGCAGTCCATAAGGATGTTTTCGGTTGCAAAAAAGGGCAGCTCCTGCATCAGATTTTTTTCTATTACCTTAGGATAGACCGTAAGTCCGTCGATTACACTCTGATACAGTGAAAGGATGCCGTCTGTGGCCAAAAAGGCTTCGGGAAGACTGATCCGACGGTTGGCAGAGTCATCCAGACTGCGTTCGAGCCATTGGGTGCCGGCAGTCATGGCGGGGTTGATGCAGTCGGTGATCACGTATCTTGCCAGTGAGGTGATGCGTTCGCTGCGCATGGGGTTACGCTTATAAGCCATGGCCGAGGAACCCACCTGACCGGACTCAAAGGGTTCGTCCAGCTCTTTCATATGGGACATCAGACGGATATCACCGGAAAATTTCATAGCGCTCTGCGCAATGCCGGAAAGAACCGAGAGTGTGAAATAGTCTACCTTCCGCGGATAGGTTTGTCCGCTTACGGAGTAGGCACAATCAAAGCCCATTTTCTGACAGATTTTTTGTTCAAGCAGACGGACTTTTTCTTCGTCGCCGTGGAAAAGCTCTAAAAAGCTGGCACCGGTACCGGTGGTACCGCGGCAGCCAAGCAGACGAATGCCACTGCGCACGAAGGCAAGCTGCTCGAGATCCATCATCAGATCCTGCAGCCAGAGACTGGCCCGCTTGCCCAGTGTGGTTGGCTGGGCAGCCTGAAAATGCGTGAAAGCCAGCGTGGGAAGCGCAGCATAACGCTCAACAAAATCGGTCAGGGGCGCTATGACACCGAGCAGTCGGCGATGGATCAGGTCCAGCCCGCGACGTTGGAGGATCAGGTCGGTATTGTCACCTACATAGCAGCTGGTAGCGCCAAGATGAATGATGGGCTTTGCATCGGGACAGACCAGACCATAGGCATAGATATGAGCCATGACGTCGTGACGGACTTCTTTTTCGCGCCGGTCGGCAGTTTCGTAATCGATGTCGTTGATGTGAGCCTTCATCTGCGCAATCTGTTCGTCGGTTATGTCCAGGCCCAATTCCTGCTCGCTTTCTGCCAGGGCAATCCACAGCTGCCGCCATGTGGAGAATTTCTGGTTGTCTGAAAACAGCTGCTGCATCTCGCGGCTGGCATATCGCCGACAAAGCGGGTTTTCGTATATATCGTGCATGGCAGTTCCTTTCTGTTGACCGGGCAGCGCGGTGCTGTCCTTGTTTACAGCGGTGCCGATGTCCGCAAAAAATCGGCAGAATTGTCTGACGAAACAGAGAAAAGTCGAAAATCATGCGGTCATTCCGCAGGCTCCGGGGCTTTTGCCGCAGAAGGATCTGCAGTCTGGTATCTGTATGGAAGGGCGCGAAAGCCCGGCAGGAGAATATCGGCACCAGCCGCCACGAAAATAGTATCACATCTGCTGCTGTTTGTACAACCTCTTTGCATACGCAAAAAATGAAAATCGTCTTGTAAAAAGCAGCTTGACAAATCCGTTTCACGCAAGTATCATACCCTGCGTAAAGGGCAATGGCGTCCGGGAGCAATCCCGGGCGCCTTCTGTTTTTTTCGAGCAGCAGCGCACAGATGCGGCTGCGGACTCCGGCGGTGCTTTTTCACCGGAACCGCGTTTGGATAATCCCGAAAACCACAAGGGCTTTCTGCGGATTCCCATCTTTTTCCGGCGAAAAACCGTTTTCCCGCCGATTTGCACGTGTTTGTCTGAAAGGACGCAGCAGAGCGTGCAGTACTGCCAAAGGAAAGGAAGAAGCGAAAATGAGTACGGTATCGGATTATTTTGCAGACATGGTTTTTGACGACAGGGCAATGAAGGCACGTCTGCCGGAAAGGGTCTACCGGTCACTGAAGAAAACCATTGATGAGAACGCCCAGCTGGACAGCACGGTGGCTGAAGCTGTGGCTGCTGCCATGAAGGACTGGGCCGTTGAGCACGGAGCAACGCACTTTACCCATTGGTTTCAGCCTATGACCGGCATTACGGCAGAAAAGCACGACAGCTTTATTACTCCCGCTCCGGACGGCGGCGTGATCATGGAATTTTCCGGAAAGGAGCTCATTCAGGGAGAACCCGATGCCTCGTCCTTTCCGTCCGGCGGATTGCGTGCTACGTTTGAGGCAAGAGGATATACCGCATGGGATCCCACATCCTTCGCCTTTATAAAGGACAAAACGTTGTGTATTCCAACGGCCTTCTGCGCGTATGGCGGCGAGGCTCTGGACAAAAAGACACCGCTGCTCCGTTCCATGCAGGCACTCAATCGTCAGGCCGTGCGGGTATTAAAGCTCTTTGGGAATGAGGATGTCCGCTGCGTGCGCACGAATGTTGGACCGGAACAGGAATATTTTCTGATAGACAGAGCACTGTATGATCAGCGCAGGGATCTGATATTCTGCGGCCGCACACTTTTTGGAGCCATGCCGCCCAAGGGGCAGGAGATGGATGATCACTATTTCGGAGCGATCAAGCCGCGTGTTGCTGCCTTTATGGAAGACCTGGACGAAACGTTGTGGAAGCTCGGCATTCTGGCCAAAACAGAGCATAACGAGGTGGCTCCGGCCCAGCACGAGCTTGCACCGATTTATACAACAACCAACATTGCAACCGATCACAACCAGCTGACAATGGAAATGATGCAGAAGGTTGCAGAGCGTCACGGACTGGTCTGCCTGCTGCACGAAAAGCCCTTTGCCGGTGTAAACGGAAGCGGAAAGCACAACAACTGGTCCATGGCTACGGACACGGGAGTGAACCTGCTCACGCCCGGAGACACACCCTATGAAAACGCACAGTTCCTGCTGTTTCTGTGCGCCGTGATTCAGGCTGTGGATGACTATCAGGATCTGCTTCGGCTGTCGGTTGCTACGGCAGGAAACGATCATCGCCTGGGTGCCAATGAGGCCCCTCCGGCCGTGGTTTCCATATTTCTTGGTGATGAGCTGACGTCTATTCTTCGGGCTATTGATGCCGATACGCCATATAGTGCCGCAGAAAAAACCGTGTTGAAGCTTGGCGTGGATACACTGCCACGGTTTACCCGCGATGCAACAGACCGCAATCGAACCTCGCCGTTTGCGTTTACAGGCAATAAGTTTGAATTTCGGATGCTGGGTTCATCGAACTCCATTGCCTGCACAAATATCATGCTGAATGCGGCTGTTGCCGAGTCGCTGCGGCAGTATGCAGACGCACTGGAGCACGCCGCTGATTTCAAGGCCGACCTGCATGCACTTATCCGCAAGACCATCCACGAGCACAAGCGCATCATATTTAACGGGAATGGTTATGATGAGGCCTGGATTCGAGAAGCAACCGAAAAACGCGGTCTGCTGAATCTGCGTACAACACCCGATGCCCTGCCAACGATTCTCGAACCAAAGAATATGCAGATGCTCACTTCGCATGGAATTTTTACACCTGCCGAAATTCGTTCACGCTATACAATCACACTGGATAATTATTGCAAAACCGTCCATATTGAGGGCGAAACCATGACGGATATGGCACGAAGGGAAATTCTGCCTGCCGTGTCGGCCTATGTCGGTGAGCTGTCCGGAAATCTGGCGGCAAAAAAGGCTGCGGCACCCAACGCTTCGGTACGGTATGAGACACGGCTCATTGAGACGCTCAGCGGACTGACCGACGGCATAGCCGACGCGGTCGATGCCCTGGCCGAATCTCTGCTGCAGCTTAAGGATATTGCCGATGTCACAGAGGCAGCGTGCTGGATTCGTGACAGGGTTCTGCCGGAAATGGATGCCCTTCGGGCCGTATGCGACCGGAGTGAACCGCTTGTTGCCAGAAAATACTGGCCGTTTCCAACTTACGACGAGCTGCTGTTTGGTGTTCGCTGATTTCGCCTTGTCCGGATACACTGAAAAACAGATCGCCTGAAATTCAAGCTGCATTTCAGCGGGGGAATCGGATCTTTTCGGGATTCTCCCGCTGCCTTTGTTTCTTTGCCGGAGACAGACCCGGAAAAGACGGTCTTTGAAGCGGACTCTTTTTGCAGCCTGCCTGAAAAATCGAAGGCGGGAAAACAGAGAGCCGATTCCAAAGGGTGCGGGGAATATAAAACTGTATACTTCACAATCGACCGGCACCGTGATATACTGTAGAAAAAACACAGCAAAGGGGTGGAACCATGGCCGGAAATGAAGCGTCCTCAGCCTATAAAGCGGCGAGAAGCATGGGCAGAAAATTTCTTTCTGATCATGCAAAAAATGATTTTAAGGGCTATCTGCCTGTTTTGGATGATCGTGTCCGGGATTCCGATCTGGTAGGCGAGGTAAATCTGGGGCTGCGGGAGATTCCCATATCAAAAATCATCGGGACAAGGACCAACGCACGGTCCAATGCATTTGCAGGAAACTTCATGCCCCTGCTGGCGGAAAACACCGAGTTTGGAGCCAAATGGTGCAAGCTCTATGCCTCACACATCGAAGAGGGAATCCGCGAGCCGATTAAGGTTTATGAATATATCAACCGTTATTTTGTACAAGAAGGAAATAAGCGTGTAAGCGTGCTGCGCTATTGCGGGGCTGTGTCGGCCTATGCCAAGGTAACACGCATTATTCCCCGACGCGACGAAAGCAACCATGCGGTGTGTATTTATTATGAGTTTCTGGACTTCGACCGCCGCGAGGTATTTGACAACCTCTGGTTTTCGCACGAGGGCACCTTTACATCCATCGTTGAGCGTGTGCGGGCCTGGTGTATTGCCAGAGACGGCAAAGGTGACAATCGCACCGTTGCAGATGCGATGCGGTCGGACTATGCAGATTTTCGCCGCGTATACAAGGCAGCAGGCTTTGCTTCCATCCCGATCACCACAGGAGATGCCTATGGGCAGTATCTTGATATCTACGGCTTTTCCCCCGATTGCGGTGCCGAGCTGTTGCAGACCAGAGTAAAATCCTGCGAAGTCCAGTTCAAGCTGCTGAGCCTCACAGCTCTTGGCGAAACAGCTGTAAATGCCGTCGAAATGAAGCCAAATGCAGAAAAGGCTCCGCTTGGCCTGTTTTCAAAGCGGCGGCAGAGTCTGCGTGTGGCCTTTGCTTTTGAGTCTACACCCGAAAAGTCTCTGTGGACCAACACGCACGATCTGGCAAGACGACGCCTCGAACAGAAGCTGGGCAGCAAAATCGAGGTGGTCACACGCTATGACGTTCCCGTGGGTGATGCATGCTATCAGGTTATCGACGAACTGCTCGATACAAAACCCGATCTGTTGTTTGCCACCAGCCCAAACATGTCCGGCTGCCTGCTGCGCCTGAGCCTCGAGCACCCGGAAACCGCTATTTTGTGCTGCGACGGCGCCAAGCCAAACCACAATGTGATGACCTATTTTCCGCGGCTGCATGAGGCAGCCTGGCTTACGGGCATTCTGGCAGGATCGATGACCTGCACAGATGTGGTAGGTTACATGACACCGGCGCGCTTTCATCGCGACAACACACAAAATCTCAACGCTTTTGCCCTGGGCGCACAGCTTGTCAATCCCCGGGTCCAGATTATCAACTATCGCATGGCCCGGGCGAACGCTCCCGAGATTGACCATATTACAGCCCGGCGAGAAATGGCAATGCGCGGCGCCGATATGGCCTTTTGCCAGCACCAGATGAACACGCCTCTGGTTCGAAAGGGATTTCCGGGAGTATGGGCGCAGCTGTATATGCTGGATCTGCGTACCGGTCACCCAAAAGAAGCGATCGGCGCACTGGCCTTGGACTGGTCAGTGGTCTATACACAAATGGTGGAAGACTGCTTTAACACCAAAAGCTCCATTCTGGATATCTCCCACAGCGGAGAGGATGCCTCACTGCATTTTGGCTGGGGAATTGACACGGGCCTGTTTGATGTGTATGGTGTGGATGCTTTTATGGGGCACAACGCAACAAGGCTGATGAAAATCTTCCGAGAGATGCTCATCGGAGGAAGGATTCGTCCGTTTGAGGGGCCTGTGGTTGATCGGGACCGCAATATCCGCCTGGATAAGGGCGATACCATGGATCTGCTCGAGATCCAGAATATGACATGGTATCATGAAGCAGTGGTCGAGGTTATCGAAGGAAAATAAAAAAGGGATGCACCGCCGGGCACGATTCCGGCAGATGTATCCCTGCATAAAAACGAAAGCGGGAGAGATCACGAAAAACTGTGATTCTCCCGCTGAAATATTAGGGCAACGGATGAAAAATCTCCAGGCTTTCCTGCCGATTGCATGGGTCAGTCTGAAGAAATATGCATCATACGGGCCTGAAATACTTTTCCAGCGGCTTGCGCAGGAGCAGTACGACAACCAGAACAGCCAGTGTATTGACCAGCATATAGGACCCGTTATATACAAGAGAGAACAGAGGTGCCGAGACAAAATCCAGGCCAAATATGCTGCCCGGGTCGGACAGACTTACGGCATAAATGGTCACGCCGCTGAGATAGTGGACGGCAAAGCGGCAGAGACAACCGACAAGCGTGACTGCTGCCGGACCGAATCGACAAAAAAATCCGCCTGCTCCAACAGCCATATAGGCCAGACTGTAGTCAAGCAGAATCGAAGCCCAGCCCCAGCCCAATGCTCCGCTGAGAATGCATTTGATGGTGCCGAAGATCAGACCGGCTCCCATCCCCCACCAGCCGCCGCGCCGCAGAGAATAGACTACGAGCGGAAGCATTGTAAGACTCAGTGAGCCGCCGTTGGCCCACAGGTCCAGTTCCAGAAAGCTGAGCACAACAGCCAGGCCGATCATAATCGCACCCTCAACCATGGCCCACAGGCGATTATTCTGATTCATCATCATACCTCCATTTTTTCCGGAGGGGATAAAAACAGCCCCATTCTGCCGGCAATGGTAACAGAATCGGGCGTGCGCCTGCCATCTTTCCCTACGCCGGCATTGTCCGGATCAGGTTTGCGGGTTTGAGGGTGCAATCCGCCTCATCTCAGCCGGGCATAGCCCCGGCACCCCGAAGACTGAATTATACAGAGCAATCATACGTCTGACTTTGCGCGATGTCAAGAGGAAAACCGCTTGCAGGACCGGACGGAATATGCTAGGATGAAAGGACAGGAGCAGGAAGCTCGGATGCAGTTTTGCAAAATTTGAGAAATTAAAAACAGATTTGACGAATCAAAGAGGCCGCGGTGTCCGGATTCATGGCAGGATCTCGCGCAGATTTGTATGACATTGCCTGAAAAGCAGATTCTGGTGCGATGTACGGAGCTGCCGAAACCACATTCAGGAGGACAGCACATGACATATAAAGAACAAAACCGCACGTTGGCCGCTCGCTATGCCGCCGAGGCGTTCTGGCTGCCGGAGCTTGCCGAAGAGCTCTTTGCGGACGGAGCCACGATGGATTTTCCAAATGCTCCTCCCGGCATGCCGCAGAGCATGGATGCCTTCGACACACGACTGTATCTGCGTTATCTTGGCCGTACGGTGTCCGACTATCATTCAGAGCCTGTTTCGCTGTATGGAACCCCGGATCCGGATGTATTCTGGCTGATTCGCGAGGTCAGCGCAGACGTCCATTGGGGCTGGGAGCCGGGTACCTTCAAAAGCCGTATCTTCACAAGGCTTGAACTGCACGAGGGGAAAATTCGTTATCTCAGATCGATGTGGAATCCGTTGAGTTTTCTGAAAGCCGCCAATCTTGAGATTCCCATTTTTCGAATGGACCTGGCTGATGCGCGCATCATGGCACAGCTGGCCTATGAAGCCGACGGAGAGCCATATGAGATACCAACCCCAACGCACGACCCACAGGCTGCGCAGCGCCGCATTCTGAGCAATCTGGAGCTTCACAGGCAGGCAGACTATTTTCAGGCCGGCGTGGATATGTCTTTCACAGCGCCGGATGCGCAAAGCGTCGTGTGGTTTCTTCCTCCAGAAATGCGTGAGAGCTATACAGAGCAGGAACTGCCCTATGTAAACGGCTGGACTGCCGTAAGCTGCCATACACTCGATTTTGCTCCCGAGGGACGATGGTGGCAGACCGACGATCCGCATGTATATTTTGCCGAATTCATGTGTGACGGACTGGTCGACTGGGTCGGAAACCACACAACCGGAGCACACTATCGCAATCGGTATTTCTATATTCTTCATTTTGATGAATATGGCCGCGTAACCCGCACCGAGGAGGTGCTCAACCCCATTAACAAATTCAACTCCATCGGCGTGAGTTTGCCGACATTTCCGTATTATTTCCGATGAAAATCCCGCTCTGATGCGAAAGAAACCCTTTTTCGCGGACCGCCGCATGAAGAGCTGCAGGCGGCTGAGTCACCCGACAGGGATGCTTGAAAAGAAGCGCGGAATTCAGTTTTTGGTTTCGGAACGAAGACACTCTAAAAACAGGGGGACAGCCGGATTCCGGTTGGTTTTGCGCCAGGCGGCAATGTAGGTTCTGCGGGTATCCGTGTCCATGATGGGAATGGCATCTACCTTGTCGGCAAAGAGCATGGTAGTCAGCGCTGTCGGAAGAATGGAAATGCCCAATCCTGCGCCAACGGCGAGCAGGACCGACTCAAGCTTGTCATAGCGGTTCATGATGTTGGGAACATAATCGTGTGCCGCACAGACGGCGATAATCTGCTGATACAGGTCTGCATTATAAAGCTCCTGCGAAATGATAAACCGCTCGTCCTTCAGGGCGGTAAAATCCAGAGGCCGGCCTGCAGCCGGATGACCCTTGCGAACTACGACCGACAGCGTATCCTGATGGGTGCGCTGCCAGCTCCAGGTGTCGTTTTCGGGCAGCATGCCGATGCCGATGAAATACAGATCAAAGCGATTTTCGGCCAGGGCCGTCTTTTGCCCTGCGGCGGTCTGCAGCGACACATCTACAATCGTATCCGGATGCATGTGAAAAAAGGCATCCAGCGCACGGGTAACTACCGTACCGCAGGTGGCCAGCGCAGAGATGTTCAGGTGTCCGGCAACTCCGCTGCGAAAGCGTTGAACGACCTGTTCGGCACTGCGCACGGTGCCGAGAATGTCCAGCGCATATGGCAGAAGAGCTGCGCCCCCGGCAGTGAGCGCAACGCGCCGGCTGCTGCGATCAAACAGCTGTATGCCCAGACTCTGTTCGAGCTCACTGATCTGCCGACTGACAGTGGACTGGCTCAGGCCCAGATTCCGGGCAGTATGGCGAAAGTTCAGAATTTCTGCCAGAGCGGCAAAGCTCTTCAGCTGTGCAATCTCCATGGTTCGTCTCCTCGCTTGTGTTTTGAAATGTCTGACCCGGGCGGTACCGCAGCATGCAAAAGCCTTCTGTGCTGCACAGAAACAGACGCAAGGCAACGCTGCACAGCTGGTCTCTGCTGCGGCACTTTGCGGTTTTTTCACCGACGCATTGTTATCAGGGCACGCCATACGCGGAGAACAGCCGCAGTCTTTTTCTCAATTCGAAAATAAACGCTCCTGCCGAATTCTGCAGTGCTGTCTCGATGGTGTATTCTATGACAAACTGATGAAAAAGTCAATACGATTGCAGTTTTTGTTACCATATCTGCATCAGTCGCGGTGAGGTAAAATTCGGATTCTTCTTCATTGACAATCTTTATCATTGATGCAATAATAAACACAATTCAACCCGAAAAGAGGATTAAAACATGGCAGACTCGTCCCCGTCTCCCCCCAGGAATACTGTTGGCGTACGGCCAATCGAAAAAAACGGACAGCAGCTGCTTGACTGTATAGACCGGGGAGGCATGGCAGCGGTAGTTTCCGGCGATGAGATCATGTATGTGCTTGCGCGAAACCAAAGCTATCATTGCCTGATCCACAAAATCGACGCCGAAGAGGGCAGGCGCAAAAGCTTTGTGCGCGATGAGCATAGTCGGGCCATGCTAAAAAATCTTGATTCTGCAGCTGACAGCCTTTTTGAGCTTATCTATGAGCCGGAAATGGATCTGATGGGTGTGATGGTTGCCGCCGAGCGCGGTATCTGTGATTATCTTGACAGCACCGGCCAGCTGAAGACCGAGCCGATTGATTTCATGGCTCCCTATGAACAGACCGGGCAAACCGCTGAGGCACCGGCAGATAAAGATATATAACGAGTTGAAAAACAGCAGGAACGGGCGGCCAATCACCGAAAGCAGCAGTGTGCGGGAGCCTGTACCACACGACAGACTGCTGCCGCTCCGGCAGCAAATTGATGGCAGAAAGGAAGGATTCGCATGAAGACCTATTGCTTTCAGGTTCGCAGTACCCGCCGCGGATTTACCGAGTGGGCCAGCATCAGAGAAGACGGTGTAGAGGTTCGCAGAATAGATCGCGATGTGTGGCAGGAAACGGTTCGCCAGTTTCGCGAGCGAGTCGGCGCTCAGCTGCAGGCTGAAGGCTATGTGCCGGAGGAACACCAATACACTCTGTAACACTGCCCCGCAGGGGCATAACCTGTTGAAATTCAAATTCCGGCGGCAGTACTGCCGACCGGACGGCAAAGGAGAATACTGTGGAATATCTGTCTGTTCTGATTCAGCAGCATGCCGGCCCGACCGGAAGTGTGCTGATTGTTAAAAACCGGACCGGAGAATGGCAGCTGCCGGCAGGAAGCATTCGCACCTGCGAATCGGACGCCGACGCCGTAAGCCGTATTGCGTGGGAGCAGCTGAACATGAAGGTTACTCCCGGAAAGCTGGCTCTGCTGGGCCGAAAATATCCAAAGGACGGTACCGTAGAGCATATCGTCTGCGGAAACATCACACACAATACGCACACAAAGTGCAACTACCACAAATATTATGAGGCCGTAAATACCTGGCAGACCGAGCCACACGGCAATGTATATACCGATTATGCCTGGGTTCACCCGACACAGCTGGCCGGATACGGACTTTGCGGCGACGACGAGAGCTTTATCGCAAGATACGACCCATGGATCAACGGTCGGGAAATTCCGGATCGCAGGATGTATTGAGGGAGCAATATAATGAAAAAATACTTTTTCGAGGCAGAGCGGCATCAATCCGAAAAGCCGACCGAGAAGCACCATATCTTTACAGCTGCTGCCAGAATCACTGTTTATGCCGATACGCTTCAGCAGGCCGAAGCGCTGGCTCGGGAGCAGCTGCTGCGCGCATACTTCGGAACGGGGATCCTGCTTGGGGCGATGCACTGTACCGGAACGGCAGAGCCGGCTGTCGACTGGAGCTATGGCTATGCCGACAATCGTCGGCCCGGCACCCCGGAGGCCATGGAAGACCTGATTGCGCAATCGGTTATTCGATAAGGAGGACGCAAGATGGAGCTTGTAAAAAAATATCTGCTGCATCTGCCGCAGGGCAATACAACAATGACAAAGCAGCAGATCTTTGACTTCGTAAAGGACTTTTTAAAAGATCATCCAAGCGAACATATCAATGCATTTCGCATCTGGTATGAAAACTTTGAAGGCTGCGGCATGCCCGGCTCGGATGTTTACGACTGCATTGTAGAATGCATTCGTTCAATGCCGGACGACTGGAAGGAAATCGGCCCCATGCGCAGCGAGCGCTATGGTGTGATAGACCCCACATTCTTAAATCTGCACTATGCCGAGCGCAGAAAGAGCATGGCGGCTCCGGGCGGCGAGGTGGATATGCTGCTTCACCAATACCATCAGGGCAAGCATTATCGCGGCCCGGACGGCCGTGTATTCTGGATCCCTGTCATCGAAGATTTTGATATGCGCTGCTTTGAGCGCAAGGATGGGAAATACATAGGTACCATGGTAGAGATAGATCCACGGTCCGACTATGCCCGTCAAATGGTTGAAGTAGAATAAGGAGGATACCCATGGCTGATACTGTCTCCATGCGTTCGGTAAGCAAAGATGAGCGCATCACCCACAGCGTATGCGTGGGCGGCCCGATGACGCTGCACACTTATAACGGCAAGATTCGGCGCGTGCGGCCGATTGTACTTACAGACGATGATCCGGCGGGCTGGGTGATAAAGGCTCGCGGCAAGCAGTTTACGCCGCAGCGAAAAACCACCATGTCGCTCCTGGGCTATTGCGAACGCGATAAGACCTATGCCTACGACCGGCTGAAATATCCCATGATCCGTGAGGACTTTATAGAAACGCCCGACGGAAAAAATCGCAACACCGAAAACCGCGGCAAGTCCGGCTATCGTCGGGCTTCGTGGGACGAGGCCCTGAGTCTGGTGGCGCGCGAAATCAAGCGCCTGCAAAAAACCTATGGGAAGGAAACCATCACAGCCTGTACCTCGTCGCACCATTCGTGGGGACTGGTTGGATACAAAATTTCTCTGTTCAAGCGCTTTTTCTCCATGATGGGCTACACCCGCATTGCCGACAACCCGGACTCGTGGGAGGGCTTTCATTGGGGAACACCGCACTCCTATGGATACTACTGGCGTCTTGGCGGGCCGGAACCCTATGATATGCTGGAAATGGCCATGCAAAACACCGAAACCATCATCTGCTGGTCTACCGATCCCGATACCAGCCGCGGCGGTTACTCGGCACAGGAATCTGCGCTGTGGCGCTGGTGGATGAAGGAATCCGGCATTGAGTTTATCTATATCGATCCCTTCAACAACTATACCTCCGTAAAGCAGGCTGACAAATGGATCGGTCCCCGTATGGGCACCGATGCGGCTATCCTCGAGGCTATTGCCTATGTATGGATTACCGAAGACCTGTATGATAAGGAATATGTAGCGCAGCACGGCCACCGATTTGACGAATTCAAAAACCACATTTTGGGTTTGGGACCGGATGGCACGGCCAAAACACCAAAATGGGCCGAGGAGCTCAGTTTGGTTCCCGCTATGGATATCAAGGCCATTGCCCGGCGCTGGGCCACGTCGGTTACTACCGGCGGTTCGGGCATGCGCGGCGGCTTCGGCGGTGCCTGCCGACACTCCAACGGAACAGAATATGCCCGTCTGATGACACTTTTGTTTGCTATGCAGGGTATGGGCAAGCCCGGCCGCGCATTCTGGTCACCGGCCTGCGGGGGGCCGATGAACTACAACTTCTGGTTTGGCGGATATTCCGATCCGCTTTCGTCGATTGCCAATGCACCCGTGTGCGACAACCCACCGGTCAACACCGTTGAGCAGGTCCTTTATCGGCCCAATCTGCCGGATGCCATATTAGACGGACACTATGAATGGTACGGAGAGGGCTTCTGCGGTGGCGGCGTTGATCATGAATTCACGCGCCATGTTTATCCCTTGCCCGGCTACAACAAGGTCCATTGCTTCTGGCGCTATGGTGGATCCTTCTTTGGCACCATGCTTGATACCAACAAATGGGCAAAGATGTACAAAAGTCCCGAGCTCGAGTTTGTTATCAATCAGGACATCTACATGACTCCGGAAACCCGCCATGCGGATGTGATTCTGCCTGCGTGCTCCAATCTTGAGCGTGTTGATATCGGTGAGGTGGGCAACTCCGGAAACGGAGGGTATTGTTCGCATTCCCAGACCGGAAACTCCTGGCAGGTGATTGTCTATCAGGACAAGGCCATCGAGCCCATGTGGGATTCCAGATCGGACTTCTGGATTTTCTCACAGGTTGCAGCCCGCCTGGGGTGGGGCGAGGCCTTTACAGAAGGACGAAACGAGGAACAGTGGGCCAAACGATTCTGGCAGTTCAGCGACCTTCCAAAGCATATTTCGTGGGAGGATTTCAAAAAGAAGGGATACTACATTCCGCCGGTATCCTACCTCGAAGAGAACAAAGACCCGCAGACCGGCCTTTATGAAAACTGGGACCGTTATCCCGGATTCCAGTGGTTTGCCGAAAACCGTCCCTGCGACACCATGAACCACAAGGTATTTCAGGAAGAATGCAGGCTCGGCACTTTCTCCGGCAAGTTCGAATTTGTTTCCGAGTCCATTACCTATTGGGCACCCGATGACGAGGCCAGACGCCCGATCCCGCAGTATCAGGATTCGTGGGAGGGATTCAAGTCGCTTACGGCTGATAAATACCCGTTTGGCCTGATTTCACCGCATCCGCGATTTGATTACCACACCCACTATCAGCAGCACGCAGTGTGGCTGTGGGAAATTCCGAAAAACCGCGTAATCATCAACGGCAACCCCTATCTTGTTTGCCACATCAACGTGAAGCTGGCAGAGGAAAAGGGCATAAAAGACGGTGATGTGGTTCGCATTTTCAACGATCGAGGCAGCAATCTGATGGTTGCGCGTGTTACCCGCCGTATCCACTATGAAACCATTCACGCCTATACATCATCCGGTATTTATAACCCCGTAGAATACGGTGTGGTAGGCAGCACAGACAAGGGCGGAAGCATCAATATCCTCACGCCCGGTCGCCTGATCGGTGATTATGTGCCGGCCATGGCACCCTACAGCTGCAACATCGACATCGAAAAGGCGGAGCCGGATCCAAACTACGGTCAGGGCTTTGAGCATGTACTGGATGCGGTAGACAAACAGCAGCTTGAGACCGAGAGACCTGTCCGCACCTCGATGGAGGCTGACCTGCTTTTTGGTGAGCGGGAGCAATGGCTGCAGCGGCAGCTTGCATGCAAGGAGGCAAACTGATATGTGGAAAAAGCCAATGAAAAAACCCGGTATTGCCATCAACTCCGCTCGCTGTATGGCGTGCTACGCCTGCTTTATGGCCTGCAAGGATGAGCACTGCGGCTGGGACAGCTCTCTGACTCGCGCTCAGCCCGAAATGGGTCAGTTCTGGATGAATATCGTCGAATGGGAGCGCGGAGACAACGAGCGCCGTATCAAAACAGCCACTGTTCCGACACCCTGCTCACACTGCGAACAGCCTGCCTGTATGGAAGCAGCACAAAACGGTGCGGTTTATCGGAGACAGGACGGTATTGTGATTATCGATCCCGAAAAGGCAAAGGGGCAGAAGCAGATTGTTGATGCCTGTCCGGTGGGTGCTGTCTATTGGAACGAAGAGCTGCAGCTGCCGCAAAAATGCACCATGTGTGCCGAACTGCTCGATGATCCGGACTACCCCGGATTTGAACCGCGTTGTGTCGAAGCCTGTCCGAATCAGGCTCTGGTGTTTGGCGATCTGGCGGATCCGGACAGTGAGATCTCAAAGCTGATTGCCGCGAATCGTGTTACGCAGCTCGAGTGTCTGGGTGACCAGAAAACACAGGTTATCCACCTGAATATTCCATCGGCATTTCTGGCTGGGACCGTTGCCTATCCAAAAGAGCTTGAAGAGGTCTGTATCGGTGCAAGGGTTCAGATTGCCTGCCCTGAAACGGGTGAAACACATGAGATGTACACCAACTGGGCAGGAGACTATGAATTTGAAAATCTGCCAAAGGGCAAAAGCTGGACGGTGGACATTACCTTTGACGGCTTCAAGCCGGTTCATTATGAGAATGAGCGTACTGACCACGATCACTATGTGGGCATCACCTATCTGGAACAGGCCTGAACACTTCAACAGACAAATAAAAAAACATCCGGCAGCCGAGAGGCTGCCGGATTTTGGTTGCAGTGAAACGAAGGCTCAGAGCAGGTGGAACATGATAATCAGACCGGAGAATACAATGGAAACCGTGCTGCACAGCTTGATGAGGATGTTCAGCGAAGGACCGGAGGTGTCTTTGAAGGGGTCGCCGACGGTGTCGCCGACAACGGCAGCCTTATGGCAGGCAGAGCCCTTGCCGCCATGATGACCGGCTTCGATGTATTTCTTGGCGTTGTCCCAGGCGCCGCCTGCGTTGGACATAAAGACGGCCATGGCAAAGCCTGTAACGGAAACGCCTCCCAGCAGACCAACCACACCGGTAGGACCGAGAATCAGGCCCGTGAGCAGGGGAACGATGATCGCGAGCAGAGCAGGGATGACCATTTCGTGCAGGGCGCCCTTTGTGCAGAGGTCTACGCAGGCAGAATAGTCGGGGTCGGTGGTTCCTTCCATGATACCCTTGATTTCTTTGAACTGACGGCGAACCTCAACCACGATGGACTGTGCAGCAGTCTGCACGGCACTCATTGTGAAGGCAGAGAAAACGAATGTGAGCATTGCACCCAAAAACAGACCAACAAGAACCGTGGGGCTGGTGAGGGTGAAGTTGAGCAGCTCGTCGGTGTTTTCCTGAACAATGTTGACATAGGATACCAGAAGAGCCAGCGATGTGAGGGAGGCCGAGCCAATGGCAAAGCCCTTGCCTGTGGCCGCAGTGGTGTTGCCCAGCGAGTCGAGAGCATCGGTGCGGTCACGTACGGATTCGTCGAGACCGGCCATTTCGGCAATACCGCCGGCATTGTCGGCTACAGGACCATAGGCGTCGGTAGCCAGTGTGATGCCCAGAGTGCTGAGCATGCCAACGCCGGCAATGCCAATTCCGTACAGGCCTTTGTTAAAGGTGTCGGTAAAGGCGCCGGATTCGTCAACGATTGTCAGACTGCCGCCGGCGGCAAAGTAGCTTATGAGAACAGCGGCGGCAACGATGAGGATAGAGACCATCGTGCTGAGCATGCCGAGAGAAAGGCCGCCGATAATAACCGTAGCTGCGCCCGTTTCAGAGGAGGCAGCAAGCTTTTGCGTGGGCTTGTAGGTGTCGGATGTGTAGTATTCCGTGAAATAACCGATGGCACAGCCGCCTACCAGACCGGCTGCGATGGCTATAAACACGCCCCAGCAGTTGTTTTCTGTGCCCAGAACCAGATAGCACAGCACAGCAGCAAGCACGGCCGCCAGACCGGCTGCCAGATAGGTGCCGGTACGCAGCGAAGCCAGCAGGGATTTTTGTGTGGCATTTTCCTTTGTTTTTACAAAGAATGAGCCGATGATGGAGCATACAATGCCTGTAGCCGCCAACAATATGGGCAGAATGATGCCATTCCAGCCATAGCCGGCAGTTGCACCCAGAGCAAAGGTTGCCAGAATGGAACCAACATAGGATTCGTAGAGGTCGGCACCCATGCCGGCTACGTCGCCTACATTGTCGCCTACGTTGTCTGCGATGGTGGCGGGGTTGCGGGGGTCATCCTCAGGGATACCGGCTTCAACCTTGCCGACCAGGTCGGCTCCGACGTCGGCAGCCTTTGTATAGATGCCGCCGCCTACACGGGCAAATAGCGCCATAAACGAGGCACCCATGCCGTTCATGACCATGATGTTGCCAAGCTGCGTGGGATCGGAGATGCCAAAAACAACCTTAAGCAGGAAGAACCAGATGAAGATATCCAGCATGCCAAGGCCTACAACCGTGAAGCCCATGACCGAGCCGGAAGAAAAGGCTACGCGCAGGCCCTTGTTGAGGCTCTGGCTGGCAGCCCAGGCCGTACGGGCATTGGCCCGAGTGGCAATACGCATACCGACAAAGCCGGCAAGCATCGACCAGATGCCGCCCGTAACGAAGGCAAAGGGCGTGAACTTAGACAGCATTTTGCCGTCGGATGCAAAGGCAATGATCAGCAGCAGAACAAATACTACTGCAAAAACCAGACCTACCGTTTTGTATTGCCGCTTGAGGTAGGCATCGGCTCCGGCCCGAATGCTGGCTGCAATTTTCTGCATCCTTTCCGTTCCTTCGGAAAAGGACAGAACCTTGCGGCTCTGCACCAGAGCAAAGGCCAGTGCGAGAACTGCACCGACCAGCCCGGCCCAGAAGAGATTTTCCAATTTTAACAACTCCTTCTTTTTTGGACACGCGGCGCCCCGGCGGAGAATCCGCATATGGCGGGGGCTGTCCGAGGCACCATCCAATTGTCTAGCCTTTCCATTCTACACAGTAAAGACCGTTTTTTCAAGATACAAAGCCATATAAATTCGTCCGGGATTGCAGGCACATCAATGTGTGCCGGCTGTTAACGGGTTTCGGCACACTTGCAGCTCCGTAATTTCCCAAAATTGAATGCAGAATTTTCTGCGAGTTTGCAGGCGGGCAGATGCGCTTTTCCTGCGTCGGTGCGTCACTCGAGGCAGGGCAGAAACCTTATGTCTTCTGAACAGGGACAAAGAAGGATGACAGATGCGGAAGATTATCATTCGTCATCATAAAACAATTTGAAATACGGCAAGGAGAAGAATCGACATTGAGAGATAATCCATGTGCTGCGTGCACCTACTTCTCGTCTAAATCGGCGATCATTTTCACCTCACTGACAGCCAGCGCGAGCTGAAGCTTGTTTTCCAGCCCGGTTTTTTGCAGCATGTTGGTCACATGAAACTTGACGGTGGACATCTCAATGCCCATTTCCGACGCGATACGCGGGTAGGACAGTCCCCGGAGCAGGTAACGCAGCACCTTCAGTTCTGTTTTTGTAAATTCCGTACTTTTTGCCATGCCGATCTGCACCGCCGGCGGTGTGTCGGGAAAGATGTGCTCACCGGCCATTGTCCGCTGCACGATCTCCATCAGGCGGATTTTCGAGGAATCCTTATACCACAGACTGTCCGCCCCGACTGATTTTGCCTTCTCCAGAATCGCACTGTCGATCAGTGAGGTTACAACAACGATTTTGATTTTCGGATGCACGGCCTTGATTTCCCGGACAGCGGTCAGTCCGTTCTCACGGTTTTGTGTCTGTACATCCATCAAAATGAGGTCAACGGTGCTGAATCGGCAGATCTCAACTGCCTGCTTTGCGCTTGGAATGGAGGCGACGATCTGATGTCCGTCTTCAACCGGGAAATAGCTTTCAAGCAGACTGCATATCATGGGCTGGTCCTCAACGATCATCACTTTCATGCTCAGATATCTCCTTTTCCGGCAGTGTAAGAAGAAGCTTGAAGCGGGGACTGCTCCGGATCTCCATTGTGCCGCCTGCTTCTTCCGTGCGGCGACGCAGCATGGAAAGGCCCCCGCCCTCACGGATTTCCTCTTGCGGCGGCGTACCATTGTTCGTAAGGCTGAGCTCTGCGTATCCGCGGCTATGTACAAAGCACGCATACAGCTCTGTACCGTCGGCGTGGCGAACGCAGTTTGCCGCACATTCGGTGATTGCCAATGCCACGAGCGACCGTATGCCCGGTGCATCCGGAACTTTTCCTTCTGTCAGAACACGGACACCCATTTCACCGACCTTGCCGATAGTCGTTTCCAATGATGAATCGGACCCTGCACGCATCTGATTGGAGCGGTAAAGCACGGAAATGGTCTGCTCCCAAAGTGCCGCACTTGCCTGAAGCTTCGCAAGCCCGCTTCGTTGGTGCAGTACTCGCCGTGCAGCAAGAATGCTGTGTCCGATGTCGTCATGAACGCGCTGCTTCATATCAAGCGTTTCTTCCTCGCGAATAAGCTCCGGCATCTGCTCAAAAATCAGCCGAAGCCGGTCGTTGGCTTCTGCAAGCTTTGTATTTTCCTCGTTCAGCTCGGCCTGCCGC
>CAVHXA010000001.1:0-186698 GCA_963639765.1 Oscillospiraceae bacterium | reverse complement strand
CTTTGAGGCTCACGTCCGAGGGCACGAATGGCACGAATGACAGCAGCGGGAGTAGCAGAACTGATGTTTAATGTACGGCTGGCATCCGGAATGGAAAAAAGATCATGCGCGTCCGACGAACACAGGTTTCCGCCCGTAAGAGAGCGGGATTGGCAGAGGTCAGTCCAGCTGCAGCCGGGCGTTGTTTCGAAAACACGAAATCCCATGGACGGATCCACCAGGCCCATTACTCGAAGCAGAGAAAACGAAGCACGATCGATATGAGCAGGTACGGCAAAACCGTCATACAGCTCGACCAGAGCGGCAATTTCGTAGATACCGATAGAGGAGCAGCCAAAACTGAGCAGCTGATCTTCCTGACCAAGAACACGATCTCTATGATCCATAATAAGCTGGTTGCCAAACGCCCCGGGTCGATTTTTTCGCTTTGGAAGCCCGGCATAGACAAGCTCACGAAACTGCTCGGCAGCGTAGCAGTCCGGGAAATAGCAAAGAACATGAACGTCTTCCTTGGTGGTCAGTTCCATGCCGGGCACAACCAGAACGCCGGCCTCTTCACCGGCACGTATGGCCGCAGGACAGTTTTTTGTGGTGTTATGGTCTGTCAGGGCAATCACCTGCAAACCGGCCAAAGCGGCCATATTCACGAGATTGTATGGAGTCATGTCATCGGCCCCGCAGGGCGACAGACACGAGTGAAGATGCAGATCGTAGTATACCTCCATAGTTATTCGAGAAGCTGCTTGAGCCGCCAGCACAGCTCGTATTCGCCAAGAGGACTGCCCAAAAGCGTAACGCCCTGTGCGGCACAGCGTGCAGTCAGGTCAGAGTCGGGCTGCACTCCTTCTGCGAGGACAATGCAGGCACAGTCGATCAAAACTCCTACTGCTGCAACATTTTGGTTGGTCATGATAGTCAGCCAGCAGCAATTGTCCGGAGCACGACCCATAACCCAACTGAGAAGATCGCCGCAGTAGACATTTTCAATTTTGCGGTCGCCGTCTTCAAGATGAAAAACGGTCAGATCCAACTGTTTGATTTGTTGCTGTACAGTCATTGTTCTTGCTCCTTGTCGGGCAGGGGTTTGCGGAAGGTTGGGGGGACAAATTCGTCGTCTTCGCTTGTGTGATCCGCATTGCCTCCGCGCATTTTTCGGATAATGTTGTAGATGCAGTCGTCAACAGGGGAGCGGCCAATGGCAACATCCTCTGCAAAAGCCCGGCAACTGGGCGCACCGCAGGATCCGCAGTCAAACCCGGGCAGGCCGCGCAGAACCTCTGCAGCACGGGTCTGCAGACGAAACGCACTGGCAAAGTCACGGGGCGCTTCATCGACGGGAACGGGCTTCTCCCAGCGTACGGTATTTTCAAATCCGTCAGGCAGCTGACAGGATACCGGGGGAATGGTGTCTACAAGAGCACGCATTTTCATCTTGGCGTTAAAGGGGTTGTCAACAGTGAGGCAGCCGCCAAAACAGCCCTGCACGCAGGGCGCGGCCTCGATATAGTCGGCTGAAGCAAGCTTGCCGTCTTCGAGATAGTCAAGAACAGCCCGTACGTTGCCTGCATCATCCACGCTCAGACAGTTGTGCGGGGCCAGATTGGCACACTGTCCGCCGGAACGGGCCCAGTTGCATCCCAATTGACCGGTGCGGCTCAGGGATCTCGGCTGACGGATCTGTTTCATGGGACCCAGAAGTCGGACGTATACCTCACGCATTGCAAGAGCGTAATCCACAACGGGCTCAGGCATTATGGCAGGATGGTGGGCCAGTGTGATGCGTGCCGGGCAGGGAGAAATATAACCGATGCCAATTTGTTCCGGCCTTAACCCCGTACGCTCAACGGCTTTTTGACGAGCCAGAATTGCGGCCAGTTCAAATGGCTGAATGGCAGGAACCAGATTGTCTTCCAACTCCGGGTACTCAAGCTTTACAAGGTTGACCGTAGCCGGGCAGTCGGAGGAAAGGCGGGGATAGACACCCTGCCAGATTTTTGCGTTGTCCTGCTGGTAATACAGAGTAAGCAGTTCGGAAGCAACGGCAACCTCAAAAACATCGTCAAAACCGATCTGAAGAAGGGCTTCGAGTACGATATTCGGATCGGACAGATTTTCAAACTGGCCATAGAGGACTGTATCCACCAGAGCAATGTTATAGAGATAGTTCTTCTGACATTCGAGAGAATCACTCAGAACGCCTACCGCATGATGTGGGCAAACGGTCACGCATTGCCCGCAGTCGATGCAGCGGTCTTCGAGAATCTCGGCCCGGCTTCGGATTACACGAATGGCCTCGGTTGGACAGGCGCGCAGGCACACGGTGCAGCCACGACATTTATCACGGTGGATCACAACGGAATGCTTCATGGATGGTCCTCCCGTAAAAGGTGAATGACCATTATAACCCGGGTACCGACCCCGGGCTCGGAGGTCACAGTCATTTCGTCGGCATTGCGACGCATGTTGGGCAGCCCCATTCCGGCACCAAAGCCCAGACCACGAACCTGATCGGAGGCAGTAGACCAGCCTTCCTGCATGGCCTGATCGAGATTATTGATGCCGGGTCCATGGTCTTGCAGGTCAATGGTAATGGATTCCTCACTTATGGAAACGGTGGCGGTGCCGCCGCTGGCGTGGATGACCATGTTGATCTCGCCTTCGTACATACACACTACGGCCCGTCTGACCACGTCAGACGGAAGATGCAGACTTTTCAGGAGGCGTTTGACTGCGGTAGAAGCCTCACCGGCAGCAGAGAAGTTGCTGCCATCTACCTGGTAGGTTTGTGTTATCATGCGTCTGCACCTGCCTGAAAGCCGGAGCTGTATAGGATGCCGCATGCGGAAAACATTCCTCTGGGCGTGGTAAGCACGGTCATACCGCGTTGGGCGGCCATAGCGGTAACTTCAGGCGCGGGAACCTTTCCGCGAACAAATACGATAACCGGAATATCCATCATATCTGCGGTCCGGATTACCTGCTGATTTACCTGACCTGTGAGCATGCAGCCGATTTCTTTGGGACAGGCGAGAATATCACTCATCATGTCGCTGGCAAAAATACTGGATATATCGTCATTCAGGCGTGCCTCGCCGCACAGAATATTTGCATCAAGCAGATGTACGATTTCACGCACCAGCATTTTCTCGCCCCCATTCAGGTTTCGCTCTGCACTGATTATATCACTAAAAACAGACCGCTTTCAACCCTTGAATTTGGCAAAGTTACGTCCCGGCCCTTTATTGACAAGCGGCCTTGATAAAATGTAAAATGAACAGCGATATATTTTTCATTCCAATACGGCCCACTTCTACCGGAGAGAATCGGACGGGCAAGCATGAGCCCCGTTGAGGCCTCAAAAGCAGAGCGTTGATGACAGGGAGGTCATTTTCATGAAATACAATCGCATTTTTAATTTTTCCGCAGGTCCGGGACAATTGCCGGAGACTGTGCTCGAACAGGCTAGAGACGAGATGATGAATTATCACAAAACAGGCATGTCCGTGATGGAAATGAGTCACAGATCCAAGGATTTCCTGGCTATTTTCGAAGCAGCCAAAGAAGGCCTTCGCAAGGCAATGTGTGTGCCGGACACGCATGAAATTCTGTTTTTGCAGGGCGGAGCAACGGCACAGTTCGCCATGGCACCGTTGAATCTGCTGAACTCCCAAAATCCGCATGCAGACTATGCCGTAACGGGCAACTTTGCAGATATTGCTGCCAAGGAAGCAAAAAAATACGGAGTTGTTTCCACATCCTATAATGGCGGGCCGGATTATACGCATATCCCGGTTCAGAGCGAGCTGACGCTGGATCCCACGGCAGATTATTTCTACTATTGCGCCAACAATACCATATTCGGCACTGAGTGGCATTATGTGCCCGAAACCGGCTCGGTGCCGCTGGTGTGTGACATGTCTTCGGATATCCTTACACAGACGGTTGACGTAAGCCGGTATGGCCTTATTTTTGCCGGTGCGCAGAAAAACCTTGCTCCGGCCGGACTGACGCTGGCTATTATTCGTCGAGATCTGGCAGGGCATGCCATGCCCATCACTCCAAAGATTATGGACTATCAGATCATGATCGACAAGGACTCCATGCTCAATACACCGCCATGCTGGTGCATCTATATGCTCGGACTTATGCTGCGGTGGGTTGAAGAGCAGGGCGGCGTTCAGGCTCTGCAAAAGCGCCGGGAACAAAAGGCGGCAATGCTCTATGAGGCAATCGACAGCAGCCGCCTGTTTACAGCTCCTGCCGATGCCTTCTCCAGAAGCTGCATGAACGTAGCCTTCCGTACCGAATCAACGGAGCTTGATGCGAAATTTCTCGCCGGTGCCGAAGAAAGAGGCATGAAGAACCTGAAGGGCCATAGGCTTACAGGGCATATGCGTGCTTCTGTATACAATGCGATGCCCATTGAAGGTGTGCAGGCACTGTGCGACTATATCCGCGACTTCGACAAGGAGAACTGATATGTACCAGATTCAAACATTAAACAAAATTTCTCCATCGGGCCTCGCACAGCTCGATGCGCACACCTATCAGGTCAGCAACAGCTGCGCAAATCCGGACGGCATTCTGGTACGCAGCGCCGACATGCTGCAGACAGAATTGCCACCCGGGCTTCTGGCTGTTGCCAGAGCGGGCGCCGGCACCAACAATATCCCCATCGAGCGCTGCACAGAAGCCGGCATCGCCGTATTCAATACGCCGGGTGCCAATGCAAATGCGGTAAAAGAACTTTTTATCTGCTCGGTGCTGCTGGCCAGCCGCGATATAATAGGCGGCGTCCGATGGGCCGAATCACTGCCTGAAACGGATGCGGATATAGAAGCTGCCGTTGAAAAAGGAAAAAGCACCTTTGCCGGGCCCGAAATTATGGGGAAGGTGCTGGGCGTAGTTGGTCTGGGTGCGGTAGGCGTTCTGGTTGCAAATGCAGCCGTGGAACTTGGCATGACGGTTTTTGGATATGATCCGTATCTGTCTGTACAAAACGCTCTGCAGCTCAGCCGACAGGTGCAGGTTACTGACCTGAAAACTCTTTATGCAAAGGCAGACTATATCACATTGCATCTGCCGTTGATGGATGCGACCCGCAACACCATCAATCAGGCGGCAATTGATCTGATGAAGCCGGGTGTCCGCATTCTGAATCTGGCTCGCGGCGGCCTGGTCGACGAGGATGATCTGCTTGAAGCACTTGAAGGCGGACGGGTCTGCCGCTATGTTACCGATTTTCCGGATGGCAGCCTGATTGGCAGAAAAAATGTTATATGTATTCCGCATCTGGGCGCATCAACGCCCGAAAGCGAGGAAAACTGCGCTGTGATGGCAGCCAGGCAGCTGGCGGATTATCTTGAAAACGGGAATATCCGAAACAGCGTAAATCTTCCGAACTGCGAAATGCACCGCAGCGGTGATGTACGCCTGTGTATCATTAATCGAAACATCCCCAACATGCTTTCGCAGATATTGGCACTTTTGTCGGCCGACGGAGCCAATGTAGAAAATATGGTCAATCGCAGCCGCGGTGATTATGCCTATACCATGATTGATTTCTCAGGTCCGATTCCGGATAAGGCTCTGGCTGATGTGCAGGCTGTGGATGGCATTCTGCGACTGCGAGTGCTTGAATAATATTGCGCAGCGCTGTGCAGAATGTTGCGGTGCTGCCTGGGAAAATAAAAGCTTGAAAATCAAGGCACCCTATGCTATGCTGTATATCGGATGGCACGAAACTTGATACTTGGAGGGTTATCCGTATGACAGTAATGCAGAACATGCCTGGCAGCAAGTACACTGCAATCTGCAAGATTCTGGACGTTGTCCTGATCGTTCTGTATCTGGCGTTCTTCCTGATGTCTTTCTTCACCTATTCCGATCGCAAGGCCGGGAGTGTTGCAGACATCGACGGCTATCAATATGAGCTCGAAGAAGACGACAGCTACTCCATCTGGGGCTTTATCGGCTTCCCCTCAACCCACGAGTGGTTCGAAGAACTGCATCTGATGGGCTACAAGGCCGATGAATACAAGTACAAGGTCGTTAATATCAATGAGGTCGGACCTGCACTCTGCCTGAATATTTTCGCCCTGGTGTTTGTTGTGTTCCTGATCATCAAGAATGGCAACGGCCGCTGCTTCTGGGGCATTATCTGGGGCCTTTGCGGCATCTGGGCATTCTTGGGCAACAATTTCCTGCTGACAGGCAATACATGGGTAAGACCGGTTATGTTTGTGCTGGTAATCGCCGCGTTGGTTGTCAACGCTGCTGATTTCGGCCTGAAGTTCTCTGATAACCGCAGAAAGACCAAATATCTGCGGTCCATTTCCGAGGTCTACAGATAAACAAGACCGACTGCCCTCCTTCGGTAAAAAAGTAAAAATGTCATGCATGTTCCCGGGAGGTCCTGCTCAAAAGGCAGGGCCTCCTGAGTATTATGCACAAATTTCTGTGCGGCTCTTAAAACAGCATATCAAAAAACAGACCAATTGCTGTCAGTATTATTTTTCTGTTCCAAAAACCGAAAGGGTATGCTATACTAAAAAAGTTCATGACAACAAACGTTCCAAAGGAGCAAATGTTATGCGAATAAAAATAACAGCTGACAGCACCTGCGACTTATCCGAACAGCTGCTGCAGCGCTACAGCATCAAAACTGTTCCCCTTTATGTCCTGAAAGACAACATTGCCTATCGCGACGGGGTAGACATCACTCCGATTGAAATTGTTCGCCATGTAGATGCCGGAGGAGCACTTTGTTCTACCTCAGCGGTAAACGTACAGGACTATACGGCTTTTTTTGCGGATCAGTGCAAAGAATATGATACACTGATTCACTTTACGCTTGGATCAAAGTTTTCCAGTTGCTACCAAAATGCGTGTGCTGCTGCGGCTGATTACCCAAAGGTTCGGGTTGTCGACTCCAACAATCTCTCCACAGGGCAGGGCATGCTTGTGATTCTGGCTGCACGGCTGGCAGAGCAGGGCCGGACACCAGACGAAATTCTTTGCGCTGTGGATGAGGCAAAGAGCCGTGCAGAATGCAGCTTTTTGCTCAATCGGCTGGATTATATGCGCAAAGGAGGCCGCTGTTCTGCCGTCGCGGCACTCGGGGCCAATCTGCTGCATCTGCGCCCGTGTATCGAAGTAGTCAACGGTGCCATGCAGGTAGAAAAGAAATATCGCGGCGCACCGGAAAAGTGCTTTACCGCATATGTGCGTGACCGTCTTAACGACCGTGATCTGGAGCGTACATTCATGTTTATCACCTATACCCACGGAACCGAAGAATCCATTGTCCGGGCAGTTCGTCAGGCAGTGGAGCAATACGGACATTTCGAGGAAGTTTTCGAAACACATGCCAACGGCACCGTTACCTGTCACTGCGGGCCAAACTGCCTGGGTGTGCTGTTTTTCCGGGCTCGGTCTTAGACAAAGGAGAAAGCAGTCATGAACATTGGCTTTGACAACGACAAATACGTTCAGCTTCAGTCTCAGCAAATTCGCAGACGGATTGCTCAATTCGGCGGAAAATTATATCTTGAATTCGGCGGAAAGCTATATGACGACTATCATGCCTCACGTGTTTTGCCCGGCTTCAAGCCCGACAGCAAGATGCAGATGCTTCGCAACCTGAAGGATGATCTCGAAATACTGATTGTCATCAACGCCGGCGACATCGAAAAAAATAAGGTCCGCGGCGATCTGGGAATTTCCTATGATGATGATGTGCTTCGTCTGATCGATGTATTCCGTGGACTGGATTTCTGCGTGGGCGGCGTGGTAGTCACGCGCTGCGAAGGTCAGCCGGCAGCCGATGCTTTTATCAGACGGCTGACAAAGCTTGGCGTTCGCTGCTGGAAGCACTATACCATTGCGGGCTACCCCTATGATGTGAAAACCATCGTATCAGACGATGGCCTCGGACGCAACGAGTATATCGAAACCACACATTCTCTCGTGGTGGTTACTGCTCCTGGCCCGGGAAGCGGAAAGATGGCTACCTGTCTTAGCCAGCTGTACCACGAATACAAGCGGGGTGTGCAGGCGGGATATGCCAAGTTCGAAACCTTCCCCATCTGGAACCTTGCTATCGAGCACCCGGTAAATCTGGCATATGAGGCAGCTACGGCAGATCTGTCAGACGTAAACGTCACAGATCATTTTCACCGTGAGGCATATGGCATAGATGCGGTAAACTATAACCGCGACATGGAGGCTTTTCCCGTTCTTTCTGCCATGTTTCAGCAGATTCTCGGCTTATGCCCATACAAAAGTCCAACAGATATGGGCGTAAATATGGCCGGATTCTGCATTCGTGATGATGCCGCAGTAGGTCGTGCCTCCAAAATGGAAATACTGCGCCGATATTATACAGCCCTGACAGACAGGGTAAAGGGAAACGGCAGCGATGAAATTGTGCAAAAGCTCGAGCTGCTCATGCTTCGCGCAGGAGTTACGGCTGACCTGTGTCCGGCAGTACGGGCTGCGCTGGATCGTGAGGCACAGACCGGTGCACCTGCAGCAGCCATGATTCTGGCCGATGGAAGGTTGATTACGGGCAAAACATCGGCGTTACTGGGAGCTTCGGCTTCCTTGCTGATCAATGCGCTTAAAGCTCTGGGCGGCATTCCGGCAGAAATTGACCTGATCAGTCCGGCTGTGATTGAGCCGATTACACGACTGAAAACCGGGTTTCTGGGCGCCAAAAATCCACGGCTTCATTCCGACGAGGTACTGATTGCCCTGAGCGTATGCGGAGTAGAAGATCAGAACGCGCAGCTGGCTATGGAACAGCTGAACAAGCTTACAGGCTGTGATGCATTTTTCTCTGTGATTATTTCCTCGGAGGACGAGCAGCTGTATCGCAATCTGGGCATCAATGTCAGCTGTCACCCTCGATACGAAACACGAAAACTATACCACAAAGCATGAAAACCGCCTCTTTTCCCATGCTGCCTGCTGAACCAGGCAAAACCTGCAAAAGCCTGGCCCGTATGCCCGACTTGCGGCGTGACGCGGATATTTCCTGCAGACGGGAATTTGAGCAATATCTGAAAAACATTGCGACAAGGAGCATATCAAATGACTCTTTTGCTGAAAAACGCCAGTCTGCTTGACGGCAACCGTCTGTATCAGACTGCGGACGTACTTGTCAAGGGACGAAATATCGCAGCTATCGGATCTTTTTCCGACATAATCGCTGATGAGACGATTGATCTGTGCGGGAAAACACTGCTGCCCGGATTTATTGATGCACATGTTCATGTGGCAACCAATGACGAGGCCTTTTCCGATGAGGCCGTACGCGCCTGGGCCTATAATGGTGTTACTTCTGTGCGTGAGCTTGGTATGCTCAGCACACTTTCCGAGGTTGACTATGCGGACTGGCTCAGGGAAAACAACACCCACCCGGACTGTGCCAGAGTGATTGCAACGGGCAAATATATTGATGTAGCCGGCGGTTATGGTGCCGGCCCCGTTCCGACAAAATGTGTAGGCTTGCTTGTTAACACACCCGAACAGGCTGCACAGGCTGTGCGTCATCAGTGGGAGCTGGGCTATCCGGGCATAAAGATCGGCCTTAGCGACGGTATGGTCGGCGCACCGAGATTGAGCCACGAAATGATTCAGGCCATTTCCGCACAATGCCGCGAGCTTGGTATGTTCTGCGCCGGTCATCTGAGTCGTGCCTCCAGCCTGCAGGAATTTGCGGACTGCGGTCTGACCGAAGCTGCCCATACACCGGACGATCCGGTCAGTGATGCTCTCTTGAAGCAGATGGCAGATCAGGGCATGACCATAAACACTACAATCGGAGATCCTGACAAGGAGATGGCACCCCCGCCTGGCCTCTTTCCAGAAGGTCCCGGAGGTCCTGGTGGTCCGGGAGGTCCAGGCGGCCCTGGAGGCCCCGAAGGACCCGGACCGGGCGGCATGAGTCCGGAGGCAAAAAGACAGGCCTGCCGCAATATGTGCAGGACACTTCGGCGGTATTATGATCTGGGTGGTCGAATTGTGATTGGTACCGATCTTATTCATTCCGCTGATTTTATGGCAGACGCGATAATTCCGACAATCGAGCTGAGACATCTGCGTGAATCCGGAATACCGTTCCAGGACGTAATTAAGGCCGGAACGCTATGGCCGGCAGAGGTGCTTGGCCTTTCCGGCGAAGAAGGTTCTATTGATGAAGGAAAACTGGCCAATCTGATTGTTATACCCGGTCGCCTGGACGACACCTTTTCCGCGCTCGAGCATCCTGTTTTTGTGCTGCATTATGGCACTGTCATCCGCAGCGAACTCTGATTGTATACGTCTCTTTTCCACTGAAGCATCGTCATCAAACCTTGCTACACACAGAGTATGGCTGCGGTTTTCTTCCTCGATTCAGCAGGAAATCTCCTGCAAATTGCTACTGCCGAATGATGCGGTACTGCTCTAACTGAAAAACCGCAGCAGCAGGAGTCTTCCTGCTGCTGCGTATGTTTTAAGGTGCCTGGTTCAGTTTTTTGGGCTATAGTTTGAGCCAAACTGAAGCTCGGAGAGATTGTATTTCTGGCGGCCGGACTCGGTTCCCACCAGGGGCTTTGCTTCGCCCTGAACGGGAGGAAGAATGCGGGTTTCGTCGGTGACGGGCTGAGAACCGGGCTGTGGAGCTGAAGCTGTAGAAGATGTGTCACCAACAATCTTTTCCATATTGCGCTCAATCGTGCGGGCAATTGCAGCCGGATCATCGGCTTCGGACTCGTAGTCATAAGCCCGGGGACGTTCGGGAATATTCACATGCTGCGCAGATGCAGCTTTGAGCTGTTCGAGGCTTTGGACCGTTTGCGAAACCTGTTCCTGCAATTGGGAGATAAACAGACTGACCTCCTCACGTGCCTTTTCAATGCGATCTTCTTCGGCTGTGATGGCCGCCTGCTGCCGTTTTACCTTGTCGCTGGCTGCCTGCTGAGCGTCCTGTACCGCACGGGCACATTTTTTCTGTGTGTTGGCTACAAGTTCATCCGCTGTGCGTTGAGCGGCCAGAAGTGCTTTTTTCATGCTGTCTTCCTGGCTGCGATATTCCTCCAGACGTTCTACAAGTACCTTCATTTTGCTTTTCAGGACTGTGTTTTCGTTATACAGGGTGTTATAGTCTGCACTCAGAACGTCGATGAAATCATCCACCGTCTGCATGTCGTAGCCGCCGAAGACAGCCTTGATAAACGTTTTTTCCTGCACTTCCTGAGGGGTCAGCATGTTATCGTTGCTCCTTTCAGCCGCATGGCTTTTCCGGGTCTATCAGCTATACTGAACAAATCGGCAAGAGTGTTCGACGCAAAGTATTTTGTCATGAAAGAGAAAATCAGGGAAATTGTTGTGCAGCTCAGGTGTTTCGGGGCATCAATGAAGAGACTGCCAAAATCCAAGGGATTCCCTACTGCATGAGCCGGATGTTTGTAAAATTCCTTCCGATAGAGATCGGAGGAATTTGATTCGATGCCGTCAGTTTGTCAGATATACAGTCCGTTGTTTTCGAGTTCGTCGATCAGATCGCCCATGATATCTACATTATAGGGGGTAATGATGTAGGTACTTACGGCAACCTTCTTGATTTTTCCGTCCAGAGCATAGGCACAGCCGCTCAGAAAATCGACCAGTCGGCGGGCAACATCTTTGTTGGTGGATTCGAGATTTAATACAACTGCGCGCTTTTCGCGCAGATGCTCGGCTATGTCTGACACGGCATCAAAACGATCGGGTTTAACCAGCACCACAGACAACACGGCTGTGGTATGAATGTTGACAACCTTACCGTCGCGGCCTGAGATGCTCTGGCTGGCGGACGATGTTGCTTTCCGAGACGATGAAGAGTCGGATCCATAGGAGGAGGTATCGATGCCATAATAGTCTGTAGTATCTGCAGTACCGCCGGATACTGAACGTTTGCGTTCTGCCGGGGCTTCAAATTCTTCTTCGAAATCGTCTTCGTCGTCTGAGTAGGGACGTGCCAGCTTCTTGAGTTGATCCATGAATCCCATATGATCCTCTTCCTCCTACTGAATGTCGTTATATCATAATTGTGGTGCGCTTTTATCGGAAGCCTGAGGCTGCATCTGGCTGCGAGGTCCAAAAATAGCCGTACCAAGTCGAACCAGAGTGGCTCCCTCTGCGATGGCATCACAAAAGTCGTTGCTCATTCCCATGGACAGACAGTCCATAGAAGCATTATGATATGTTTTCAGCTTCATGTCAATAAAAAGCTGATTCATTTTTGCAAAAAAAGGGCGGTTCTGACCTTGAAACTGCTGAACAGGCGGAATGGCCATCAACCCCCGCAGACGCAGAGAAGAAAGATCCTGCATGTGCGCAGCTGCATCAAAAACCTCATCCGGAGAAAAGCCGGTTTTTCCCGGTTCGTCTGCCAGCTTTACTTCAAGCAGGATATCCTGACAGATACATTGTCTGGCCGCCAAACGGTTTAAAAGGTCCATAAGTTCCAAAGAATCAACCGATTCGATAACAGCCACCCGGCCGACTACAAGTCTCGCCTTGTTTTTTTGCAGATGGCCGATAAGGTGCAGCGGTACATCGGCATAGGCCCCAAGAGCCAGCTTTTCTACAAGCTCCTGCACACGATTTTCAGCGCAGATGTCCACGCCTGCGGAGATGGCCTGACGGATAGCCTCCGAAGAGTTCATCTTGGTAGCGGCGCACAGCCTGATTTCATGTGGATCACGGCCAGATCGAATGGCTGCCTCGGCCATCTGTTCACGTATATGCCGGACATTTTGCGCAATATTCATCAGCGCACCACCTTTCCGTCAAACAGATTTCTGGCAGAGACAATTACCTCATCACCGGCCCAGAGATTCGCGGTGGAGGAATCATCTTCCTTTACAACGTAGGCACTGCCTGTATCCAGAAGGATTTCAACCTCTTTAAAACGGGCTCGACCGCTTTCGATTACGTATACGCCCGTACGGTATTGCTTGCTCTGATTTTGTGCGGATGATTCGTTGGATTCTGTGACTTCGCCGGAAGCTGTGTTTTCCTCGGACTGCTGTGCCTGGTCGGTGTCTGCCTCAGAGATTTCTTCCAGCCGGATGGCGTCTTTTGGAATACGCAGACCGGAGCAGGTTGAAAATGCGATGCCGACCTCTGCAAAACGCAGGTTGATCACCTGATTAATGTAGCGGTCGCAGCTGAAAACGACAACACTGCGGTTGTCGTTGTCGGGAAGTCCGACCTGCACCACGCGCATATCGGCAGACAGATCCGATTCACCGGAAAAATCCACGCGGACCGTCTGCATGGCCATTGCCTGCCGTGCCTCGTCATAATCCATAGAGGCTGCAAAATACCAGATTTCGTCTGTAATCAGGCGACCGTATACGCCGCTGATGTCTGTGCCTGATTCAGACAGAGATGCCAAATCCTGCGTGGTCAGCACAAGGGCCGAATCCGGCGTAAGCGTGGTTTCGTAGCCGTCGGCACCGGAGGCGTACCATCCGGCTTCCGACGCTCGCAGGACAGTGCCGGTTGCTCCTGTCTGACTGAGCGAAAGCTTCTGCTCTGTCAGAGATTCGATCTGTGCGGCTATTTCCGCTGCATCTGTTTCGTCACGACCGCGCTGCAGTATATCGGTCTGGACCTGCCACCCGAGACCGGCAGCTTCATCCCAGCTTCCGGCTGCTGCAGCGGCGTTCATGGCGGCTACATCCTGACCGATTTGTACGTCAAGCTGTGCAGCCTGCGCAGGGGTAAGCTGTGTGTCGTATACGACCTGCAGCTGCTCGAGCCGTCGCGTGATCTGATCAAGACTGGCCTGACTTTGCGCATCTGCCGCGGTTTTGTAACCAATGGCAAGCATCTCGCCGGATGCTGCCTTTTCTCCGTCTGTCAGCATGCTCTGGGTAACGGCATAGTCGGAATAAAGCAGCTTCTCATTTCGTATTACTACGCCCTCGGCCACAACATATTCACTGGCTTCATAGGAAATGGCGAGCGTGGTGGTCAGTGGATCTGTAATGGCTGAGGTCACGGCATTGACCAGATAGACAAGCACTGCAGCGAAAAAGACAAGAGTCAGTATACGCATATAGAATTTGCCCTGCTTCATAATGCCTCCTTGAGGTTGTGGGATTGTTTCAGGCAATATTGTGCGGTACTGCTTTTATTCTGCTGAAAGCAGGTCCAGAGCACGGCATGCGGTTTCGGCCGGATCAATCGGAGGCGTGAGCAGCAGCCAATGAATATCCGGATTGCGGCGAAACCATGTCAGCTGACGTTTGGCGTAGCGCCGGGTGCTGAGCTGGATGGCAGAAATAGCGTCGTCCAGATTTGCGTTCTGCCTGATTACGGGAAGCAGCTGTTTGTAGCCAATGGCCTGTAGAGCCGTTCCGTCCGGGTCAAGACCCTGTTCGAGAAGAGCTTTTGTTTCCTGAAGGAGTCCGTTTTGAATCATCTGTTCCACACGTCTGTCGATGCGATTATAAAGTTCGCTGCGATCGGCGAAGGTCAGGCCGAGCCACGATGCGTCATATTTCGGACCTTTTTCGGCGGTCTCGGCGTTATGCCGGGTGATGGTTTTTCCGGTTTCCTGATACACCTCAAGCGCACGAATGATACGACGTTTGTTGCCGGGATGCAGACGTGCCGCGCTTTCCGGGTCAACCTCACGCAGCTGCTCAAGAAGAAATTCTGCCCCTTCGCGATTCGCCAGGTCCTGCAGAGCTTCTCGCCTTCCGGTCTGGGGAATGGGGGCAAAGCTTCGACCGTGAACAAGCGAGTCGATATACAGTCCGGTGCCGCCGGCCAGAATCGCACGCTTTCCGCGAGCGAGAATGTCCTGAAGGATCGGATCAGCCAGCGCAACGAATTTTCCAACAGAAAAAGGTTCTTTTGGGTCGGCGACCGCCAGAAGATGATGCTTTACTCCGCGAAGCTCCTCGGGCCGCGGCTGAGCGGTGCCGATTGTCATACCGCGGTAGACCTGCATGGAGTCACAGGAAATTACCTCGCCGTCAAGCTTCAGCGCCAGATCAATGGCCAGATTGGTTTTACCGGTTGCTGTAGGACCTACCACACAAATAATTTTTTTCATACCAGCCGCCTTAAATAGTGCGTCGAAACTGTTTTTCGATAGAAGCCTGTGTAAGACGAATGCAGATCGGCCTGCCGTGCGGGCAGTGCTTCAGGTCATCGCGGGTCAGAACCTGCCGCGCAATCAGATCAAGCTCAGCCGGGTCGGATTTATCTCCGCCCTTAATGGCTGCCTTACAGGCTATCGTATGCAGACGTTCGTCACGCAGCTGGTTCGGATCGGCGCGTTCGCCGTTCAGAATGGTAGCTGCCAGCTCCTGAAGAGCGGACTCGGCCAGACCCGGAGAAAGGTCAGCAGGAATCTGTCTGGCTACAAGCATTCCCTGACCGAAATCCTCGAGCTCGTAGCCGTATTCAGACAGAATTTCAGGCGCTGCCAGCAGAGCTTCGGCTTCACGGACATCAAGCGTGAGACGCAAAGGCTGCAGCAGAGTCTGTGCCATAATCGGGCTTTCCTGGGCACGATAGCGTTCAAAAAGTATCCGTTCGTGTGCTGCGTGCTTATCAATGAGCAGGACCTCGCTGCCCTGTTCAACGATGATATAGGTTTTCATGATTTCACCGACTACCCGCCAGTCCGGCAGGCTTGGCAGCTGCCAGCTCAGCTGCTGTGTGTCCTGACCCGGCTTCTCCGGCATATGTGTCGGGGTCGGCTGAACGACCTCAGAAGCAGACGATTGTGCGGCAGAATCAGAAAAAGACAGCCTTTCAGAAGAGCCGAGTGGCCAGTCTATCGGGGCATGAAGAGGATTGACGGCTGACTGACGGTTTAAAAAGGCTTCATATACGCCCTGCAGTGTATTGCCCTTTGTTTCAGCGGGTTGTTGACGCAGATAGTCGCGGTATTCCTGAGCCGACATTGTCTGATAAAAATCCTGCCGAGGGTTAACGGATGCAGATGTCTGCAGCTCGGATTGATAGCTGTTTGCAGTCTGCGGAACGGCAAAGGCAGCAGCGGACTTCTCAGATTGCGCACGTGGGTTAGAGGGCTCCAGATCCAGCTGCGGGCGGTCGTCGCCTGTGCGAAGAGCCTCAAGCACGGCGTAATACACAGCGTCGAACATATCCTTATCGGAAAGGAATCGAACCTCGGTTTTTGCAGGGTGGACATTGACATCAACCGACTGAAGCGGCACCGTCAGGTGCAGTACACACGCCGGATAGCGGCCCGTCATAATGTGACTGCGATAGGCCTGCTCAAGCGCGGCAGTAAGAGTTTTTGACTGGATCCAGCGTCCGTTGACAAAAAAGTGCTGATAACTGCGGTTGCCGCGGCTGGCTGTTGGCTTGCAGACCAGTCCGGAGACTGTAATGCCATTCCATCCGGACTGTATGGAAAGCATCTCCAATGCGGTCTGACGGCCCAGAACACAATAGGCCGCACTTTGCAGGCTGCCGTCACCGGGAGTGTGCAGCTGCTGCGTACCCTGCCGGATAAATCGATACGACACACCGGGGTTGGCCAGAGCCTGCCTTTGCACAATCGACAGCACATTTGATGCCTCGGCAGAGTCACGCTTCATGAATTTCTGGCGAGCCGGGGTGTTATAAAACAGGTCACGGACAATCATGGTAGTCCCAACAGGGCAGCCGGCGGGCTTTAGTTCGGTCTGTACGCCGCCTTCGAGCGTCAGACAGGTTCCTTCAGAGTCCTGAGTCCGGCGGGTAAGCACTTCAATGCGGCTGACGGCTGCAATGGCAGCCAGAGCCTCACCGCGAAAGCCGAGTGTGTTGATGGACGAGAGCTGGTCTTCGCGCTGCAGCTTTGAGGTTGCATGACGCAAAAAGGCTGTTGGCACATCCTCACGCGACATGCCGGAGCCATCATCGGTTACACGGATCAGGTGCATGCCGCCGCCCTGAATTTCAACAGTGATCGATCCGGCCTTTGCATCTACGGCGTTTTCGAGCAGCTCCTTTACTACACTGCCCGGACGTTCTACCACCTCACCGGCGGCAATCAGGTCGGCCAGATGAGCGGGCATTACTTGGATCGTTGCCATAGATTTACTCCCCCCGTTAAAGCAGGCGAATGGCGCCCAGACTCAGAGCATTGATAAAGGTGTGCAGTAAAACCGGGGCCCAGAGGTTGCCGGCTTTTTCATAGGTCCAGGCCAGAGCGATTCCGGCAGGCAGATACAGAAGCATGTCCCCCAGCAGCATAATTGTGTCAAAGCTGCCGACATATTGCCACAAATGCAATGCGGCAAAAAGGATGCACGAAATGCTGTAGGCAGCAATCCGGCTGACAGGCTGAAGCAGACCGAAAATCAGACCTCGCATGAGCGTTTCCTCAACCATGGGGCTCAAAAAAACCGCACACACCAGCATGATGGTCCCACTGTTTTCAACAAGAGCAATTGCTGTATTGTCGGCCGGATTCTGCAGAACGGGCCACAGCCGGCCCAGGATCAGTCCGAGCAGAAGATTTGTCGCATAATACAGGGCAAAGCCCAACACCATAGCCTGAAGAAAGGCCCAGAATTGATGCGGGATTTCTTTGAGGCTTTGTGCCAGCAGGCGACGAAAAATCACTACTATGGCGGCAAAGTTGATATAACTGTAAATCAGATTTCGCTGTGCCAGCGAAAGATTCAGTCCGGTTTTGTCTGAAAGCAGGCTAAGCAGCCACCCCAACAGGAACACATAAAAGGGCAGGTAGCAAAAACCGCCGATTTTTTCTCCCCGGCGCATTCGGGGTCCGATGTCTGAGTGCTTCATATGTTCTCCTTTGCAGCCTAAAGCAGCTGCTTGAGCCGGCTGAGTTCTGCCATTGCCTCAAGGGGTGTCATGGTTTCAAGCGTCAGGTTTTCGAGTCGCTGGCGGATTTTATCATTGGAAAGCTGGCTGAGACTCAGCTGATTATCCGGCGCAGCGACTGGTTTTTTTGTACCTGCAGGCTTTACTGCTTCACCCGCCTCCAAAGACTTCAGGATGGAGCGGGCGCGTGTGATCACCCGATCCGGCAGGCCGGCCAATCTGGCTACTTCAACCCCAAGAGATTCGTCGGCTGGGCCCGGAACGATCCGACGCAGAAAGACAATCTGTCCGTCACGTCTGCGCACGGCAATATTGTAGTTTTTTACGTCCTGCAGCTCATCAGCCAAAACGGTCAGCTCGTGATAGTGGGTAGCAAACAGAGTCTTTGCTCCGAGACGGCGCGGATCAGAGACATATTCGAGCACAGCCCGGGCAATGGCCATTCCGTCAAATGTGGAAGTGCCGCGGCCGATCTCGTCAAAAATCAGCAGGGAGTCCTGTGTTGCATAGCGCAGAATGTCGGCGACTTCTGCCATTTCAACCATGAAGGTAGAGCGTCCCGCTGCGAGGTCGTCAGAAGCGCCTATGCGGGTAAAAATACGGTCCGTCAGGCCGATTCGTGCACGCTTGGCCGGCACAAATGAGCCAATTTGCGCCATAAGTACGATCAGGGCAACCTGACGCATATAGGTGGACTTGCCGGCCATATTTGGCCCTGTAATGATGGCAGCCCTGTCACCGGCCATCCCGAGGCGGGTAGAGTTGGCAACAAAAAGTCCGTCATTCTGCATGCGTTCAACCACGGGGTGACGGCCTTCTTGAATTTCAATCTGCCCGGACAGGTCTACCTCCGGCATGGTATAGCCGTTTTTTACCGCTACATCTGCAAGGCTGCAAAGAACATCGATCTGGGCAACTGTGGCCGCAGTTGCCTGAATTCGCTCCGCTGCAGCTACAAGATAGTCCTTCAACCCGGAAAACAGCTCACCTTCGAGAACGGTAACCCGTTCTCTGGCGTTGAGAATCCTGTCCTCGAGATCTTTCAGTTCAACGGTAATGTAGCGTTCCGCATTTGTGAGAGTCTGACGGCGAATATAGCCTTCAGGGATAGGACCTGTATAGGATTTTGGTACTTCAATAGAATAACCGAACACACGGTTATAGCGTACACGAAGATTGCGGATGCCGGTTTTTTCCCGTTCAGCGGCCTCGACATCAGAAAGTGCCTGCTTCCCGTTTTCAAGAAGGCTGTGATATTCGTCCAACTCGGCGCTGAACCCCGGGCGGATCATTCCACCGTCACGGACAGAAACCGGCGGATCGTCGACAATGGCACGGTGCAGATGGTCACAGATATCCTCAAGCGCATCGAAGTTCTGACTGAGCATGGAAAGCAGTGTCCCGGACATGGTACTTAGAATGGTTTTTATTCCGGGTAGGGCGGAGGCACCAACAGCCAGCGATCGCATGTCCCGGGCATTGGCTGCACCGGTAGCGGCGCGAGCCAGTACGCGCTCAAGGTCGCAGACGTCTGCCAGCAGACGGATAAGCTCCTCGCGATCTACGGTTTTTTGAAAGAGCTCCTCTACAGCACCCAGACGGCGAGTGATTTGGGGTACATTCAACAGGGGCTTTTCCAGCCACGATCGAAGCAATCGTCCGCCCATTGCAGTTTTTGTGCGATCAAGCACCCAGAGAAGAGTGCCTTTTTTTTCACGCGAACGAAGTGTTTCGGTCAGCTCAAGGTTGCGGCGCGTGGCCAGATCGAGCTGCATATATTCGCCGGCCAGATAGCGTTTAAGCTGACGGATATGAGGCAGAGGAGATTTCTGCAGTCCCTGAAGCCGCTGCAGCAACGCACCGGCAGCAGACACAGCCTCCGGCTCCGCCGAAAGACCAAGCTCCTGCAGGCAGCCGACACCGAACTGCGTGAGCAGAACGGCTTCGTTTGCAGATACATCAAACAGGTCGGGCAAAGCATCCTGCACACAGCACTGCAGACGCTGCTGCAATGCCTGCTGCAGCGCCTCACAACCCGAAGCCTCACCACCCAGAAGAACTTCTACCGGAGAAAACTGGCCAAGCTCACAGATGACGCGCTGCTGTGCGTCGCTCTGTACGGCTGAGGTGACAAAAAAAGCGCCTGTAGAAATATCGCAGAAGGCCAGACCCCATCGCTGCTGCGCACAGTAAACACAGGCCATGTAGTTATTGCGGCCTTCATCAAGCATTGCACTTTCGGTTACACTGCCGGGAGTAACCACGCGGACAATTTCGCGTTTTACCAGTCCCTTGGCCTTGGAAGGGTCTTCGGTTTGTTCACAGATGGCAACCTTGTAGCCTTTGGTTACCAGACGGGAAAGATAGCTTTCGTAGGCATGAAAGGGGACCCCGCACATGGGAATCTGGCTTTCAAGGTCAGGATTGGCATGGTCACGGGTGGTCAGGGTGAGGTCAAGTTCACGGGCTGCCACCCGTGCATCGTCAGCGAACATTTCGTAAAAATCGCCCAGACGAAAGAATAAAATGCAGTCAGGAACCTGCTCATGAATAAGCATATACTGCTGCATCATGGGCGTGAGTTCCCTGGCTCCGCCGTCAGTGCTGCTCATGGGCGAGGTCCTTTGAAGCGAGCGTACCGGAAACAGACCAGGTGGTGCTGTCTGTGATGGTAACATAGCGGAACTGTCCGATCAGATCCGGTGAACCGGGCAGACGAACCAGGCGTCCGCCGTTGGTGCGGGCAGTGAGCAGATCCGGGTTGTCATTGTCCCGCCCGTCGATCAGACAGCGCAGTGTCTGACCGACCAGCGCCCGGTGTTTTTGTTCGGAAATATGGTTCTGTGCGGAGGTCAGAGCTTCGAATCGCTGTGATTTGGTCTGACGGATGTCCGGATCGGGCAGCTTGGCTGCCGGAGTCCCCGGCCGAGGTGAAAAGATAAAGGTAAACAGAGAATCAAACTGAATTTCTTCGATAAGATCAAGTGTAGCCTGAAAATCCTCCTGTGTTTCACCGGGAAAGCCGACAATTACGTCTGACGTGATCACAAGATCGGGCATAACCTGCCGCGCATAATGAACAAGGTCCCTATATTGGTCGATTGTATAATGGCGGTTCATTGCCTTGAGGATGCGGTCACTACCGGACTGAAATGGCAGATGGATGTGTTTTGCAATTTTAGGGTGGGCAGCCATAGTGTCGAAAAGCTTGCGGGAAGCATCCTTTGGATGACTTGTCATATAGCGCAGGCAAAAATCTCCGTCGAGTTCGGCAATCTGTGCCAGAAGATCAGAAAAATCCGTTCCGCAGTTGAGATCCCTTCCGTAGGAATTGACATTCTGACCAAGAAGAGTGATATCGCGGTATCCTGCAGCAGTCAGCTCCCGTGCCTGTGACAAAACATCTGTGGGTCTGCGGCTGCGTTCTCTTCCGCGAACATAGGGCACAATACAGTAGGAGCAGAAATTGTTGCAGCCATACATTATCGAAAGCCAGGCCTTAAACCGGCTGCTTCGAATGACCGGCAGACCTTCGGCCAGAGTGCCGTTGGACGGTTCAATGGCAAAAACACGCTTGCCGGTGGTTACCGCCTGATATAAAAGTTCCGGCAGACGCCAGAGGTGGTGTGTGGTAAAGATGCCGCGAACCTGAGGATAACTGGCACGCAGCTTTTCCTGGATGCCGGGCTCTGCAGCCATGCAGCCACACAGGAAAATCTGCTGCTCAGGGTGGCGGCGGCGGGTATGTACGAGAGTTCCGAGATTGCCGAGCACACGCTGCTCTGCGTGTTCCCGCACGGCACAGGTATTGATGATAATTACGTCCGCGCCCTCTTCGCCGTTTTGAAAGGTATAGCCGCAACCGGACAAAAGACCCCGAATCTGCTCGGAATCGGCTTCATTCTGTTGGCAGCCATAGGTGATTATACAGGCAGTCGGAACCCGGCCGCGATCAGCCCAGTATTGCCTCAGACGGACACAGAACTCAGCCTGACGGGCCAGGTCGACGGGATCGATGACGGTGGTTGCTGTGTTCAAAATTCTGACCTCCGATCCATGAACTCAATAATTCATTTTATCATTGGTGTTCATGTCCCGTCAAGCAGAAATGCAGGTTGAAAACCAGGGGAAAGAGTGGTATGCTGTACGAGATGCGTGATCAGCAAGGAGGGCTACGATGGCTGGAAATCTTTTGTTTTTCATCAATCCAAACGCCGGGCGGTCAGACATCCGAAGCTATCTGCTGGATGTACTGGCAATCTTTGCCCGGGGCGGCTACCGCATTACTGTTCATCCTACACAACACCCAAAGGAAATCACACAGGTGATAGCAGAAGAGGGACAAAATTACGATGTAATCGTCTCCTGCGGAGGCGACGGCACACTGAACGAAACCGTAAACGGGCTGATGCAGCTGCCTGTTCAGCCACTGCTGGGCTATATTCCGGCCGGCACGGTTAACGACTTTGCCACGAGTCTGCATATTTCCAAAAACATTCTTACAGCTGCACAGACGGTTGTCGATGGGCGTCCTTTTCTATGCGATATGGGGCTTTTCGGGTCGACCTGTTTTACTTATGTTGCCGCCTTCGGCGCTTTTACCGAGGTTTCCTACGGAACACCGCACGAACAGAAACAGGCTCTGGGACGGGCAGCCTATCTGCTAGAAGGAGTGCGCAGCTTGAACCGCATTCGCTCTTATCATGTAACTGTTGAACATGATGGAGGAACCTTTGAAGACGACGTAATTCTGGGCATGGTTACCAATGCAACAAGCGTGGGAGGCTTTAAAGCACCTTCACGCTCACTGGTTTTGCTGGATGACGGTCTCAACGAGGTCATTCTGGTACGATCGGTAAAGACTCTGGCAGACCTCAATGGACTTGCCAATTCCATCCTTCGCTGGGATATCAATCGCGAACAGTTCATCTGGTTCCAGACAGACCACCTGCATATCACATTTGATCAACCCGTTGCATGGACCCTTGATGGAGAATATGGCGGAAGCGTAGACGACATCACCATTCGAAACATACCGCACGCGGTCCGGATTATGGTTCCACAGGACGACAGGCTGCCTGCACTGGACAGCGGAGACTGACAGCATCCGTATGATATACGCATGCGTATCGGCCGCTCAGGGTGTTGCACAGACATCAGAAGAACAAAAGGCTGCAGATTGAACCGCATAATTGCGTCCGGGGCACTTTGTGAATCCTTTTCACCGACGCGTTGTCATCCAGCCTTGCCATACACAGACTTTGCTTCCCGCAGGGAGTTTTTACAAATCGTTTCTGTCGAACGCTGCTGTACTGCACGCCGACCTGCGGACTTGTTTCTCGTAAAACGGTTTATTTTTTCCTTTACAACATACAAAATTTATGTTATCCTGACTTGGTGCATGGGTTGCGCGGAAAAGCCGCCATATCGACTGCTTCCGTTCAGTCCGGACGGTGTCCGAAGAGCCAAACCGCATGCGCATACATACAGGCCGACGGATTTTGTCGGCAGCCCCATTTCTCAGTCCCGGGTTTAGGCCATGATTCTGCTGGCACACCACCATCCCGGCACTTAGTATGTGGGCAACAAAAAGAAAGGTGGAGTCTCACAATGATGCTCAAAGACCAGAAGACCTCGATCATCGAGGCAAACCGTATCCACGAAACCGACACCGGTTCTCCCGAGGTACAGATTGCCATCCTTACCGAACGCATCAACCAGCTGACCGAACATCTGCGTACGCATAAGCACGACAACCACAGCCGCCGCGGCCTTCTGAAAATGGTCGGTAAGCGCCGCAATCTGCTCGACTATCTGGCAAAGAAAGACATCAATCGCTATCGTGCATGCATTGCCAAGCTGGGCCTGCGCAAGTAACAACGTAACCACAAAGGGCGGCTTTTGCCGCCCTTTTCAACCATGCACGGGTGCTTTAGCAGTTGAAAGCGTCCCCGCGGGTCGGAGATGGTTTCAAGTGCTGAACCTCCCGCGCACCGTCACAAAGGAGGAACTTTTTGATTACACATCGTCAATTCCCGGACCATCACGTTTTCGAAACCGAAATCGGCGGCCGTACCTTCACCGTAGAAACGGGAAAGGTCGCCGAGCAGACCAACGGCGAATGTCTGTGCCGTTATGGCGACACGGTTGTGCTTACCACGGCAGTTGCTTCTGCCCAGCCCAAAAGCGGCATCGACTATTTTCCGCTGACTATCGACTTTGAAGAACGCCTCTACTCCGTAGGCCGCATTCCGGGTGCCTATCTGCGACGTGAAGGAAAGCCTTCAGAACGCGGTATTCTGGCTGCCCGCCTGATCGACCGGCCCATGCGCCCGTTCTTTGATGATGATCTTCGCAACGACGTTGTTGTTACCTGCACTGTTCTGGCCAACGACTACGACTATCCTGTCGAAATAGTGGCCTCTCTGGGCGCATTTATTTCTGTGGCTTATTCCGATATTCCGTGGAATGGGCCCATGGCAACCACCAACGTATGCTATCTAAACGGAGAATACATCATCAATCCAACCAACGAGCAGCGCAATGCCTGCAACATGTTTATCACTATTGCCTCCACGGCCGAAAAGGTTGTTATGATTGAAACCGAGGCCAACGAGGTCAGCGAGGAGATTCTTCTCGAGGGGATTCGTATTGCACATGAGACCAACCAGCAGATTGTGGCATTCATCAACGAAATTGTTGCAGCCATTGGCAAGCCGAAATTCACATTCGAGAAGGCTGCCGTCAATTACGACATGCTCAATGATCTCATGGCCTATGGCCTTCCTCAGATCGAATATGCTCTGGACACAGACGATAAAAATGTCCGCGAAGCCCGCCTGAATGAAACCCGACTTGATTTCGCCGCCAAATTCAAGGAAAAATACGAGGATTACGACCAGCACATCGAGGTTTGCCTGTATAAAATGCAGAAAAAGGTCGTTAAAAAATGGCTGCTTGCCGGCAAGCGTGTCGATGGAAGGTCTATGGATGAGATTCGTCCTCTGGATGCTGAGGTCGGTGTGCTGCCGCGGGTTCACGGATCCGGTCTGTTTACACGCGGGCAGACTCAGGTATTGAGCATCTGTACACTGGCTACCATGTCGATGCAGCAAAAGCTCGACACCATCTTTGAAGAAGAGTCCAAACGCTATATTCACCACTACAATTTCCCCGGCTTTTCTACCGGCGAGGCCAAGTCCTCAAGATCTACCTCACGCCGCGAGTATGGCCATGGTGCTCTTGCGGAAAAAGCACTGCTTCCTGTAATTCCGTCAGTAGAAGAATTCCCCTATGCCATTCGTGTGGTATCTGAGGTTCTCTCATCCAACGGCTCAACGTCCCAGGGTTCCATCTGCGGTTCTACTCTGGCACTGATGGATGCGGGTGTGCCCATTCGCCGCCCTGTCGCGGGTATCTCCTGCGGACTGATTACCGACCAGGAAACCGGACAGTGGCGTACGTTTACCGACATTCAGGGCGTAGAAGATTTCCACGGCGAGATGGACTTCAAAGTGGCCGGTACGAGCGAGGGCATTACGGCTATCCAGATGGACCTCAAAAACGACGGACTGACCATGGAAATTATTGCGGATGCGCTTGAGCGTTGCCGCAAGGCCCGGCTCGAAATCCTCAACGAAATAATGCTTCCCTGTATAGCAGAGCCCAGATCCGAGGTCAGTGAGTATGCACCAAAGATGCTTACCATGAAAATAGATCCGGACAAAATCCGCGAGGTTATTGGTTCCGGCGGCAAGACCATCCAGAAAATTACCGGTGAGACAGGAGCCAAAATCGATATTGACGACGATGGAAGTGTGTTTATCAGTGCAGTGGATGCCGAAGCGGCCTATGCTGCAAAGAAGGCCATCGAGGATATCTGCTTTGTTCCTGAGGTCGGTAGCCTTTACTACGGAAAGGTTGTACGGATTATTCCAATCGGTGCCTTTGTTGAGCTGGCTCCCGGAAAAGATGGCATGATCCACATCTCAAAGGTAGAAAATCGCCGCATCGAAAAAATTGAGGATGTACTGAACATCGGCGACATGACCTGGGTAAAGGTTACCGATATCGATGAAAAGGGCCGGGTAAACCTCAGCCGAAAGGACGCGCTCAGAGAAATTGCTGCCAGAGAAGCGGCTGAAAAGTCCGAAGCTCAGGCATAACCCAACAAACAACACCACACATGGCCGGCGGAAGCTGCAGCGGACTGCTGCAGTTCTCGCCGGTTTTGCAGTATTTAAAAGGCAGGGAAAAAGCTATGGCATCATTGCAGGAAAAGAATCCCTGGAGCCCACGCGCACAGCGGCGGCATCGTCGGGCCTGGCGGATCCTGTTTTTTTTGCTTGGTGGATTGCTGCGCCGGATTTTTCGTCTTCGGCTGGAGCAGCTTCCGCCTGCAGACGGAGGAAGACTGATTTTCTGCAATCATCCATCCATGCTTGATCCGCTGTTTTTGGGTCTGGCCTCGCCGGAGCAATTTTATTTTGTTGCTTCCGAAGCTCTCCTGCAGCGCGGACTGCGTTCCTGGCTGCTGCATCGATATCTGTGTCCTGTTATCAGACAAAAGGGTACAGTGGCTGCAACGACGGCATTTCAGATGCTCCGGCTGCTGCGCCAGGGGCACAGTGTCTGCCTTTTCCCGGAGGGCATAGCTACAGCAAACGGGGTTCTGTGTCCGCCGCTGACAACAGCGGCCAAACTGGTTCGGGCAAGCCACGTATCATTGGTTACATATCGTCTCGAGGGCGCTTATCTGGCAGGACCCAAATGGGCAGCATACCGGCGCCGCGGACCGATTTTCGGTGTTGTTGCCGGAACCTACCAGTCGCAGCAGCTGGTCGATATGAGTGTTTCACAGGTTATGGAGCTTATCTGCCGGGATCTCGGATACAACGACTATTCCTGGCAGGAAAAGCGGCATATTGCGTATCCCTGTCCCCGCGGACCGGCGGTCGGACTCGAAAATGTTCTGTACCTGTGTCCGAAATGCGGCAAGATTGGCACACTTACAGCAGATGGTCGACAGCTGAAATGCAGCTGCGGAATGCATGCCACCATGGATGACTACGGTTTTTTTACCGGAGACTATCATACTGTGTACGACTGGGATATGTGGCAGACAGGGGAGCTTGTGCGCAGACTGCAGGCAGGAGAATGTACCTGCCTGACGGCACAGGGGGCAACTCTGTATCGGGTAGACGGACACCATGCGTACGAACTGTTTACCGGCTGCATGAGTATGGACATACAGACGCTTCGGCTGGGGACATATTCCTTTGAACTGAAGCAGCTGACAGGTATGAGCATTCACGGGCGCAATTATCTGGTTTTTTTCTGCAATGGCACACACTACGAAATAAAAACTCTCAAAACCCATTCAGCCTATAGCGCCTATCCTTTTTTGACCATGTACCGGATTTTCGGTACTGCCTCGGGCCAATAACTGCAGCAGAAACCCTGGGCAGCACCGCAACGTTCGGAAAGAAAAATCCCATGAAACATATGTTTCATGGGATTTTCATCTCGGAGTGGCGGGACTTGAACCCGCGGCCTCTTGGTCCCGAACCAAGCGCGATACCAAACTTCGCCACACCCCGTATTTCAAAAGCCCTCTTATTATAGTGATCGAAGCGGTGGTTGTCAATACAAAAAAGTGCAGAGCAGACCTGCAAAGTGCAGAGCAGATCTGCCGGAGGGCTTTTTCGATTCGGCCGGGGAAGGAAGCAGGAAGACGAAAGAGGAAACCGATGCTGGATTGTTACAGATTATAGCCTTCACCAAGGACGGAGTCGTCGTTAAAGATCCAGTCGCGAACATTGTAGGTGGAGAATTTGTCCTTGGTGTCGCGTACAACAACCCGGTCGAGTCCTGCATTGATAATAAGCCTGCGGCACATGGAACAGGGGGTGGAATCGGGAATGTTTTCTCCGGTGGCTGGGTCACAGCAAGCCAGGTAAAGTGTGGCGCCCAGGCATTCGCTGCGTGAGGCGGAGATAATCGCATTGGCCTCGGCGTGGACGCTGCGACAGAGCTCATAACGCTGACCGGAGGGAATGTTGAATTTTTCGCGCAGGCAGTAGTTGAGGTCTACGCAGTTGCTTCGTCCTCGAGGTGCACCGTTATAGCCTGTGGAAACGATTTCGTCTGATCTGACGATGATGGCACCATAATGTCTGCGCATGCAGGTTGACCGCTCAGATACGGTCTGGGCAATATCAAGATAGTAGTTTTCTTTGTCGATTCTGGTCATGGTATAACCTCCGGCAAGGCCGCAAAACTGCGGCACAGTGAATACGGCGCAGACGCGCATGATGATTATACCATGTCGATATGTTTTTTTCTACTGTTTTTCGGCCCGGACGACATCGCTGTGCACGGCACGGGCGGTATCGCTATGCAATGAACTTGCGCAGCACCGCGAGAATGTGCTATAATTCAGAAAACCCGGTGCCGACAGCGTATTGCATGAGACAGCTCTGCATCCGCGCGGCGGACCGGCTGGAACCAACTGCCCGGATCCGGAGGAATCCATGAAAAAACGTCTGCTTTCTCTGCTGCTGATTCTGGTGGCTCTTATCAATCTGTCCGGTCCTGCGGAGGCCGAGAGCGATATTGCTTTTCTGGCGGTAAACGACACGCTGCCCTATGCGCTGAACGCTGACACCATGCCGTTTTATTCCGGCGGTATTCTCTATATTCCATACAATATTTTCGAAATTGCTACCACATTGGGTGTGTGGGTATCCTACAACCCAACCAGCATGACTCTGGTTTTGTTCAACAAATCCGAAAAGCTGTTTTTTGATATTGCTCTGGGCCTCGTTACAGACGAGGACGACGACACCTATGAGATGGGCATCATTGTCCGAAACGGGATGGCTTTCATTCCGGCGAATTTTTGTGTGAATTATTTCGGAGCGAGCCTGAGTTGTCTTGTCAGCGTAGGCAACTACAGCGTCTATCGTATTACAACGGGCAGTCAGGTGCTGTCCAATTCGGCGTTTATCAATCAGGCCGATACGCTGATCGAGGAGATGGCAGATGCCTACCTTTCCTCAATCACAGCGCTGCAGCAGTCTCCTGCACAGATAAGTCCGACTGCCATTCCACAGGTCGAGCCCGAAGCTGTTCAGGAAGACGAGCCGCAGGCTCCGGCCTATGAAATCTATCCCGTTATTCTTGGTCCAAGCAGTCAGGCAGCAGATTGGCTGGACGAACATGAACAGAAGGCTGCATTTTTCCTTACCGCACGCGAGATCAACGAAAATCGGGAGCTTGTCCGTGAACTGGCTCTGGCTGGGCATACGCTGGGCGTGACCGGAACCACAGCCGGTGCACTTTCTCGTGCAAACGAGGCGCTTTACGATGCTGTCGGAGAGACAACTCTCCTTGCATTGATCGATACACAGACTGCGCCGGAGGGTTATATTGTCATAAGGGCCGATGCCGACGCTGAGACCTTTTACCGCAGCCCGACGGAAGAGCCCTGCATCATAACCCTGAGTGCGCAGGACCCCATGCTTCTGGATTATCTTGATGTGTTCGAAGAACGCTGCACTCTGCATCAGCTGATCGAAACAACTGCCCCGGCGATGGCCGGGGCAGAACTGCAATGAGGAGGAAACCACCATGATATTACGCGTTCTGGCTGTTGGAGACGTTACTACGGCAGCGGGTCTGGCCTATCTGCGCAAAACGCTTCCCGGACTGAAAAGGCGCCTGAATATTCACTTTGCGGCAGTAAACGGTGAAAATGCCGCAAACATGGGGTTAACCCCCGATCAGGCAGAGACAATTCTGGACGCCGGAGCAGATATCATTACTCTTGGCAACCATGCATTTCAGCAGCGAAGCATTCTGAACTATCTCGATGACTGCAGCAGGATTCTGCGTCCGGCCAATTTGGCGCCGCAGCTTCCGGGAAGAGGATGGGGGATATTTGACTCTCCTGCAGGACCGGTAGCAGTGATAAACCTGCTCGGACGCTGCGGCATGGACTACACTCCGGACAATCCGTTTCTACAGGTAGATTCCATTTTAGAAAAACTGAATACCAGATTGATTCTGTTAGATTTTCATGCAGAGGCAACCAGCGAAAAACTGGCAATGGCATGGATGCTGGATGGACGTATCAGTGCGATGTGGGGAACGCACACCCACGTACCAACGGCGGATGCGCAAATTTTACCGTCAGGCACTGCAGCGGTAACGGATCTTGGAATGACCGGGCCGGCCGATTCGGTGCTCGGAATGAAGCCTGCGTCTTCGATTAAACGCTTTCGTGGCGATCTGATGGGCCGGTATGAGGCTGCTCCGGGTCCCTGCAAGCTTAATGCGGTGCTGTTTGAGATTGATTCGGAAACAGGACACTGTATTGCGGTACAAAGGGTGGATGAACATGAATGAGCCAAAGCTGCGCGTGTTTCACGGTGCGGATTTTCATTTGGATACGCCTTTTTCTGCCGATGGCTGCGAAACTCCGTCCAGACGCCGCGAGCAGCTGCGGCAGGCTGCAGTTCGGGCCCTTCAGCAGGCAGAAGACTGCGACCTGGTCCTTCTGGCAGGAGATGTGTTTGATCACGGAGGAACGGTTTATCCGGAAACCATAGAACTTTTGCAGAATACACTGGCACAGCTGAGGTGCCCCGTATTTATCTCACCGGGAAACCACGACCCATGGGGCCCGGCCGGTCCGTGGGCAGACAGGGCCTGGCCGAAGAATGTCCACATATTCCAAACTGCCCGTATTCAGGCTGTGGATCTGCCGGAACTGGGCTGTACGGTGTATGGCGCGGCTTTTTTAAATACCGAATCCGGCTGCCTGCTGCAGGACTTCCGCGTTTGTGACAGGGAACGCTTAAACCTGATGGTTCTGCATGCAGATGCGCTGCATGCAGACAGTCCCTATAATGCCATCACCAGAGAACAGATAGCTGCTACAGGTCTTGATTATCTGGCATTGGGTCACATCCATGCCTCCGGTGCACTGAAACAGGCCGGGACAACGTTCTATGCATGGCCGGGCTGTCTGCTGGGCCGGGACTATGGCGAAGCCGGGCAGAAGGGAAGCTATCTTGTACATGTCAGCCACGGGCATGCGGAGCTGTGTTTTTTGCCGTCTGTCGGACCGCGCTGGCAACTGATCCGGGCATCTGCGGGAGAGGATGTACGCAGGACCATTGAAGAGATCACCACCGGGCAGGAGGCAGGGGATCATCTTCGTCTCACTCTTACCGGCATCTGTCCGCGCTTTGATGCGCAGAAGCTGGCAGAGGGCTGCCGCGGCAGTCTGGCTGAGCTGGAAATAATCGATGAAACGGAAGATAGCGATGCCCTGTGGCAGGCAGCGGGAGAGAACAGCCTTCGCGGCGCCTTTTTAAATCAGCTTCTGGATATGGCAAACGGAGACAACGCACAGGCACGGGAGCTTGCACGGCTGGCTGCACAATACGGACTTGCAGCACTGGAAGGACGGGAGGAACCATGATCATTCATTCCATGACCGCCCGGTTTGGATGCCTGGACGGGGAGACACTGGACCTGCATCCGGGCATGAATGTGCTTACAATTCCGAATGAGGGCGGAAAGACCACATGGCTTGCCTTTCTTACTGCAATGCTTTACGGTATAGATACCGCAGAGCGTACAACCAAAAGTGTATTGAGCGCAAAAGAACACTACCAACCATGGGCCGGCGGACTGATGCAGGGGCGGCTGGAGCTGGAACACAACAGGAGAAGAATCATTATCGAACGCACCAGCACAAAACGATATCCGCTTCGTGAGGTAAAGGCTCGGGATGCACAGACCGGTCAACTCATTCCTGAGCTGTGCCGCGATGATTGCGGAGTAGTTCTGCTTGGAGTAGAAAGAGCAGTGTTTGAGCGCAGTGCCCTGATTGCTCAGGGCAGACTGAAGCCAACCGCTGCTCCTGAGCTTGAGCAGCAGCTCAGCAGTCTGGTTACCGGCGAAGAAGAAGGCAGCTATGATGCCGCTCAAAAGCGTCTGGCTGCATGGCGTAGTGACAGAAGTGCCCCGCGAAAGGGCGGACGTCTTGAACAGACGAAAAAGGAGCTTGAGCAGCTGACACAGCAGCTGGAACACCAGCAGAGGCTGGCAGAGCAGACAGACATATTGCAGAAGAAGCAGACTCAGCTGGAAGAGCGTGAGCAGCAGCTGCAGAAAGACCTGAACACATGGAAACAGGAAGAACAATACCGACTTTTTGCAGCATGCTGCGAGGCAAAAGCACATGCTGAGGAAATACAGCAGAAAATACAAAAGCTGAGTGACCCCGCGCTTCCACAGCTGCACGAATTGCAGACACTCCGATCCAGGGCCGGTGAGCTGGCAGACAGAGCCGGAGCACAGGATGTTGAAAATCACAGAAAATGGATGTTCCGGACGGGCCTTGCTCTTGCGGCAATTGGATTTCTGTCCGGTATGGCTGTTCGTCTGTGCATGCGATCCGGTACGGTTGCGGCAGCGGGAGTACAGCTTGCAGCTATTCTGGTGTTTGCGGCTGGGATTGTGCTGAGCTGGAAAGGGTACCGGGCCCGGAAACACGGGCAGGCTTTGCATGCCCGCCGTGCAGCGCTTGCTGCCGAACAGGCTGCTCTTATGCAGACGGTCAGGGCCTTTTCTCCGACTGCAGAGGATGAAAACTGCATCGCAGCCATAGATGAGGCAATTACATGCAGACAGGCACTGGATCAGGCATTGCTGCAGGCACAGCAGGCGCAGGAGAGCTGGCAGCGACTGGCACCTTTGATGCCCGATGGAGAAATAAAAGAACCGGAGACTTTGCCTTCGGCAGGACGCGAACAGCTGCGGACGCAGCTTGAAGAGTGCAGTCGGAGCCTGTCGGATTGCCGGCTGCGTATGGCGGTTTTGCAGGGCAGCTGTCTGGACGCACAGCAGCTGCAAACCAAAGAAGAGCGTCGAGTTTTGCTGCAGAGCAGATGTGCCCGTCTGCAGCAGGAGATTGAGGCTATCGATCTGGCCATACAGACTCTGGATACGGCTCAACAGAGCCTTCGTGCTCAATTTGCGCCCACGCTCACAGAACAGGCCGGAGAAATTCTGGCTCAGCTGACAGACAGCCGCTATCAGGCTGTGACTATCGACCGGACAATGGCCCTGACGGCTCGGGCAAAACAGGAAGTAGTCAGCAGGGGAAGCTTGTGGCTGAGCGGAGGAACGGCAGACCAGCTCTATCTGGCTGTTCGACTGGCTTTGTGCAGTCTGCTTCTTCCGGAAGATGCTCCGATTTTTCTGGATGACGCTCTTGTAAATTTTGATGACAGACGACTGACTCTTGCTTTGGATTATCTGCGTGGTATGGCCGATAATCGGCAGGTAGTTATTCTCAGCTGCCAGAACCGCGAGCAGGAATTGCAGGCTGCCATATCGGCTGCAGCCATACCAACGGAGGAAATGCTATGCTGTTAAGCGCCGAACATATCAGCCAGAGCTACGGACTCAAGACATTGCTTAAGGATGTGTCGCTGTATGTGCATGTGGGGGATAAAATCGGCGTTGTCGGACATAACGGCTGCGGAAAGAGCACCCTTCTGCGCATTCTTTCCGCACAGGCAGACGCAGACGAAGGAACCGTGACGACAGATCCAAACGTAAAGTTGAGTTATCTGAGCCAAAATCCGCTTATGGATGAAGCCCTTACCGTGCTGGAGCAGGTTTTTGCAAGTGCACCGGCAGGATATAGGGAACTGAAAGAATATGAGGCCAGAACCATGCTTACCCGATTGGGGTTGGACTGTTTTGACAAAAAGACGGCTTTGCTGTCCGGTGGGGAAAAAAAGCGGGTTTCATTGGCGGCAGCACTGATTCAGCCGGCAGATGTGCTGATTTTAGACGAGCCGACCAATCATCTCGACAGTGAAATGTCTGTGTGGCTTGAGCAATACCTGAAAAGATTTGCGGGTGGACTCATTTTTGTCACGCACGACCGGTATTTTCTCCAACGTGTCTGCAACCGTATTGTCGAGCTCGACGAAGGCGTCCTCTATCAATATGAGGCCAACTACGAAAAATATCTGCAGCTCAGGGCTCAGCGGTTTGAATATGCGCAGGCCTCCGAACGCAAACGGCAGGCTGTACTCAGACGGGAGACGGCCTGGTTGAGCCGGGGCGCGCGGGCACGCAGCACAAAGGCAAAGGGACGCATTCACGCCTATGAAGAGCTGGCGGCCGCGGATGCACCAAAGGAACGTGACGAAGGCAAAATCGTGGGCGGAGCCAGCCGACTCGGAAGGCAGACAATTGAACTGCAGCATGTGAGCAAATCCTTTGGCGATCGCTGCATCCTGCGGGATTTTTCCTATACACTGCTTCGGAACGATCGAATCGGTATTGTGGGAAAAAACGGAGCGGGAAAATCCACACTGCTCAACCTGATTACAGGGAGACTTTTGCCTGATATGGGACGGATTACCGTCGGGGCCACGGTAAAAATGGGCTGTTTCCTGCAAACCAATGCAGAACTGAACCCGGATGAAACCATAATCGATTATATCCGACGGCAGGGAACCAGTCTTGAAACGGCAGACGGTATACTTTCGGCTGCACGGATGCTGGAATATTTTCTTTTTCCGTCGTCTGTACACTACCTGAAAATCGGCGCATTGTCAGGCGGAGAGAAGCGGCGGCTGTATCTGCTGGGGGTGTTGATGACAGCGCCAAACGTACTGCTGCTTGACGAGCCGACCAACGACCTGGATATTGAAACCCTCACTCTGCTTGAGGACTATCTGCAGACATTCCCCGGGGCCGTAATGGCTGTTTCTCACGACCGATACTTTCTGGATAAGACCGCCTCGGTTATTTTCGAGGTTGCTGGACATGGAGAGGTAAAAATTTACACAGGGAATTATTCAGATTATGCCGCAAAGAAGACGGCTGAGCAGCCAATGGAAGAGCAACGGCCTGCCAGAGGTCCGGAGCGTGAACGTACACCGCGGGAGCAAAGGCCAAGATTTACTTTTCGTGAGCAGCGCGAGTACGAAACGATCGAAGATGATATTTCCGGACTTGAAAAGCAGTCCGCAGCGCTGGAACAGCAGATTCAGCAGGCTGGCTCCGACTATATTCTGCTGCAGGAGCTTCTGACCAAAAAGCAGCAGGCAGATGAGACCCTGGAACAGAAAATGGAGCGCTGGGTATATCTCAATGAGCTTGCTGAGCGTATTGACCAGGCATAGTATAACCCGGACTCTGTCCATTTTATACAGGAAAAACGGAAAAAAACCGGAAAAGATTGCTGTTATTCCACTTGCACATTCCAACAAGGAGTGATAAGTTAGAATATAGAGCGCAGCTGTGTCTGTCCGGAGATAAACGTATGAGATGTTTCAATCATTCATCCGACTCGCCGGATCAGAATACAACAGGCGGCACCACATGCTGTTTTTCGGTATAATGACAAATGAGCGGTCGCTGTGTGCTTTTCAAAAGCAATGCAGCACTTCAGAGTCAGCTGCATGCCGGGGCTCTGTCGTTTGCTTCGACAGATGATGCGGTGGGGCCAGAACAAGTATGGATTTGCTTTGGGGGTTTAAAGGAAATGACGAATACCAGATATCTGCTGTGGTTCGAAGAAATCTGCAAGGACGACGTAGCTCAGGTGGGCGGCAAGTCTGCATCCTTGGGTGAAATGACATCAAAAACCGATGTGCCGGTGCCCTATGGCTTTGCTACCACGTCCTATGCCTACAATTATTTTATGCAGGCGACCGGCATGGATAAAAAAATGCAGGAGATGCTCACGGATCTGACTGATGTAGAAAACACCAAACAGCTGGCCACGGTCAGCGCGGCCATCCGCGAAGCAATTATCGCCAGCCAGATGCCGGCGGATCTCGAAAAAGCCATCACAGATGCCTATCACGAGCTGGCTCAGAAGGTTGGCGAAGAGGATCCCTATGTTGCAGTGCGTTCCAGCGCCACCGCGGAAGACCTTCCAAACGCCAGCTTTGCCGGTGCGCAGGAAACCTATCTCAACGTAAAAGGTGCCGACTATGTTGTACAGCGAGTAAAAGAATGCTACGCGTCCTGCTTTACCGATCGTGCCGTCTACTATCGCGAAAAACAGGGGTTTGACCATCTCGAGGTTGCGTTGAGCGCGGCGGTACAGATGATGGTTTTCTCCAAGGCTGCCGGTGTCATGTTCACAGTCAACGTTGTCAGCGGCGACGACCGCAACATCACTATCGAGGGCGCATACGGTCTTGGCGAGTATGTTGTCAATGGCACAGTCACGCCAGACAACTACGTTGTAAACAAGGAAGACCGACAGATTATCTCACGCTCCGTGAACCATCAGGAAATCTACCTTGCCCGCAAGCATGGCGGAAACTGCGAGGCTCTGCCCGTTCCCGAAGACAGGCAGGATCTGCAAAAGCTCACGGATGCTCAGATTCAGGAACTTGCAGGCTATGCACTGAAGATCGAGCAGCACTACGGCTGCTACATGGATATGGAGTGGGGCATTGATGAGCGAACCGACAAGATCTGGATTCTTCAGGCCCGCCCCGAAACGGTCTGGTCCAAGCGCAACAAAAAAGCAGAGACAAGTGAGCGCGTAGTTCTCGTTCAGGGTCTCCCGGCCAGTCCCGGCCAGGTCACAGGCAAAGCACATGTCATTCACGACCCATCGCAGATCGGGAAATTCAAAGATGGCGAAATCCTGATCACGGAGATGACGACACCGGACTGGGTACCCGCCATGAAAAAAGCCAAAGCAATTATCACTGATTCCGGCGGTATGACCTGCCATGCTTCTATCATCAGCCGCGAGCTTGGCATTCCCTGCATCGTTGGAACAAAGAGCCGCGGAAAGGCGGCCACTCAGACGATTGCCGACGGCGCGGAACTTACTGTTGATGCATCCAACGGCGTTGTATACGAAGGCATCATCGAACTCGAAAGCGCACAGCCGGAGACTCGCATGGAAACAACCGCCGCCGCCGAAACAGTTCCTGTAACGGGCACAAAAATATATATGAACCTTGGCGACCCGGCTCTGGCTGCCAAGCATGGAAAGCTGCCCTGCGACGGCATTGGTCTGATGCGTGAAGAATTTGTATGGACCAACTATATCCACGAGCATCCGCTATATCTGATCAAAAAGGATCAGCCCGAGCGTGTGGTAAACCAGCTGGCTGAGGGCGTGCGCCAGGTCTGCCAGGCTCTGTCGCCGCGTCCCGTTACACTTCGCTTCAGCGACTTCAAGTCCAGTGAATACCGTGATCTTACCGGCGGCGAAGACTATGAGCCAAACGAGCCTAGCGCTCTTCTTGGCTGGCGTGGTGCTTCCCGTTACTACGACCCCAAATACATTGAGGCCTTTAAGCTTGAGATCCGGGCAGTGCGCAAGGTCCGTGAGGAATATGGCCTGCGGAACCTCAATGTAATGATTCCGTTCTGCCGCACGGTAGACGAATGCGAAAAGGTCATTCATATTATGGAATCTGAGGGTTTGCATCGGGGACCGGATTTCAAGGTCTGGCTGATGGCAGAAATTCCCTCCAACATCATCCTGGCAGACCAGTTCAATAAATACGTTGACGGCTATTCTATCGGCTCCAACGATCTGACCATGCTGGTTTTGGGCTGTGACCGCGACAACGACACTGTTTCGCATATTTTCGATGAACGCAATCTCGCTGTTCGCCGTGCAATCAAGCATCTTATTGAGGTTGCTCACCGCGACGGCAAGACTGTATCCATTTGCGGTCAGGCACCGAGTGTATACAACGACTATGCCGAGTTCCTGGTCCGAGCCGGCATCGACAGTATCTCAGTAAATCCCGATAAAGTCATTTCTACCAAAAAAACAGTTGCCCAGATCGAGCAGCGCATGATGCTCGATGCCCTGACCGGGCGCGGACGTGTCACCGATACCGACGTAATCTGGTAACAGTTTGATCAGAAAATTTCCCACTGTTAAGCTGAGATCAGGAAATATGCTGCTTCCAAGGTTGTTTTCCGCTTCCTGATTCTCATACGGGTTCAAAATTTCAGGATAAAATACGGCACAGCGCAGAGAAAGAGGGTAATCCGGATTCTGCGATGTGCCGTATTTTTAGGGCAGCCTGGCTTAACTTTGACTCAGCAGCAGAACAGAAACAGATTGATCGGCAGAAACGGCCTGCATTGCTGCATCGGTTTCGGTTTTGCGAGTAAACAGCCAGGACAGGCCCTATTGCTGCCCTGTTTCCTTCCGGCAGTAGGTGGGGTGACCTCATCTTCCGAGGCTTCTCAAAGCAGGGACTGCAGTTCTGTTCAGGGCTGCATCTACTGCCTTTACCGGCGGCTTTCTGAAGAATGATTTTGTGTCATGCGCGGATCAAACTGCTCAAAAATGATAATGCAGCCGTCTTTTTTCACAGCCTGCTGCTGCGCACGGGTTTGAACGGTCCAGCTGAATTCCACAGCTCTATAGAGTCGACGGCACAGCCGAAGACTTGGGTTGCTGCGCTCGCTGATTCGGTAGGCAATAAAATCCGGACAGGTAATGGCATTGATCAGAAGGTTTTTAAAAAGAAAGTTCTCCATTCGGCTTCGCTGCTCGCCGGCCTTTCGCAGATCACAAACCAGCTGGCCACGCACCCATTCCGGGCGATTCCTTTTCAGCCAGAGCAAGACCTGCGGATAGAAGGATTCCAGGCAGAAGTCACCTGTATAATTATCCAATACGTTGGATACGGCCCGGCATAGGTCCTCGTAATTTTTATTGTGGGCTTTAAGCTCAATAAGCAAAGGAGCTCGCCCGGCAAACAGTTCCAGTACCTGTTCAAGTCGGGGAATGGTATACTCGGTGCCCTCAAGCCGAAGGCTGCAGAGCTGAGAAAAAGTCATGTTTTCAACTGTTCCATGCTGCCCGGTAACGCGCATCAGATCGGAATCGTGTATAACAGCCAGCTGCCCATCCAGCGTCAGATGTACGTCCAGCTCGGCTGCAAATCCGTTTTCAAGTGCCCGTTGAAAGGCCGGAATGGAATTTTCTGGGATGTGTGGTTTGCAGTGATAACCACGATGGGCATAGTCATATTTCAGAAGAGGCTTTATATCCGCGTTGCTGCTCCGCGGACGGATGAGCAGTGCCCACAGAAGGAAAATCGGAACGGGTATGAGGAGAATAAATAAAAGCCGCATGCGGGTGCCTCCTAGTTATCCGTGTTATAAACATCCAGAAGGTCTTTGCCTGCCGAAGCTCTGGCATCGCCATGGCGGACAAACAGCATGGTGATAAAGCTTGCAGCTACAAACAGGGCACCATAGGGAAACAGAAATACATAGCCGGCGTTTGGATCGGCGCTGCCAAGCAGTCGATAGCCATATTCCAGTACAAAGCCGGAGAGAATCGGTGTGAGGATCTGCGCTGCCTGTGATGCTGCATAATAGTAGCCCGTATACCTGCCCACATCCGCACCGCTGCTCATTTCGACAACCATGGGATAGCTGTTTACATTGATGGCTGCCCAGCCGATGCCGGCCAGAATGAAAAAGAGAAAGATTAGGCCGGAAAAGGACGAAAAGAACACACAGGAACCAAAGGCAACAGCCAGCATGCCAATGCCGATCAGAATAGTTTTTCGACGACCGATTTTTGAGGCTACGATGCCGACCGGAATATAGCTGCAGATGGCAGCGGCCTGAGCAATCATCAGGGTATAGGCATAGCTTCCGCCGGTCAGTCCCCAGTATACACTGGCATATTTCGAAAAAGCGGTTGTGATGCCGTTATATCCCATAAACCACAAAAAGACACTGACCAGAATCAAAAGCAGCGATTGCCGGGTCTGTCGGTTTGGTGCGCCGGCCGATGGATGTGCGCTTTGGCTGTCTTCTTCGTCCTGATCGGAGTCTTCGGACGCTTTTGCAGAAAGCCTGGGCTCGTTGGTAGTTGTTATAAGAATAAGCAGACTCACCACCATCAATACGCAGGTGAATAAAAAAACGGGGAAATAGTTTGGATGGTCTGTTTTCGGGACCAATACGGCAATAACTGCAAGCATGATAATACCGCCGATTGCTCCCATCAGATTGATAATGGCATTGGCTTTGCTGCGCAGAGGCTTGGGTGTAATGTCCGGCATCAGGGCAACTGCGGGACTGCGATAGGTGGCCATAAAAATCAGAACAAGACATAGGCCCAAAAGAAACAGCGGAAGATTTTGCAGCAGATCTCCGGCCGGCAGCAGAAGCATACATATACAGGCACCCAGCGTTCCAAAGAGAATATACGGCATTCGCCGCCCAAGGCGAGTATGCGTTTTATCTGAAAGAGCGCCGAAGAGCGGAAGCAAAAACAGAGCCAGGACGTTGTCCATGGCCATAAGAAAGCCGGAGACGGCATCGTTTATGTCGAATGTGTTTTTCAGGATCAGAGGGACAATACCGTCATAAACCTGCCAGAAGGCACAGATAGAAAAGAAGGCAAAGCCCGCAAATATGGTTTGCCTGGTGTTGAGTTTCATGTTGTTGTCTCCTTTGCGGCAGATTGCAGTGCCTGCAGAAGCTGACCGATATCCTTGAACAGATAGGTAGGGTGCGGCAGATCGGACACGGCCTGCTCAGCAGTGGTTTCGCCGGACAGAACAAGCACGGTGTCAACTCCGGCCGCAGCGCCGCAGGCAATATCCGTGTAGATGCGGTCTCCGACCAAAAGCGTCTGCCCGGGTGTGCAGCCGAATTTCTGCATGGCCAGCTGTGCCATCTCGGGTTTCGGCTTTCCGATCACAAGCGGTTCACGCCCGGTGGCAGTGGTCAGCATACGGCAGACGCTGCCGCAGTCCGGGACAAAGCCATATCCGGTCGGACAAACAAGGTCCGGGTTGGTGGCAATAAAGTCAACGCCGCGATTCAAAAGGATACAGGCATCCTCTATTTTTTGAAAGGTAAGCTCCGTGTCAAAGCCGATTATCAGGGCGGAAATGTTATCCTGCAGTCGATCGGTAATGAGAAGATCGGCATCCGCCAGTTCCTGACGAAAGGCAGCAGTACCAAAGGCGTACAGCAGTCTGCCGGAATATCTGGGCAGAAGATAATGAATAGTGGCCTGTGTTGAGGTAAAGAAATCCACCGGATCGGCATCAAGGCCAAGATGCCGCATTTTCTGCACATAGGTGTCGACACTGCGCGAAGAATTGTTGGTCAGATAGATATACCGTCCGCCGCTTTGCCGGATGTATTGCAGAAAAGCAGGCGTATGGGCAAACAGACGGTCGTCGATATACAGCGTGCCGTCCATATCCAGAAGAAACAGTTTTTTCAGAGCCAGTGACATGGCAAAGCCTCCGTAAATCCGGGGCAGCTCTGCTGCCCCGGAAAAGAGTCGGCCAGACCAATACAGAAAGGTCGGTCAGGGGAATGCAGCCGGAGAAGCAGCGCAGCCGCAAAGGTCCACGACAGGGAAAAGGATATCCGGGTAACCGGCCGCGCTTTTGTGCAAAAAGAAACAGAACGCCGCACTGCGAAGATAAAGAGAGCAGGGAGAGCCTCGGTATAATAATGCCTTAGGACACAACCAGCTTGCCGCCAAGCTTCAGGTTATAGGTGCCGGGCTGCAGCTGACAGCCGTCCCCGGCTTTTGCTGTGATGGTTACACCTTCGGGAGCGTTTACGGCGTTCAGATCGGTAAGACCGACAAAACAGACACTTGAATCTTTTGTAGCGGTCCAGTCTGAGCCGTTGAGCGTGACATAGGCGTCGTGAATGCCGCCGGTCAGCCGGACGTTTACCAGAGTAACGGCCATGGCACGCTGGTCTTCCTCGTGGCAGATATCACCTTCCAGTGTCATATCCTGCAGATAGGCCTTGATTCCGTAAATATGGAAGCGCTCATCGGCGGAAACGGGGGTCTTTGCATTGTCACGGTTGATCTCCGATTTGATGATATAGGGTGCTTTCAGATCGGCACCAATGGCATTGACATAGGCGTTGGTGGATTTAATGAAGAAAATTGCCGTTCCGGCCTCGGCACTGCCGCCGCGGATATACGAGGTGGTGACCTCGCTGGTTGAACCGCGGACAGAGTGAATCATGGATACATACGAACCGGCCTTAATGCTGCAGTTGGTAAATGAGACATTGGCTTCGCCGGCAATAATGGCGGCGTGAGAACCAGAGGTAATCCGACTGTCGAAGAGATAGTTATAGCAGCCGTTGTCTGCATATGTCCCATAGCCGATTCCCTCACAAACTACATCGCAGTTGTGCGCTTCCAGGTGAAGATCGCCCTGCGAGCCGTCGGTAGACAGCGCGGCCCAGTCACGAGTATAGATGTAGCTGTCGTAGAAAAAGGCCTTTGAGTTGCCCATGGAAAGATGCGTCCGTCCTGTTCCGCCGATTTCCAGCCCGGGAGGAGGCTCCATCATGCCGGATGCAATGCGCCTGACATAGGTTTTTGGCAGCTCTCCGGTGTGACCGATGAGCCTGCAGTTGCGGACTTCCATCACAGCATTACCCGTTACGCAGGTTGCCGGACGGATGCAGCCCCAGGTTTCTATCGTGGAATCACGCAAGGTAACCTGCGCCGTCTCGTCTGCCATAACGGCTGAGCCGATGCCGGCAAAGTCATTAATGCCATCGCCGTGCATTTCCATGTGCGCATTCGAGATAGTAAATGCATCCTTGTGCTCAGATGCGATATAGATTCCGTTCAGGCAGGGCTCGGTGGTGATATATTGCAGCCCGTCGGTCTGCAGATTGGTGATTTCACCGTTTATCTGCGCGTAGGGCTCCGGAGCAAGCTGTGCTTTGCCGTTAATAACGGATATGGATTCTACCCGGTCAAAGGGGGGCGCTTTTGGAGGACCGCCAAAGCCTGGGCCGGGAGCGGACGGATCCTCGATATCAGATCCGGGAACGGAGTTTGGATCCAGATGGGGCGCAACAGCAGGGAAGGAGGGCTTCAGGATTTTGGGTCCGCCCATTCCGGGTCCGCCTGGGCCGCCCATTAGCCCATCATCCATAGGAGGACCATTCTCTTTTTTTGCCGGTCGGCCGACAGGACCATCGGCCACAGGCATTCCATAGGCCGGGAGCTTTTGTATGATGCTGTTCATATTGTGTTTCCTTTCTGTTCTTCTGCCTGATGCGGGTATCTTATACCCCTTTATTATCCCTGATTCTCTGGTTATTGTCAACGTCGAATCAATACCAAAGAAGGACGGGAAAGGGCACAGAAAATCACTTGACAGAATCTTTCAATACGGATATGATAGAACAACCAATCACACGGAGGTAGCGGCTATGGCAACAAAAGCACGCTTGCTGGCCAACAAGAAATACAACACCGAAAACTACGACGAAATCAAGCTTCGCGTGCACAAGGGCAGCAAAGAGCAGATACAAACACATGCTGAGCAGCGTGGTGAGTCACTCAACGGGTTCATTACCCGTGCCATCCGCGAAACCATCGAACGCGATCAGCTGCATGCAGATGGTTGATTTTGCCGTGCAGTCAAATTCGTGCTTTACATAAATCGCAAAGTTTGCTATAATTCCCGTGCTGACATGCGCCAGTGGCTCAACGGATAGAGCATCGGATTCCGGTTCCGAGGGTTGGGGGTTCGAATCCCTTCTGGCGTGTTCTGCCGCATGCATAAGCGTGCGGCAGTTTTTGATATTCCAAAGCTAGGAGGAACAACAATGAAAAAACCATTTGCGCTGGTGCTGGTTCTGGCCCTGTGCCTTTGCCTGCTCACGGTTGGCGCCTTTGCATCCGACGGAACCTGTGTAACGGTCAGCATATCCACCGAAGGCCAGCTTTCGGCAGTTAACCAGATGGTATACGTGATTGACGCAGATACCGATGGTGTTCTCAGCATTGCAGATGCACTGGCATGTGCACACGACCTGCTCTACAACGGTGGAGCACAGGCCGGGTTTGCGGCTGAAAGCACGCAATACGGTCTGAGCCTTACCAAGCTGTGGGGCGTCGAAAACGGCGGAAGCTACGGTTATTATGTCAACAACATTCCTGCGACGAGCCTGGCAGACCCGATTTCAGACGGCGACAGCATCTATGCTTTCAGCTATGAAGATCTCACAGGCTGGTCCGATGCCTATGCATATTTTGACGTGTCCTTTGCAGAGACTGGTGTCGAGGGGCTTGTTGATCTCTGCCTGACGGTTACAGGTTATGATGCTGACTGGAACCTTACCGCAGAGCCCTGCGCCAACGCACAGATTTATGTGTGTGCAGCAGATGTCAGCAGTGAGTATTTTTATGCAGAGGGAGCAACGGACGAAAACGGACAGGTCTGCCTGACCTTCCTGAAGCCCGGGACCTACTACGTCACAGCAAGATCTGAAGCGCAGATCATAACGCCTCCGGTTTGCACGGTCTATGTTGCGCAGGAAGAGATGAACATCTCGTCCATGTTTGACGAAGCGGTAGACCAGATTCATGCAGCAGGCATTACCGACGACATGGTAATTCCCCGCCAGATTCTTGTTGAGGCCATCTATGAGCTTGCAGGTTCTCCTGATGTCGAGGGTGCCAGCACATTTGAAGATGTAGACATCAACAACAGTGCCATTATCTGGGCCAGCCAGAATGGCATTATTCAGGGCTACGGCAATGGCTGCTTTGGCGGAGAGGACGATCTTACCCATCAGCAGCTGGCAGTTGTGCTCTATCGTCTTATCAAAGCGGAAACTCCGGACATGTCCGATATCCCAACAGGTGACCTTTCTGCCTGCTCCGACGCAAACGAGGTGGCCGACTGGGCCGTGGATGCCGTAAGCATGATGCAGGGATTTGGCCTGTATCCGGAAGGCATCATCCGCCCGAACGATCCCTTTACAGTGGGCGACGGTATTGCTCTGGTTACCGCTGCTCTGGCGCTGATTGGTTGAACCTGAAATAACAGAAACAGCCCGCTCCGATAAAACAGGGAGCGGGCTTTGTCTGAGAACACGGTGATGTTGTCAGACTTTTGAAACGATTTGTTTACAGAAAATACATCAACCGAATTTCGGACTTTGGTATACTGCACATGTTGAATTTGGAAATCGAAGGAGAGGCTTTTTATGGATAATCAATACGAAGAGATCCGAAAGGAAGAGACGTCTGCAGAGACTGTCGAAGAGAAGGTCTGCACACAGTGCTGCCAGACTGTCGCCGAAGCCGCCGAGCCGACCGAAGAACCCCTCAAAGAAGAAGTCATAGCCGAACAAGAAACCGAACAGGAAGCTGAACAGGATGCCGAACAGGCCGATGCATGCACCGAATCGGAACAGAGCGAATCTGCCAATACGTTTGAGACCCTCAAAGAACGCTTTAACTCTCTGAAAGAAAACGAGCTTCCGCTCGTAGTTGATGAGCTCAAAAAACACGGCTACGTTGTTTTGGAAAAGAGCAGAGAATATGCAAAAAAACTCAGCGAAAGCGGCGAGGCTTACAAAACCAGAGCCAAAGCCAAGGCGGATGAGATGCGCAAAGCCTCCCGCCGAGAAGAACTGATCTTTCAAATTGGAGAGGTAGCCTACGACGGACACCGCAACGGCGAGGATGTTGCTTCTGTGATGGAATACTTTTACCGCAAGCTCGATGAGCTGGAGGACTGACGCAAGTCAATCCGCAACATAGTGCTTCGTGTGCGGGGGCGCACCGCATATTTTTTGAAATGCAGCGCAATATCTTATCGGGAGAAATCATGATTTTTGTGATTTCTCCCGATTTTCCGGTTTATCAGCAGGAAAGCTCCGGCCAAAAACACATTTGCGGCGGTCAGAGCATTGTGCAGCCATAACCTTCAGCGGATTTATGCAGTAAAAGGACCGCCAAAGCACACAGACGCAATTGTGCGATCTTGCCCTAGATTGTGCAGCCAAGCTCCGTCCCGGCTGCTACGGCATCGATAACACGACCCGGACGCTGCACATTGCCGATAAGGTGACAGGGAATACGATCCTTCAGCTGCTGATAGAGCTCGTCAGAAGCAAGCGTGCCAACGGCAATGATCACGGCATCGCACGGCCAGATCAGATCGTGTGTGACAACGCCCTGCGCTGTGATTTTCAGTACCTCGGTGTTTTTATGCAGCTCGACACCAAAAGCGGCAAGATCGCCGAAAACAGTCCATGCAACGCCGCTTTCGTATCCGGCACCAGGCTTTCCTTTTTCAAAGATGGCAACTTTTCGGTCGGTTGTTTTTAAAAGGGTATGAAGCTCGGCGTCCGGTTCAATGCCGTAGCGCATAAGATAAAATAAACGATCCGGGCTTAGGCTGCCGGTCATGGCCAGCGTACGGGCCAATTCCATGCCCACAAAACTGCCGCCGATTACCGCAACGCGCCTGCCCAGAACAGGTTTTTGCGTCAAAAATTGTGTGGGATTGTATACGGGCGGCGCTCCTGCCTCAATGTGTACAGGCATGGGTTTATAGTGCCGGCCGCAGGCAAGAACAACCTCATCAAAACCACCGGACAGAATGGTATCGGCCTGTGCTGACTTGTTCAGCACTGTTTGTACACCGGCAGCCTGCAGCGCGGCGGACCAATAGGCAAGCAGACGACGAAATTCCTGCCTTACGGGAAGATCGGCATAAAGCTTTACCTGTCCGCCGAGGGAGCCGGATGCTTCCCAGAGGGAAACATGGTGTCCACGCTTTGCAGCAGCAATGGCACAGGCACAGCCTGCAGGTCCGCCGCCGATTACAAGCAGATGTTTGGAAGCAGTGGACAGAGCTGTGGACAAAATGTCTTCACGTCCGGCCAGCCCGTTTGCAAGACAGCGCACCGGCTTGTCGAAAAAGGTTCCGGCCAGACAGCCCTGGTTGCAGGCTGTGCAGGGACGTATCAGGTGGTCCTGCCCGGAAAACAGCTTGTTCGGCAGATCCGGATCTGCGATCAGAGGCCGACCCATTGTGACTATGTCACACCAGCCAAGGGCCAAAGCTTCTTCTGCTGTTCTGGGGTCGCCCAGCCGATTGGCCATGGCAACCGGAATGTCAACGACGGCCTTTAGAGCACGTGACAGGTGCGCCAGGCCGGCCCTCGGCATTTCACCGGTCAGCTGCGGTATTTTTGATTCGTGCCAGCCGCCGGTAAGGTTGATCAGCTGCACCCTTTGGGCGGCCAGCCGTGCAAAGTCCAGACAAGTCCGGCTGTCGTTGGAGCCTTCAACCAGATCGTGGCCGCCCAGACGCAGAATCAGCGGATAATCCTCGCCAACAGCCCGGCGAACAGCGTCGATTACCTCAAGAGGAAATCTGCAGCGATTTTCAAAACTGCCGCCGTATTCGTCCTCACGCAGGTTGGTTAACGGCGATAGAAATTGGCTGAGGAGATAGCCGGCAGAGGCAGAGATTTCTATGGCATCGTAACCGCAGCGCCTGGCTCGCTGTGCTGCAAGCGCAAAATCAAGTACGGTCTGCCGGATTTCCGCTGTGGTCATGGCCTGAGCAGTCTGACGCGTAAAGCCTGCATAAACGGCAGAGGGAGCCTTTGCGCCGTCTGGCGCCTGTACCTCTTCGTTTTTCAGATACCGTCCTGCGTGATACAGCTGGAGGCTGACTTTCGTTCCGCGATTGTGCATTCCACGAACCAGCCTTGTGTGGGCAGCAATGTCCTGCTCGCAGTCGAGCTTCAGAGTGGAGGCTCTGGCCCCATAGGCATTAAAACGGCATGCGCCGATGGTGATCAGTGCTGCCCCGCCTTCCGCGCGTTTGTAGTAGTATTCCTCAAAGCGGCGTGTAATTTGACCCTGCGGTGTATAGACATGATGCATGGCGGCCATGATGATGCGGTTTTTCAGATGTAAGGTTCCGATTTGAATGGGAGCGGAAAGCCTTGGATAGTCCATAAGAGTGATCTCCTGCAACACAAGGATAGCGGCATATTTTGGCAAATTCCGCCGCGGGAATCCAGACGAGCCGCTTTATGAGATATGAAACACATAGGACTTTTGTCCGTAATAAAAGAGAATCCCAGGTGGATGTGTATGTGCTCTGAGCGGCGTTGTCCGTACAATAACCGATTCTATTGTAGCAATACCGGGCGGCCTGTCAAGGTACGACAAGGAAATATTCCTACGAAGGCCGCCTTGCTTTTTTGAAAGTCGGGGTGTAGAATACGGAGGGTTGACGAGCAGGATGCCGGCTTTTCCACTGCGGAAGACAGGCAATACCAAAGCTTGCCGCAAAAGTACCTTCGCAGGAAAGTATCCGTAAGGAGGCATAAAAATGTTCGACAGCGCTCTGTTATGGGCCTTGATTGCCGCACTGTGCGGTACTGCGGTCAGTATACTGAAATACTGCTTTACCCACAAGCTCGAACAGCGCCGGGATAACGGATTTCTGATTTCATCTCTTATCCGCCAGGCAGTAAATCTGTTTTGTCTGGTTGGCGCCTGGCTGATTGCTCGTGCATTGCAGCTGCCGGCCTTTGCAATCCTTATCGGTATGGCACTGGGTTTGACCATTCCCACAATTTTGTTCGCTGCAGCCGGGAGGCTGCGCTCTTAAGGAGGGATATCTATTTGGAGGATCAGGTTTTGTTCCGCATTTTTGGCCTGAATGTAACTGCAGAAGTCACCACCATGTGGGGCATTATGCTTGTGCTGGTTCTGGTTTCTGTTGCGGCCACACACAAACTCAAGCAGCAGCCGGCCGGCCTGCAGAACCTCATGGAGATGGCGATAGGCGCTCTGGACCATTTTATCTCCGGGCTCATGGGAAGTGAAAAGACTAACCGTTTTTTTGCCTTTTTTGCAACCATGTTCATCTTTATCATCGTGTGTAATTTTTCCGGTTTGCTTCCGGGGGCGGGTGAGATTCCGGGATTCCAGGCACCCACATCGTCATTGTCTGTAACGGCAGGGCTTGGCATTGTCGTATTCTGCGCGGTGATTATCTGCGGAATCCGCGTTGTCGGCATCAAGGCTTACCTCAAGCATTTTTTTCGACCTGTTGTCATCATGTTGCCGTTCATTATCATCGACGAGCTGGTTCGGCCTTTGTCACTGGCACTGCGTCTGTATGGCAATATTTTTGGTGAAGAATCTGTAACAGAGCAGCTGTATGAGTTATTTCCGGTCGGACCGCCCATTTTGATGATGACTATGAGCCTGCTGTTCTGCAGCATCCAGGCCATCGTATTCACAATGCTTTCTGCAATCTACATCGATGAGTCTACCACCCTCGAGGAGTAATTCAACAAACAAAGCATCATGGCAGCAGCTGCGCACCACAGACCGTTCTGCTGCATCAAAAAAAGGAGTGTATCATTATGACTACCGCGTTTGCCGCTGCTCTTGCAATCATGGGCAGCACCATTGCACCTGCTATTGCCCAGGGAATCACCGCAAAGGCCGCTATGGAAAGCATTGCCCGTCAGCCCGAAATGGCCGGACAGATTCGTTCCACGCTGATTATTGCTATGGCTCTTATGGAGGCTTTGACCATCTACGGCCTTTTGATTGCTTTCATGCTGGTACAAAAAATCTAACCTTCAGGAGGAACAACCATGAGCATCGACTTTTCGGTGCTGATCTGGACTGTGATCAACTTTCTCATCACAATGGTTCTGCTGAACCTGTTGCTGTACAGGCCGCTGCGGAGCTTTATGCGGTCTCGTGACGAGCAGATTAAAGAAGGAATTGCCGCAGGAAAGGCCGCACGGGATGCGCTTGAGGCCCAAATGCGGGATTATGAAGCGCAGCTGCAGAATCTGAGCGCACAGCTGCAGCTGGCTGAAATAGACATGCAAAACGCTGTTGCTGTAGTGCAGGAGCAAGCCTTTGAGCGGGCGGAGGCCGAGGCTGCAGCCGAACGTGAGCGGTTGAAGGCTGAGATGCAGATCGAAGAAGCGGAGCTGATGCAGCATCTTGATGCCGCTACTCCACAGATGCTTGCCTTTCTGGCACGACAGCTGGGTGCAGGTCACGAAGAGGAGGAAGCATAATGCAACTGGTATACAGCTTTCTCAACTTTGCCATTCTGGCAGCGGTACTGTGTTTTGCTGGCCGACGTACAGCGAAAAGGCTGATCCAAAAGCACAAAGACGAGGTCAGCAGCGGTCTGCAGGCCGCACAAGAGGGCCGGAATCAGGCAGAGCAGACACAGCAGCTTCTTGCTCAACAAAAGCAGGAGTACATGCAAAGGTCCAGCGAGATCGCGGGCCGCATCGACGACATACACACAAGAGAGCAGCTTGCCTGCCGGCAGATGTCTGACCGGGCAAGGCAGCAGGCGGCCGAACGGCTGGCAGAGGACCATCGACACTATACCGACAGCATGATTGGTCGTGTTCAAAAAAGCTATCTGGCCAAGCTGGCCGGAGAGGCAGAGAAACTTTTTTCGCAAGAGCCGTATGTTTCACGATTTCGCGCGCAGGAGCCGCAGATTGTCGATGAGATTTTGAGGCACGCTGCTACAAGTCCGGGCGATGTTGTTTATCTGCTCAAGCATGATGTGCTTTACGTTACAGTAACATCTGCCTTTGAACTGGCACCGGAGCTGGTTGAAAAACTGCGCAGCGCAACAGATCGTCTGCTCGAACAGCTTGGCGGAAAATCCTCTTTTTGGGTACGTGTAGACCAGAGCCTGATCGGAGGACTTCGCCTGCGTATCGGAGACACGGTTTTTGACAGCACGGTTGCAAACTATCTCTATCGGCTTAGCCATGCCGACAGCTTGGATCCGGGCTGCGAAGCGGATCATTATGAAGCTGCGATGGGCAGTCTGCGTCGTTATATACAGGGCTTATCAAACGAAATCGACGAATATCAGCTCGGACGTGTGCTGAGCGTGAGCGATGGCATCTGCTATATGGATGGCCTGGCAGACATCATGTACGGCGAACTGGTAGAATTCAACTGCGGCGAAACCGGCATGGTTCTGGACATCGAAGACAGTCGCATTGCCTGCGTAGTATTTGGATCCTACGAAAAGCTGCAGGAGGGCGAACGTGTACGACGCATTGGACGCGTGATGAGTGTACCTGTAGGCGAAGCCTATCTGGGACGTGTCGTCAATGCAATGGGGCAACCGATTGACGGTCGAGGCGAAATTCATGCCAGCGGATATCGTCCCATTGAATGCGCAGCCCCTGCAATCCTCGACCGCAAATCCGTGAACGAACCGCTGGAAACCGGCCTTGTTGCAATCGACGCACTGGTGCCAATCGGAAAAGGACAGCGCGAGCTGATTATCGGAGACCGTCAAAGCGGAAAAACAGCTATTGCTGTAGATACAATCCTGAATCAAAAAGGGAAAAATGTCATTTGCATTTATGTAGCCATTGGTCAGAAGGAAACCACAGTGGCCGGTATTCGTGATACGCTGAAGAAATACGATGCACTAAGCTATACGATCATTCTCAGTGCCGATGCAAACGATTCGGCCCCGATGCAGTATATTGCACCTTATTCCGGTGCGGCCATGGGCGAATATTTTATGTATCAGGGCAGAGATGTTCTGATTGTCTATGATGACCTGAGCAAGCATGCGGTGGCTTATCGTGAGCTGTCGCTGCTTCTGCATCGCCCATCCGGCCGTGAGGCCTACCCGGGGGACGTATTCTATTTGCATTCGCGTCTGCTTGAGCGCAGCGCCCGATTGAGCGATGAAGCCGGCGGCGGTTCGATGACGGCACTTCCAATTATCGAAACACAGGCCGGAGATATCTCTGCCTATATCCCGACAAACGTGATTTCCATCACCGACGGTCAGATTTTCCTCGATGCCGATCTCTTCCACGAGGGTGTTCGTCCGGCGGTGAATGTAGGCCTTTCGGTATCACGAGTGGGTGGAGCGGCACAAACGGGAGCAATGAAGCAGGTGGCCGGGCAGCTTCGTATGAATCTGGCCCAATATCGGGAGCTTCAGTCTTTCTCGCAGTTTGGCTCAGATCTGGATGCTTCTACCAAGGCCACACTGGCGCTTGGCGACCGTATGACGGCTGTCTTAAAGCAGCCGCGTTATGAGCCGCTGCCCATAAACGAGCAGGTACTGATTATTTTCGCCGTTTCCAACGGATATGCCGACAATATTGCACTCGAGGATATGGCTGCGTTTGAATCGGCTTTGTTGAGCTGTTTCGAAACCGATTGTCCGGAGCTCCTGAATCAGATTTCCGGAAAGATGTCGGCAGAGCTTCAGCAGCAGCTTCGTGAACAGATTGCTGCCTTTTGCAGCAGGTGGAAAAGCGGGGATGCGGCATGAGTACCATGCGTGAACTCAAGCGCCGTATCAAGAGCATTACCGGTACACAGCAGATGACGCAGGCCATGAAAATGGTCTCGGTCTCCAAATATAACCGTGCACTGGCACAATACAGCGCTTTTGCAGACTATCAGGTCCAGTGCCGGCGTCTGCAGGCTGCGCTTGGCAATCCCGGGATCAAGCTGGAACCGGATCGTCAGATTCGGTCGGTATGCTATGTCGTGCTCACTGCAAATCGCGGCCTTTGCGGCGATTATAACCTTCAGGTGATACGCTGTCTGCGCAGCCGGATTGATCAGCAGACATTGCCGTGGAAGGTGATAATGTGCGGAAAATGGGGGCAGGAAAATATTACAGACATCCCGTTTGAGCCGTTCTCGCTGCCGGACATTCCCCAATGGGAGCAGGCGGATGTTCTGTCAAAGAAACTTGCAGAAATGTTCCGGAACGGAGAGGCAGACGAGATTTTGTTTGTCTATCAGCAGTTTAAAAATGTCATAACCCAAACCCCGATCTGCGAGCGTTTTCTTCCGGATGCTTGCGAAGACATCGCACAGGCAGACGGTTTTGAAGATTATCTGTTTGTCCCGAATCGTGCCGCCCTTGAACAGGCTCTGCTCGAGCGATGTCTGTGCGCACAGGTATATGAAAAGCTACTGGCAGCTGCAGCAGGTTCGCTGGGCTCAATGATGATGACCATGCGTACGGCTGCGGACAATTCTGCCGCAATGCTGGAGAAGCTGTCACTAAAAATGAACCGAATGCGGCAAAGTGCCGTAACTACACAGGTAATTGAAATAGCAAGTGCGTCATTGCAGGAGGACGAAACCACATGACAAAGGGCGTCATTACAAAAATTATCGGCCCCGTGGTGGATATCTATTTTGCCCAGGGACCGTTGCCCGAAATTTACAGCGCAGTGCGGATCAGCAGCGGCGAACGTACAATTGTAATGGAGGTGCTACAGCACCTCGGTGGAAAAACCGTGCGCTGCATTTCGCTGTTTTCTACAGACGGCCTGTCAAGAGGCATGCAGGTCGAAGACACCGGCGGTTGTATCCACATTCCGGTTGGAGAAAAGACATTGGGTCGGATGATGAATGTCATCGGCCAGCCCATTGATAACAAGGGTCCGATCGAGGCTGAAAAAACCTATCCGATTCACCATTCCGCACCAGACTTTACACAGATCGTCCCTGCAACGCAGATGCTCGAAACGGGCATCAAGGTTATCGACCTCATGACACCCTATGCCAAGGGCGGAAAGATCGGTCTGTTTGGCGGTGCCGGCGTTGGAAAGACCGTTCTGATTATGGAGCTCATTCGAAATATTGCACACGAGCACAACGGATATTCTGTTTTTGCCGGTGTCGGAGAGCGAAGCCGAGAGGGAAACGATCTCTGGAACGAAATGAACGAATCCGGTGTTATCAATAAAACGGCTCTGGTTTTTGGCCAGATGAATGAGCCGCCCGGTGCACGGCTGCGCGTTCCGCTGGTCGGTCTGACCTTGGCGGAATATTTTCGCGAGGAGCAGCATCAGGATGTACTGCTGTTCATGGATAATATCTTTCGGTTTACGCAGGCTGGCTCAGAGGTTTCGGCACTGCTTGGACGCATGCCTTCTGCAGTGGGCTACCAGCCCACGCTGGCCACTGAAATGGGAAGGCTGCAGGAACGTATCGTCTCAACAAAAAACGGTTCCATCACATCGGTGCAGGCAGTTTATGTACCGGCAGACGATCTGACCGACCCAGCCACTGCAACCACATTTACCCATCTGGATGCCACAACCGTTCTGTCAAGAGATATCGTTGAGCTTGGCATTTATCCGGCGGTAGATCCGCTGGAATCCTCCTCACGCATTCTCAGCCCCGAAATTGTAGGAAAAGAGCATTATGAAACAGCGCAGGCTGTGCAGGCAATTCTGCAAAACTATGCAGATCTGCAGGATATCGTGGCAATTCTGGGTATGGACGAGCTTTCTGCTGAGGACAAGGCCACAGTAAACCGTGCCCGCAGGGTGCAGCGCTTTATGTCTCAGCCATTCCATGTAGCTGAGAGCTTTAGCGGGGTGCCGGGCAGATTTGTCCGCCTCGAGGACACGATCCACGGTTTTCAGGCCATCCTGGGCGGCGACTGTGATAATATTCCCGAATCCGCATTTTTACTGTCTGGGACGATAGACGACGTATTCAAAAAGGCAAAAGAGGCTGTGGTATGAGACTGTGCGTTCTCTCTATGGCCGGCAGACAGCTGCAGGTTGACACCGAAAGCATAACTGCTCCTGCTCTGGACGGAAGTCTGGGCATCAGCTCCCATGATTGCGGCATTGAAAAAAGGAATCATTTCCTATCGGCAGGGCGACAAAATGCTGTCTTACCCAATCGAAGGCGGCGTACTTGAGGTGTGCGACGATCAGATCACCATCCTTATTTGAGGATCGTCACTGCGTACTGCCGGCGGTACACGTCCTGCCCGACGGCCGACAGATTCTGTTGGATAAAAACCGGATACGTTTTAAGGCCATGCTGCAGCATTTGACAGGTGGATTGTCGAGAAATTTACATCACAATTCTATTGCAAAAAGCGCAAAAAACCTCGCAGATCTGCGGGGAAAGCAAAATTCAAAGTCAACAGACACAATTGTGCGATATTGCCTTAATACAACAGACGGCAGCCGAAATTCGGCTGCCGTCTGTTGTACAAGGTGCGCTGTTTCTGTCGTCCGGAAAATCTGCGAGGATATACCCGGGAATATTCCTACAGGATGGAAAGTGTTTATCAGGAAAAGCTTACACTGTTGAGAATGTCGCCGCACTCGGTGCCGTTGTCGGCGGAGGTATAGGCGGAGGTATAGAATACACAGATGCTGATCCAGCCGCCGCCGGGAACCTGACCATAACACTCCAGATGATCCATGCCGACATATTTGTAGCTGCGGGCGTTCATGGTCACACCGCCGATGGTGCATGTTCCGAGTTCCTGCAGATTTTCAAATTCGTCTTTATGGGTGTCAATTTTTTCGGCACTTTCGTACAGCTGGAAGCTGATATATGGACAATGGAAGGGAATATCATCGGTGGTTGGGTTGTTGTAGACCAGGAACTTATAATCAAAGCCATCGTCTACACACCATGAGCCTTCAGGGATGGTAAAGCTGACTGTGGAAGTGTATTTGTCAAAGAAATCGGAAAGGACATAGCTTTGTTCAACCAGAGCGCCGGTCCCCTCAGGACGTGATCCCAGTGCCACGGGTTCTACGTCGTATTCGGCCCCATCCCACTGTGTGACGCTCCAGGATGTGAGCGTGGTCTCTTCGCCATTTTCTACATCGAATCCAACCAGGAGAATGACGTTTTCAGGCGCCTGCCATGAATACCAGTGATAATCCTCACTGAAATCGTGGACAGCACCTTCGGTACCGAGAAGCTCTACGATATCGGAACGATCCACATCAGAGAAGACAAAGTCCTGCTTGAGAGAAAGAACTGCACGATCCATAATCTCACGGGTAACCGCAACGGGTTCAGCGGACACGGTCGGTTCACTGGTTGCAGAGGGATCGGAGGAGCCGCCGGAATCGACGGAAGAGATTTCACCGCCGATTGCATCAGGCATATCGGCGTCGGATTCAATCAGGGGCAGATACCAGTCGTAGTAATAGTAGGGCAGATTGTCGGGGGAGTCGGTCTCAATGTCCGACCAGTCCTGTCCCCAGGGGCGCAGATAGGCAGAGTAATCGTAGTCACCCTCTTCGCCTTCGTACCAGCCTTCGATAATAATCATGTTGTCGTAGACAGACAGGCCGGGATCTACAATCCAGTCGGCATGCGCAAGCTCAGCGTCCATAAAGAAACCGGATTCTGAGAACATGGTGCCGTGTTCACCGGTTCCGGAGGAATTGAGGGTTACCTCTGCAGAGCAGATGTAGCTTTCGTTGCGGGCTCCGTCTTCGTCCCAGAGCTCTACCAGACCGGTATAGTCTTCACCAATGGTAATTTCACCGGCACAGTCCCACCAATAGCCCTCAAGCTCTTCGTAGTCGCCGGAGCAGCTTGTCATGCACCACCAGCCGTACCAGCTTCCGTTCCACCAGTTCAACAGAGGATCGTCTGCCTGCGTTACCTCGGGGGTATCGGTTTCGGCAGGATCAGAGGGCTTGTCAGTATCGGTCTGCAGTGTTTTTCCTTCGGAGCTGTCATCGGATCCATCATCGGAGTTGTCGTCGGAATCGTCGTCTGGTCTGTCGGCGGAGTGATCAACAGCGGCAGTGGTCGGATCAACGGTAAGGGTGCCTTCTTTGTTGCCGGACCACAGAGAGAAGGTGATGTCTACAGGCGTGCTTTCGTCGTTCAGAACAAAGGCAGAGCAGATTTCAAGGGTGGCGCCGGGATCTACATCGGTGTATTGCCCGTCTGTGATCATTTCATAGGCATCGTAGTCGGTGAATACCCAGGCCTGGTTGAGAAAGGTACCGTTTTGCTCGGCTTCTTCGGCAATGACAAGAAGATAGGAGGCAGCTTCCTTGCTGTTGTTGGTAAAGTCCAGAGTAAGGACCAGTGCAGCATTGCCGTCGCCGTCTTCCATGATACGGGCACCCTTATACACAAGGGAATAATCGTCAAGATCAATGGCGTTTGGATTGGCATTCTTATTCTTGCCACAGGCTGTCAGTCCAAGGACCATAACCAGCACAAGCAGCAGGCTAAAAAGTCGAATCGATCTTTTTTTCATTGCAGTCTTCCTTTCTTGTTGGTGGTTTTAGTGCAGTACCAGCATCGATTGACCGCAGCATGGAACAGCATTCGGATTCCGCTTGATTAACCGGGTTTGAAGTTGGAATTTGAAGAGAATGTCACAGCATTTGACAAGTGGATTGGCGGGAAATTTATGCCACAACTTTATTGCAAAAACGAAGGAGATCTCGCGGATTTAAGGGGGAGAGCAAAGAACATTCAAAGCCCGCAGACGCAATTGCGCAGTGCTGTCTCAGGACAAAGCAGGAAAATACAGGATGCTTTCCCGCAGGCTTTTGAATGCTGCAAGGACAGATTCAGGCCCAGGGGTCCTTTTCCACCGGAATGCGGATTCCGGTCAGGATGCTGGAATACTCCCACAAAAACCATTGATTGCCTTTTTGCCGAAGCTTAATGGGTCTGGGCGAGTCGGCACCGGTGGTTTTCAGAAATACACGAATATAACCGGACTCGACATCCTGAGGCCGGGAGTCTGACCGGATATCAAGCATATAGGGAATGTCAGGCTGATAGTTGTTCTGCGGTGTGGCACCTTGAAAATAGGCCAGCGGAAGATAGGGCTTGTCGTACAGTCGATCGCGAAGAAACTGTGTGTCATACGGTGTCATGGGCCGCGGCCCACGGATGACGTTTAAGGCTGAAATACCGGTGTCTTTGTCGGCAACATAGAGGTGCAGGGCGCAAAGAAGCATAATACAGGTTTGCTCGGGTGTGGCCAGCGCAGCCTGAGACAAAGACTGGAATTCCTGCAGTGTGGTTGGAAGGTTGTTCAGTATTTCCTGCATGGCAATAACTCCTTTTTGATGGGGTGTCCATTTACCGGCTGATGGCGAGAGAAACAGACGAGGGGGGCTTTAAATGCGGCAGCCAGGTATTCGGTGAAGAGCGACACATGGAAAAGATGTCGATTTCTTCGACATGTCGGGAATGCGCTTTGCAGACGGAGCACAAATTGCTGCAATTCATGGAGCCTTTTTGCGGCGGGAAGAAGTTTCTCTCAGATACCATCCTTATTATGCAACATACTATAATATAGCAAATGTTTTGTCAACATTCAAAAGGATAATCCAACAGATTTGTCTTTTTGGCATACATTGCTCCTACAGCGACGGCGGTGGACCGGTCGGTATTTTGCCCCCTTTTAGCAAAACGCTTCCTTACTGTCGGACAGCAGGGTAACTTTTCCCCTTTGATGTGACCAAAAAATGCCTTGCAAGCATTTGATGCCTGCAAGGCGAACACAGTATATTTTATACATTTTATACGAAAAAAGCAAGTTCCGATTTTCGATTCAGGGCGAAAAAAATCACAGGGAAAGCAGAAAAAATACAGTTGTTCAGATAGAATTGCCATGTGCTTTTAGCGGATCAGACATGGTAGATGTTTGTATATATAAAGGAACGGAGAGCGGAAAATTCAGCGGGGCTGACGGCTTTTCCGGAGGTCATAAGCTGCAATACAATCTCTGCTCTGCCCGGGCCGAGAGAAGGCTGTTTGTAGTCGTAGAGATTCAGAAAAAAACCGTGGCGCTGATAAAAAGCAATACGACGCTGTGCCAGCGGATTTTGGCCGGGTTCAACTTCAAGACAGATTGTGCGGTTCAGATTCTGCATAAGCTCATCCAGAAGACGTCCGCCAAGGCCATTATTTCGGCAGCTCGGGGATACAGCAAAATGTTCAAGAAAGGCGACGGATGGAAATTCCCAAACGGCCAGAAAGGCGAGAATGTCGCTGTTTGCTTTTGGCAGCGTATAGATTTTGTAGGAAGGGTCAGACAGCAGAGCTCGCTGATCGGCACAGGACCGACGCTCGTTCTCGGGAAAGCTGTATTCCATAAGAGCATAGACCTGATCAAACTGCCCGGGATGAAGCTCTTGTATCATGTGTTTGAACCACCACATTCGGCTGCGGCGTGAAGCAGATGCTCCATCAGTACCCATGAGGTTACCGGACCGACACCGCCCGGAACAGGCGTTATGGCCCGTACGGTCGTCACGGCAGCAGCAAAGTCTGCATCGCCGCAAAGACTACCGTCCGGCAGTGAGTGGATTCCAACATCCACAACGATTTGACCGGGCGAAAAACAATCTGCTCCCAGCAGAAGCGGCTTACCTGCAGCAGCAATGATGATGTCTGCCTGCCGCAGAATATTGGGCAGATCTGATGTTTTGGAATGACAGATTGTTACGGTGGCATCCTGCGAGAGGGCCAGAGCAGCTGCCGGACGGCCCACAACCAGGCTTCGCCCAACCACGGCAACCTTTTTTCCGGCAGGACAGAAGCCGTAATAAGACAGAATTTCCATGCAGGCCTGAGCGGTACAGGGAGAAAACCTCTGAGAGGAGCCTGTAAACACACCGAAAAGGGATTCAACGGCAACGCCGTCCAAATCCTTATCCGGACGCAGCACAGAACACAGTATCGGCTCGTCAAGCTGTGCCGGCAGCGGACGAAGCATGATAATCCCGTGCACCGAGGAATCCCTGTTGAGCGCCTGCAGCGAGTCCAGCGCCTGTGTCTGGCTGACATCCTGCGGCAGTGCCGTCAGACGGACCTCCACACCCAGTTCACGGCAGCGCGCCCGGATGGATTTTTCGTAGCTCAGATCCTCGGATCGTTCACCTACACGAAATATGGCCAGTGTCGGCACAATACCGCGGGCAGAAAGCTCCGCAGTTCTGCAAAGAAGCCGCTGCCTGATTGCGGCCGCAACCGGTGCGCCTTTCAGCAGTTCGGCACGCATGAAAACCCCTCCAGTATTGTATGATAAAGCTGGGCTGCAAGCTTGCCGTATTGGTCCAGAAGAGCAAGGACCTCGTCTCGAAGCAATGCGGCAACCTGGCGATCCGTCATCAGATTTGCATTTACCATCACATTCATTGCAGCTCCCTGCATAGCACCCCAGAGCAGAGCAGAACCGGTGCCGATATCGCTCACAGCCAGCAGGGTGGTTTTGCCCAGAAGAGCCTGATGCAGTTCAAGTCCCTGCGCGCACAGACGCATGACATCCAGGGGAGCCTGCGCAGCGTCGGCCAGACAGGCCTGCAGAATCGTGTCACGGTCTGGCGCGTCTTTTGGAAGAGCATATGCTTTTCTGAGCGGCAAAAAGGCATGGGCATCGCTGTCGATTGCCTCAAGAAATTGCGCTCTGAGTACCTGTGCGCGATCGATAAGTTCACGGACCTGCGGTTCAAAATCAGCATATTTGGATTTGCCAAGCGTCAGATTTGCAACCATAGAGCCTAATGCAGTGCCCAGAGCTCCGCACAGAGCAGAAGCTCCGCCGCCTCCGGGAACGGGAGCACTGGAGGCCAGATTGTCGGAAAACTCTCTGAGCAACTGATCTGCAAAACAGTTCTGCATGGCCTTAAAACAGTCCGGAGACCTTGCCGGTCTGCACGTCAACATCTACACGTCGATAGGCAGGGTCGGAACCTGTTCCGGGCATCATGGAGATGGTTCCGGCCATAGGACACAGGAATTTTGCTCCGGAATATTCAAGAATATCGCGTACGGGCAGCCGCCAGCCCTTGGGTACGCCCTTTAGAGCTGGGTCGTGGCTCAGAGACAGGTGTGTTTTTACCATCATGGTGCAATAGTCTGCATATTCCGGGTTGGATTCAAAACGCTCCGCTTTTTCGAGGGCAGTCTGTGACCAGTCTACACCGTCGGCGCCATAAATTTCACGGGCAATGCGCTCAACCCGCTGGCGCAATGGCGTACTGAGATCGTATAGATATCGAATAGGCTCCTGCGGCTCTTCACAGGCTTCTATCACAGCCTGAGCCAGTTCGATCGCACCCTCGCCGCCGTACTGCCAATGCTCTGACAGGGCACAGCGAACACCATGCTCGTCACATAGCTTTCGGATCAGAGCAATTTCGGCATCGGTATCTGTGTAGAATTTGTTGATGCATACAACCGGCTTGATTCCGGATTTTTTTACGTTATTGACGTGATGGAAGAGATTTTCACAGCCTTTTTCCAGAAGCTGCAGGTTCTCGGTTTTGTATTCCTCCGGAAGGGGCCGGCCTGCAACAACCTCCGGGCCGCCGCCATGCATTTTCAGCGCGCGGATAGTGGCTACCACAACAGATACGTGCGGCTTTAGACCGGAAAGACGGCACTTGACGTTCCAGAATTTTTCAAAGCCGATATCAGCGGCAAAGCCGGATTCGGTTACATGGTAGTCAAAGAGTTTCAGACCCAGGCGATCACCGATAATCGAGCTTTGTCCTATGGCAATATTGGCAAAGGGTCCGGCGTGTACCAGACAGGGCTGATGTTCGACCGTGTAGCATAGAGTCGGATTGATGGTGTTGCGCATCCAGGCGGTCATGGCTCCGGCAACCTCAAGATCCTCTGCGGTAACGGCATTGCCTTTTTTGTCATAGGCCAGCACGATCCGACCGATGCGTGCGCGCAGGTCCTTCAGGTCTGTAGCCACAGACAGAATAGCCATCAGCTCAGAAGAGACGGCAATGTTTGCACGCGTGGTCATGCGGTAACCGTCCATTTTTCCTTCACCAAGGCCAATCTCAATCTTTCGCAGTGCCTGACAGCAAAAGTCCAGGACAAAGCTCCATTCTATACGATTTGGATCGATGTCCAGGCGGCGTATGCCAATTTTCGCAAGACGTTCGTCGTCGTAGTTGCGCTCGTGCTGCATTCGCGCATTCAAAGCGGTCATACCAAGATTGTGTGCATTCATGATGTCGTTGATATCGCCGGTCAACCCAAGAGAAAACTCGGTCATGGGGATCAGAAGAGCGTTGCCGCCTCCGGCTGCGGTGCCTTTTACGTTCATGGTTGGACCGCCGGAGGGCTGACGCAGGCAGCCGCCCACGTTTTTTCCAAGCTTGCCCAGCCCTTCGATCAGACCCAGAGACGTGGTAGATTTACCCTCCCCAAGAGGTGTGGGTGTAATGGCAGTAACCTCGATGTATTTTCCGTCGGGCTTGTCTTTTAGACGATTCATGATGCGGATAAAATCCAGTTTGGGTGTTTTGCCGTGCGGAATCAGTTCATCTGGGTTCAGGCCCATTTGCTGACGAAAGGTTTCGATGTTCGGAAGGGATTGTTCGGCCTGCTCGGCAATTTGCCAATCCTTGTAAATTGTAGGGTCAAGCATCGGTTTGTCCTCCTTTAACATGGCGTAGAGCCTGAAAAAACAGGCACTGTGTCTATACGTTGAGGCTGCGGCCGCTGCCGCGCGGATGACCGCACTGCAACTATATCATGCTTTTTCGATCGCTGCAACCCGGGTTTTCTTCGGCGCAGTCCACAGGACGATTTACCCTGTAACCTTGTTCTGCATAAATCGTCCGACGATATCGGTGCAATTTACAATGCTGTAAAAGATTTTGGACTGAGCCCTTTGTGAAACCGTCCCGGTATCCCATGCAGTGCTGCACGGTCCTTGGAGGGGACTCTAAAAACCACTGTCCAATACAGGGATCCGAAAAATCGACTTGCCGTACAGCCCGGGCATGTATATACTGATTGTCAGGGGGAATGGCAATGGATTTTGAGAAATCACAGGCAATTATGCAGACCTGCTGCTGTCGGCAAAGTCCAAGAGGCCTTGCCCGCATGCGGACATTGATGGAGCTTCTGGGAAATCCTCAACAGGATCTCCAATTTATCCACATTGCAGGAACCAACGGCAAGGGCTCCACAGCGGCCATGCTAAGCAGCATTCTGTGCGCAGCCGGCTATCACGGTGGGCTTTACACCTCACCTGCTCTGCGGTCCTTTAATGAACGCTTTCAAGCAGACGGACAGCCGGCAGAAGACGAAATTTTGCTGCATGTGCTGAAGGCAGCCTGTTGTGCGGCAAAAAAGCTGCCGGAGCTCGGATACGAAAAGCCAACTGAATTCGAACTGGTTACGGCGGCCGGATTTTTATATTTTGCATTGAAAAAATGTCGGCCGGTTGTGCTTGAAGTTGGACTGGGCGGTCGCCTGGACGCGACCAACATCATTCCTGCACCCGAGGTGGCTGTGATTACGCCAATCGGCCTGGACCACACGGAAATCCTGGGCAGTACACTTGGCCAGATTGCCAAGGAAAAGGCCGGGATTCTGAAAAAAGGCTGCTCGGCTGTGTTGGCTCCTCAGGACCGGCAGGCCAGAACTGCACTGCAGCAGCACTGCAGCGAGTTTGGTATCACTCCGTTTTATGCGCAGCCTGCCGTCAGGATATCACAGACACTCGACGGTCAGAGCTTAATCTGGAACAAACAGGAACTGTCGGTACCGCTGCTGGGAGCACATCAGCTTGAAAATATCGGGACAGTATTGCAGACAGTGACGGTTTTGCGAAACAGGGGCTGGAATATTTCGGATCAGGCGGTGTGCAGGGGTCTTGCACAGGTACACTGGCCTGCACGACTGCAGATACTGCAAAAAAAACCGCCCGTATTGCTGGACGGTGCACACAATGGACACGGAGCTGCGGCTCTGAGCCGAGCATTGACTGAGCTGTTCGGCAATACGGGGCTTACACTGGTTTCCGGTATGTTGGCCGACAAGGATTATGCACGGATGCTCAGCATTATGGCAAAGCATGCGAAAAGGCTTTATCTTGTTCCGCCGCCCGGTGATCGGGCTCTTTCGGCAGATCTGGCACAGCAGACGGCAAGGCAATACTTTAAGGACGCCATTGGCTTTGATTCTATACAGGCGGGACTGGATGCGGCCATGCAGGAGCAGGCAAACGACGGTTTGCCTGTAGTCTGCTTTGGATCGTTGTATCTGGCAGGGCCAATACTGGACTATTTCGGAGGATAGCATGAACATTCAGATCTTTGGTACTTCCAAGTGCTTTGATACCAAAAAAGCCGAGCGCTGGTTTAAAGAACGCCGCATTCGCTTTCAGCAGATAGATCTTTCAAAACAGCCTATGTCCGCAGGCGAGTTCAATAGTGTTCTGCGGGCTGTGGGTGGAGCGGAACGACTGATCAATGCCGCGGCAAAGGGATCGGATGCTGACCTTTTTCGTTATCTGGCAGACGACGCAGCCAGGCAGGATTATCTGTTCGAACACCAGAAGCTGCTGCAGACACCTGTTGTTCGAAACGGAAACCGGGCCACTGTGGGATATTGTCCGCAGATCTGGGAGAACTGGCAATGATTCAGATATCCGGATTGAAATTGCAACCCGGTCAGTCAGAAGAGCAGCTTTCTGTACAGGCGGCCAGGCTGCTCGGCGTTGCCGTAACACAGCTGACCATCCAAAGGGTCTCTATAGATGCCAGACACAAAGGCGATGTGCATCTGGTATATACTGTCACGTGCAGCTGCAAAAACGAAGCGGCGGTGCTGCGCCGCTGTCGCTCCAAAGGCATAAGCAGTTATACACAAAATTCGTACAGGTTTCCGAATCTGCACCGGGAATACCGCAACCCGCCTGTTGTGATTGGTGCCGGGCCCGCAGGACTTTTCTGCGCTCTGATGCTGGCCAGGGCCGGCGCAAAACCTGTTCTGATTGAACGTGGGCGTCCGGTAGAGCAGCGGATCAGGGATGTGGAGAGATATTCTTCCGGCGGTCCACTTTTGCTAAATTCCAACCTGCAATTCGGTGAGGGCGGAGCCGGGACTTTTTCTGACGGCAAGCTGAATACCGGAGTGAATGATCCGCGTATGGACTATATTCGCCGGGAGCTGGTCCGCTTTGGAGCACCGCAGGATATTCTGTATCTTTCCATGCCGCATGTTGGAACCGATTATCTGCGCCGCATAATATATAATATACGCTGTGAGCTTCTGCGGCTCGGAGCCTCTGTTTACTTTGAAAACCAGCTTGTCGGGATTGAGTCTTGCGACGGTCGGCTGACTGGTCTGCGGGTTCACAGCGCACAAGGAGATTATATCCTGCCAACTGAGCAGGTCTGCCTGGCTATCGGACACAGCGCAAGAGATACCTTCGGCATGCTTTATGAACAGGGGATTGCCATGCAGCCCAAAAGATTTGCCGTGGGTGTACGCATCGAGCACCTTCAATCAGAGATTTCACGGGCTCAGTTTGGCTCGGCGGCCGAGCTGCTGCCGCCGGCAAGCTATAAGCTCAGCTGTCATTTGGAAAATGGTCGTTCGGCATACTCGTTCTGCGTCTGTCCGGGCGGGGTGGTTATGGCCGCCGCTTCAGAGCCACAGACGGTTGTAACAAACGGGATGAGCGAATATGCGCGTAATCGGACAAACATCAACGGCGCCCTGCTTGTAGGCGTGGGCCCGCAGGACTATCCGAGCGACCATCCGCTGGCCGGAATTGCTTTTCAGCGCGAGCTTGAGCATGCAGCGTGGCTGGCCGGCGGAAAAACCGGTTTTGCACCTGCTCAGCGAGTTGCGGATTTTTTGCGGGGCACAGCAACCACTGTTTTTGGTACGGTGCAGCCCAGCTATCGTCCGGGTGCTGTCGGAGCGGATTTGCATACCTGTCTGCCGGAATTTATCACCGAAACCATTGCAGCCGCTCTTCCGATTCTGGGCAGAAAGCTTACAGGATATGACAATCCGGATGCTGTACTTACAGCAGTAGAAAGTCGATCCTCCAGCCCTGTCCGTATTCCGCGTGATCAGTCAGGACAGAGCAGCCTTACAGGGCTCTTCCCCTGCGGAGAGGGTGCCGGATATGCCGGAGGTATTATGTCTGCGGCGGCCGATGGAATGAAATGTGCCCAGTGGATGCTGGAGATGTAGAACACCCTGTTTGAGAACCATTCTGTGGGCACGTCTATTTCTGTATATGCAGTACCGCAATATTCGGCAGGGGCGGTTTGCAGGAGATTTCCCGTCGAATCGAGGAAGAAGATCGCTGCCAACCTCCGTGTATGAAGTGATTTGATGACGATACGTCGGCGGAAAAATCGCAAAGTGCCGCAGACGCCGTTGTACAGTGCTATCTATATATACTCTGCCGGTCTGACATATCGCAGTCAGACCGGCAGAGCGGCATGAGTCTGTTTGTGAGCCTGATCTCGCACGGCTATACCGGCTTTGTCAGCCAGACACGGCCGGGATACACGCATTCAAGTGCGGCCTGGGTATAGACGGCAGAGGTGCGGTTGGAAAAAAGACCAAACATGGTCGGTCCGGTTCCGGACATGCTCACGCCCAGAGCACCGGCTGCATAAAGAATCGACCGAATGCGTGAAAGCTCCGGGTGTTTGGCGGCCACCAGCGGTTCAAATACGTTTTTCATGCTGTGCGCTGCCAGCTCAAGATTTCCGGTTTTGAGCGCCAGAAGCATGGCGTCGGTATCCGGTGTTTCAATTTCGTCAGCCAGATCAATCTGCTGATACAGCTGCGGAGTTGAGCAGGAAAAATCGGGTGTGCACACCACAATCCGACAGGCAGCAAGGGGCTGAAGTGCGGTGAGATAATCACCGCGGTCCTGCGCCAGAGCTGTTCCTCCGGTAATACAGAACGGGACGTCAGAACCAATGGTGCCTGCCAGCCATAAAAGATCCTCCTGATCCATAGGATCGTCGTTTGCACGGTTCAGAACACGCAGAACAGCTGCTGCGTCCGCGCTGCCGCCGCCCATCCCGGCACAGACCGGGATGTTTTTCTGAATGTGTATGTCCAGACCATCCGGGTCATACCCGGTTTCTTCGCAATAGGCCTGCGCGGCCCGCCATGCCAGATTTTCGGGCCCGGTCGGTACGTTTTCACTGCTGCACGTAAGTGACCAGCTGTGCCCCGTGCCGGTCTGCAGACGGAGCGTGTCTACAAGATCTATAGTCTGCATGACCATCGACACATCGTGATAGCCGTCTTCACGCAGACCGAGAACATCCAGGGTAAGATTCAGCTTTGCCCAGGCATATTCGGTAATCATAACTTTTCACCTCTTTATCGGATGGACCGGGCCTCAAGATAGAAACGCTTTTCGTTGGCTTGACCCATGGAAAAAGTTTTTCTTGGCAATACGCCCTCGGAAAGGACACTGTAAAACAGTTCGGATTTATCAAAGTCCGGAAGCAGAAAGCCAATGCTGTTCGGCCGCTCCGCAAGCACATTGAGCACCCGGTCTCCGTGAATGTAGTCAATTCGTCCCACGTGCGCAGAAAGATATGTATCCAGAAAATTCTGAAGAATACCAACGGCTGTCCTGCCCCTCGAGGGGTCAAGGCGTATTATACCGGAAGCGTTTTGCGAGGTCCAGTGAACGGGATATCCGCTGTCAGCTCCAATGGCTGCCTGAAGCGCGGTAAGCAGGGCAGCGGAATCGGTATCAGAAACCAGACGGTGGATAGGCTCAAAGGACAGGGCCGGGTCGTGGATGTTTTCCAGTTCGACAAGAGCATAGCGCGCCGGATGCTCTGATCCGATCAGGGCCGGATTGGCAGCCTTCAACTGTTCCCAGCACGCCTTTGCCGCGGCAAGGGAGTGGTTTCCGTCACCAACGACAAAAACCATGGGCCTGCGTTCAATATCCGGACAGCGATTCTGAATTTCGGAAGTATATCGATTCAGTCGATCCTGCAATGCTGCGGCTGCGTCGCCGCTGACGGAAAAGCCTGTTACATGACCGCCGCCCTGCATCAGATCAAAGTCATAAATCCTGGGCAGACTGCTTCGCATAGCTGTGATAGCACCAAAAAGCATGTTGTCACGGTCATCGGCGAGCAGAAGAATGTGCGGCAGTTCCAGAGAGGCGTTTTCGCGCACCAGAATACGTGGCGGCAAACGGGAGGCCACGGTATCTTCGGTGGCACGAATGGGGGAGTTCGAGCCCGGTGAATAATCATAGGACTCCAGATCCACCTTGCCGACCAGACCCTGACGGATGCGCCCGGGAGTCAGCGTACGCTCAACATAAACAAAGCTGTCGGGCAGCAGACGAAACCAGTTTTGGAGCAGACTTTTCTGCATAGCAGTGTTGACTGCGGCAATGCGTGCATTCAGATCTGGGGATTCCAGCTCAGCTTCCGGAAGAATCAGGTGCAGGGTGGACGGCACATTACCCACATATCGGTGTACCTGTTCCCAGTATTCGGGCTGAGAAGTATACTGGTCGCAGGCAACTACAGACCAGCGCGTCAGATCTTCTGCAGTCGGAAGAAGAATATCGGCTGTCGAAAAACAGCTGGTCAATCAAAGCGCCTCCTTTTCAAACAGAAGAGGCATCAGACGGGTGGCAGGCTCAATATAAGGCCCCTGCTCACCGTTTTTCTCGGTATAGGTCAGACCGCAGCCCAGCTGCCGACGGCTGTCATAAAGCAAAAAGGGAACCGGGTCTCCATCGTGTCCACGGGTAGACAGAAGTGTTTTGTGGTCCGAAAGAACAAGCATTCTGAAATCCTCCCCCATGGCCTGCAGCCCTTTGAACAGAGGCTTTACGATTCGTTCGTCAAGATAATGAATGCAAAGCAGCTTTTCGGTCAGATTGCCTGCGTGGCTGGCTTCATCGGGGCCCTCAAGGTGCACACATGCAAAATCCTGACCCGAGGCAAGTGCATTGAGGGCAGCCTGAACCTTGCCTTCACAGTTGGTTTCGGTTTCACCGGTAGCCCCTTCAACGGTAATGCGGTTGAGCCCCGTGAGAAATCCTATGCCGTGCACAAGCGGAACCGCACTGATCACGCTGCCTGTTTTGCCAAAGTCCCGTGCAAAATCTGAAAATCCGCCCTCGGCCATTGTGCCTTGAGCCCAGAACCAGATACCGTTGGCCGGCAGCCTTCCGGCGGCCCGGCGTGCTTCGTTTATAGGATGATGCTCCAGCTTGCTGTTGGCAAGCTGCATCAGGCTCCAGAGACGATCGGCGTTTGCGTTTCCGCTCAGGCGCAGATTTCCGATAACTTCACCCAGATGGTCGTGAGGCGGAAATACATTCAGGCCCTCGACGTCGCCGCCGGCCTGAACGGCAATGTGGCGAAAGGAGCTGCCGGGATAAACACGCATACCAATGGCATCGGCTGCGGCCCGAAAGACAGGCTCATTAAAAAGCCAGCAAATAAGCTCGTCGGATATGTCTCCTTCGATCGAACCGGCATTGTGACTGAGAATGCGTTTTTCATCCATCGACGCGTTGCCGTCTTCGAATGTACACATATTGCAGCGATAGCTGACTTCACCGGGCTGTAGTGCAATGCCGCAGCCGGCAGCCTCCAACGGACTGCGGCCGGTATAGCATACGCAGGGGTCACAGCCAAAGATTGAAAGAATGGCCGTGTCTGAGCCGGGAATCAGGCCCCTCGGAACGGTTAGAACACTGCCAAGCAGCGATTGAGCAGCCAGCGAATCAATAAAGGGCTTGTCGGCAGCTTCAAGCGGTGTTTTTCCGCCAAGCTCCTCAATGGGGTTGTCGGCCATACCGTCGCCGATGACCAGAACGTACTTCATGAAAGATTCCTCCTAAGATACAGGGCAGCACCACAGTATTCGGCAGACGCAATTGCGCAGTGTTGCCACAGACATAAAACAGCAAAAATAAAGGATAATACTGCCTTTGCTACGCGGGGGCATTGTCTTCGGCCGGTGATGCTGATAAAAGAGAAATATTCTCCTGTTCAATGGTGTGCCCGTCAAGCAGCAGCAGCTTTTCGGCCAGCAGACGGGAAAAGCCGCTGATAATTGCAGCAGAGGTTATCAATTGCTCGGTGTTCTCTACGGCAAAATCAGGTCCCTGATCGTGTCCGAGCAGATTGGAGGCGGCAAGCTTTACCTGCTGCACAAAAAAGGCAGAGGAAAGGCGATGCCGCAATACAAACGAACTGTAAACAGCATTGACCTGCGTTTCATCGAGACCAATGGGAATCAGATGCTGCAGCATCGCAATGCTCAGACTCTGCTTAAGCGTGCAGATGATAATCAGATAGGCCAGATGTATACGGTAATATTTCTTTTTTTTCGGTTCCGGCATTACTCTGGTGCGTACGTAGTTGTTGATGGCCGCTGCAGTAATAATTTGTTCTTCCTTGAGCTCCGGAGGCATATAGTCGAGATATTGCGACAACAGCTGGATGACCTGGTCCATATAAAGGCCAAGGTCTGGAAGCTGTTCCCATGTTGGAAGAGTATAGCGATTGAGGTAGGTTTCCCAGCGCCGGAGCTTTCCTGCAGTCAGCTGTTCGTCATAGGCCATGGTTTGATGTCCTTTCTGATTTGTACCCGGATTCTACCACAAATTTTGTGAAAATACAAGAAATCCCGCAATAATTTAAGGTTGACATAAGGATTATAATGTGATAACCTTGTTTTGCGAATCAGATAACACGAGGACTCAAATTATGTACACAATATTAACAGACACGTCAGCGAATTTGCCAACCCCTCTGCTCAGAGAACAAAACATCCTGACTCTGCCGTTTACATTTTATGCAAACGGTCAGGATCACACATGTACCGACACCACCATATTTGACGATCAGGCCTATTATCAGGCAATTGCTGAGGGAATGCGGGTATCAACCTCACAGATTACACCACAGACTTATACAGACATTATGCAGCCCATTCTGGAGCAGGGAAGTGATCTGCTTTTTATTGGCATGTCATCCGGGATCAGTGGCTCATTTGCGTCGGCTCGTATTGCAGCCGAACAGCTCAGGCAGGAATATACACAGGACATTATTCTGATAGACTCTCTCGGAGCCAGTCTGGGAGAGGGACTTCTGGTGCTTTATGCGGCGCGGTGTCGGGCACAGGGGATGACGATTGCGCAGACGGCGGCAGAGATTCAGAATCGCCGGCATTTTATGTGCCAGGTGTTTACGGTAGACGATCTGGCCTATCTCAGAGCAACGGGGCGGTTGTCGAGTATCCGGGCTGCTGTAGGTACTCTGCTGAAGATCAAACCGATTCTCAAGGGAGATGCGGAGGGCAAAATTGTAAGCTTTGCCAGAGCAAAGGGCCGCAGACAGGCACTGCATGCGCTGGCAGAGCAATACGAGTCTCTTGCAATCGAACCGCAAAATCAGACTATAGGTATTGCACATGCCGGCTGTCCGGAGGACGCGGCCTGGCTTACGGAACGTCTGCGCAGAAACAAGCCGCCAAGGGATATTCTGACCGTTGCCTATGAACCCGTAACCGGTGCCCATGTAGGACCTGGTGCAATTGCACTTTTTTTTCTGGGCGATCCGATGTTTCGCCGGACTTAGGGCAGCACTGCAATATTCGGCAAGTAAATTTGTGGGGTAAAAGGACAGCAGAGTATTCGTCGAAAAGTCAGAAACAGCGGAAGGAATCACAGAATTTGTGATTCCTTCCGCTGAAGTGTTTTAGGCAGCCGAAAATACGGGAAAGGTCGGGGCTGTTATGCGGATTTTGTATGGCAGCAGATATAAGGTGCTGATTCAGATCTGCTGAGCGGCGGCATAGGCGTCAAAGATGGCATTTCGCATGTTCCCGGCTTCGCGGCAGTCTCCGATCATATAGAATTCGGGGGCAATTCCGTGCAGGGAAACAGCAAGATCGATATTGGGAGAGACACCGGCGGATACAACAATATCGTCGCATTCAACGCAGCCCTCGCTTCCGTTTTTATCGAGATAATAAACCTTGCCCTGTTCCAGGCGGGTGGCAGTGGCTTCGCGGATGTGTTTTACACCAGAATTCACCGAAAGCGTGTTGACGTTGCCGCGTTCGCGGATGGGGTTGAGCTCATAGGCTACGATGTTTTTTCGGCAGATTTCAACTACATCATGGCCGGACCGGGCCAGATAGATGGCGGCCTCAGCCGCGGTGGATGCACCGCCGATTACAACAACACGATGACCAAGCTCGGCCTCATGGCCGTATACGGCATGCGCGGTACCCCAGGCAAATTCCTTTCCCGGAATATTCAGCAGCTTTGGTGTGGAGCCGACGGCAGCGATAATGGCATCATAACCTTCTGCCTGCAGGAGCTCACAAGTGGCGGGTGTATTCAAACGAACGGCAATGCCTTTGCGGCTCATCTGGTTGATCAGCCAATTGCAATAGCGGGTCAGGCGCCATTTGAAATCGCAGCATTCCGCAAGCCTGATCTGACCGCCCAGATGGTCACTTGCTTCAAAGATTACAGGTGTATGTCCACGTTCTTTAAGGTAAAGGGCTGCTTTCATGCCGCCTGGGCCGCCGCCGACCACGGCAACCCGTTTTTGCCGGACAACAGGTTCGCTCAGGCGTTTGGTACGATACTCCATGCCCATTTCCGGGTTGATGGTGCAGTGACTCATCCAATGACCTGTCCACGAAACACCGCGGCATTGATGGCACAGGATGCAGGGCTCAAGGTCCTCGCCGTTTCCGTATTTGAGAATTTCGCCCAGATGCGGGTTGCACATGAACATGTGGTTGGAGTTAATTACATCTACCTTGCCGGATGCAATCAGATCGTCAAGCTTGTCAAGATCCATGTAGGGAGTGGATACGGCAATGGGAATGGTTACACCGGCGGCCTTCAGCGCGGCCGCCTGTTCGGCGCCCGGGCAGCAGTTGCATTCGTCTTCCATCAGACCATCGCCCATAGCGGAGCGAATATAAATCAGGTCGAGATATGGGGACATTTCCTTTAGCCAGATAATACCTTCTTCGGCACTGGCTCCGCCGCCGCCCATGGGACCCATACCGCCTCCGCCGACAGGGGCTCCGCAGTACAGCAGAAAATCGTTGCCGAGGGCACGCCGTACAGATTTGAAGAATCTGTGGCTGAAACGCAGGCGGTTTTCAAGGCTGCCGCCGTATTCGTCACTGCGATGATTGGATTTTTCCGCCATAAAAGACAAAAGCAAATCGGTCGGTACCATGGCGGCATCAAAGCCCAGATCGGCATAGCGTTTCATGCGGTCGATGACAATACCGATATACTCTTCCATAGCGTCTTCATCGAGATATTTGCTGGAGGTTTTCGGCACGCCAACGGCAGTCATGCTTTCTTCCTGACCTTCCGGACCGACCAGTGAACCAAATTCAAATTTCAGCCCGCTTTCGAGAAGCTTTTGCATGTCGCCGCCGCCCATCGGACCCATACCGGGTCCTCCCGGACCGGGCATGGCACCGGGCTCCGGCTTGTTGACAAGGTATTGCACGGAAAGATTCAGGTCCAGCGATGTGCACAGCTTTGAACCGTAATAGTGGACCATGTGGGTGAAGTGTGTGAAATAGTTCTGGCAGCCCTTGTCGTTAAAGTCCCACATGGCAAAGTGGGGAATATCCCAACCACCCATTTGGCGCTGGGTATCGTTGGCCAGGTCGTGCACTATGATAAAAGCAGCACCGTTTTTGGCCAGTGAACAGTAATAGCTTACCAGAGGATCAGCAGGGTAGAGCTCCGGTCCTTGAAGGAAGTGAGGTTGGGCGCAGGGATACATCAGTCTGGTTTTCAGCACGGTATTGCGAATTTTCAGCGGCTGTGTCAGATGCTCATAGCGTTGTGCCATTGTTTTCATTCCTTTCTGCTGCGGAATTTCGTGATGTATGCGTATCCGTCCCTAACAACATAGCATAATTAGTTCGATTTCGCAATGAGAAATTGAATAGATACATGTGTTTATTCTGCTGTTCGACTTTTTCAGAGCAGCCTGGTTATTTGACGTGAATTTTACATACGCACGCTTTTCTATTTTACATGCGGCCTGTAAGCTTGAAAGCACAGGGAAACAGAACGAAAAATTGAGAGGAGAGAGCCTGCAGGGCTTTCTTGAGCGTATGGCTATATAAGGGGCAGTGAAGCATGCGCAGAGCCTCGAAAGTCACGCTGACCGCATTGAATTTACTCAGGCTCTGCAGACAGGCGAGGGCGAAAGCATCCGCTATTCCTCAACGCTGCTGGAAAAAACCATTTATTATGCCGTGCGTCTGCAGGACGGGACGGTTTTGCGAATCTCTACCGGACAGGCGACGGCCGGTGTGCTTCTGGTTGGTATGCTGCAGCCGGTCGCGGCGATTCTGGTTGTGGTTTTGATCCTGTCCGGAATAATTGCGGGTCACCTTTCAAAACGTGTGGTAGAGCCGCTCAATCAGTTGGATTTAGAGCATCCGCTTGAAAACGAGGCGTATGAAGAGCTCTCCCCACTGCTCAGACGGCTGAGCAATCAGCACAGACAGATTGACCGGCAGATGACGCAGCTTCGAAGAAAAACCGACGAATTCAACCGGATTACCGCCAGCATGAACGAGGTTCTGGTTTTTCTGGACAACGGGGGAACAATTCTAAGCATCAATCCTGCCGCACAGAGGCTTTTTTCCGCAGGATCCGACACAGTAGGTCAGGATTTTAACCATAGAGCGCAGCCATGAAATCAGCACTGCAATCGAGCAAGCCGGGCTGCAGGGGCACAGTCGGATCCACTGTGAGCGTGACGGGCGCATCTATCAGTTTGAGATAAGCCGCATCGATTCACAGGGCAAACGTGTCGGTACGGTGATTCTCGGTTTTGACATAACCGAGCAGCAGAATTCCGAGCAGATGCGCAGGGAGTTTACGACCAATGTTTCGCACGAGCTAAAAACACCGTTGCAGGGGATTATCGGCAGTGCGGAGCTGATCGAAAACGGCATGGTCAAACAGGAGGACCTGCCCCGTTTTGTTGGTCATATATGATCAGAGGCCCAGCGCCTTGTTACGTTAATCGCGGACATTATCCGTCTGTCCGAGCTTGATGAAGGAGTTGAAATGCCGCGTCAGAGTGTCGACCTGCTTGAGATCTGCAAACAGGCTGCACGGAATCTCGAAGAAGCTGCAAAGGCCGGAGAGTTCACGGTTTCGATACAGGGGGAGCCAATACGGATTATGGGTGTGCAGCGTCTGATTTATGAGGTAGTCTATAATCTTTGCGAGAATGCCATCAAGTATAACGTTCCGGGCGGAAGCGTGCGTCTCCGGGTGCAGTGCTGCGGCAATGAGGCCTGACTGATTGCAGAGGACACCGGGATCGGCATAGCGTCCGAACACCAAAGCTGCGTATTTGAACGTTTTTATCGTGTGGACAAAAGTCACTCAAAGGCATCCGGCGGAACAGGACTGGGCCTTTCCATCGTCAAGCATGCTGTGCAATACCACAACGGCAGCATCCGCCTCGAAAATCAGCCGGCAAAGGGAACCAGAATTACGGTTCTCTTGCCGAAGGAAACGCCGCACGACAGTCTTTCCTGAGGCAGCATCGAATTATCTGCGGTCTTCGCCGGATGCACTTGTCTCATTACAACAGCGGGAGCAACCACGGATTTCCATGATTGCTCCCGCTGCTTTCAATGGCTAAAAGACCCTTTGCAGAGGTATTCGCTTTTCGGACTATATCAGCCCGAAATCGTTTTTGCTGCCGCAGCTGGAGAGAGAAGTGTCCTGCCACACTGCATGGCATTATTGCAGTGTATTGCGCTGACTTTTCAGAATTACACGTGTGATGATGGCAGCAGCCTCACTGCGCCTGACCGTGCTGTCCGGCTGGAAGCTTCCGTCGGAATAGCCGGTCAGGACACCGGATTGATACATCAGCAGAATTTTATCGAAATATGGATGGCTTATGGGTACATCCGGGATACTCAGAATGAAGTTGACGACATCAAACTGGTCCTCGGGCAAAATGCGTGAAAACAGATAAGCAAGCTCTGCACGGGTGGCAAATGCGTCGTAGTCAGAAAACTCCTGTCCTGTGATGAGCCCTGTCTGGATGGCATAGTCCACATAGGGCTGATACCATCGTCCATCGGTTTCGGCTTCAACGGGATCGAGATCGAAATACCGACAATGCGCCCGCACTGCAAGGGTCACGGCCTGGCCAAGCGTTACAGTGCCGTCAGGATCAAACAGACTCTGTGTTATGCCGTTCATCAGGTCGTTTTCGCAGGCCAGACAAACACTTTCATAGAACCAGTCGGCAGAAGATATATCGGTAAAGGGCAGCGATATGTCATCCGTCCGGCTGCTTGACTGCTCCTCAGTCTGCTGTACAAAGATCGGATTGTCCGTATCCTGTTTTACAGCACTGTCCGGCCTGCGCAGGCAATACCAGGTTCCGCCGCGTCTTGCCCAGGTAACCGAGTCGGAAAACGGAAGAATTTCGTCGTAGTTTGTATCGATTACCAGAGCTCCGGTTTTGTCGATGCAGCCATATGATATGCTGCCATTCGTCTGTGTGCCGACTACAGCCATTTCGTCATAAAAACTGTTCATCTCATCATAGGGCAGATTTTCCAGGGCTATGGAACCGTCTGTATACATGTAAAAAGCGTGATCAACCATACCCTGCGTGCCGGAGTAGTTTACAACGCAATACCCGTCTGAATAGCCGGAAACAGTATTATAATTCAGCCAGTCGGTCAGCAGGCTGCCGTCTGTTGCCATAAGGGCAAACTGGTTTTTGCCGGTCTGGGCGCTTACACGAGTGACCACGCTTATTGAATCGTGAAAGGAGGAGGCACCGTCGTAGCCGGAGCAGTCTATCACAACATTGCCGCTTGAATCGATAAATTGATAGATATCCTTGAGTGTTTTTGTATCGTTGCCGGTGACCAGTGCGAGTCCGTTGGAAAAGGCGCTGACATTGGAATAGTCGGAGCAATCCAGAACTGTTTGACCGGTACGGTCGATAAAATAGCTTTTCGACCCGGCAAAATGTCCGTCGGCGTCGGCACGGTAGTCGCAAACCAGAAGCAGATTCTCTGAAAAGGTTCCGACAGAATCATAGCTGCTGCAGTCCAGAATTACAGAACCGGCAGTATCGATGAAGTAATAGGAATACAGCTTTGTCTGACTGTTGTAGCGATAGGCCAGCGCGAGTCCGTCGGAAAAGGCGTCGATATAGTCATACTGCAGATCGGCTGCCAGAATGGACCCGCGGCAATCAAGAAGCGTATAGGATTTGCTGCCGTTCTGCCCGGCTGTATGAGCAACCAGAACACCGTCACTGAAGTTGTCAAATGCACTGTAGGCCGCAGAACAGAAGCTTATATCCGCATCGGTGTCAATCAGGTACCAATAGCCGCTGTCGGTGTAGATGGCATAGCCGTCACAATAGGAAAGAGCCAAATCACAGCTGCCGAGATCCAGAAAAATGTCGCCGTTTTCATCCAGAAACCGATAGCACAGTGTACCGGAGTTGTCCAGATATTCCGTGAGTGCCAGTCCGTCGGAGAAAGGATACACGAATTCACACCCCGGACATTCGATTACAATGCGGCCGGTCTGGTCCATATATCCATACATATCCATCTGCGTACCGGCCTGCGCCTGAACCAGAATCATATCATCCGAAACGGCAGACAGGTTCTGGTATTCTGACAGGTCAACCGTTGGTGTGCCGGAAGCATCAATCAGACAGGTGATGTTCTTTCGACTCAAGGTGTTATAGACTTCAACAAGCGCATAACCGCCGGAAAAATCTGTGGCAGAAATCAGACCGCCGATGATGGTAGATCCGTTTGTGTTGATAAAGCCATAGGTAGTCCTGTCGGCGTCCGCGGTGCCGACAAGCGCATAGCCGTCTGAAAATTCGCCGACATAGCTGTAGCCGGAGCAGTCAAGAACCAGTCTGCCGGCGGTATCGATAAAGCCCTGTTGTGTACCGGATCGAACAAGAGCGAGACCGCTGTGAAAGGCGCCCGCTTCGTCCCAGTCTGAAGCATCCAGAACGATCTGACCGTCTGTGTTGATGTAAGCCCAGCATCGGCCGCGGTCCGAGCTGGTTTTAACCAGTGCAAGGCCTTCAGAGAAAGCGTCAATCCAGGAATAGACGTCATACTCAACAATATAACGTCCGTTTTGGTCAATCACAGCATAGGCGCCGGCAGCATTGCATACCACGGCATAGCCTTCGGCTGCACAGACAACATTCGTCACATCCACCGGAACCGCATATTCTGCATAGCCACTGTCTGCAAACACGCCTGTACTGAGAGACAACAGAAGAAAGAACGTCAGAACGGCGGCAGCTGTTTTTTGAAGCATCTTCATAAAAATCGCCTCGGCTTTCGAAAAAGTTACAAACCGTAACCTTACTATAGCACGAAACGTTTTTGCCGTCAATTCCCGGAATGCCCTGGCGAAATTTGATACGGTGACAGGACTTGAGAAAATTCTGCAGACAGCCTGTGCCTATATACACAGCGGAAACCGCACAATTGCCTTAAACAGATCCCCGTCGATGACAATCTGAAATTTGCCGCCCTGCAGCTCAGTCAGGCTCTGAGCAATGGACAGACCCAGGCCGCTGCCCTCTGTACAGCGCGATACATCGCCGCGGACGAAGCGCTCGGTCAGCTCATCTGCGGAAATATTCAGCGGGTATGCGGAAATATTCCTGAATATCAGCTGCGCACCTGTTTTATCTGTCTGCACATCTGCGTATACCCGGGTTCCAGGAAAAGCATACTTACAGATGTTGCCAAGCAGGTTGTCGAGTATGCGCCACAGAAGTTTCCCGTCTGCCAGAATAACAGGCGAAGATTCTGCTGGGTTCAGAACCAGCTTCAGCTTTTTTTCCGAAAGCCTGTCTTCATATTCTCCGGCTGCCTGAATAAGCACAAGGTTGATATCGGTTTTTTCAAGAGCAACAGGCAGACTCCCGGCAGCTGCCTTTGAGGCTTCAACCAGGTCAACGATCAGCTTTTTCAGACGTGCAGACTGGCGATCCAGTACATCCAGATATTCAACAGCCAACGGCGATGATATCTGCTGCTTTTTCAGCAGATCAACATAGTTTATGATAGAAGTCAGTGGGGTTTTGATGTCGTGGGAAACATTGGTAATCAGTTCTGTTTTCATTCGCTCTGACTTCATTCGTTCATCCAACGCGGTCTGCAGACCTGCAGAGATACTGTTCAGATTCTGCGCATGCTCCTTGAAATCCAGGAACATATACTGTGGGTTGATTTCTTCTTCAAAATCACCCTGTGCAAGCTTTTTGCCGGCCTGCTGCAGACGGCGCATGCAAATCATAGCTACTGCCAGCAAGGGTGTCAAAACGGCTTTTTCTGCCAGCCATGCAAATATTGCCGCCCGATTTGCCTGCCCGACTGCAAGAAAAAGCAGCTCGTACACACAAAGCCCCGACCAGAGAAGCCCACCCTTCCAATACAGCGGTACACTGCGAACCGCATAAGAAACACACCGGCAGAGACGATACAGTATGGTGTTGCACCACCAGCGACCGGACTGTATGCGAGAGGCAAAGCTGAGAACTGCAGCCAAAAGCAAGCCGGTACCGCTCATAGCCATCCAGGCAAGCGCAGCAACTTCAAAAAGAAGACTGCTGCTGTCAATGTGCAGCAGAGAGAAGAAGATACAAAGCGCAATTATCCCAAGCACGGCAAGAGCGGCAAGATACAGATCAAACGGAATGTGGTTAATTCGGCCTGCCGCCACGGCCGTATTTGCAGCCGAACAGATCAGATAGATCCATAAAATCAGGCAAAGCACCAGCAGCGCAAAAACCGTAGCCAGAAGCGCATATCGATGCGATATCAGTGAGCCGAGCAGAAGATCAATATAGTAAAACGAGTCTTTTACTTCGAGCACATGGGGAAGCCGACAGGCAATGGTTACGGTTTCTGTCTGTCCATCAGGCGAAAAAATATCATAGGAGCCTGAAAACTCCACACGATATCCGCCGTCCAGCCTGATGCTTGCACCCGCCGTATAGAGCTCGCTGTCCGGGATACTTTCGCCGGGATCGTTCTGCGACTGCTGCCAATAAGACACTTCGGAAAGCTGATTGTCATACAGTGTTGTCCCACTTTGGGTATCGGTAATGGTGATATGTAAATTTGTCCGTTCTCTTGAAAAGGCTTCAGACTGCGTATAACCCCAGAGCTGATCCTCATACCAGGATCGAACGTCGTCAGCCTTAGACGGGAGAGAGTTTAAAAATGCATTGTCGATCTCCTGGTTTGCATCTCCCCAGAAAACACCACTGTCTGCCAAATAGATCAGAGCTGCGGTGCAGACGGAAAAGACTGTTGATAAGGTCAGCAGCAGCGCAACGGCGGTCAGCCTGAGCCACAGGGGAGAGCTCTGCTTTTTCATGCAGGATTCGCCTCCATTTTATATCCTTTGCCCCAGACAACCTTCAGATAGCGGGGATCACCCGGATTGATTTCGATTTTTTCGCGAATATGTCTGATGTGCACAGCCACAACATTTTCAGAGTTGATAGGCAGCTCATCCCACAGTAGCCGATAGATTTCGCGAGGCGAATAAACCGTTCCGGCATTGCGCATAAGCAGGTGTAGAATATCATATTCCTTCGGCGTGAGAGACACGGGTCTTCCGTCCACACAGACGGACTTTGCACCGTCATCCAACTCGATTCCTCCGATGCTCAGAACGGTTGGCCGGGTCATACCTCCGCCAAGCTGCATATAACGCCGCAGCTGAGACCGCACTCTGGCCAGAACTTCCGCGGGGTTAAACGGTTTTGTAATGTAGTCATCCGCACCGACATTCAGCCCGAGAACCTTGTCGGGGTCCTCGCTCTTTGCAGAGAGCAGAATTACGGGAATGTTGGATATTTTCCGCAGCCGCGTAATTGTCTCGATACCATCCATTTCCGGCATCATGATGTCCAGAAGAAGCAGATGAATATCTTCTGATGAAAGAATCGAAAGAGCCTGGGAGCCCGTATAGGCCTCAAAGACTCGATAGCCGTCCTCTGTCAGATAGATACGCAGGGCAGAAACAATATCCCGCTCATCGTCACAAACCAGGATGTTATACATATGCTTCCTCCATTTTCGATCTTACAGATCAAAATCAATAAGGCAACACCGCGGAATTGAGCCTGAGGAAATTTTAAGGGAGTGCCGCACTATAAGTCAAGTCTTGCAAAAACGAATGTCGGCTAGTATCATAGGATGGAGCGGTGCACATAAAATCGGTGCGAAAAACGGGGGGAGCAAAATGCCGGCAGACCGAGAGCTGACTCTTGCAGAGAAGCGCGAGCTTCAGCTCCAGGAGCTGAAGCTGCTGCAGCAGTTTCATATTCTCTGCCGCGAAAATCATCTGACATATTACCTGACTGCCGGCACACTGTTGGGTGCGGTGCGGCACTGCGGATTTATTCCCTGGGATGATGACGTGGACGTTGCCATGCCCAGGCGGGACTATAATCGCCTGCGCGAGATATGCAGGACTGCGCTGGCTGACCCCATGTTTTATCAGGATGAGACCACAGAAGCAGACTACCCCTATTTTTTTGCCAAAATTCGCAGAAGCGACCAACAGGCCTTTGATCCAGAACTGGAACGGATGCATATCCGAACCGGCATATATATCGATATTTTTCCGCTGGATGTCTGCCCAAAGGCAGAAAGCACGGCACGTATGTTTTTCAAGACGGTCGAGGTGCTTACTGCTGCTCTGCTGGGACGCGTAAATCCGGATTTTGTCTGCGGATATACCAAGCCCTATATGAAAGCGGCATATCATCTTTTTCGACTTCTACCAAACAATTTTCTCAAAGGCGTGCGGCGCGGACTTTGCCGCCTGGCGGCTGCAGGTGGAAACGGACGGCTCTGCACCGTGGGCGGCGCACACGGATACCCCCGCGAAGCCTATCAGGCCGAATGGTTCGCGCAGACAGTCGATCTGCTCTTTGAATCCGACCGGTACCCGGCTCCGGCAGGCTGGGACGCGCTGCTCACCAACATGTATGGAGATTATCATACGCCGCCGACTGCGGCCGAAATGGCCGGACACTTTCAACACCAACGAAAGGAAAACGAGCATGAAGCGAATCATAACCTACGGAACCTTTGATCTGCTGCATTACGGTCATATCAACCTGCTGCGTCGGGCAAAAGAGCTGGGTGACTACCTGATTGTTGCCTTATCCACAGACGCGTTTAACTGGAACAGCAAACACAAAAAATGCTATTTCCCATACGAGCAGCGCAAGCAGCTGCTTGAAGCCATTCGCTATGTGGATCTTGTTATCCCGGAGGAAAGCTGGGAGCAGAAAACAGAGGATGTGCAGCTGTATCAGGTGGATGTTTTCGTTATGGGTGACGACTGGTCCGGCAAGTTTGACTTTTTAAAAAGCCGCTGTCAGGTAGTCTATCTGCCCCGCACCCCGGAAATATCCACCACACAAATCAAAAAGGACTTGGGAAAATGATTCACGATACCCTCCAGGCCGAAGGAAAGCCGCTGCCGCTGGTCTCGGTTATTATACCCGTTTACAATACCGAACGCTACATCCGGGGCTGCCTTGAATCTGTACTTGCACAGACCTATCCAAATATCGAAATTCTCTGCACAGACGATGGCTCTACCGACCAAAGCCCAGACCTGATTCAGCAGATGATGCAGACGGATGGCAGAATTCACCTGGTCCGGGGGGAAAACCGTGGGCAGGGTTATGCACGAAACAGAGCAATGGAACGTGCTGCCGGAGAATATATTCTGTTCCTCGACTCCGACGATTGCATTGAGCCACAGACACTGGATCTGGCTGTGACCAGAGCAGAACGGGAACAAAGCGATTTTGTTGTTTTTGACTGGTACTACTACAACACAAAAACAGGGAAACCGAATTACAGCAATCAGGATTGCTTTTTTTCCAAGCCTCGGCTGGTTGGCCAGGAATGCCTGGAGCTGTTTCGGATTGCACCGCTGTTTACCGTCAACAAGCTTTATCGCAGGCAGTTTTTAAAAGACCATGGTATTGTATTCGGCGAGGGCTACCTCTACGAAGACCATCCATTCTGGTATGCAGCGGTGCTCAACGCCGAGAATGTGTCGCTGATTCATGCACCGCTGTATCGTGTGACGGTAAATCCAACATCCTCAACACGAATGGACCGCGAAACCGACAGGCATGCGGTGAGCTTTGCTGCAGCCATGGCCGGCTGCCTCGATCTTCTGGATACCTATGCGTATCGGCTGACGGACCCGATCCGATATCATATTGCCTATTATTTCTTTCAGAAATTTCTGACCTACTATACCAGCCGTACACCGGCAAAGCACCGAAAAAGTTTTTTTCAGAGATTTTGCGTGCTGATCTGCTCTTTTCAGTTTTCGGATCAAAAGGAAAATCGTTTTCTTACGGCCTGCCTGAAATATCGGATTTTCGCACGTCAGAGGTACATTGCTTTTCACCTGCTGGCCCAGCTGCGAGTTTATGTTAAGCCGCGTCTGCAGCGGTTTCAACGCAAGGCAAAAAACAGACTCAAACAAACCTATGCAGCGATAAACCGCCGGCTGGGTCTCCCTTATAGGCAGGAGCTCACAAAAAACCGGCAGCTTCTTCGCGAATATCGTTTATGCAGGGAAAACTCTCTGCCTGATCCGAACATTATTTTGTTTCTGGGTTTTGACTATCGCTACACCGGAAACTCCAGATATCTTTTTGAACAGCTGCAGCAAAGGGCTCCTGCCGAAAAGAAAATCTACTTTGCATCACAAGACAGCCGCGTTGTAGCTGCCAGCCGCCTCGAGCCCGACAGCGAGGCATTTTACGCTGTACTGGCAAGAGCCGGAATTGTAATCGCGGAAACATGGATTCCGCTTCGATACGTCAAACGAAGGGATGCGGTTTGGATTCAGCTTTGGCATGGTACGCCGCTTAAACGCATGCTGTATGATTCGCATGAAAGGCAGATCACAAGCCGACAGCCCGGTCACAAGCGTGCAAAGTTCAAGGATATACAACGCTGGGACTATCTTATAGCAGACAGTCCGCACGTTGCGTCCTATTTTCAGACCTGCTTTGGCATGCAGAGGAGCAAAATCATCTGTTCCGGCTATCCGAGAGTCAGATATCTGGTTGAAAATCGGGGCAGAAAAGACATAATTGCCGGGCTTAGAGCCCAATATGATATCGAGGATGGCCGAACAATTGTGGCTTATCTGCCCACCTGGCGCGACTATAACTATCATGTACCCGAAGAAGACTTCAATCTGGAATATCTGCTGGACCTGAAGGCCCTGCAGCAGGAGCTCGGGGATGGCTATGAACTGATATACAAAGATCACGTATATTTGTCCCGCCCACAGAATGTAGATTTCAAAAACTATGCAGATGCCGAAACACAGGAGATTCTGCTGATGGCCGATTATCTGGTTACAGATTATTCCTCTGTTCTATTTGATGCCATGGCGATCGGACTTCCAACAGCACTCTATTGCCTCGATATCGAGCAAAACGAGGATGCAAGGGGATTATACCCGGGTATGTGGCGCGATTTGGAGCATCTGAACTGCAAAACGGTCGCGGAACTGGCACAGAGAATCCGCTCGGGTGTGCAGCCCGGCGAACCGCAGGATCTGGCGGAAAAATATGCTTTTCTGCCAGCCGAAGAGCAGCGCCTGTGGGATCTGCTCATAGACGATCCACCTGGAGATAAGCCATGATCCAAAGATTTAAAAAGTATCAGTTTCTATTTGAAGAGCTTGTAAAACGCGATTTCAAAAAAAAATATAAGCGAACGGTTCTGGGTATGCTGTGGAGTGTGCTGTCTCCACTGCTGATGCTGCTTGTGATGCGGCTTGTTTTTACCCGGTTCTTTGGCCGTTCCACCCCGCATTATACCATTTTTCTTTTTGCAGGAAACATCGTCTTTGCCTACTTTAACGAATCCACCACCCAGGGCATGTCGTCTCTGGTTAGCAACGCAGCCATTTTCAGCAAGGTGAATGTACCCAAGTATATGTTTTTGCTTAGCCGGAATGTTTCAAGCCTTATCAATTTTGGCCTCACGATTATTGTTTTTCTGTTATTTGTTGCAATTGATGATATCAGACTGTTCAGCTTCAGATTCCTCTGCCTGCTATATCCTATTGTCTGTCTGATGGTATTCAACATCGGGTGCGGACTGGTGCTCTCGGCATTGTATGTATTTTTCAAGGATATTCAGTATCTTTGGACGGTTTTTACTCAGCTTCTGATGTACATGTCTGCCATTTTCTATTCCATCGACGGCTATGATCAAATGGTTCAATACCTGTTTCTGTGCAACCCCATTTATTTGTATATACGGTATTTTCGAAAAATTGTAATTGAAGCGGCCATACCCTCAGTGTGGTTTCATCTTCTTGCTGCCTTCTATGCGCTTGCTATGCTCGGTCTGGGGTGCCTGATCTACAAAAAATACAATCACAGATTCCTGTATTATGTCTAGGGGGCAGGTCATGGAAATGCTGAAATGCAAAGATGTAGCTATCCGCTATGTCACTGGTGATTTTCGAGACATTGGCCTGAAGGAATATATAATGCGCAGAATCCGACACCAATACAGGATACAGGAGTTCTGGGCAGTGGATGGCGTGAACTTTTCTCTTGAATCCGGGGACATGCTCGGAATCATTGGTTCGAACGGAGCGGGAAAATCCACTCTTCTAAAAGCAGTTTCCGGTATTATGGAGCCTACACGGGGCGAGATCTTCCGGGGCGGAGAGGTGGTAGCTCTGCTTGAACTTGCCAGCGGTTTTGACGGCGATCTTACTGTAATAGAAAACGCCTACCTGCGCGGGGCCATGCTGGGCTATACCAGACGCTTCATGAATGATACAATCGACAGTATTCTGGACTTTGCTGAGCTGCGCGAGTTTGCAGACAGACCATTTCGCCAGCTTTCCTCCGGAATGAAAAGCCGCCTGGCTTTTTCTGTGGCCAGCATGGTGCAGCCGCAGATTTTGATTCTGGATGAGGTTTTGTCTGTTGGTGATGGTGCCTTTCGAAAAAAAAGTGAGGCAAAAATGCGTCAGATCATCAGAGGTGGAGCTACAACCATTCTGGTATCGCACTCTCTGAGCCAAGTGCGGCATCTGTGCAACAAGGTTCTGTGGCTGGACCATGGTCATCAGGCTGATTTTGGTGAGACGAAATCTGTCTGCGATCGCTACGAGATGTTCTTGGACAGCAGGTCCGGGCAATGAAAAAAATAATTTTTGTGCTGATACTGCTGTTTTTTGGCCTGTCCGGCTGCGCGGATACAAGAGACGGTTCACTTCGGATGGTTGGGCGGACTGTCGGCACTCAGCAGGCATACGAATCGGAGCAGACAGAACCGCAGCAGGCAACAGAGCAGACAGAAATCGCCGTAATAGATTTCGCACTGTCAAATTCCGAACAAGCCACATCAGAATCGGAATCAGATCAGAAGCTGTCGGACACAGTGGAGTCCACACCCGAATCCGAAGGGATACCGGCTGTGCAGCCGGACACGGCGGAAAAACAGGAGCAGCCGGAGAATTATGAATCCGCCCGGCATTCCGAAGAAGAATTACAGTCGATGTCCGAACAGCCGTCAACGATTCTGCAAGATCCGACATCCGACCCGGCCGGAACTGTTTTGAAGTCTGCAGGGCCGGATGCAGAAAACCTGTTTTTCAGCCAGAGTATACAGCCCGGGGATGATGTATATCAGCGCATCTGGGGTCGGTCCTATGTTGAAAACCCGGATATTGCACTGGAGGATCTGCGTTATTGCAGACTGCTGCACTACAATTTCAACCACAATGTTCAAATCGGAGAGCTGATTGTAGCTGCCGATCTGGCTGAAGAGGTTCTGGATCTTTTTCTGCAGCTGTATCGTGCGGAATATGAAATATACAGCATGTATCTTATTGATAACTTCTGGAGCGGAAATGCCGAGGATTCGGACACGGCATCCTGTGAAGCAAACAATACATCATGCTTTTGCTATCGTCGCGCCTCCGGCACGGACAATCTCTCCCGGCATGCACTGGGCCGGGCGATTGACATCAATCCACAGCAGAATCCATATGTTTCCTATACCTCCGGAAGCCCTGTATGGTATCATGATAATGCAGACGACTTCATAAACCGGGATTCCGGGCTGCCGCACATGATTACACATGAGGATCCGGCATTTTCTGTTTTTTCCGCAGTCGGGTGGACATGGGGCGGAGATTGGTATACACCGCGAGACTACCAACATTTTCAGAAATAGTCGAATCCTGCGGATAAGCCACAGGCGACTTTTCGGCAGCCAGAAGAAAGACACAGCACCGAACAGATTTCCGGGGCAGGGATTCGAAGCAAAGAGACAATGAAATACACCGCGGAAAAAAGCAGAAAAGATACTTGGCGAATGGGAAATTCTGTGGTATGCTTGCCGCAGAAGCACAGGGACGGCACAACAAAGCGGCAAATTTGCACAGATCAGCAGAAAAGTCCAATGGGCTGTTCAACCATAAGTGAAAACCACAGGAACTTCCTTGCAATTCTCGAAGTTCCTGGATGTATTTCCGGAAAAGATCCTTTGCGGACCGCAGATGCACCTGTTGCACGGTGCCGCCAGAAGGATCGACTGCCGCCGTGCAGTGCTGTCTCGGTGTCCTTCTATGACCAATTATTCTGATTTACAGAAAGGAGCGCACCACGTATGCCATTTTGCGTAAATTGCGGAGCCGAGCTTACGGCTGCGGCAAAGTTCTGTCCGGAGTGCGGCACAAGTCAGATTGTTGAGTCTGAAAATATAGCATCTGTTCAGCCGGAGCAGGCTCCAGCCGGAGGATCCTCGGCTGAACAGGCACAGGCACCCACGGATCAGGCGTCCGACCGAACACCGCCACAAACCGGAAATGCAAAGGGTTCCGCTTCTGTGGATTTCGTCCTGCCGCAACAGCAGCAGAGTCAACCGTCCACATCAAATTCAAATCCGCAGACCGCTTCTCCGGCCGGCAAGGGCATTCTGGAGATGTGGTTTCGCGCATGGGATGTTCTGAAAAGGCGCCCCATTCGACTTTGGGGCCTGTCATTGATGTATTCACTTCTATGCTTTCTGGCTTCCATTTTTGGTGTGCTACCCATTATTTCAATCCCGATCCAGCTGGTACTCAATATCGGCGTGTGCGCAGTTTATCTCGACGGGATTCACGGACGTGAAGTCAATTCCGATCAGCTGTTTATGGGCTTCCACAGCTTCTGGCGCTATGCCGGCGGCATGGGCTGGATGCTGCTGTGGATTATAATCTGGGGTCTGATTCCAATTGTCGGCATTGTCTTTGCCATAATCAAGACCTATTCGTATTGCTTTACTCCATACATTATGCTTACCGATCCGGAGATCACGGGGCCGCAGGCTTTGCGCAAATCGATGCAGATGACCAAGGGATCCAGGGGCAAGATGTTCGGCGCGTCTGTTCTGCCCGTCCTTGCAGTTTGTGCTGTCTATGTTATTCTGGCTCTGCTTGCGAGCATTCCTGTTGTCGGATTGCTGTTCGCACTGCTTATTCTTCTGCTCTGGCTGCTTACAGCAGCACTTATGCCTCTGTTCCTGGGTCTTGTTGAGGCAGCCTTCTATGACGAAGCGGCTGAATAACCGGAATTCAGAATGAGTTGAGTCAGCACCGCGCAGTGAGGCAAGTGCATTCGGCAAAAGATCCGGCGGAGGCCGCAGACAAATTGTGCGGTACTGCATGCATTTCAAAGCAAAACATAAAACCGGAGCACAGTTTAATGTGCCCCGGTTTTGCAATTTTCAGGGAAATATCGCAGCAATCGACAAGGAAATTTAAAGAGAAATTCCGCATCACAAACCTGCCGCGATGACACCGAAAACCTTTGCGTATTCAAATTTACAGAGACGGATTTGAAGGGGAAAAGGGCCGTTAAGGTCTACGACGCAATTATACATAAAGTTTTTTCTTCGTATTGCAGATGAAACAGAAAAGCCTGTATCCGAAAATCAGGGTCTGCAATTGCCGCAGGGTGTATATCCAAGACTGATCAGGGAGTCTCGGCTCCCGGAGTAGGCCTGATAATTTTCTGTTTTTATGCTCTGTACGCTTGAACAGTCCGGGTTATGAAATTTCATTGTCTTCGTATTCAGGATACAGGTGATTTCCGCTGAAGCATCGGGATCGGCTTCCGTTGCATAACTGCTGCCTGTTGTATAATCTATATGAATCCCGGGCTGGACGTTATAGCAGTATACGTTGAACAGCACGCCTTCACCACCATCCTCGATGGATTGCGCCTGAAGATGAACTCCGCGAGCCACCAGTTCATTTCCGGAAAAGATTGGTGTGACACTGTAAAGGACATGATTTTCTGTTTCAACTATATAGTCGGCTACCATATTTTCGAACGGAAGCATACCCTGTATATTCAGATATCGTGTTCCGGTAATCAGATTACATGCGTTTGCATTTTCTCCGGTCAGCTGATAGCCGATCAGATGACAGCGGTTGTACAGATATTTTCCGTCCACAACATCATATTTAACGGTTTGCCACCCACTGGGCTTTACCTGCCCGATTGCGCCTCTCGGCTCGGTCGGCATCAAATCCGGTCCGATACATGCAATAGCCGGCCCACATCGTCCGAGTTCATCAAGAGGACTGTAGTATTCATAACTTGCGGAAGCAAGCTCCTCCTGCGAAAAATCCGGTATGTTGTTGTATAAGGCAATCCACGGGCTGCCGCTGTATTCCGGAAGATTATCCAGAGTAAATGCATCAGATGAAATATTTTTATTTTCCGAAACAGAGGCAGTCTCGTCAGCCGCGTTATAAGATACGGCCTGTTCCGGCACATGAATCGTTGTACAGCCGACAAACAGAAGAAAAACGCAGACAATCAGAAGTATGGCAGCACAGCGCCTCATCGCCGATACACCTCTCTTGTCAGCACGGGATGGCTGAATCCGGAAAAGTCTCTGGACTCAACCAGCTTCCACTTTGATAAATCCACATCAAGTTTTTGATCGGATGGATAATCTCGATTCCAACGGTAGACAACAATCTCTTCCAGCTTATCCAGTACCGGCTTGAGAGCACAGTTCTCAACAAAACAGAACTCGCCCTGTCCGGCCTGCATCAGAAAACCTTCGGAGATCTGAAGTTTACTCTGGTCTTCGGCGGAAAACTGCCGCGAAGAATATGCATTTAGCCATATTTTGCCATTTTCAATAAAATTCAGCATGTCATCGCGAAGAAATCTGTCCTGGCTCAGTCGACGCCGATTAAGCAGCATCCCGCAGGAATTATCCAGACAAACAATCACAATCATGAAATTTCCCTCATCTCATATGATTTAATTGGAAAACGAAGAACTGTACAATATTTTTACAGAAGAGGCGCTCAGCATATTGACTCTGCACGGGATGCATGGAGCTGTATGCTGTATGATCTTTTGAAGAAACAGAGAATTTGCCTGTTTCTGCCGCGATCATAATAGCATAGAATGAGTCGTCAGAAGATGAAATTTTCGTAACCATTTTGGCTTCCGGCCAATGAGTGCTTGACATGGACATGCAAGCAACTTATAATATGCGGGTGAACACTCACTGAGTCAGAGGGGAGGGAAAACCATGCCGGAGATCCATGTGAAGGAAGGCGAATCCCTGGAAAGCGCCATGAAGCGCTTTAAGAGAAGCTGCTCGCAGGAAGGCGTCATCGCAGAGGTCAAAAAGCGCGAGCATTATGTTAGCCCCAGTTTAAAGCGCAAGCAGAAATCTGAGGCGGCCAGACGCAACAACCGAAAATACCGCTGAGCATTTGCTCCGTCATAAAAAAGCAGGAAGTATGCAAACGCTTCCTGCTTTTAAATATACACGTGACAACAGCAGCAATATTCCGGTTGCCCCGACAGCATAAGGCTACGCAGAAAAGCAGGTTCCATCCGAAAGGAAAGGAACCTGCAAATTTGGTATGGCGCTGATTTTTGAAAGGTCACCCTTTGACGATGTACACAGGCAAGGGCACGCAGGATCAAAGCCCGGCCCATACAGCAATGCCTATTCCGCAGAGATAAGATAGTAGTACACCGGCTGTCCGCCGCTCAACAGGTTGACTTCGGCTTCGGGGCACAGGACAGAAAACTGTTCTGCCGTGCGGGCGGCGTCTGTTTCACAGACATCCTTGCCATAATAAATGGTAATGCAGTCCTGCCCGGAACGGTTGACTTCTTCTGCAAGATCGCAGATCAGATCCTCCATGCACGAGCCTGTTCCAAACAGCCCACCTTCCAGCAGAGCAATATAGTCTCCCTGACAGATGGAATGACCGTCGAACTCGGATGGGCGTGCCGCATAGGTCAGCGACATGGTGGTAACATTGTCGGCAGCCTGCGTCATACGCTGAAGATTGTCGTGTACATCGGCGGATGGGTCCAGCTCCAGCAGAGCACAAACGCCCTGCGGAACGGTTTTTGTTTCAACAACAACCACTCGGCAATCGGCCAGAGGAACAGCCTGCTGAGCAGCCAGAATGATATTTTTGTTGTTGGGCAGCACAAATACGGTTTGCGCATGTACAGCTTCAACAGCGGCCAGAATGTCATTCGTGCAGGGGTTCATGGTCTGCCCGCCCTGAACGATCGCATCGGCACCAAGATCCCGGAAGAGACTGCAAAGGCCATCACCGGCGCAGACGGCAACAACGCCGTATGGTTTTTTTGCCGGCTTTTCCGCAGCCTCAAGTTCGGCTTCTACGGATTGCAAATCGTCTGTGGACTGCGCCTGTTTTCCGGCAGCCAGATCTTCCGCCTGTGTCCGCATGTTCTCAATTTTAGCTAATTCAAGAACGCCATATTTTTGCGCTTCGGACAGAACATCCCCCGGAAGATCCGTATGAACATGTACTTTAAAGCAGGTATCATCCTCGCCGATGACAAGACTATCTCCCATGCCTTCGAGATAGGCACGGAAAGGAAGAACAGACTGCCCGTTTTTGCGTACGATAAATACCGTGTCGTAGGTGAATGTAATATTGTCGAGAGTGAGGTTTGCAAAGTCGGCCTTTTCCTTTGCAGAAGTGGCTGCCGTCTGCACGGTCTGACCGCGAAGACCGGAAAGCATTCCTTCGAGAATGATTACAAAGCCCTTGCCGCCGGCATCAATAACGCCGGCTTTCTTCAGAACAGGATTCTGGTTGATGGTCTTTGAAAGCGCTTCTTTTGCAGCCTCAATGGCGGCTTCCAAAACAGCTTCAATTGAGCCTGTCACCTGTGCTGTACGCTCGGCTTCCTGGGCGGCTATCCGCGAGACAGTCAAAATAGTTCCCTCTGTGGGTTTCATGATGGCGTTATAGGCAGCGGAAACACCTTCTGTCAGACCGGCGGCAAAGTCACGTCCGTCAGCTTCAGGCAGGTCTTTCAGGGATTTTGCCATGCCGCGAAACAGAAGGGAGAGAATGACGCCGGAGTTGCCTCGCGCACCTCTTAGAAAAGCTGTGGCTGCCTGTGAAGCAGCTTTTCCGACGGTTTCCACGGGGCCGGTTTTTGCCTGCGCAGCAGCAGCTGCCGCAATGGTCAGACTCATATTTGTACCGGTGTCACCGTCGGGTACAGGAAAGACATTTAAATCATTAACAAGCTGCTTCTGATTGTCGATAGCAGCAGCGCCGCAGTCGATCATGCGATAAAATGCTGCAGCGTCGATTGTTTGTATCAATGCTTACACCTCCGCAGTTATGAGCACATTATGAGCACATGCTTATTCATCAGACATCATAGAGTCGATAAAGATATTCACAGCCTTAACCTGGGTCCCGGTCAGACTTTGAACGGTGTATCGTACCTCATTGATGATGGAGGTGCCAAGAGCGGACAGATTGATGCCGCGGTTGGTCATGATGTGAAGATCTATGGAGATGGTGCCGTCCTGGTGTTCGGCAACATGTACACCCTTACTCATGGCTTCTCGACGAAGCAGATGAACCAGTCCGTCTGCCATGGAGCGTAGGCACATACCTTTTACGCCAAAGCAGGCACTGGCTGTAACTCCGGCAATTTTAGTGAAAACCGCATTTGAAATGGTAATAGTTCCCCGATCGTTTCGAAATCGCATCATTTGCCTGTTCCCTCCTTACGGGTCTTGGGGATAAAGTAAGAATCGACACATATTCTAGCCTATTTGCATGGAAAAAACAAGGGCAAGCCGGCATAATTCCCCGCCCGCGCTTCTGCAATCCGAGGCACCGGCCAGGCTGACCATGATTGCTGTCGAGCAGCAGCGGCTGCTGGGAACAGCTGTCCGCCACCGCCAAGGCACCTCCTTATGTCTTCCTGTGTGGCCATAACTGCGTCTCCCGGCTGTGCAACAAGAGGCTGTATTCCCCTGTGTCTTGTGTTTGAGGAAATTTACGTACAAATTTGGACTTGACTTGCAATTTATCTGAATGACTAAAAAAATACTTTAGAAAACCAACCTGATATGTTATAATGCAGTGGCAATCTGGGCAGTTGGGATTATGACGGCAAAAATCCAATGTTTGGATAATAGCTGTCGGAGGCTCATGAATCAGCCCAACAGCAATTAGGAGGGATCCCATAATGATTGAGGTAACGGGATTGACCAAAACCTACGGAAAAAAGCGAGGTATCACTGATATCACCTTCAGCATCGAAGAAGGCGAGATCGTCGGCTTTCTGGGCCCGAACGGCGCGGGAAAGTCAACCACCATGAATGTGATAACCGGCTATTTGTCTGCAACAGCGGGCTCGGCCAAGATTGCCGGGGTAGATGTTTTGGACAATCCGCTTGAGGCTAAGCGGCATATCGGCTATCTGCCGGAGCATCCGCCCCTGTATCTGGACATGACAGTCAGCGAATATCTGAATTTCATCTACGACATCAAGGGCGCCCGTCAGCCGCGCAAGGCGCACGTTGATGCGGTGTGTGAGATGACCGGCGTGAGCCATGTGCGTGACCGCGTGATGAACAACCTTTCAAAGGGCTATCGTCAGCGCTGCGGACTGGCTCAGGCACTCATCGGAGATCCGGATGTTCTGATTCTCGATGAGCCAACCGTCGGGCTCGATCCAATCCAGATTATCGAAATTCGCAACGTAATCAAAGGTCTCGGGAAAAATCGAACAATCATCCTGTCTACCCACATTCTGCAGGAGGTATCGGCCATCTGTGAACGTGTGCTGGTTATCAACAATGGCCGCCTTGTCGCCGATGACGCGCCTGAGCATCTGTCGGCCATGCTTACCGGTGAACACAAGCTCCAGTTCCGGATTGCCGGTCCGCGCGATGCGGTTACAGCCCGCCTGCGCAGCGTAGACGGTGTACGCTCTGTTACGCCTACCATTCAGGCTGAGGCCGGTGCGTGGGAATATCTTCTGGAGTCCGACGAAAATGTTGATGTACGAAAGCCGGTTTTCGCAGCTCTGGCACGCGCCGGCTATCCCATTCTCATGCTGAAGAGTCAGGACCTTTCGCTTGAGGATATCTTTGTCAAGCTTACTGAAGACCAGCCTGCAGTTCGCACCTCGAAAAACAAACAATCGCGTCTGACATACAACGAAAACGACGCCGAAGGAAAGGAGACAGCGGAATGAGGGCTGTATTCAAGCGGGACTTCCGCGCCTATTTCTCATCACCACTTGGGTATGTTTTTATTGCAGCTTTTTTGCTGGTCATGAACGTTTACTTCTATCTCTACAACGTCTATGCGGCCAGCTCTTCCATTGAGAATGCCTTTGGATTCATGACTACCATGATGATTTTTCTGATTCCGATTCTCACCATGCGCACCTTCAGCGAAGACTATAAGCAAAAAACAGACCAGCTGCTGCTTACGGCACCGGTCCGGCTCACCGGCGTGGTGCTGGGCAAGTTTCTTTCCGCACTCAGTGTTTTTCTGATCGGTCTTGTATTTACTTTGCTGTATGTAGTGGTAGTCTGCTCTTTCGGCAATGTGCACGGGTCCATCATTGTCGGAAACTACGTCGCTATTGTCTGTGTTGCCTGCACCTATATTTCCATTGGCGTATTCATTTCGTCGCTCACACAAAATCAGCTGGTAGCCTGCATTGCCACAGTCGGTGCATTTCTTGCACTGTACCTCTTCGACTACTCCTACAGCATGGTTAAGAATACTTTTGCAAAAATGATTATTTACTATTTCTCCCTGTTCCGCCGTTACAATACCTTCACGCAAGGTATCTTCTCCTTTGCGGATGTGATTTTCTATCTCAGCGTTGCCGGCATCTTTGTTTTCCTGACCGTACGGGTTCTGGAAAAGAAACGTTGGAGTTAAGGAGGGATCTGTCATGGATGAAAACAATATTCGAAAGATCAGCCGCATGCGTCGATATCGCATAGGTGCCTTCTCAATTCTGACAACCGTTATTGTTATTGTTGCTGTATTTGCGGTAAACTACCTCATCGACTATCTTGCAGACCGCTATATGCTTGAGTGGGATATGACCAACTCCGACCTTTACGAAATCAGCGACGGAACAAACCAATATCTGGCCAATCTGTCTGAGCCCGTGACTATCACGGTCATGGCAGCTGAGGTAGATTACGAAAATCACGAAACCTACTACCAGATTCGCGAAGTGCTTCGCAAATACCAGATCCTCGGGAACGGGAATCTGACCGTTCAATATGTCGATCCCTATCTCAACCCACAGCTATACGAAAAATACAATGCTTTGGGTGACCTGAGCAGCGGAGATCTGATTGTAGAGAGCTCTAAGCGCTACAAGCTCCTCAGTCCCTCTGATCTGCTCGAACTTTACACCGATGAAGATTCCAATCGCACCTATATTGTGGGCCTGGATGCCGAGGAGGCGCTGACCGGAGCCATTGTTTATGTTCTGGCGGACAAGGTTCCTATGGCTGTTTTTATCAGCGGGCATGGCGAAAACACCAGCCTCGAGGAACTTACCGACCTGCTGGGAAGCTCCAACTACGAAGTACAGACGCAAAACCTCATGGCAGAAAATGACCAGATTCCCGAAACCTGCCAGCTTCTGATCATATCCGAGCCGCAGGCGGACTACACCAGTGATGAAATCCAGAAGATCGATGATTTTCTAAACGCCGGCGGGCGGATGATCGTGCTTTTCGCACTGAACACACCACGCCTTGATAATCTCGAAACCTACTTCCAGGAATGGGGCGTAGAATACCAGCAGGAGCTGGTTCTCGATAACTATCAGAGTCTGTCTCAGGCCTATCCAAACGCGTTGCTTCCCAGTGTATACACCTACGAGGGTATCACGGACAACCTGCAAAAGGGCTATATGCTGCTGCCAAACTGCCGACCTCTGCGCCAGCTTTTCGAATCAGACGACTGGCGGACAACCAACATACTGATGCGTTCTTCCGACTACTCCTACTCAAAAAACCTTGTTGGTTCGATAGAAACATATGAAAAGCAGGATGGAGATCTGAACGGACCGTTCAACCTTACTGTTCTGATGAGCATGGAATACATGGACACAAACATGGTTCAGCAAACTACATACGTGATGTTTGCAAATGCAGGCATGGTATCCGACTCCACACTTCAGCAGGATGCTTTTGTGAACCGGGAATATATGCTTCAGTTCCTGAATTTCATCAATACAGATTCCGACTCCGTAATCATTGATGCAAAAACCTATGAGTCTACAACCATGACCATCACCGGCTGGCAGGCCAGGGTTTTGTTCTGGCTGCTTATCGTCGTCATTCCTGTTGGCACATTGGCTGTCGGCGTTGGCGTCTGGGCGAAAAGGAGACATCTGTAATGGGCAGACTGAAACCTTTAATTATCGCAGCAATTGTAATTGTGGTGGTTGTAGCTGTTCTGCTTCTGATGATTTTCGTCTTTAAGGACAACTCCGCCGATGCCACGCAGACTGAACAGACAGAAACCGTAACGTCGCAAGAGACCGCAGCAGAAGAAGCACCCGATGAAACTGTTTATGTGATCTCCACAAACTACGATGAACTGACGCATTTTGAGCTCTGCGATCCTGCAGGAGACACCATGTATGTTGATGTGATTCAACCCGCGCAGGAAGACGAACGGATTACATTTGATGTTACACCGGGCAATCCGTATTTCACCTATGACGAGTCTCTGCTGCGCAGCTTTCTCTATACGCTGACCTCCATCACGGCACAGCACGTAATAGACGGCGAGGGGCAGGATCTGGCCGAGTATGGTCTGGAAAATCCGTGGTATATCATTCGAACAATGTATGCAGACGGCAGCGAGATCGATCTGTATCTCGGGAATCAGACTCCTGTAGACAACAACTGGTATATTATGGCCAGCAATTCCGGCAATATCTATGTCATAGGAAACTACGTACAGAGCCTGCTCAGTCGAAGTGAAATCGACTTCCGCGCCATAACACTTTTTCCGACCTACGAAGAGGACGACATATACGAAAACATCAACTGGGTTCGTTTGACTACGGCGGATGGCGCGGTCATCGAAATGCAGCGTGATTTTGATTATTCTGTCGAATACAACGTGGGAATGGCAGATTATGCGGTCAGTCAGCCTACTCAGGCATCCGGCAACGATACGGTCATTAAGGAAAAAGTCATGGATGCCGTAGCAACGGTCAGTGTTTATACCATCGAAAAAGACCTGACCGAGGACGAGCTTGAGGAATATGGCTTTGATCAGCCGGCCCGCCTGGAAATGACGGATATCTCCGGGAACAGCATAAACATACTCATCGGGAATCAATGCGTCAATGCAGATTACACATACATCATGATCGATGGGACGATGACGCTGCTGACCTGCCCGTCCACAGCCTTTACGTGGCTTCAGGTCAACTACGTTGATCTGATGATCCGTACTGTTTGGTACTATGCCATTGAAGACGTTCAAAGTGTGGACTATCTGATCAACGGGCAGAGCTATCGCGTTGAAATGGAGCATTACACATACATCAACACGAACGATGTCGAGACAGATGGCATCAATGCCACATTAAACGGAGAAGCATTCAGCGAAGTCAACTGCCGACGGCTCTATATTCGAACGCTTTATTTCCGCGTTGTCTCCGATTTGGCACAGGTTCCGCAGGGAGATCCGGATGTAGATATTACAATTAACTTTCTGGACGGATCCAGTCACAATCTTCAGCTTGTCAGAGTGAATGATCGCCAATATGCGGCTTTCGTAGACGGTGAGGCCGAGTTCTATGTTTATCTGCGCAACATCCAGACATTAGAGACTGCCTTCCAGACAATCCTCGAAGGTGACACCATCCCCATTACATTGACCACATAAAGAATGTCTTGATTTGCGATGTCGGATGGATAATCGAAAACCGAAGAAAAACCTTGCAAAACGGCACGCCCTATGATAAAATTGCGGGGTGCATAATGGTGGTCCGCTGCCGCGTCTGCTGCCTGAGCCCGGTACCGACTCAACTGGCTGCCTTTTCTGCGGTAAGAACGCCTGATTACAAGGAGGATTCCAAAATGGATCTGATGAAAGCTTTGACCCAGGAATACATGAAGTCCGAGGTTCCCAGCGTCAACGTCGGCGATACCGTCCGCGTTCACGTGAAGATCAAAGAGGGTACACGCGAGAGAGTACAGGCCTTTGAGGGCGCTGTAATCGCCAAAAAGCATGGCGGAATCAACGAAAGCATTACTGTCCGCCGCATTTCCTACAACGTAGGCTGTGAAAAAGTATTCCCGCTGCACTCTCCCAACATCGTGAAAATCGAGACCGTTCGTCGTGGCAAAGTACGTCGCGCAAAGCTGTATTACCTGCGCAGCCGTGTTGGCAAGAACGCAAAGGTCAAAGAGCGCGTTTAATCATCCTTGCAGCAAAAAAAGGGGCATTCGCCCCTTTTTTTATTTACCCAAACTATGTATAATAAGCCCAGTCCAACTGTCAGGAGAGCTGTGTTATGAATAAAAACAACCCGGTCAAATCTGCAGAACAGGATCCGCAGAGTCTGGCCTATGAACTATATGCCTGGCTGCGTGAAATCGTAGGCTGTATTTCAGTGATAACTGTTGTTTTTGTATTTTTTGTCCGACTTGTCAGTGTATCTGGAATGTCCATGTACCCAACCCTTGAGAACAACGACAAAGTTGTATTGCTCAGTAATTTTCTCAGCCAGAACTACCGACAGGGAGATATTGTTGTTCTCATGCAGGAGAATTATAAGGACGAGCCGCTCATCAAGCGCGTGATTGCCACCGAGGGGCAGACTGTCTGGATTGATTATGATGCAGGTGTTGTCTATGTAGACGGTGAACCTCTTGATGAAGACTACACAGCTGCACCTACCTACAACCGTGGAACTCTTCAGATGCCTGTGCAGGTGCCTGAAAACTGTATCTTCGTTTTGGGAGACAATCGCAACGAATCCGCAGACAGTCGTTTTGCTGAAATCGGAATGATCGACAAGCGTCAGGTTATGGGAAAGGTGTTATGTATACTGTTCCCGTTCAGTCATGCCGGAAGACCGGAGATGGGTATTTGGGAGCAGGAGGGAACATGATCGAGGACTACACAGTACAATGGTATCCGGGCCACATGGCAAAAACAAAACGAATAATGGCACAAAACCTGAAGCTGGTAGATGCGGTCTGCGAGCTGCGGGATGCAAGGATACCCTATTCCAGCCGAAACCCGGATCTGGATGAAATCTGCGGCCAGAAGCCTCGGATGATTCTGCTGAATCGATCAGATCTGGCTGATCCTGCTCAGACCAGGGCATGGAAGGCCTTACTTAGATCAAAGGGATATGTGGTTGTCGAAACCGACTGCAAAAACCGAAGGGGCGTATCCGATGTAGTTACGGCAGTTCGAGTTCTGCTCAAAGACAAACTTGAACGCTATGCGTCAAAAGGGCAGTCCGGAAGAACTCTGCGTATAATGGTCGTAGGAATTCCAAATGTCGGAAAATCCACATTTATCAACCAGATTTCCGGCCGTAGGGGAGCAAAGGCAGAAAATCGCCCCGGCGTTACCAGAGGCACACAGTGGATAACGGTTGACCGCGGTCTGGAGCTTTTGGATACGCCAGGAATTCTGTGGCCGAAATTTGATGATCCAGGGGTCGGGCTTCGACTGGCTTATACCGGTGCGGTAAAAGACTCCATTCTCGACACGGAGACTTTGGCAGCAGGTCTTATGGAACTTCTTTGGGCCCGCTATCCCGAACTTCTGATACATCGATATAAGCTGGAATCCTTTCCTGATGCCGACGGCCTGACACTGTTGCACTGCGCAGCGAAAAATCGCGGGTTTTTGGCAGCCGGAGGCGAAGCAGACACACAGCGTGCGGCCCAGACCGTTCTCGAAGAATTTCGGTCCGGCAGATTGGGACGCATCACGCTTGAATCCCCCGAAGAAAGTGAGGACAGCGCATGACTCCTGATCTCTGGCAAATTGAAAATGTCTATCCGGAGTATAATTATATTTGCGGGACGGATGAGGCTGGACGCGGCCCTCTGGCAGGGCCGGTGTGTGCTGCTGCGGTCATACTGCCGCACGGGTTGATCATTCCGGGCCTGAATGATTCCAAAAAACTTACGGATAAGCGCCGCAGGGCCCTGTTCGAACAAATCACCCAGCAGGCGATCTCTTTTTCCATCTGCTTTGTCGGCCCGAAAGAGATCGATGAGCTGAACATCCTTCAGGCTTCCCTTCTTGCAATGAAGCACGCTATAGAGTCGCTGCCTGTTCCGGCAGATTTCGCATTGGTTGACGGAAACCATCTGCCGCACCTTTCGATTCCGGCCAGAGACATTATAGGCGGGGACGGGAAGAGCGCCAATATTGCCGCTGCGTCCATTCTGGCAAAGGTGACTCGCGACCGCTTTATGGAAGCATACGCCGCCGAATATCCGGGATATGGCTTTGAGATTCATAAGGGATACCCGACGAAACGTCACTATCAGGCACTGTTTGAACTCGGACCCAGCCCAATTCACAGACAGAGCTTTTTGACAAATCTCGAAAAAAAACGTGAGGCGGTTACATATGACTGAAGGCAGCCGACTGTCACTTGGCGCCTGGGGAGAAGAAGTGGCCGCACAATTTCTGACCGGTCAGGGATACATTATTATAGATCGCAACTTCAGCTGTCGGTATGGCGAGATTGATATTATTGCAAAAAAAGACCGTTTTCTGGTTTTTGTCGAGGTTAAGCAGCGAAAAAATACTGTCTTCGGCTATCCGCGGGAGGCGGTCACGCCGGCTAAACAGCACAGGCTTCGTCAGGCTGCGATCTGTTGGTTTCAGGCCAGCGCGCCGTCTGGGCTTCAGCCGAGATTTGATATCATTGAGATTCTGGCTCCACAGGGTACGGAAACAAAAACTCCACGCATTACACATTTGACAAATGCCTTTTAAAGCGCGATTAAGGAGGGCTTTATGAACGTTTTCGACTGTCACTGCGATACTGCCATGTCGATGCTTTTAGAGCATAAGCCTTTGGACCACAACAATCTGCAGATCAGCCTTGACCGAGCCTCAAAGCTGAAAGGCTATGCTCAGTTTTTCGGCCATTTTACTTCTTTGGCGGCTTATCCACCCCTTCCCGGAAGAGAACAGGCACCGTATCGGCAATACGCTTCTGCACCGGCTATGCTACAGGCAATGTACGAGAATCTGCTCCGCGAGGTTGAGCGCTGCAAGGATCATGCAGCAATCTGCCGTACGATTGAACAGGGTGAGCAGGCTATCGCATCCGGAAAAACGGCAATTTTTTTGTCCATCGAAGGCGCTGAAGCCATCGACTGCGATCCCGGACATCTGGATCAGGCCTATGAAATGGGTTTCCGAATGGTGTCTCCTACCTGGAACTTTCAAAACGCGCTTGCAGGTACAAACACAACCGGCGGAGGACTTACAGCCCGGGGAAAAGAATTTGTACGACGAGCTCAGCAGCTGGGAATGTTGGTGGATGTCAGCCATATCTCCGATGAGGCCTTTTGGGACATATGCAGCATTACACAGGCTCCGGTTGTAGCCAGCCACTCCAACGCACGAAGAATCTGCGGACACAGCCGCAACCTCAGTGATGACATGTTTCAAGAAATCTGCAAAACCGGCGGTTTTGCAGGACTGAACCTTTATACCGAGTTTCTGGGCAGGAATCTTGTTGACTTTAGCGATGTCCGTGCCCACATCGAACATTTTCTGGACCTTGGCGGAGAGAGACACATCGGGCTTGGCGGCGACCTCGACGGCTGTGATACGCTGCCGGAGGGATTTAATGGTGTGGATGATTACCAAAAGCTTTATGATTACCTGATTCAAAACGGCATACCAACGGCAATGGCAGATGGGATTTTTTATCAGAATGTTCGGGAGGTTGTGAAACAGATATGCGATACATAAGCACCAGAGACAGTTCACTCGATTTTACATCGCCTCAGGCTATTGTTCAGGGACTCAGCCGTGACGGTGGACTTCTGCTGCCCGAAGAACTTCCGAAGCTTACACCGCATGATATTCAGATGCTCTCCTCCCTGCCCTATACAAAGCGGGCGTCGTGGGTAATGCACCTGTTTTTGCCGGAATTCTCCTTCGAAGAACTTGACAGCTTTGCTGCCAGGGCCTATCGGCCTGAAAAGTTTGATCATCCGATGGTTGCTCCTGTTGTTTCCATAGATCCGACAACGCATATTCTTGAGCTTTGGCACGGACCGACATGTGCATTCAAGGATATGGCTCTGCAGATGCTTCCTTATCTGCTTACTGCGGGTCTGAAAAAAACAGACGAACAGCGCACGGCCTGTATTCTGGTAGCCACATCCGGCGATACCGGGAAAGCCGCTCTTGAGGGCTTTTGTGATGTACAGGGAACAAATATCCTTGTGTTCTATCCGCGTGACGGTGTATCGGACATTCAAAAGCTCCAGATGATAACACAGCAGGGCGGCAATGTAGGTGTTTGCGCGGTGGATGGAAATTTTGACGATGCGCAAAATGGCGTAAAGGCTATTTTTTCCGATCCCAATCTCAGAAAAGAGCTCTCCAATCGCGGGTATTTTCTGTCCTCCGCTAATTCCATCAACTGGGGGCGTGTGCTGCCCCAGATTGTATACTATATTTCTGCATACTGCGATCTCGTCAGCTCCAATTATATAACTCTCGGAGAACCCTTGAATTTCTGCGTGCCAACAGGAAATTTCGGCAATATACTGGCGGGCTGGTATGCCCGGCAGATGGGACTTCCAATCAAAAAACTGATCTGCGCCTCCAATGAGAACAATGTTCTGACAGACTTTATCCACACCGGGGTATACGATCGCAACCGTCCGTTCCACACTACGGCATCCCCGTCAATGGATATCCTGATCTCCTCAAATCTTGAGCGTCTGCTTTATGGCATGTCTCGCAGCGATAAAACCGTTCGAGGTTATATGAACAGCCTGAGCAAAGAGGGGAAATACACCATAGCTCCAGAGCTGCTGACAGCTTTGCAGAACGACTTTGCAGCCGGCTGGTGCTCAGACGAACGCGGGGCACTGGAAATTGCAAAGCTGTTTCGGGAGAGAAACTACCTTATGGATACACATACTGCCGTTGCGTGGTCTGTTCTGCAGGATTATCGTTCTCAGACCGGGGACACCTCGCCCTGCACTGTCGTGTCTACGGCCAGTCCGTTTAAGTTCTGCTCCAGCGTACTGCAGGCTCTGGGAGAAACAAAACTTGCGTCTGGAACTTCTATTATCTATCAGTTGTCTCAAGCCACCGGAATAAAAGCTCCGGCACCGCTTGCCGAACTGCAGGGAAAAACCCCACGCTTTAACGATTGCGTTGCAAAAGATCACATGGCAGACGTTGTATTGGGGCTGTTGCGCTGATGTCTCTGTATGTGATGGGCGATCTGCACCTGTCTTTTGGTGCAGACAAGTCCATGGATGTATTTGGAGGCGCCTGGAATGGGTATGTTGAAAAGCTTACACAGGGGCTGAGCCTGCTGCAGCCGCAGGATACGATTGTGTTAAACGGCGATACAAGCTGGGGTATGACACTCGATGAAGCTCTGCCCGATTTCAGATTTCTGGCGTCACTGCCGGGGCGCAAGCTTATTGTCAAGGGAAACCATGACTATTGGTGGTCGACTGCATCTAAATTTCATGCCTTTTGCCTTCAGCACAACTTGTCCGGGCTGGAGCTCTTGCACAACAACTGCTATTATTATGAGGATCTGGCTCTGTGCGGAACACGCGGATGGTTTTTCGAAGAAGAAACCGACAGTCCACACGGAGAAAAAATTTTTCGACGGGAGCTGATACGCTTAGAGGCCAGCCTGAAGGCGGCTGGAGATCATCCAAAGCTTTGTTTTTTACATTACCCGCCGCTTTGCCGGAATTATATCTGTCCTGAAATACTCAGTCTGCTCAGTCGGTATCATGTCAAGGACTGCTGGTATGGGCATCTGCATGGGACCGGTCACAGACTGGCCCGGCAGGAAATACACGCCGGTGTTGGCTATTGGCTTTGCTCATCGGATTATCTCGGCTTCAAACCCTTGAAGATCCGTTGAAGCAGCACGACAAAGCCAAAAATGAATATCACTGTATAACAAAACATCTGAATGCACGAGGCTATGGGAATCTGTCGGAGCTGTTTGGATAGAAGTGCGGCCAAGGGCTGCACCGCACAATTCATCTGCGGTGTATCGCAGATCTTTCCGCCGACGCATCGCCATCAAACCTTGCCATACACAGAGCATGGCTGCGGTTTTCCTCATCGATTCGGCAGAAAATCTGCCGCAAATCGTGCATGCTGAATTATGCAGTACTGCTCTAAAAAAAATATGGCATTTTCACCGTTTATCTGGTAAAATAAACAGGATTTTAAATGAACAAACTTGCCGGAGTTTTTTTCGGCTATGGGAGGATCACCACTATGAACGTAAAGAGCATCGAAAAGCAGGAGAAATGCAGTGCTAGGATTATCTGCGAGATCGAAAAAGAGGCCTTCGAAGACGCCATCAACAAAGCTTATGCAAAGCAGAAAAAATCCATTCAGATTCCCGGCTTCCGCAAGGGCCATGCGCCTCGCAAGGTTGTCGAAGGCATGTATGGTTCCAACGTATTTCACGACGATGCCGTAGAACTGATTTCACAGCAAACTCTTGCCGATGCCCTGAAGTCTGAGATGTGCAAGGATCTGAACGTCTATGGCAATCCGGCGATACAGGACTACACCGTAGAAGACGGCGTTGCTACCATCATCTACACGATCGACCTTTATCCCGAAGTAACTCTTGGTGCATATAAAGGACTCAAGCTCGTAAAAGACGACACAACCGTTTCTGATGCCGAAGTCGAAGACGACATCAAGTCTATGGCAAAGCGCAATGCTCGCGTTCAGACGGCAGATCGGCCTGCCCAGTCGGGCGACACAGTTGTTATTGACTTCGAAGGTTTTCTGGATGGGACTGCCTTCGAGGGCGGCAAGGGAGAAAATTATTCCCTGGAGTTGGGCTCAGGCTCATTTATTCCCGGCTTTGAAGATCAGCTCATCGGTGTCCGGGCCGGAGAAGACAAAGATGTTGAGGTCACTTTCCCCGAAAACTATCAAGCCGCCGAGCTGGCCGGAAAGCCTGCTGTCTTCAAATGCAAGGTTCACGAAGTAAAAGAAACTCTTTTGCCAGAGCTGGATGACGAATTTGCAAAGGATGTTTCCGAATTCGACACACTCGATGAATTGCGGGCCAGCCTGCGCGAGAAAAAAGAAACCTACAAAAAAGAACAGGCCGAAGCAAACCTGAAAAACCGTGCTGTCAGTCAGGCTGCAGCAAATGCTCAGTTTGTGATCCCTGAATCCATGTATCAGGATCAGATCGAATCTTATCTGCAGAGCTACGAGTATCAGCTTGCCGCCAACGGCATGACCCTTCAGGATTATCTCGGCATGATGGGCATGGATGAAAATGCTCTGCGAATGGGTCTGCGTACCAATGCCGAAAAAGAAGTTAAAAACAATCTTGTACTCGAGGCTATCGCCAAAGATGCAGCCCTTGATGCAACCGACGAAGAGATCGAGGCTGAATATGCGGTTATGGCAGACGAAAACGATATGGAGCTTGAAAAGGTCAAGAGCTATGTTCAGGCAGACTCTGTGCGCAACACCATAAAAAATACAAAGGCTGTTCAGCTTATTATCGATAATGCCGAATTCACTTCTGCAGCAGAGGTTGCGCAAGAAGTCAAAACCGAAATGGAAAAGATGAACGCCGAAAACAGGGCTGAGGTCTAAGCGATCCTATTCTGAACTCATTTATCGGCTCCCTTTCCGAAAGGTGAGGGAGCCTTCAGAACCGTATTGCAAAGAATGGAGGTTAACCATGAGTTTGGTTCCCTATGTAGTAGAACAGACAAGCAGAGGAGAACGATCCTATGATATCTTTTCCCGTCTGCTTAATGACCGTATCATTTTCCTTTCAGAAGAGGTCAACGATACCACAGCCAGTTTGATCGTGGCGCAGCTGCTCTATCTTGAGGCTCAGGATCCAGAAAAAGACATCCAATTCTACATCAACAGCCCCGGCGGCAGCGTGACCTCCGGCATGGCCATCTATGATACCATGCAATACATCAAGTGCGACGTAAGCACCATCTGTATCGGCATGGCGGCCAGTATGGGCGCTTTTCTTCTTTCATCCGGCACAAAAGGCAAGCGGATTGCTTTGCCCAACGCCGAAATCATGATTCACCAGCCACTCGGAAGCATGCAGGGGCAGGTTACCGACATTCAGATTCATGCAGACCGCATGCTTCAGCTGAGAAACAAGCTGAATGAAATTCTGGCAGCGAACACAGGAAAATCCGTCGAACAGGTTGCGGCTGACTGCGAACGCGACCACTTCCTGACGGCAGAAGAGGCCAGAAATTACGGCTTGATAGACCAGGTATACTATCAACGCTGATTACCGAAAGGAGCGATGGCCCTTGGCAAAAAATGAAGTCAGCATTCGTTGCTCCTTTTGCGGTAAACGGCAAGAGCAGGTTGATCGCCTGATTGCCGGACCAAATGTATACATATGCAACGAATGCGTAGCCCTGTGTGATGAGATCCTTCGAGAAGGAGCAGAAATTCCACAGGAATCTCAATCGGCAGCTCTCAGCTCCGCCATTGATAAAATCCCGACTCCGGCTGAAATCAAGGCATATCTGGACAATTACATCATCGGTCAGGAACATGCAAAAATCGCGTTGTCAGTGGCTGTCTACAACCACTATAAGCGCATTCTGTTTGATGCCAGTGATGTTGAACTGCAAAAAAGCAATATTCTGCTTATTGGACCAACCGGGAGCGGGAAAACGCTTTTTGCTCAAACTATGGCAAAGATGCTGAATGTACCATTTGCCATTGCGGATGCAACCACCCTTACAGAAGCCGGATATGTTGGTGAGGATGTTGAGAACATTCTTCTGCGTCTGCTTCAGGCGGCAGATTTCAACGTCGAGTTGGCGCAGCGCGGCATCATCTACATTGACGAGATGGACAAAATTGCCCGCAAGAGTGAGAATACCTCCATTACCCGGGACGTAAGCGGCGAAGGCGTACAGCAGGCTCTGCTGAAAATTCTCGAAGGTACGGTTGCCAACGTACCGCCTCAGGGCGGCCGAAAGCATCCTCAACAGGAATTTATTCAGATTGACACAACCAATATTCTTTTTATTTGCGGAGGTGCCTTTGATGGTCTGGATAAGATCATCGAATCACGTACAGCAAGGAGTTCTATTGGCTTTGGCGGCGAAATAGATGCAAAAACCGACAGGGATGTCGGAAAGCTGTTTCAACTTGTCCAGCCGCACGACCTGCTAAAATTTGGGATTATCCCGGAGCTGGTCGGCAGACTCCCGGTGATCACATCTCTCGACAGCCTCACAAAAGAAGATATGGTCCGTATTCTGACCGAACCCAAAAATGCACTGTGCAAGCAATACAGCAAGCTTTTTGAATTCGACGGTGTTACGCTGGGCTTCGACAACGAAGCACTTGAGGCTGTGGCAGAAAAGGCTATTGCACGTCAGATCGGAGCCCGTGGTTTGCGCGCTGTCATGGAAGACGTAATGCAGGAAATTATGTATGAAATGCCGTCCGACCCGACAATTGAAAAGGTAATCATTACCCGCCAAAGTGTTGAAGAGGGCACGAAGCCCGAAGTAATTCGTAACCCGGACCATCCGCGCGAGGCTCTTCATGTCAGTTCATCAAAGGTAAAGGTAAAGAAAAAGAGTCAGGTCTCTTAGGACAACACCGTACAGCAGTTTTCAGAAAGCGGCGTATCTGCTTTCCGAAATGCCCTGCAAGGCGGAGGGATAATCCTTTGCAAATCGTATGCTGCATAGTATGATTCCGTGCTGCCGCAGTGTTATATTGCGGCAGCCGGATTTGTTAACAGAGCCTGAAATTTTGTAAAAAGGCCTTGCAAAAAAAGAATAATCCGGGTATAGTATTTTTAGCACTCAAAGATAATGAGTGCTAATACTCCCTGACTGCTTCACCGCGGGGCGGTCAATTGCAAAGGAGCGGTGATACATGAGCGATATTATCATCACAGAGCACATGCCTGTTATGGCTCTGCGCGGGCTTCTTGTGTTTCCGGGCGCCAGGTTTCACTTTGACGTCGGGCGCGACAAGTCCGTTACATCTGTAAATGAAGCAATGCAGACGCAGGAACGCCGGATTTTTCTGGCTGCACAAAAAGATCTGCAGACAGATGATCCGGGGCAGGCCGATCTTTATGAAATCGGAACAGTCTGCATCATAAAACAGATTCTGCGTCTTCCGGGCGAGACCATGCGCATCCTGGTAGAAGGCGAGCAGCGCGGACGACTGACGCAGCTGACAAAATCAGATCCCTTTCTCAGCGGGCAGATAGAGCTTCTGCAGGATACCCTTTGTCAGACTGAAACCCCAAAGGTTGAGGCTGTCTGTCGGCTTGCATATGGTCTGTTTGAACAATATGCAGAGTACGTCTCCAAGATTTCTCAGGAGACAATAATCCGCGCTTATTATACTGCAGATCCCGGTGAGCTTGCCGACACAATTGCACAGAGCATGTATGTGGACTATATAGTCAAACAAAAGATTTTAAGCGAATTGCATCCGGTCAGGCGCCTGCGATTGGTTTGTGACAGCCTGCGCCGTGAAAACGAAGTGCTCTCTATTCAGACACAACTTCAGGATAAGCTGCAGGATGCTATAAGTCAGAGTCAGCGTGAATATGTTCTCCACGAGCAGCTTAAGGTCATACAGGATGAGCTTGGCGAGGGAGACGACAACGATGAAATTCAGGAATACAGAAGAAAAATTAATGCCATTCATAATATTTCCGATGATACGCGCAAGAAACTGCTAAAAGACGTAAACCGTCTTGAAAAGCAGGCTTCCGGCGGTTCCGATGCTGCTCTTCTGCGCAATTATCTGGATATTTGTCTCGAGCTGCCTTGGGATAAGCAGACAAAAGAACGAATAGACATTCAGGCTGCCAGAAGAATATTGGACCGGGATCATTATGGACTGGATCAGGTAAAGCAGCGCATCATTGAGATGCTGAGTGTAAAAAAGCTCTCACCGGATATTGGCGGGCAGATTATCTGTCTGGTTGGCCCCCCCGGGACCGGAAAAACCTCCATATCCATGTCAATTGCGAACTGCCTCAACCGAAAACTGGTTCGTGTCGCTCTGGGCGGCGTTCACGACGAGGCAGACATCCGCGGACACCGCCGCACCTATATCGGAGCAATGCCCGGAAGGATTATCAATGGGCTTCGTGAAGCCGGAAGTAATAACCCGCTGATGCTTCTTGACGAGATCGACAAGCTTGGTTCCGATTACAGGGGCGACCCGTCGAGCGCACTGCTTGAAGCGCTGGACTCCGAACAAAATGACCACTTTACCGATCACTATCTTGAGCTTCCGTTTGATTTGAGCAACGTAATGTTCATTACTACAGCCAACACAACATCTACCATACCGGCTGCGCTTCTGGACCGTATGGAGGTTATTGAACTGACAAGCTATACAGACGAGGAAAAGCTTCAGATTGTAAAAAAACACCTGCTCGCCAAGCAGCTGAAGAAAAATGGACTGAAAAAAACACAGCTGAAAATTACGGATGATGCCATTCGAAGCCTCATTACCGGTTATACCCGTGAATCCGGTGTACGAAATGCCGAAAGAGAGCTGGGAAAGGTTTGCCGAAAGGCGGCTGTCCGGATTGTCGAGGACGCAAGCATTCAAAAGGTACTCATAAACGAGGAAAATCTGTCTGATTTTCTGGGACCGAAAAAATATCTCCCGGATGTATTGAATCAGGATGATCAGGTTGGTGTCGTAACAGGCTTGGCCTGGACAAGTGTTGGCGGAGACACACTTGAGGTTGAATGCAACGTAACCGAGGGCACAGGAAAGCTTGAACTGACCGGAAATCTGGGCAATGTAATGAAGGAGTCGGTGCAGGCTGCTGTGAGTTATATTCGCTCACGCGCAAAAAGCCTGGGCATTCCGGGTGATTTCTATAAAAACACAGACATACACGTACATTTTCCGGAAGGTGCTGTACCGAAAGACGGGCCGTCTGCCGGTGTAACCATATGCACGGCGATTGTCTCGGCACTGACTGGTGCGCCGGTGCGCAGAGATGTCGCCATGACAGGAGAAATAACCATCCGCGGTCGTGTTTTGGCAATTGGCGGTCTAAAAGAAAAGACCATGGCCGCTCTGCGCAGGGGGATAAAAACCGTAATTATCCCGGCGGACAACGAACAGGATCTGGAAGAGATTGATCAGACCGTCCGGCAGGCTCTTCGCTTCATTCCCGTAAAAACAGCAGATGCAGTTCTGCACACGGCATTGGATTTTGCAAAAGTCCGGTCCGTGCAGGAAGCTTCCACCTGCTTACCATGCGAGGAAGAAACCGAAATGGTGCAGCCTGAGATGATTGTTCCGCCCAAATCCCAAAAAACCAGGAACCGGAGCACGATGAAACAATAATCACCCCCAGGAGGAAAAAATGAATCTGCAAAACGCAGAATTTATTCGTTCGGCAGCAGATCCAAAGTCGTTTCCGATCGATTCCTGCCCACAGATTGCTTTCGCAGGGCGATCCAATGTCGGTAAATCCTCAGTACTGAACAGAGTCCTTAACCGAAAGAAGATGGCTTTTGTTGGGTCCACTCCGGGAAAAACCATCCATGTGAACTTTTTTCTCATCGATAAAGCGCTGTATCTGGTTGATTTGCCTGGTTATGGATATGCGCAGGTTTCAAAATCCGAACGTATGCGCTGGGCCAGACTGATGGAGGCGTATTTTGCGTCCGGCCATCTGTCTGCCGGTGTGTTGATTGTTGATGCCCGACACAAGCCGACAGTGCAGGATATGGAGATGGCCGATTGGTTTCGCAGCAGCGGAAAGCCCTGGGTGGTCGCGGCCAACAAACTTGACAAGCTCCGCACCGGCGAGATTGCGCCCAATCTGGAACTTATCCGGCAGACGCTGAAGCTGGATGAAACAGTTGAGGTTATTGCATTTTCCGCGCTAAAGGGAACCGGCCGCGACCGCCTGGTATCATTCATTTTACGTTGCGGAGAAGCAATCTGATCATGTTGGGCTGATCCTCTGCCATGTGCCGGGATCAGCCCTGTGATTTTTCAGAAAGGAGGGGGTACGGCGTGAGCAGGTTTCTTGCGTGGATTCATCAGCTGCAACTGGACGACCTGAAGACCACGGTGCTTGTTGTGTCGGCATCTCTTCTTTGCGTTGTTGTCCACGAGACAAGTCACGGTCGGGTTGCTCTTTGGCTGGGTGATCAGACCGCAAAACAAAGCGGACGCCTGAGCTGGAACCCTCTGAAACATATTGACATTTTCGGATTGATTATGATGGCTGTTTTCAAATTCGGATGGGCCAAGGCAGTGCCGATTAATCCAAACAATTTCAAACACCCCAAGCGTGACATGGCGATTACTGCTTTGGCAGGACCTGTAAGCAATTTGCTTCTGGCTCTGGCTGTTCTGCTGCTGCGCAGTGTATTCTGTTATATTTACATTTGCAAAAAGGCAGATTCGATTGTGTGGGCTATTGAATTTACAGAATATACCGCAGTATTATCGGTTGGCCTTGCCGTGTTTAACATCATCCCCATATCACCACTGGATGGATCAAAGGTTCTCGGTATTTTGCTGCCAGACCGTATCTATTGGTTTTTGATGCACTATGAGCGATGGGGCATGCTTGTTCTGATCGGATTGTTGTTTGCCGGAGTTTTAGACGCACCGCTCCAATATTTACGAAGTGGTATACTGAATGCATTTTCCGTGATTACATGGTTCCCATATGAAATTCTTTCCGGGCTTGGAGCGTGATCCGATGCAGCAGCCTGTCTATCACCTGAAGGGTATAATCCATACTCGAGAAACTCTCGACGACTTCGAAGGTCCGTTGGATTTAATTGTCCAACTGCTGCGTAAGAAAAAAATTGAGATTCAGGATGTATGCCTTTCAGATATTCTTGAGCAGTATCTGGCATGGATGGCCGAAATGAAACGGATGGACATGGAAATTGCCAGTGAGTTTGTTGCAATGGCTTCTTATCTGGTGTACATTAAATCCAAGATGCTTGTTTCCTCAGAAGAGGAAAAGGCCACGGATGAGATGGACTTGCTGATCCGATCGCTGGAAGAGCGGGAAAGAAAGCGGGCAAATGCACAGATCAAACAGGCCTCCGCCTGGCTGTCCCAACGTGACCAGATCGGCCTTTTCATGTTTCCAAAGCCCGCTGATCCGTTGCCGACAGTGAGACCCTATGATGTTCGTCATAATCCATACGATCTGCTGTGTGCATTCGCCGGCATCCTCGATCGCGAGGCACAGCGGCTTCCGCCATCTGTCCTGGATTTTGCGGGAATTGCTCAGGCAGAGCCATACCCGGTAACTCTTAAATCTGCGCAGATTCTTCAGCGTCTGACGCAAAACAACAGCATAAGCCTGCCATCGTTACTGTCAGGATGCTCCGGCCGTTCAGAGCTGGTCGCTGTATTTCTGGCATTGCTGGAGCTATGCCGCCTGGGGAGTATTACTTTTTCCGAAAACGAGTCCAACGAAACCAAAATTACATTTTTGCGCATGCCGGAAGAAGAAACACAATAAGACACACTCGGAGGAATTATGCAGGATCTTCCACGTACGATGGAGGCTGTTTTGTTTGCAGCCGGGGAGCCAATAACAAACAGCAGGCTTATGCAGCTTTTTGACTGCACAGAAGACGAGCTTGAACAGGCTGCAAAAGAACTGCAATCCCGGCTGAGCTACGAACGGCACGGAATCAGACTTCTTCGAATAGAAGATAGCTGGCAGCTTTGCACGGCTCCCGAGCTGAGCGATTACGTTGCGGCGGCTTTGGAAACCCGCAAACCAACCAGACTCAGCGCAGCTGCACTGGAAACATTAGCTGTAATTGCATACTATCAGCCAACAACAAGGGTATACATTGAGCAGCTCAGAGGCGTAGACAGCTCCTATTCTGTCAGTTCACTGCTGCGCAGAGAGCTGATTGAAGAATGTGGACGGTTAGAGGTACCGGGCCGCCCTATTCTCTACCGTACCACACCTGCGTTTCTGCGTGTGTTTGGATTAGAATCCCTTCAGCAGCTTCCTCCACTTGACCAACTGCAGGATGCTGCCGGGTTGCTGCAGCCGAAGGAGGACTCTGATGCTGATTCCGACGATCATCCTGGCGATTCTTCTCGCACTGGCACTGACACCGATTCAGATCCATGCCGAATATGATGAAAACGGTCCTCTTGTTTTTGCAGGGCTTGGACTGATTCGCATCCGCCTGATACCTGCAAAAAAGAAAAGGGCCGAAAAGTCTGCCGGAAAAAAATCCGGACACATAAAACCCGCAGCAGATGGTCGATCGAAGAAACAGAAAAAGGGAGGAGACTTTGCGCTGCTGCGTCAGCTTCTGCCTGTATTGCTCGAGGCATTGGGAAGCTTTCGGCGCAAGCTCGTTATTACGCATCTCGATCTTTGCGCCTGGTTCGGGGGTGAGGATCCATACAAAACTGCACTGAACTATGGTCGCGCATGGGCCGCCATAGGCTGCCTGATTCCTGTTCTTGAAAGCACCTTTACCATAAAACACAGAAATATTCGCGCTGACCTCTCGGACAATACTGCTTCGATTGCGATCCAAACGGCACTCACAATACGGATCTGGCTGTATCAGCTTCTCGGTATGGGCCTACGCTATGGTCTGCGGGTGGTTCGGCTGTATTTTCGCCACAAACATGAAAAAACTTTGGCAGCACGTGCTGCGCAGGAAGGGAAGGAAACAAATGGGCAATAATCATATCAGCGAAATGCTTGACACTACCATCACAAAAATTCGAGATATGGCAGATGTCAACACAATTGTCGGCGAACCCATCAACACAGCATCCGGCGTAACAATAATCCCGGTCAGTAAGGTTTCCATCGGCTTTGGTTCCGGTGGGTCCGACTTTGCCACAAAAAACCAGCGTACAGACTCCGAAAATGCTTTTGGCGGCGGTGGAGGGGCCGGTGTGAGCATAGTTCCAGTCGGCTTTCTTGTTGTAAACGGCACAAATGTGCGGCTGATTCCTGTGGATGAGCCGGCCAGCACAACACTCGACCGTGCAATCGAATTAATACCTGAGCTGATCGACAAGGTTACAACAATTCTCGAAAAGAAAAAGAACGAAAAATCCTTTGTTTCCGAAGAAGCGGACTGACAGTGCCATCGAGCGTCTGCATCCTGCATGCGATATTTGCAGCAAATAACATTCTTATGCTGAAGAACACGTATTTCAACCTTTTTCTACGAAAAAGCCGCGCTTAAGATACGTCGGATGTTGCAGGATATGACTTCGGTTTTTGAAGAATTCTTTTTCGTTCAGCCAACTGCAAAAGGGGGAAAAATGCGTCAGCGTCTGCAGAAAATAATTTCAGCCGAAGGCCTTGCCTCAAGACGTACGGCAGAAGAGTGGATCCGCCAGGGTCGTGTTCGGGTCAACGGTATAATTGCAGAACTTGGTGCTCAGGCAGATCCGGATATCGACGAAATTCTGGTGGATGACAAAGCAATTCAAAGGCGGCCCAATCCGGTTTATATCATGCTCAATAAGCCGCGCGGCTTTGTTACAACTCTCTCAGACGAGCGTGGCCGACCAACGGTTGCCGATCTGGTAGCTGACTGCGGGGAACGCGTATACCCTGCAGGTCGTCTCGATCTGTATTCCGAGGGACTGCTGATCCTTACAAACAATGGTGAGACGGCAAATAGGCTTACGCATCCGAGCCACAGAGTGGAAAAGGTTTATCTCGTCTGGGTGAGTGCTTGGCAACCAAAGGCATTTAGTATACTAAAGTACCCCATCCATCTTCGGGAGGCAACGGTCCAGGCAGCTTGTCTGCGCCTTCTTGCCGCTCATGGAGATACAGCTCTGCTTGAGATAACCATCCGGGAAGGAAAAAACCGCCAGATTCGACGAATGTGTCAGGCAGCTGGTCTTACTGTTACGCGCCTGCGCCGAATTCGAGAGGGCAGGATCAGTCTGGGAGAGCTTCCGGCCGGAAAGTGGCGGCGGCTTACAGATGCAGAGATAGCATATCTCCAGAGCTTATAAAATGCAGGAAGCAGGTATATGGCCTGCAAAAACGCTTGAATATTTGCAAACAATCGGATAAAATATGCGTGAATTTGCCGGATAATGCGGAATCTGAATTCATGAAGGTGAAAAAATGGCAACTGATATTCTGGCCGCCATCAAGGCACGTATGCCCACTATGTCGAAAGGGCAAAGACATATTGCAGAGTATATCGTTTCTTCTTATGACAAGGCGGCATTCCTTACTGCGTCGCGACTGGGAGCGGCGGTCGGAGTCAGTGAGTCAACTGTTGTCCGTTTCTGCTCTGTGATAGGCTATGATGGATATCCAAGCCTGCAAAAGGCTTTGCAGGAAATGATTCGCAACAGGCTGACCTCTGTCCAGCGTATTGAGGTCGCCAATACCATGTTCGAAAAAGAAGATCTCATGGCAATAGTCCTTCAGTCAGATATTGACAACATCCGCAGTACCATCGAAAGTACAGACCGCAGAGTATTTCAGGAAGCTGTGGACGAAATCATCCGAGCAAAACGAATCTATATTCTCGGAGTTCGCAGCTCTGCGGCAATTGCAAGCTTTCTGGGCTTTTATTTTAATATGATGTTTGATAACGTCAAGCTGGTAGATCGCTCCTCCATCAGTGAAATGTTCGAGCAGATCTATCGTGTCGGCCCCGGAGATGTTGTGATAGGCATCAGCTTTCCCAGATACTCCAGCAGAACAGTTAAGGCAGTTAAATTTGCAAGCGACTGCGGCGCCAGCGTCGTGGCCCTGACCGACAGTCACACAGCTCCAACGGCCGAGTATGCCAAATATACCCTGATTGCCAAGAGCGATATGGTTTCGGTGGTAGATTCTCTTGTTGCGCCGCTTAGCCTGGCAAATGCATTGATCGTTGCGATAAGTCAGGAAAAGGACATGAACATCCAGGAACGTTTCACTGAATTAGAGCATATCTGGGACGAATACGAAGTTTATGAAAAAATTGACGGCTGATGTACTTGTTGTCGGCGGCGGGGCGGCCGGCATGATGGCCGCAGGGACTGCGGCTCGGGCGGATCGAAACAGACGAATTCTGCTGCTGGAGCACAGTCGTACCACAGGGCTCAAGCTGCTCATCACCGGAAAGGGACGCTGCAATGTTACAAACAATTGCTCCGTGGCAGACGTTCTTCAAAATATTCCTCGCAATCCGCGTTTTTTGCAAAGTGCCTTACACGCATTTCCGCCATCCGAGACAATCTCCTTTTTCGAAGAGCTTGGCGTACCGCTCAAAATCGAACGGGGAAATCGTGTATTTCCTATTTCAGATCGCTCCGATGATATTGTTGCTGCTCTGCAACAATGGCTGTTTCAGGCCGGAGTAAAGCAATACGGCGGATCTGCACAGGGCCTGATTATTACAGACCAGACACTTCGCGGCGTGCGCACTGCGCAGGGCGACACAATTCTTGCCAACAGGGTGATTCTGGCCACAGGAGGCTGTTCCTATCCACGGACGGGGTCTGATGGTTCCGGTTATGCTTTGGCTCGGCAGGCCGGGCATAATATCATCGAGCCGCAGGGTTCGCTGGTCCCTCTGCAGGAAGACGGAGACTGCTGTGCACGGCTGCAGGGCCTGTCACTGCGAAATGTTGCAATCAAACTTGTCAACAGCAAAGGCGAGGCCGTATACACCGATTTTGGTGAGCTCCTGTTTACCCATTACGGGCTTTCCGGCCCCACCGTTCTGAGTGCCAGTGCACATATGAAGACGAACGAAGAGTACACTTTCCGGATCGATTTAAAGCCTGCCCTTGACGAAAAAACACTGGATCGCCGTTTGCTGCGCGATTTCGATGAAGACAAGAACAAAAACCTTGATAATGTTCTCAGAAAGCTTTTTCCCAGAACGCTCATTCCGGTCATACTGGAACGAACCGGGCTGAGCAGTGATACAAAAGTGCATTGCGTTACCAGATCACAGCGCTGCGGTCTGCTGCAGCTTACAAAGAGTTTCGACATCAGGATTTCCGGGAAACGCCCGGTAAGCGAAGCAATTGTAACCTCCGGAGGGGTTGATGTTCGGCAGGTCGATCCCAAAACCATGCAATCCAGGCTTTTGCCGGGTTTGTTTTTTGCGGGGGAACTTCTGGATGTTGATGCCTACACCGGCGGATTCAATCTTCAGATTGCCTGGGCAACAGGATATGCTGCGGGCTCTCACGTCTGATATATGCGGCCTTTAAATATCTTTGGCAAGGTGCCACATAAGATACAAACCATACCACGCAATACCATACAGATATGTCTGCAGATTCTGGCGGACCGTTTCCACCGAAGCTGCATTCGGGACACCTCAAAAACCACAAAGGGCTCCTGTGGTTATCTGTCTTTTTCAACGGTAAAATTCCCGGTCTCCCTGCTGGTCTTGTGTGGGCTTGTCTTTGATTTTTAGCGGAGGAATTTCAATGAAGAGTATTGCCATCGATGGTCCTGCCGGGGCAGGAAAAACTACTTTGGCCAGATATCTTGCAGGAGAACTTGGATTCCATTATGTTGATACCGGAGCTATTTATCGAACCATTGCCTATCATTTTGCCATGTATGGTATTGGCCCCAAGGATAAAGACGGCATTCGGCGCCTTTTTGGGGATGCCAATATCGAAATACTCTATGATGCAGCGGGAACGCAGCACATGATGCTCAACAATCGGGATGTAACAGGTGAAATCCGCACGCCTGAAATATCCAGGGCGGCTTCAGCCGTATCGGCCCATGCGGTTGTACGTGGTTATCTGCTCGATATGCAGAGAAATCTTGCAGAGAAGTACAATGTTGTGATGGATGGAAGAGATATCGGAACAGTTGTTTTGCCAAAGGCAGATATCAAACTGTTTGTCACCGCGTCTGAAGAGATTCGTGCCCAACGACGTTTTCTTGAGCTGCAGCAAAAAGGAGAAAAAGTATCTTTTGCGCAGGTGCTTGCAGATCAGCATGCCCGTGATCTGGCTGATTCCACAAGAGAGCTTGCCCCGCTCCGTCAGGCGGAGGATGCACTATACATTGACACATCCGATAAAACCCTTCAGCAGGTCTGTGATGCTGTCCTTATCCTGGTGCGGGAACGGTTGGGTATATGATGGATTTCTACGGTTTTGTATATCCATTTATTCGCGTGATGCTCTGGCTTTGGCATCCGTTCACGAAAGTATGCGGACGTGAGAACATACCGGCAGACGGATATCTGATCTGCGCGAATCATGCCTCTCAGGCAGATCCGTTCTGGGTGGCTTTTGCCCTTGGAAGCAGACGGAGAATGCATATCATGGCAAAAAAAGAAATCATGTCCTGGCCGGTGGCCGGGGCCTTTTGCAGAAAGCTCGGAGCCTTTGGAGTTGATCGGGGAGGGGCCGATCTGTCCGCTGTCAAAGCAACACTGACCTTTCTGAAAAACAGGGAAAACGTGCTGTTATTTCCGGAGGGAACACGTGTAAAGCCCGGAAAACAGGTAGAACCGAAAAACGGCGGAGTGCTACTGGCTCTGCGCGCTGGGGTTCCGGTTCTTCCTATTTACATCACGCAGCGCAAACGGCCTTTTCACGCACTCAAAATTATAATTGGGAAACCATACATGCCTGTCTGTGCAAACAGGCGTCCTACATCTGCAGACCTGGATCTGCTCACGCATGAGCTGATGGATACAATCTATCGCATGGGAGAATAACCATGGTAATAAAGCTTGCAGAATCGGCCGGTTTCTGTTTTGGTGTAAGCCGTGCCGTTCAACTGGTTATGGATACTGCCCGTATGGGTGAATCGGTTGTAACCATCGGCCCGATTATCCACAATCACCATGTGGTCGATCGCCTGTCTGAGATGGGCGTAAAAGAAATAGCTGATATCGAGAATATCGCACCCGGCAGCACGGTTGTTTTGCGTTCACACGGAGTCGGTCAAGCTACACAGCAGCAGCTGATCGACAGGGGCTTCCGTGTAGTAGATGCAACCTGTCCCTTCGTCAAGCGTATCCATAATTATGTGATGCAGGCGGAACAAGAGGGCCGTATTCCCCTGATTTTTGGCACACGAGATCATCCGGAGGTGCAGGCCATTTCCGGGTGGACACAAAACGGCGTGGTTCTCGAATCTCCGAAAGAGCTTCAAGACTGGCTGCACGAAAAACCCTCCAGAAAGGATGCACCCCTGGCGGCAGTATGCCAAACAACAAGCACACAGGGATTTTGGGATTCCTGTACGGAAATTTTCAAAAAAGAGTGTACAAACGCCAGAATATTTGATACAATTTGTTACGCGACGGAAATTCGCCAAAAGGAAGCACAGGCGTTGGCTGGAGCCTCGGATCTCATGATAGTGGTAGGCGACAGCAGCAGCTCAAACACCAAACGTCTTGCAGAAATATGCAGGCAATACTGTGGCAGGGTTGTGTTTGTAGACAATGCGGATGAGCTTTCGAGGGTGTCACTGCACCATGCTACTTCCGTTGGCATCACGGCCGGCGCATCGACACCGGCGTGGATAATAAAGGAGGTCTACAACCAAATGAGCGAAGAATTCAAGAATGAAGCCACTGTTGAAGAGCCTGTCATTGCGGCAGAACAAGTGGAAACAACACCCGCAGAGGAGCCTGTAGCGGAGATAGCCGCTGATACCCTCACCGGAGAGGAATCTTTCGCGGAGCTTCTTGAGCATTCGCTCAAGACGCTCAGCACAGGCGAAAAGGTTACAGGCACCATCACCGGCATTTCCGGAACCGAAATTTATGTTGATCTCGGAACAAAGCACGCCGGCTACATCCCATTCAGCGAGGTGAGCGATGATCCTTCCGTAAAGCCGGAAGAGATCTACAAAGTCGGCGACGAGATCGAGGTTTATGTCATCCGTGTCAACGACGCCGAAGGAACGGTTATGCTTTCCAAAAAACGGCTTGATGCGCAAAAGAACTGGGACATGATCGAACAGGCAAAAGAGGACAAAACTGTTCTCGAGGGCAATGTCACCGAGGTCAACAAGGGCGGCGTAGTTGCCATGGTCAAAGGCATCCGGGTTTTCATCCCGGCCTCTCAAACAGGGATTGCCCGCGGCGGAGACATGAACGAGCTGGTTCACCAGACAGTCAAGCTTCGTATAACCGAGGTCAACCGTTCTCGCCGCCGTGTAGTCGGCTCCATTCGCAGCGTTTCCTCCGAGGCCAGAAAGGCTGCACAGGAAAAGATCTGGAGCGAGATCGAAGTTGGAAAGAAATATCAGGGCAAGGTAAAGAGTCTTACCTCCTACGGTGCCTTTGTTGATATCGGCGGCGTCGATGGCATGGTACATGTTTCCGAACTCAGCTGGAATCGCATCAAAAACCCGGCCGAGGTTGTTAAAATTGGCGACGAGGTTGAGGTATACGTAATCGGATTCGATCCAGAAAAGAAAAAAATCTCTCTCGGCTACAAAACCGAGGAGACAAATCCGTGGACAATATTTACCACAAACTATCAGGTTGGCGATGTAGTTACAGTAAAGATAGTCAAGCTGATGACCTTCGGTGCCTTTGCAGAAATCATTGATGGGGTCGACGGACTGATCCATATTTCCCAGATTGCCGACCGTCGCATCGAAAAGCCCGGCGACGAGTTGACAGAGGGTCAGCAGGTTGATGCAAAGATTATTGGTATCGATACCGACCGCAAGCGTATCAGTTTATCCATTCGTGCCCTTCTCGCAGACGACGAAGACTGATTATCATCGAAGGGATACATTGCTAAAACAGATCCTTTTGGGTGCAGCCTGACATTTCATCGGAAGAAATCACGATAATCCGTGATTTCTTCCGTTTTTTTCGGTCTGCCGGCAGAAGCCTCACGCAAAAAAGCGTGTTGCAGCGCTTCTTTCTGCAAATCCTTGATTCGTATTAGCCTTCAAAAGGCAATTGCTTCGAATATGCAGATAACGATCTGCCCGGCAAAATATTTGTTTTGCCGTACACAAACGAATCAGAAGACGGGTTTTTCTGAACGAAAAACAGTGTCCAGTATCTTTGAGGCAAGTTTACACCGCGTTTTCACACAATTCACACCTGGTTCACAACTAAAAGGTATCCTTGGGGTGTTGGTTGCAGCAAAATTCTTTTTTTCGTGTTTTCCTCTCTTTTTCTTCTTTGCATGGCGACGGTCACGATGTTGATCGTCGCCACTCCTTTACGACAATATCACGATCTTACTTTTGGCAGCTTACTTCAAAGTAAGCTGCTTACTTTTTTATCTGTTCTTTTCAAAACGCAAGACCTGTGATAAGCTGAATCTGAACTTGACGGGTGTTGGAAAGCAGCATCCTCTTAAACGAAACAAACAGAACCGCATACCAGCCGGGAATTGAAAATCTGAAAGGAGAAAATACCATGGCACCTGCAGCATATCCGCATATTTTTCAACCCCTGAATGTAGGTAATGTCACATTCAAAAACCGTGTAGTCTGTGCACCCATTACTACCAATCGTATTGTTGATCATGGGTATCCAACGCCTGAGGGCATTGACGCCTATGAAGTAAAGGCTCGCGGAGGATTCGCCCTTGTTACCGTCACCGAATCCTTTGTGGACAAGGAGTTTGCCTGGCGACACGAACATGGACTGAATGTCTACGAACGCAACATGACAACCTTCAATATGGAGTCTATCATGACACTGACTGAGGCAATTAAGGCCCACGGTGCCGTGGCCTCAATTCAGCTTAATCATGTTGGCGGTGTCAATCATCCGGACACGATCGAAGGACACAAAAATCCGATTGGCCCGTCCGCTTTTGTCCGGCCTGATGGCGTACAGGTTGATGAGATGGATGTCGAAATGATGGAGCATGTGGCAGATAATTTTGCTGAAACTGCATGGAATTGCAAGACCCTTGGTTTCGATATGGTTATGCTCAACGGTGGGCATGGCTGGCTTCTCAGCCAGTTCCTGAGCCGGAACACAAATAAGCGCAAAGACGAGTTTGGCGGCAGCATGGAAAATCGTGCACGTTTTCCGATTATGGTTGTTGACAGAATTAAGGGCCTTTGCGGGAAGGATTTTCCCATTGAATACCGCATGTCCGGTGACGAGCGCGTAGAAGGCGGAACCACACTGGATGACGCCGTTGCATTTGCTGAGATTATGCAGGAACATGTTGATATTCTTCATGTCACAGCCGGTATTTATCACTCCCATGTTGAAACAAAGGCCTTCTCAAGCATGTATGATGCCCACGGATGCAATGCCTATCTGGCAGCTGAGGTAAAAAAACATGTAAAGATCCCCGTTACAGCTGTCGGCGGATTTAACCGTCCGGAGCAAATAGAGAATGCCCTTGAAAAGAATATGTGCGATTTTGTTGCTGTCGGACGTCAGCAATTTGCGGATCCGGAATTTGTAAACAAAACTCTGGTTGGACGTGCTGATGAGATTACGCCCTGCCTGCGCTGCAGCTGCTTCAACCCGTTGGCCTCCAACCCCGGAGAACGGCCGATTCCTGAACTGTGGCACTGCGTGGTAAATCCGATGGCTTCTCGTGAGCTGCGTTGGCGGCAGGCACCAAAGCCTCAGGGATCCAGAAAGGTTCTGGTGATTGGCGGCGGCCCTGCGGGTTTATACGCGGCGGCTACCGCAAAGGGCCGCGGACATGATGTGACCCTGATAGAAAAAGAAGAAAAGCTGGGCGGTTTGCTGTGGTTTACAGACATTGACGAGCACAAGGAGTCTTTAAAGATGTTTAAAGATGCCCTGATTGCCCGTGTTTACCGCCTGGGCGTCCGTATTATGCTCAATACCGAGGCAACACCGGAGATGATCCGGAGCATGCATCCGGATGCCGTTATCTGTGCCATTGGATCACATCCCTTTGTAGTTCCGATTAAGGGCATCGAAAAAGCACATCATGCCCTGGATATCTACAAAAATCCCGTATTGCTGGGTAAAAAGGCAGTTCTGATCGGCGGTGGTGCCATTGGCTGCGAATCCGGATACTATTTTGCCAAGGCGTATAACTGCCACATTCACATTCTGGAGATGCGCGGTGATATGTGCATTGATTCCAATGATTCTCAGCGGCGTGCACTGATTCCGCGTATGAAAAAGGCCGGCATGACCTGGGACTGCAATGTCGGCGTCAAGGAAATCACTGACAGTGGCGTGCGCTTCACCGACAAGGATGGTGCAGAGCACTTTGTCGAGTGTGATTGTGTTGTTTATGCCTGCGGCAATCGCGCCAATGATATCAGCGGCTTTCAGAATATTATCCCATGGTTCGTTCCTGTGGGTGACTGCAATAAACGGGCTCGCACCTGTAAACAGGCTACCTACGAAGGCTTCTGCGCTGCGATGGATATTCTTTAAAAAGTTCAGCCGCGTGCTTGAACGATCGACTGCGGATTATACCGCATAGAAGCACGCCGACTGTTTGCAGCATAACGTCGCTGCTGTTTTCTGCGACCATATTGCGTCCACTGAACAAGGCCTGGGGGGACCTTTGTTTGCTTTATGTGTATATGTGCTCATGAATGATCCTTTCTAAAATACACCGATTTAAACATAAAAAGGCTGTCGAGGTGGGCGACAGCCTTTTTATTATGACAGATCAAGGCAGAAACACTATTTCTGACAGTCCAGAATTCCGTATTTTATACGTATTCGTTCCAGTTTTTCAAGCAGAGGACCAGACAGAAGCCAGAGGAAAATTACTGTAGCACACGCATGGATAAGATCAGACGGAATTGCGGCAGCATAGGCGGAAAGGATGATTTCCCAGGTTGGCTGAGATTGAAAGATCAATACTGCAGCAGGATTCATTATCCCGCCATAGATCAAAAATGCTTCTGCTGCACCCAGTAAACACAAAGCAATCCTGCTGCTTCCGATAAGACCTGCAGCAGACAGAATGCCGGAAAAGAAACCGCACAGCCCCATGGCAAGCATCTGCCAGGGGGTCCATGGACCTTGCCCGTAGAAAAGATTGGACACCAGCATAGCAAGAGATCCGACACAAAAGCCGGTTTCACTGCCAAAGGCAACAGCAGAGAGTATCACCATTGCCAGCATGGGCTTAAAACCCGGAAAAGCCGCAAAAGCAAGACGTCCTGCCGCTGCGAGTGAACTGAGCACAGCCAACAGCACCAGCTCTCTTGCCCGCAGCTGATGTCGAAAAAAAGCCGGCAGCATTGGCATATAGGCCTCTGCCAGAACAATTATGCTGATAAGAAGATATCTGTGATCATCCAGCAGATGCATGCCGGATAGAATGGTCAGCGGAATGATAATCAGATAACATATCAGAGCAGGGCAGAGCCGGCCCTGCTTTGGGTGAAGTTCTGCAAGACGCTTACGGTCTTTTGGTATCCGGCTGATGCTCTGTGGCTGCGGTATATTGGGCAGTGCCGACGGCTTCGGAGGATCATAGCCGCAGGCCCTGATCAAGTCCGCGGCAGTAACTGCATTCGGACAAAGATCCCCGCCCATGCGGCGGGCGGCTGTTGTATAAAAACTTCCATTTTGAAAGAATCGAGCCGATGCATCAGAAGCAATGATCGAACCATCCGCCAGCAGAACGCAGCGGGTAGAAAAGGAGGCACAGAAGTCTGTGTCATGACAGGCAAGAAAAATGCATTTTCCCTGTTTTGCCAAAATCTGCAGCAGTTGACCGAGCTCCTGCCGGGCAACACCGTCCAGACCCTTTGTGGGTTCATCCAGAAGCAGAATGTACGGCTGACGGAGCAGGACCATTGCCATAGCCAGACGCTGCTGTTCGCCGCCGGATAGGTCATATGGATGATACCGCAGGAGCTCCTGCAGATGATTTAACGCAATTACCCGATCCAGGCGATCCTGATCTGACGATGTCAGTGCATCTGTCAGATTTTCTTCGACGGTTTGAAAGGCAAACAATATCTGCGGATCCTGCGGCAAAAAGCCGGTGCTTCCCGAGATTTCAACATGCCCACGCTGCCGGTGAAGTACTCCGCCGAGCAATTGCAGCAGGGTAGATTTTCCGGCGCCGTTCCCGCCCATAAGGCAGACGATTTCCCCGGGATAGGCTATAAGATCAATTCCGCGCAGTGCGGCTGTCTCACCATACCGATACCACACATCGCGGCATACCAAAGCAGGTTGGTTTTTGGGTTCCGGCAAAACAGCAGGATCGGGCAGGGGAGAGAGAGGCTTCGTTTGCGCACGTTGTTCCAGCCATTGTCGGCCTTGTGAAATATCCAGCGGACATGTTAAATTTCTGCCTGTGCGGCTCCAGACCTGCATAGGTGTCGGCAGACTCCAAAACAGGACATCGGAGTTTTGCATGGAAGCCAGATCTGAGGCTTTGCCCTGAAAAACAAATTGTCCGTTTTGCATAACTACAGCAAGACTGCAAAGGGATAAAACGTCCTCCATCCTGTGTTCGGTAAGCAGAATCGTTGTGCCAAGCTCAAGATTGATACGTCGAAGCATGTTGAGAAAAGCCGCAGCAGCAATCGGGTCAAGTTGGCTGGTTGGTTCATCCAAAAGTAAAAGATCGGGCCGACAAATGAGAGCGGCAGCCAGGTTTGCCAGCTGTTTCTGGCCACCGGAAAGTCGACTGAGCTTTTGATCCAGCAGGGATTCGATGCCAAAATATGCTGCGGCTTCGGCAATACTTCTTCGAATTTTCTGCGGAGTCCAACCGAGACTCTCCGGACCAAAGGCCAGCTCACTGCGAACAGTGTCGGTGACCTGCTGATATTCCGGGTTTTGCTGTACAAAACCGATAGCTTCACTTTGCTCACGATGTGTAAGAGTTTGAATATCCCGACCTTCAAAAAGAAGCTTTCCGGTTTGTGTGCCCTTTGGAGCAAGACATGGCTTCAAATGGCGAAGCAAAGTGGTTTTTCCGCATCCGGATGGACCGGTCAGTAAAACAAAAGAGCCCTGAGGGATACAAAGATTCAGGGTTTTCAGGACTGGCCTGTCTTGACCCGGATAGCAAAAGCTCAGATTTTGTAATTGGATGATATCCATTATTTCCCCTTGCTGAATGAAATTGCTGCCTGTATTCTTCTGCATGAAGGATTTCATTCTATTTGGTTTCGAGTCTGGTCCGAAAATGTGCGTAAATTCCTTCGAGCACGATGTGCGTAAGGCTTTTAAGGACAGGACTGCACAGCTGCGAGCCGCCGAAAGGACCGTGCAGCGGAGCATAAGCTGCATACCGCCGAGATCGAGCGGCCCAACTGTTCACAGCATATCTTGAATTGGTTATCCCGTCAAGTAGGATTGACGTGTCTTTTCGGCATATCCGGTTACTGCTATTCCGCAAATGGAATATCTGCTGCCGGAATCGGAATTAGTAAAAGCTTTGGTTTTGTGCTAATGTGTATGCAGGCAGTATGACTAACCGGGTTCGGTGTACAGACAGTAGCATGACCGATGAAATACCTGTTGGCGATGACTCCGTAACCAGAGTGACCCGGATACGGTTCTGCCACATCCATAGTATGGCCGAGCTCTGCGCGGTTGCGGCTGATTTGGGCGCGGCAGCGGCCAAAAACGGGAAAAGGAAGGAGAATATTTGCATGATCTATAAGATTTCAGAAGCCTGCATCGGCTGCGGCACCTGCGAGCAGGCCTGTCGGGTTGGCTCTATTCCACCGGGCGGGCCTATGGCACCGCGGGCGGCAAAGCCGGAAGACAAGGCCATTCAAAGAGTTGGAGACCGCTATGAGATCCGACCGGACAAGTGCGAGGGCTGCGCCGGCTGCGTGGCTGTATGTCCGGTGGGAGCCATTATTGCTGCAGATGACACATATCGGTGGGAGGCGCACGACCCCATCGAAATGGATGCGGATATTGTAGTTATTGGTGGAGGCGGGGCAGGCCTGGTTGCAGCAGTGAAGGCAGCAGACCTGGGCAAGAAGGTAGTTGTCCTGGAAAAAATGGCCTTTGCCGGTGGCGGAGCCAAATTTGCTGCGGACTGGCGCATTTTCCGCAGCCAGTGGCAGAAAGACCGAAATCTGCCGGACGAGATGATCCGCATGCTGCAAAAAGGCATGGACGAGACGAAGTGGGCTCTGGACCCAAAACTGGTATACAACGCTCTGCGCAATACCGGCTATTTCTTCGATTGGTTCCAGACACTGGTTCCGGACTATGAATTTACAGAGGGCATCTATGCTATGGACCGTGGCGACCCTAAGGCACAGCGCGTTCCTTTTGTCCGACCGGTCAATGGAAGGTCTCCCAATGGTACTTTTTTGGCTGAAACACTTGAGGCTGAGTGTAAAAAACGTGAGATCCCTCTGCTATACCGGCACCGGGTAAACAGCCTGGAGATGACAGACGGCAAGGTAAGTGCGGTAATCGCTCAGGACCCTGGCGGAACGACCCGGGTAACCTGCCGTGCCTGCGTCATGGCCATCGGCAGCTGGATTCGCAATGAGAAGATCATGCGTGAAAAATTCCCGGAATTCTGGAAGCTTCTTCCCAGTATGGAGCCCAGTCAACACGCCAGTCAGGCTTATACCGGTGATGGCATTGCCCTTGCCGAGCAGGCAGGAGCACTGATAGACTACGACAGCTTCGTGCTGCGCCTGATGGGCCCGTTGGGCCAGGTGCCAAGCATGACCGCCACGGCTATTGCTTCGGATCCCCGCTGCATCTGGGTAAATCTGGACGGCAAACGCTGGATGAACGAGGGAAACACTTTCCGCACAGGCATGAGCGGAAGCGTCGGATTTGCCATCGGAACTAGGCTGAGCAAGCAGCCCGGAGGTGTGTCCTATACCATTTTCAATAAGGCCATGGCCGACATCATCAAGGCCGAGGCGGATACCAGAAACGGACCGGGAGAGCCTGGCTCGACGCCCAACGGAGCACCTGGTGGAGACATGGGAATGCCCGGCATGGGTATGATGTCCATTCCGGACAATTACAAAGAAGAGCTGGATGCGGCTGCCCGGAACTGCACAGATGGGACTCTGGTTCGTGGCGATACTCTGGAAGAGCTGGCGAAGAATGCGGGCATTAACGCGGAAAATCTGAAAAAGACGCTGGAAGAATACAATCAGATGTGTGCCGAGGGCACGGATTGGGGCTTCTTCAAGTCCACAGACCAGCTACTGGCTTATAAAGACGGCGGCCCATACTACGCAGCCCAGGGCCATCTGAATCACGACGGAGCCTTTGGCGGTGTGAAGATCGACGCGGATATGCGAGCCTGGTCAAAAGATGGCGGACGGATCGAAAATCTGTTTGTTCCCGGCGATTTTTCCTCCGGACGATTCCTGAACTGCGGCGAGGTAAAGGAACAGGTTATCAATGACCTGGGCTGGGCGATTTCCAGCGGTTATACGGCAGGAGTCCGGGCTTCGGAGTATCTCGATAGCTGAGACAGGACCACGCGGATGTTTCTGCAGATTTTTCCGTAAGTATCTTGACGGAATCTGCAGACCGCAGGAAATTTCTGCATCGTACAGTAAACCAGCTTGCTTTGGATTTTTCTTCCAAATTTATACGGGCTGTCCCCAAGACAGCAGCACAAATCGCGCCGGAAGAGCCGCAGTGCTTCATGTAAGCGGGTAATACAAAAGGAGGAATCACGAATTTTCGTGATTCCTCCCCTGTTTTTGAGCATATGATGGGGATGTTTCAGACGAAACTGCTTTGGTTCTGTGTGGCTCAGGCTTTGTGAAGCTTTTCCAGATATGCTGTCGCGTGATTAGCGGCAGAATATCCACTGGAAATTGCCCAGGCAAGATCGTTGATGATCTGCACCTTTACGCCGTTATAGTTTAAAAAGCGGCTGCCGGACAGATCGCCGGGCACATACAGTCCCTCTACCACAGAGCCATCCATCCGATTGGAATAGACGCGGGTGTCTTTGTCAATCTGAATGCCGCCAAAGCCGCCATCGGTGGACAGATTGCCGCGGGCAGCATAGAAAGGTCCATTTCCAAAGGGAATCATGTCTTCCGGATCTTTAAAGAATTCGGAATCCAGCCCATCGGCACACATCCGGTTATACTGCTCGATGGTCTGCTTCAGGCCTTCGTAGTCAATGCCGGATTTTTCACAAAGCTCCTGCAGAGTGTCGGCTACATAAAAGCCCATATCCGCGAAACCGTTGGGCATCATGGGCATTCCTCCGTCGGCGCCCGGGCCTTCCCCAGGACCTCCGGGCATGCCACCGGGACCTCCGGGCATTCCGCCGGGGCCTCCGGGTCCGCCGGACATACGCATGACCTGCATAATGCCGTTCGGCTGCGACAGGAGATCCAGCTGCTCAGCCCAGTTATCGGGAATATATACAGGTCCATGTTCATCTGCATTGGTGTATAGAGGCTGTTTCCCGTGTTTGGCAGCGAATTTTTCCACCATCTCCCGTTCAAAGATAACATAGTTCAATCCCTGAGGCTGCTTTACCAGTACCTGAGCGATACCAAAGGTATTGTCCGTACGGATGGTGGTAGATTCGTTGACCCAACGTCTGCCGTTTTTGTTTACATACAGGGCACTGGGGCTGTGTACAAAGGCTCCGGCTGCTCCCGGGGCCATACCGCCCATGGGACCCATCAGTCTGAGGCATAGTGTGGAATAGTCTACAAAGGCTCCGGCTTTTTCGCCCAGGGCAATACCGTCACCGGTATATGCTACGCTGGTATGGGCATCGGGCTGTACAAATACCTTAGCATAATCCGGGGCATATTTTTCAAGTAGCTCTCTGTTATGAATCCAGCTGCCGGTAGACATGATTACTGCATCACAACAAATGCGAGTTTCGCCACCGGGATCTCTGGCAATTACCGCTCGGATTTTTCCGCCTTCCATTTCAAAATCCACAGCCTGGTGCCGGGTAAGGATTTCTACATTTTTCTCACGGCAATACGCCTGCAAAGCTTTGGAGACGGCAAGGCCTACCCCATGCTGCCCTTTAATAAAGGGAACAATCTGACCGCCGTGCGGTTGGTCAAAGATATACATTCCTTCTTCAAACTCCCAGTCGGGAACGAGAGTCTGGAACCAGTCAAAGAACTTGCCTGTGTTTGCATAGGCCTGATATACAAGCTGGCTGTCCAGCTGCCAGTTGGTCGCATCCATGGCATCCCGCATTTTTTCCTGCATCAGGTTTGGAATCCCACATCTATCCTGCCATTGGCTGCCGTAGATGCGCCAGTCAGAGGCAAAGTTCAGCCCACCGCCGACAAACGGCATTTTCTCCAGGACAATCACCTTTTTGTCTGAAATGGAAGCAGCTCGGGCAGCGGCAACCAGGCCGGCTCCACCCGAACCCAGCACAACCAGATCGGCATTCAGCAGGATGGGAGCATGGGACGGATGTTCAAAGGTGTCACCATCTTCCAGAATGGCGGTGCGTGGGCATACGGTCATACAGGATCCGCATTCCAGGCAGCGAGTCTGATCAATCCAACGTCTTCCGTCTTTTCCGTGGGTGATGCAGCGGCCATGACAGGCAGATTCACACAGGCCGCAGCCTACACAGCGATCGGATACTTGAAATTTCATGGTTTTCGAACTCCTTTTTGCTTGTTGTCACAAGTTCACGACTACCACTAATTATATAGACAATGATGCATCGGAGCAAATTCCGTTTTTTACAGAATTTATTACATTCATGGAATAGCAAGCACTTGCCAAACGGGAAAAAGTACAGTAAAGTGTAATATGATTTAGGTATGCATTATGCTGGTCAATGGATCCGGAAACAGGAGGAATCTGTGATGCTGAATCTGACGCAATTGCGATATTTTATGGCGGTGGCCAAGGCCGGCAATGTGACTAAGGTGGCTCAGGAACTGTATATCACACAGTCTGCGCTCAGCCGCGTAATCTTTCGTCTGGAGTCAGAGCTCGGTGTCAAGCTTTTTGATCGCATAAAGGGTCGTCTTATTCTCAATGAAACCGGCGCTGTGTTTCTTGAGCATGTGACAGCCGCCATGGATGAACTGGACCTGGCAGTACGGGCTGTATCCCAAAATGTGCAGAATCGGCCGATCACGATCTATAATATGCTGAGCATCAGTCAGCTTCTGAGCAATCTGACCGAGCTGTGGCAGGCGGATTTCCCAATGCTCAGTTTTGAGTATATGGCAGGGACCGACGACCCGCAGGAGGAACGGCTGCGGCGAAAAGAAGCACTGGTGGTACTCTCACCGCACAAAAACATCAAAGGCTACAGGTTTCCGTACAGCTATGAAGAACGATGGTGCGTCATGCACAATCGACACTACCAATTTCAGGCTGGAGATGTGTCCGGCGGTATTACGATGGAGCAGCTTGTCTGTGAGCCGATTGTTTTCTTCGGATCACTCTACGACCAGGGTTTCATTTCTCAAACATTTTCTTCCTATGGCCTTACACCAAATCTGATCCATGCCGACAGCGTGGTAGATTCCGGAAATATGATCAACAGGTGCCGATGTGTCGGCCTGGTTCCCCTTTACAACTACCGCTCCGTTCGGGTGCGGCTCGAGGGGATGCCAAACAGGGCAGTTCCGATATTAGACTGCGATTTTTCCAGAAAAATCTATCTGGGGCATCCTGAGAGCTTTCCGACAACAACAGAAGAGCGCGAGAGCTTTCGTGCAATTGCCGGACACATCGAACAGGAAGCCACAAAGGATGCGGAATTTGACTTTTTCTCCGATGAAACGATGAACAGAGATACACCGGCAAAATAAGCACCGAACCATCTGGCTGATCTGCAGCGAGCAAAATGCTTGCGGCAGGTCAGTTTTTTATTCCAGCCCACTTTGCTGACAACGGCTTCGTAACCCATTTCGACCCATTCTATTTGTGTAATAAGATTTCGAAAAAATCGAAAAAAACGGAATTGGATGTTTAGAACGATGTCAGATATGATAAATATGATTTGCACAAGCTGGTACATGGTTGGTGCTTTCACAGTTCTGATGTTCCGCCTCGTGCAATAGCAGAAACAGATACGGGAAAGGTAACACGGCACAAATGCATCTGCGGGCTTTGGCGGTTCGTTCCATCCACAAATCCGCTGCGAAAAACCTGAAATACACAACCCCTGCTTTACCGATGTCATTATGAACAACGACATGAACGTAAACGGAGAGAAATACTCCCTTACACCTGGTCGAGCTGTTCGACTGTATACGGCCACCTTTGTTGCCACCTATACCAGCGATGCCGCGTCCAAAGCCACATACAGCGGCACAGGCCTTGCAGCAATGGATGTATGGGATATCGACTATGCCTCCTACAACCGTCAAGTGCCTATGACCTGCACATTGACCACGGCGGAGCAGTCCTCCATTACCAATGAACAGTCCGATGTAATTTCCTACGGACAGGAAATGATTCTCAAGTTCCTGACAGGAACCGAGAAACTTACGGATGAAACCTGGGACGCCTATGTACAGTCCATGAAGAACTTTGGCATTGACCACTGTCTGGAGGTCTGGCAGACTGCCTACGAAAACTATCTGGCAGAGCTTCCGGACTGACAGCGGGCGTGTTGGACGAAGGGTTTTCCGAGAATTGACCGTTTTGTGCGGCTGACTACGAATCAGAAAGGTACTGACTTTATGAACTATCCACATCTGCTTGCACCTATCCGAATTGGAGATCTGATTATAAAAAACCGACTGATATATCCAAATGCCTCGCCCCATTTTCTGCAGGGACCGGAAACTTATCCTGCCGAGCCCTATCGGGCTTTTGCTGCCGGGCTGGCAAAGAGCGGCGCTGGCAATGTAAATTTTGCCGCATGGGACAACTACCCTCAACAGCGGAAGGGGCCTGTGAACATGGACGGTACACATATGCATGCCTTCGATATGACCGATCCCGCTGTACACAACTACTTTTCTCAAATGGCCGAAGAGATTTACTTCTATGGCTCCAAGCTGATCCTCACCGAGGGTCTGACCTATCCGGATGGTTACACCCTCAACGGCGGTGTGATGGGCGGCCCCTTTGGCCATAAGGAAACCAAACCTCTGCCCAAAGAGAGGATGAGAGACAGCTATGTGGAAAAACTTCGGCTATGGAAGAACCTGGGCTTTGACGGAGTTTCCGTGCGGGCAGACATGGTCATGTGCCCCGGTACTAATGAACGTCAGGATGAGTATGGCGGCAGCATGGAAAATCGAACGCGGCTGCTCCACGAGGCGTTTGCTGCGGTAAAACGGGCTTTTGGCGGAAAATTTATTATCGAAGCTGTGGTAGCCTGGGAGCAGCCTTATACTGTCTCGAGCGGGGACATCAGCCAACCATCTTTGAAAAAACCGGTCAATTGGGAGGACAGATGCTCTGCGCAGAGAAAGTGCGCTTCAAATGGCCTATCCGCAACTACAAAAACTGGCTGATCCGTACTGTCCTGTCCAGCAACATTCCGGTTCTTTTCCACACCGAGGCTACACCAGAGCTGATTGTACAGGGAAAGTTTGACGTTGTTTTGGCTGCCACCGGCGCGGTGCCAGGTGTGCCGGACATTCCTGGTCTGAAGGATGAATCCGGTCAGCTCAAGTCGGACTACCATACCTGTATTGATGCCTTTGGACATCAGGAAGAGCTGGGGCATCATGTGATAATCATCGGCGGCAGCGAGGTGGGCATCGAATCTGCCATGTATCTGGCAGACAACGGACATACCGTCACAGTACTGACCCGGCAGAACACGGTTGCCCACAATGCCTCAGGACTGCACTATATCACGCAGGCAGTGGTTTTGCATGGGGCTGATGGTATTGCCCGGGAGAGTGCCGCATGGCTGGCCTATGACACAATTCAGACCAGAACCGGTGTTACAACATTCCGTGTAGAGGACAATCGGGTTCTGTACCGTGACGGCAGGGATGCGGTCTATGCCCTGGAAGCGGACAGTATACTAGTTTGCGGAGGCATGAACCCGTGCACGGAGCAGGCTATGGCCTATGCCGGACTGACTCAGGAGTTTTATGCCATCGGCGACTGCAACGGCGCAGGAAATCTGGAACGCTGCAACCGTGAGGCGTATTCTCGGGCTATGCTTTTGTAAAGTTCTGATAAGAAGCATATTTAGCATGGACCTGTGATAATCCAAATCATATGCAAGAAAAAGAAAGGATGCAACGATATGAAAAAAATGAGACTGTCGGCTGCGCTGCTGATTCTGGCACTGATTGCCGCCGTGTTTTCCGGATGCGCCAGGACAGAATCTGCCGAAGAAGCTGCCACGGCATCGGTGGAAGAGACAGCCGAAGCTGCGGCAAAATCTGCTCTTTCAGAAACGGCTGCTGTTTCTGAAGAAGCAGACCAGCCTGCCGGGCCCGCGACAGAGCCTTCTGTCAACGCAGAGCCGGTAGCAAGCGGAAACGAAATCATCGACGATTCTTCTCAGAGCACTACCATCAGCTATCCCATTGGAGACGGCTCAGACAGCGTGGTGCTGTGGATATCCATCAATCAAAACGACCAGCTGCAGAGCTATTATGATCTTCCTATTCTGCCTCAGATTCTGGAAGCTACGGGTGTGGGCATCGACTTTATTGAAATCAGCTCTTCCGCGGCAACCGAGCAGTTCCAGCTGATGGTGGCATCCGGCGACTGGCCGGACTCCGCACAGATCGGTCAGTATTACAACGGCGGCGCGGCGCAGGCCTATGTGGATGACGTGATTCTGGACCTGACTCCGCTGCTGGAAAAGAACGCCCCGGATTATATGCGCATTGTAAACAACCTGAACGAGGCTTCAAAGGCAGGGCTGCTTACCACCACCGACTCCGGCGAGAAAATCTATCTCGGTGTGAGCACCATTAACGACGTACGCTGGGCAGACAATGGCCTGTTTGCCCGACAGGACTGGATGGACGCGCTCGGATATACCGTAGAAGACATGGAAACCATCGATGGCTTTACCGAAGTCCTCCGGGCGGTGTATGCAGAATATGGCTGTGACTGGACATATTACATGAGTCAGAACGGTATGCTCACCAACTGCGTGGCCTTTGACTGCGGCTTCCCGTCTTTGGCGGACAACGGCATGACCGGTATTTCTCAATATCTGGAAGAAGATGGAACAGTTGCCTCCTCCTGGATCAGCGACGGCTATCGCAGCTATATCGAGTGGCTGCGGGACATGTTTGCCGAAAAGATTATCAACAATGAGTTTTATGCCACCAGTATGAACCCGGATCAGCAGACCTCCATGGCCGGCACCGGGCATATGTTCATCTGGGGTACTGTGGCAGACCGCTGCGGAGACGTATTCAACTATCTGGACGAGGCCAACGCCGGGATGAAGCTGGTGCCGCTAGGCATGATCTATGCCGACGAGAACAAAATCAATAACTGGGGATCCGAGCAAACCACTGTAGGCTCCTGCAACCTGTGCGTGTTTGCCGATTCCGAACATCCGGAAACGGTGCTGCAATACTACAACTACTTCTTTACCGATGAGGGCATCATTGCCGCCAACTACGGAATCGAGGGCGTGAGCTTCAACTATGACGCCGATGGAGAGCCTCAGTTTACAGAGCTGGTCACGAACAACCCCGAATTCCCCAGCCCACAAGCTGCCATGCAGTATTATACACCGGACTACATACCCTATTACAACTATTCCGGCAAGATGCACGTTACCTTCGACGAAATCGCTCTGCGGGCCGTTGAGGTATTCACTGCTGCGTCCAACTATACCTCTGAAAAGCGTACCTATCCCAGTGCCGTTACGATCAGCACCGATGCCCAATCTAAAATTAACAACATGGCTGTGGATGTCTGCTCCTATGGTATGGAACAGATTCTGAAGTTTGTCACCGGCGCTGCAGAGCTGAACGACGAAAACTGGAACAGCTATGTAGAGGGTATGTATGGCCTGAAGCTGCAGGAAATTCTGGATCTGTACCAGGATGCCTACGATGCTTATCTGGCTGAGAAATAAGGACTGACAGGCAGTAGCTGAATTCAGACTTTTTCGCAGGCTGTCTGCAAAACAGTCTTATTCTGGTCATACAGTCACATATCAACACGTAAAGGAGAAAATCCATGGCATATGTTATCGACCAACCCAACTGTTCCGGCTGCCATCGATGCAAGCTGGAGTGCCCCGCTCATGCAATCCATTATAAGAATTCCAAGTATTTTATCGAACCGGACAAATGTATCGACTGCGGGCACTGCGCGGAAATCTGCCACAATGCTGCCATATCCAACCCAAACAGGCCAAAACCTGCCCCGGAACCCCATGCAACCATTATCCGGAACTGCGACGTGGTGGTTCTTGGCTGCGGCGGTGCAGGCTGTGTAGCTGCAGCGAAGCTGGCCGACGAGGGCAAAAAAGTCGTTGTTCTCGAGAAAAACCGCGAAGTTGGCGGCAGTGCCGCCTTTGGACACATAGGAAGGCTTTTGTGGAGCAAATGGGCCGAGGCTGACGGGACACCGGATCCAAGAGAAAAGCTTTACGAACGCTGTGAAAAAAAGCTGGCTCCTCTGGGCGTAAATATGAAGCTGGTAAAAAATCTGCTGGACGCCAACGTAAATATGGCAAACTGGCTCATAGACACCGGTAAGCTGGATGAAGGCTTTACATGGGGAGACAGTCCTCGCGGTCGGACTCTGAACTATACCTATGACTATTATCTCAACAAGCTTCGCAGCGATCCCTCCTGCGGACCCGGCGATTCCGGCTGGTATATTACGAACCATCTGGCAAAGGCCTGTCAGGAAAAGGGAGGAGAATTCTTCTTCAATGCAAGGGCCACGGAGCTTTTGATGGAAAACGGAAAATGCGTAGGTGTAAAGGCGATGGACCCGGGTGGGGAGATTATTGTTCACGCCGGAGCAGTGGTAGTTTCCACCGGCGCGTTTACCCGCAATAAAGAGCTGACAGACAAATTTCAGCCGCTGTTCTATCAGGACGAGGGCTGTGAACCGGTCCATGTGTATGTCTGTTCCACATGCACCGGCGACGGTATTTTGATGTGCGAAAAGGCCGGAGCGGAGATTGACTATAAAAACAAGCGGGTGGCCATGTTCGGGCCTATGCATCACCCGTTTTCCTATTGCATGGTTGCTCTCAGCCGCGGCGGCAGCGCCATCACCGTAGACGCGCTGGGGCATGAGCTGCCCATGACCGGCATGGATGAGCTTGGAGCTTTGGTTCACGCTCCAAAACGCTATGGCTGGAGTATTCTGGATCAGCAGGATCTTGACGCGAACGTAAAGCAGCTTCAGGCAAGCTCTGTCGTCGACGATCAGATGGCTGTAGCCCACTGGGAACAGGATCTGGCCGATGAGCTTGCAGACGGCACTACCGTAAAGGCAGACACTCTGGAAGAACTGGCAGAAAAGCTGGGCTTTGATGTGACAGAATTTATGTCTTTTATCCAAAAGCACAATCAGGACATTCGCGACGGCAAGGTTGGTATGATTGGAATGCCTCAAATGGGAGATGATGATGGAGACGGCTTTGGTGTTCCCGGCGGTCCGGGCGCAGATGACGGCCCTGGCGGTCCCGGCGGCGGAATGCCCATGATGCCTCAGCCGAGACCACTGGAAAACGGACCTTTCTATGCGGTATTTATGAAGATGTTCCACGAAAACTCTATTGGCGGCATGACCATCGATGAGCAGATGCGTGTCTTAACTCCAGCAGGCGAACCAATTCCCGGCCTGTATTCAGCAGGGGATACCACTCGTGGTATTATGGTTTCCGGATCTGTTGGTGTGAACTTTATCGAGGGCGTTCTTTCTGCAATGACATCTGCCATGACCGGAGGCTATCTGGCAGCAGTAAATGCTGCAAAGACTCTGTAAGCAAAAAAGTACTCAAAGGATCAGGCCGCAGACGAATTCAATGTTGCCTTAAGAATCTGAAGGACTGCGTTTTTCTGCAATCGTATATTTTTATCAGAACAGGATGCGGCGTTGAAACGTGTCCTGTTCTGATATGACTGCTCCATTCCAAAAAAGTTATGCTGTACGAAAAAAATGGAATTGGTATTTCGGACGATGCACTGATATTGTATGGTACAGGTGAAGGGTGGGTCGGACTGTGCAGCGAAAAATGCGGCACCGTATATAGAATCCGGATGAAAACCGTATGATTGTTCCATAAAAAGAAGAAGGAGATTATGCCATGAAAAAGCCAAATTTGACTGCGTTGCTGCTGACTCTGACTCTGTTGCTGTCCTTGTTTGCCGGATGTGCAAAGACCGAAACAGCCAAAAGCACACAGGAACCTACACAGAACGAGGCGACAACCGAGGTTCACGAAGAAACCACAGAAGTCAAAACTGCTCCTGCGCAGGAAGAGACTGCTCCAGACGAGACTTCGGTTCCTGAGCCCGAAACGAATCCTGAACCCACAACCGATTCAGAAACTATCAATGCAGACGGAACCTATACATCTCCTGGCGGCATCACCTATCCTTTGGCAGAGAACACATTCTCCATGACCCAGGTATACAACCCAAACGCCACAGCGGTGTATGACAACGGCGACTATACTCTTGCATATTCCTATGCCAACCTGGTGGAAGCTACGGGTATCAGCATCACCTTTGACATGCTCTCTGAGGCCGCCTTTTCTGAGCTGCTGAATCTGCGAATTGCTTCGGGAGATTATCCGGATGTGTTCGGCCGCAGCTGCGGCACTACCTACAGCTCAGATATGATTCTGGCTATTGAAGACGAGGTGCTGCTGGACATTGCACCTCTGGTCGAAGAAAACGCCCCGGACTGGTATGCTATTCTGGAATCCGACGAAGACTATAAAAGCGGAATATACAACACAGACCTCTCTCTGTGCAAGGTGGCCGGACGCAGCCTGTCTGTAACCACCAACGGTTTACTGCTGCGGGCAGACTGGCTGGAAGAGCTTGGAAAGTCGCTGCCTACCAATGTAGACGAGCTAACCGAGCTGCTTTATGCCTTCCATGATGCCTATGATTGCCGACTGACCATCCTCGTGGATTCCGACCTGAACTGCGGCGTGGCCACCTATTTCAACTCCATGGGCAATGTCAACGGTGTGACCTTCCATCAGGATGCACCCAATTCTGGAAAGCTGATCTGTGGCAATGCGGCTCAGGGATATATCGACTATCTGACGTGGCTACGGGGGCTGTATGCAGATCGCCTCATTACCGAAGACTTTTTGTCTACCAGCAAGAACAACGGAAACCTTGAGGCCTGCTATCTGGGCGGTGATTCTGCTGTTTGGCAGGATGATGCAAAATATTCCTTCTCTTCTGTGTCCGACGATCCAAACTGGGACGCTGTTGCCTTTACCATGAGCTTAAAGGGAAATCACTTTACCGATACCGAGCCCTCCGGCGGCAGCGTTGGTTTGACGATTGACTTTATTTCTGCAACCTGCCACGACCCGGATGAATGCCTGAAGTTCCTGAACTATGGATTCTGTCAACCGGGTATGGATCTGATCGCTCTTGGCGTAGAGGGCGTGACCTATGAAATTGATGAAGACGGAAACCCGCACTATACCGATGTTATCACCGCAAATCCGGACGGCTGGAACTCCGAGCAGGCCAAGTATGTATATTTGACCGAACCCTGGATGCCTACAGACCAGCAGATGCGAGTATTTGAAATGTCCTATACCGAGCCTGTCAAAGAGGCATATGAAGTGTGGAATAACCCCATGTATGACGGATGTGATGATTCCATGTCCATCCCAACCGGCTATGCTACAACCACCGAGGAAAATGAGCAGATCAATGTGTGGGCCTCTGACGTGACTACAATCTTCCAGGAGGCTTCATACAAATACATTATGGGTGACATCGATCTGAATGGTTATTATGATGCAATTGAGCGGGCAAATGCCGGCGGCTTGACACAGATCACTGCCATCTATCAAAATATGTTCGATGAATGTGCCAGCGGACAGCGTGAACTGGTTACTACCGGCGGCATGGGTGGTCCCGGCGGCCCGCCCATGTAAGTTACAGGCGAATGAAGGCAGGCTTCCGGGCTGGCGAACAGAAACCATATGTCAGGTCATAGACCAGACGGTCAAATATATCTGCAGGGCAAAGTTCAATGCTGCCGGAATTCCGGGCGATAGATGCCGGCTGCATGTGTGAGAATCTGACATAAAGGCCTTGGGCGGCGGAGTATTCCGCCGCCCTGTTTTTCTATAATGCCCGCCTTGTTCAGCACGGACCGTACATTTCTTTTCCGGGTAGGATACTCAAATAATGAGCGGCCTCCTGCCCGATTGTGTTGAAAGGAAAGAAGGGGTGTGGTATATTTTTTTCAGAGTTGCAGTCGGGTATGCGTGATTTTTCTCACAGCGTTCCGGCATATTTTCAAGGTGCGCCTCAGATGAGGCTCGGTACAGTGGAAAAACGTATGAAGCCCTCGATTTACAGAGGCTTTCGCAATAAGGTATGACATACGGGGATGGAAAACATGGTTCGGATAGATACTGTTTCAAAACTTAAAACCAATCTTCATCTGCTGCGCAGAAGTGCTCAGCTCAAGTTTGCCCTTGCCTATGTCTTGCTTACCACTGTTCTGATCGTCGTTTTAAATATCTACCCCATCACGGTTTCAAAAAATGTAGTGTTTCAGGCAAAACAATCCTCCATGTTGGCAAAGGCCGAGGTACTGGCTACATCCATGGGAGATCTGAGCGAGCTGACAGAGCAATCTGTCAACAAGGCGCTTGCACTTTCGGATGATGTTGGAATAGATCGAATTGTCATAACGGATTCGGACGGGCGCTGTGTATATGATTCTGCTGCGTCTGACAATGTATTGGGACAGTATGTGCTTTTTGCCGAGCTGGTCAGTGCCCTGAACGGCAACGATGTAACACGCTGTGTTTTTCGCCAGACTGCTTTTGAGACCTTTGCGGCCGTGCCTGTGATGCATCATGCCAGGCCGATCGGCGCGGTATACGTCACCGAGCAGGATACGCAGCAGGCCGATGTTATTCGCTCAATTAAGGCAAACATCCAGAGCCTGTCGTTTGCAATCGGCGCAGCAATCATTATTATGGCCGTTGTGTTTTCGCTGGTTTTTTCACGCAGAATCAAGACGATTCTCACATCAATCCGCACGGTTCGGCAGGGAGACTATGACCACGAAATCGAGATCCAATCCAAAGATGAGCTTGGTGAGCTTGCGCACGAGTTCAACGAGCTTACGCACCGCATCACGGCAACCGAGCAGCGCCGCCGCCAGTTTGTTTCCGATGCGTCACACGAGCTGAAAACGCCCCTGGCCTCTATTACGCTGCTGGCAGATTCCATTTTGCATACGCAGGATATGGAGCCGGACACAATGCGTGAGTTTGTACAGGACATCGGAAATGAGGCGGCCCGCCTGTCGCGTCTGGCTGAGAAGCTGCTGTCTCTAACCCGCCTTGACAGCCGGCCCGAAGAACGGCTTGAACCTGTAGACCTTGCCAAAACGGTTGAAAAGGTCTTTCGTATTCTTCGCCCTCTGGCACAGACGAGAAACGTGCAGCTGCAAAGCACTATGGATAATGGCTGTATGGTTCTGGCCAGAGAAGACGATATCTATCAGGTCATCTTCAATCTGGCTGAAAACGGTGTAAAATACAATGCACCCGGAGGGATTCTGCAAATTCTTCTCTTTCGCCGCGGCGAGCAGGCCACGCTGCTTGTAGAAGATGAGGGTGTCGGGATCCCGCAGCAAGATCGCGAACGCATTTTCGAGCGTTTCTATCGTGTGGATAAGGCTCGCTCACGCGAAGCCGGCGGCACAGGTCTTGGCCTTGCCATTGTAAAAGACACCGTAACAAAATACGGAGGGAGCATAGAGGTCAGCGACAGAGAGTCTCGAGGGACCCGATTTACAGTTCGTTTTGTGCTGTATGAGGAGACCGCCGACGAAGAGGACAGAACATGATTATGAAAAAACATAGCCGTGTACGGAAATGGACACGCAAAGCCGACAGGTTTTGTTTTCCTGCAGTACTTGCGGTCTGCTGTGCAGCAATGCTTCTGCTGTTGTGCGGCTGCCGCAATACGGACATACAAACGGAGAAAAGTACAATTGCGTTTTATTATCGTACCAATCTCGATGAGCTGCAGGATAAAACCTCTGCGCTGGGTACACAGCCCTATTCATACAGCACCGATGAGATCAATCTCAGCCGGCTGCTGGTAGATTATTTCGCCGGTCCTTCTTCAGATGAGTTGGAAACAGCATTTCCAAAGGGGACTGCCGCGGCCGAGTGCAGCCAGAAGGACAATTTGCTGATTGTACGTCTTTCGGGCGACTATGCCCGCATGAGCGGCATTGATAAAACCATTGCCAATGCCTGCCTGACGTTGACCGTTACACAAATCAACGGCATAGAACGCCTGTGCATTCTGGCCGGAAGTGAAGCCGAACCTGCAGACGGAAATACCTTCAGCGCGGAGAATTTTGCAGAGGAGGATCTCTGCTCCTATCGTGACGAGCAGACCATAAAGCTCTATTTTGCCGACGAAAACAACCGTTACCTTCTGCCGGAGCTGCGGCAGACAGCTCCGGCAGAAGCCACAGCAATAGCCCGGTATATCATCGAACAGTTGCTGCAGGGACCCACGCAGGGCGGCCGCTTTGCAGTCATGCCAAAGGATACACAGCTTATTGAGCTGACCATTCAGGACCGGGTATGTACGGTAGATTTGTCTGCGTCCTTTCTTGAAAACTGTCCGCAGACCGAGACAGCAGAGCGTATGACGATCTATTCGATTGTCAACTCACTGACAAGCCTGGATGAAATCGATTACGTACGTTTTTTGTGCGAGGGAGAGCCGATTGAGATCTATCACTATATGTGTCTGGATCAGCCCCTGTCCGGCTATCCGGAAATTGTTGGTCCTGTCCGATACGGACTTAACGAAACCGATGCAACCATCTATCTTGGCTGCTGGAGCAGCACCTATATTGCAACTGTTCCAATTTGCATCCGCCAGACCATGCGCAGTACGCAGGAGGAACTGCTTCTTCAGACTCTGTTTGCCTTTCAGCCGCCGGACGTATATTACAATCTGATTCCCGCCAATACACAGGTACTGAGTATCGAGACCGGTGACGGCCTGTGCCAGCTGGACATATCTGACGAATTTATTCTGTCCGGAGACAGCCCGGAAACACAACGCCTCCGGGTCAACGCCCTTGTGGCCACACTCTGCAGCCTGCCGGATATTACTTCCGTACAGCTGACTGTTCAGGGACAGGCTCCCATATTGGGCGGTTATGATCTTATGCAACCGCTCTCACTCTCGCAGGATTGGCTGTTTCCCTGACGGTCTTATGTAGCGCTATCGGGAGCATTGCCGGGGGCACCACTTGGGGCACCGCCGGGGGCACCACTTGGGGCACCGCCGGGGGCACCACCTGGGGCACCGCCGGGGGCACCACCTGGGGCACCGCCGGGGGCACCACCTGGGGCACCGCCGGGGGCACCACCTGGGGCACCGCCGGGGGCACCACCTGGGGCACCGCCGGGGGCACCACCTGGGGCACCGCCGGGGGCACCGCCGGGACCGCCGCCGGGAGCACCGCCGGGACCGCCGCCGGGCCCGGAAATGGAGATGTTATACCGCTCTCCACGAGTATATTCTTCATAGGCATTCTGGTATACGGCAAGAACATCCTGCAGGCCCATGGAGTTAAGCCTGTCGAGATATGCGTTCCATGTGGTGTCGTTAATGGGGGTAGATCCGATAAGCATGGATAGAATCTGTTCCGAGATTGTCGTCATCAGATCGCTTACCGGGTTTGTAAGCTTGTCCTGCTCTTCGCTTGTCAGGCCGGCTCCGGTTGGGTATTCCAGCTCATACGAAAACGGCTGATTAGACCACAGCTCCACGGCCTCAAGTTTGCTTTCTACAAATGTGTTGAACATCTTTTCAGCCAGAGAATAGCAGGGAACATGGGAGCCAACATAGGCATCAAGCGCGTTTGAGGGCATCGTTCCGCGGATGTTGTCAATAATCAGGGCACTGTAGCAGCATTCTCCGTCTTCGTTAATATAATATGTCCCGCTGCGATCGTCGTAGTTTTCAGATGGGATGCCGTAGTTTGCCAGAATGGTTCCGTCTTCGGTAAAGAAATAGTTGAAGAACTGCAGAACATCTTCAACCTCTGCTGTAGCATACACGCTGTAGCAGCCGCCGACCACGGATCGATAGCTGCCGAAATTGTTGATGCCGTCACCATCGGTGATGGCCGGAAGCGGTTTCATGGTAAGCGGCTCCTGTTCGTCGGTGCGGTACATATTTGGCGTGTTCAAGGAGTCTGCACCGTCATCCCACAGCCCGATCTTGTCTTCGGCGATATCCTGGAAGCGATTATAGGTGGTCTGATCGAGAGAATAGAAATCCTGATACAAAAGGCCTTCACGATAGAGCTGTGCAAACCATTCGAGATAGGCACGATATTCGTCGCGCGCAAAGGGAGTTACCACTTTGCCGTCGATCACATACTGAGCAATGGTACTTCCTTCATACGAGGGAATATACAGCCCGAACAGATCATTCAGCCCAGAAAGAGAGGCTCCCGGCTGTACATCCATGGTGATGGGTGTGTTGTAGTTGCTGTGAATGTCATACAAATACTGCGTCAGCGCTTCGAGTGAGTTGAGCTCCGGTGAGCCAAGAGCCTCATACCAGTCGAGTCTTGTGACCATGCCCTGATCGCGGGTAACCCCGTCGGCGATGGTATAGAAGCCCATCTGTGTGCCGTTTGTCAGCGTATAGGCCATGTCCTCGTCGCTCAGAGCGGTGAGAATCGAATAATAGTCTGGGGCGTTATTTTGCAGAAGGGATTCGGTCAGCTCAAGAATAACCTCGTCCTCATAGGCCTGAGCCAAACCTCCGGAGTAGTAGGTGCTTACCTGACTGTAGCTGGGCCAGTCGCCGGAAGCAACCATCAGATTGTACTGCTCCGAAGCGATGGTGTCTGAAATTGAGAGAATCTGAAAGTCTACACCGGTTTGCTCACGGAAAGCCGGCATGCAAAGCATGTCGTTCCATTCCAGAGAAGGAATGAAAAACCCGTGCGGAGTGCGGATTGACGTCCAAAAGGTGATGGTCGGATTGCCTGCAAGCGGATAGTGGATGGTTGCGGCCGGTTCCGATTCCGGCTCCGGCTCCGACTGAGATTCCTCGGTTTGCGTTTCGGCTGGCTGGGTCGAAGGAGCGGGGTCCTGCGACTGAGGCTCGGCAGGCTCGGTGGACTCGGCTGACTGTGTGCCGGAGGGTTCTTCTGCAGAAGACTGTTCGCTGCCGGCAGGGGCTGTACTGCTTTTGGAGCAGCCTGCAAACAGAGAAACGAACAAAAGAACAATCAGCACGGCGGCAAGCATACGTTTCATGGTGTTCTTCCTTTCTGTGTTGTCTTTCTTATTTCACGGGAGGCCTTTACAGAACCTACACCAATTCGCATACAGAATATCAAAAAGTAATCTTGCTGTCAACGCAATTGCATGCAGATATAAAAATATTAAGGCAGTCTCTGCCGCTTCACCCCAAATGCCGTTCCATATAAGGATCGCATAGGTAAAGCAGTACAGACTGCCAAAGGAAGCCGGGACGCAATACGGCCCGCTATATGCAGGAAAAAGCAAAAAAGGCCGCAAGTGCCGGAAGAGATGCTGCCAGGTATATACATCCCGCCAGCAGCAGGGGACCCGCGCCGGAACGGGCGTTCTGCCGTTCGGCACGATACTGCGCATAGTCCTGGGTATAGGACCCGCCGCCCAGATACGGCCAGCGCAGGCGAAAAAGCATTTTCAGAGTAAAAAACAGGCTGTCAAAGGCACCGCGGTTGCGGCAGAAAATCAGTACGCCTGAGCCGCCCAGCAGAATCCCTGCCACAAACAACCCGTCACAGATGGCCATACAGCGTACTGCAGCACCGGATTCGTCGGAAAACAGACCGCGAAGCGCGGCGACTCCAAGGCTTATGACCATTCCTACGCTCAGGGCGGTCAGTGTTCGAACATGGGTGCTTCGCATCACAAACACCCGGAATCGGTCTGCAGCAGGTCACGATAGTGTGAAAGCTCTGCGGTGCTGCATCGTACAAAGTGACCGGGACACACCTCGCGGAAGCTGGGCTGCTCGCTGCGGTAGTCGTGGTCAGCTACTGGATTATAGAGAATGCGTTTTCGATTTTTTTCATAAATGGGGTCCGGCTGAGGAATGGCCGACAGCAGCGAACGGGTATATGGGTGCAGAGGGTGCCGGAACAGCTCATCAGAGGAGGCAAGCTCCACCAGATGGCCGTAATACATTACACCGATGCGGTCTGAGATATATTTTACCACAGAAAGATCATGGGCAATAAAGAGTACGGTCAGGCCCAGATCCCGACGCAGATCAGCCATCAGGTTGATGATCTGCGCACGTATGGATACATCCAGTGCAGAAATCGGCTCGTCGGCGATGATAAGAGACGGTTCCATCACAAGCGACCTTGCCACTCCGATACGCTGACGCTGTCCGCCGGAGAATTCGTGCGGATAGCGGTTCGCGTGCTCAGGAACCAATCCGACAGTATGCAGCATTTCAAACACCCGCTGCTCAATATAAGCCTTATCGCGAACACCCTGAATCACAAGACCTTCGGCGATAATGTCACGAACGGTCATACGCGGGTCCAGCGAGGCAATGGGATCCTGAAAGATCATTTGAATCTGATTCGAAAGGCGCGTACGCCCGGCCTGACGCAAACGGCTGCGGTATTCGGCTTCAAGCGCGGTTTTTTCTTCACCGGAGGCAGCCGCAATTCTGGGTGGATAGGCTTCGTTCAGTTGATCAGTCAGAGATTTTCGATACACACGGTCGCAGTTACGGCGGTCGTATTCGGCAGAGCGGATTTCAGCCTTCAGACGGTCGATCTCAGCATCAAGCGCGGCCCGCTCGGCCGCGTTTGCGTTTTTTCTTGCAGCCCGGGCCTTTTCGATGCCCTGCCGATAGCTGAGCGTACCGGCTGCGATACGCTGACCCTTAAACCATACGCTGCCCGAGGTGATATCATAGAGCTTGATGATAGAGCGGCCTGTAGTTGTTTTTCCACAGCCGGACTCACCAACCAGACCAAAGATTTCACCCTGCCGGATATCAAAGCTCACATCGTCCACGGCACGGTTCCAGCTGAATTTGCCCAGCCTGAAATACTGGCACAGATGGTCCACACGCAGCAGAACCTCGTTGTTTTCAGGCATGGTCGGTCTCCTTTCTGCCTGCAGTCATGCGGGCAATGCGATCCTGTACAATCTGCGGAGGTTCTACCTTTGGCGCATCCGGGTGCAGCAGCCATGTGGCAGCACTGTGGGTTTCGGTGATGGCAAACATCGGCGGCTGCGCCTCAAAATCAATCTGCATGGCATAGCGGCTGCGCTCGGCAAAGGCATCGCCCACGGGTGGATAGATCATATTCGGTGGAGTCCCGGGAATGGATTCCAGACGCTCGTTTGTGTTCAGATCCGGTACCGACGACAGCAGTGCCCACGTATACGGATGCGCGGGCTCATAAAACACCTCGTTGGCAGTACCCACCTCTACAAGCTTGCCGGCATACATCACGGCAATACGGTCCGCCATATTGGCTACCACTCCCAGATCATGCGTGATAAAGATGACCGACAGCCTGCGTTCCCGCTTCAGACGATTGATCAGCTCCAGAATTTGCGCCTGAATGGTTACGTCCAGAGCTGTAGTCGGTTCATCACAGATAAGAACGTCCGGGTTGGCTGTCAGGGCAATTGCAATTACAATGCGCTGCCGCATGCCGCCGGAAAACTCAAAGGGATATTGGTGATAGCGCTTTCGTGCGTCTGAAATGCCAACGCTCTGCATCAGCCGGATGGCGCGGTCCTTTGCCGCAGCTCGGGTGATTTTATGTACCTCGCCCAGCGCATAGCCGCGCAGTGTCTGCATCAGGGCCCGCGTCTGTGCCTTGCCATCAGAAGATGGCTCTTCGGACAGACGTTTCAGATGCAGGATCATATCATCCAGCAGGGCCAGAATCTGTTTGCGCTGCAGCTGCAGATCCACCAGTGCCAGCGGTGCAATCTGTCCTTCTGGCGCATGCCCGCGGGCAACCTTGCGATCATAGGCCGCCTTTTGCCGCTTATAACGGCGCTGCTCGGCAGAATTGGTCTCAACAGCGGAAAAAAACGACGAAGCCGCGCTTGCCAGACTGTCACCAAAGCTGCGGATCAGTGAATCCCTGTCGGTTTCCAGCGGGTCCAGAGCAGCATCTGCCGCCATGCGAATTTTCTGTACGGCATGGTTTACGGCTGTGCGATCCGGCACCTCAACTTCGAACACGCTGCGGAGACTCTGTATTACCTGTATGGCTTCTTCCCGGTGTTTCCCGGCCTGTTCGGCGGACCACCGCACCCCAACGAAGGATGCCGAAAGAAACTGCTCTTCGAGCTGTCTGGCGGCAGCATCGCCGCCGCATGCCAGGGCAAAAAAATCCGGATCCGGCTGCTGCAGTGCACCGTCCAGGATCTGTTTGAGCTGCTGCAGTACGGATATAAGTGCATCACAGCCGCCGGATTTGTGAACCTGCTTGGCCAACTGCGGGAGCTGGCGGGCCAAAACCTCAAGCTGCGTTTTCTTCGCCGCAATCAGATAGGGGTTTACGCTGCCCAGTGCGGCGGTTCTGAGCTCCACACAGCCAGAAGTGCAGCCGTCTGTTGCCTGTTTCGACAGACCTAAAAGCATTTCGTCGCACAGCTGCACGGCTGCACGGGCGTTTTCACAGGCCTGTTCCCAAGGCTCCTGCAGAGCAGACTGTTTGTGCACTACAGACTCAAAGCGTGAAAAAATCTGCCCGGGATCCTGACCGCCGGCGTTTCGGATGGCCAGACGCAGCGCCCGAATATAGGTTTTATAGGATCTGCGGCTTTCCTTGCGGTTTGCGCGGCTTTTCAGAAGCATGGCTTCGGTCAGCTGCCTGCCAATGCGCATAATGGGGTTCAGGCTGCTCATGGGGTCCTGAAAAATCATGGCAATCTTGTCACCGCGGATGCGATGGAATTCTTCTTCGTCAATTTTCAGCAGATCCTGTCCATCATACAGAATGCGCCCACCCTCAACCACGGCGTTGGCTGCAAGAATTCCCAGGATAGCGCGGCTGGTTACAGACTTGCCTGAACCGGATTCACCCACGATTGCCAGGGTTTCGCCCCGATACAGGTCAAAGCTGATTCCACGCACAGCCTGAACCTTGCCGGCTCCGGTGCGAAAGCTGACGGTCAGATCTTTTATCTGAAGTCTGGGTTCGTTCATTCTTCAGACCCCCTTAAGGATGGATTAAACGCATCGCGCAGCCCGTTTCCGAAAAGGTTGAACGAAATCATCAGAAGTGAGATAAACAGCGCGGGGAAAAAGATAATATGCGGATAGCTGCTCATCTGTCCCTGACCGTTGGCAAGAAGTGTTCCAACGCTGGTGATTGCCGACGATTCCAGGTTGACGATGTTCAGATAGGACAAAGTGGATTCTGAGAAGATTACGCCCGGTATAACAAGTACCGTGCTGGTTATGATAGTTCCGATGGAATTCGGGAAAATATGCCGCAGCATCAGTCTGACATCGCCGGAACCCAGCGTGCGGGCCGCAAGAATGTATTCCTGATTTTTATAGCGATAAAACTGCGTACGTACCAGACTGGCCGTACTGATCCAGCCTGTGGATACAAAGGCAAACAGCAGACATGGTATTACACCGAGTCTTCCGGCAAGATGCAGCTGAAAGAGCGTAACGACTACGATAAAGGGTACGCCGGAGAGAATTTCGGCAATCCGTTCCATGATCATGTCGGCAACACCGCCATAATAACCCTCGATTGCACCATAGATTGCACCGATCAGCAGGTTGATGACCGACACACTGATAGCCAGCAGAAAACTGAAACGTGCTCCCGCCGCCAGCCGTACAAAGATATCCTGACCGTATTGGTTCGAGCCAAACCAGAAGCAGGCGTCAAAGCCGTTGAGATAGCGATAATACTTATAATAGCTCACGCGCACATAAAACTGTCCGCCCTGTCTGGGGACGGAATAGCTGTAGGTGTAGTTGTTTTCACCCTCCAGACGCATACGACTGGTATATCCGTCGCTGCCGGTATATGCTGCATACCTGGACTGCCATTCTGCCGTGCCGTCGGCTGTGTTCAGCCCAACAGGCAGACCTTTTTTCGTACCGGACGAGGAGGTTTCATACCAGCTGTTGGCGTCATACTGGTTAACCGATGCAGCCGCGGACTTGGAGTTGACCGGGATAGCCGGATAAATCACCTGAATGCCTGTATCGTCCTGATACTTCTGGAGTGCCTGAAACTGATCGGTAGTCATGGTCAGAAAAATCACTCCGTCGTCCAGATAGGTGTCGAGCTTTACGCGATAAAAGTGCTTTGTGGTTACAAGGGTGCCCTGATTGGACTGCACATCGTATTCGTCAAGAACCTTTACAATCGGGTCAAGACCGGTTTCGGCACCGATTGCACGATAGTACCAGTAGTCGGCTTCGCTGAGACTGATGGTTGTACAACCGTCCATGCCCAAAAAGCTCAGTCCACGGATTTTTGGAAGCTTCTGCAGCATATACATGTCGCTGTAGGTTACGTCATACGGCGAAATTATGGGGCCGACTACGGCAAACAGCAGCAGGAGCAGGATGATTGCAGAGGCTGCAACAGAGGCTCTGTTTTTGCGAAAGCGGTTCCATGCATCGCGAAAATAGCCAACAGGTCGGGTTTCGAGCTTTTTGTCGTGCAGGGATCCGTCTGCATGGGCAAAGCGAAACTTTTCGGCGGGAATATGCGGATAGCCGTTTGAATTGTCCATTACTTTGCCCCCATTCTGATGCGCGGATCGATAAAGCCGTAGCTGATGTCGATGATGATGTTTGCAAGCAGACTTACAAGCGTATAAAACGCGCTGAGCAGCATAAAAAAGTTATAGTCCAGCTTTTGAATGGCGTCGACATACAGGCTGCCCACGCCGGGGATGGTAAAAATGCGTTCGATAACAAGTGAGCCTGAAAGGATGGAGATGAATTCGCCGATGATCATCGGCAGGATTGGGACCATGGCGTTGCGCAGGGCATGCCGCAGGGTAGCCTGCCGCCGGGTCAGGCCCTTGGTTCTGGCAAGAAGCATGAAGTCGGACGTAAGCACCTCAGTCAGCTCGGCTCGGGTATATCGCGTCAGGCCGGCAATTGTGCCAAAGGAAAGCGACAGAATCGGCGCAATCAGCGAAAGGAACATCGACCAACTGAAGTAGTTGCGGCTTGCCTCCATCTGAAAGGGCAGCCACCCAAGACGGAACGAAAACAGATATTGTACGATAAACGCGTATACATAGCTTGGCACCGACACGAAAATCATAACGCCCGTGGAGATAACATGGTCGGTGAGTGTGTTCTTTTTCAGGGCTGCAAAAATACCAAGGCCCAGACCGATAGGTACCGACACCACCATGGCATAGAAGTTTACAAGAATGGTAGCAGGCAGCTTGGTCAAAAAGACCTTTGCCACATCCTGACCGGTATAGAGCGTTTCGCCCACGCCCCAGTCGCCGGAGGTGAAGATGGATTTGATATACAGCCAAAGCTGCACGATGATGGGCTTGTTATAGCCCAGCTTTTCCCTGCGCATGAGAATCAGGTTCATGTCCTTGCCGAATTGCTGCACGTTTGGAATCGGCAGCAGCTTGACCAGAACAAAGCAGATAAGCATGATGATGAAAAAGGTCAGAACCATAAGGCCCAGTCGCTTGAGAACATATTTGAGCATATACACTGGCATGGCCTCCCGGCTGTTTCAGGATAGTCCGTGGGGGCACGGAAACCCGTGCCCCCGAAGAACAAACTTGCGTATGCGGTCAGACCCGGATCAGTAGGTCAGAATGCCGCCGGACTGGCCGGCGCAGTATTCGCTCCACTGCGCATCGGTGTAATTAAAGGTCATATAGCGGTTTCCGCCACGTCCCAGCCCATAGATATATTCTTCCTGACCAAAGTTGATCTTGTAGGATTTGAGCTGTACGGAGCCCTGATTCATCATGGGAATGGTGGTGTAGTTTTCAAGAACGATGGTCTGCATTTTGGCCAGAACCTCGGCACGTACGGTGTCTTCAACCTTGCCAAAGCCCCAGTTCGGCAGACCCTCGTTGTCGTTGTCAAGACCGTTGATGACTTCAAACCACTGATAGAGATTGTAGGTGTAGTCTTTTTCGCCGGTACCATCCACGTCGAAGCGCATGGTCAGGTCGTATTCGCACCAGTTCACCCACTGGTCGTATTGGTAGTACGAGTCTTTCGAAGAGCCGTTGTCTACATATACCTCGAAGAGCTCATAGGGGTTCAGAGCACTGCCTGTCCATCCGGCTCCCCAGAAAACATCCACCTCACCGTTTTGAATTTTGGTAAACCATTCGTTGCCAAGCGTGAAGTCGGAATCATACTGGAACTTTCCTTCGAGCTTTGTGCCCTTTACCAGTTCTTCAAAGCTGGCCTTAAAGAAGTTATACCACTTGGTGGATGTGTCAGAGGCAGAAGAGTCGCCATTTACGATCACAACAATGGAATCCTCGGTCATCCACCCGTTTTCGATGGCCTTGTCCACAGCTTCATCCACCAGCTTGCGGGCTTCGTCGAGGTTGTAGCCGGTGATGGCGTCATAGGCCTCGTCGAGCGTGGCAAATTCGCCGCCCTCGCCATAGGTTACGCCCCATACATCGCAGATGCCGGCACGGATAGCCTCAAAGTCATTGAGCGGAATGGAGTTCTCGGGGTCGGCCATAATGGAGTTGGAATACAGAGAATAGGCGGCAGTTCCGGCAGGGTACAGGGCCGCACACAGCGCGGTACGGTCGATGCTGTAGCTCAGAGCCTGGCGGAATTCGTCGATTGCAAGGATGGTCTTGTTGTATTTATAGGGGGTGGCACAGCTTGCAGGGTCGGCATCTGCATCGCCGCCGTTCAGAATGTTTTCACGGCCAAGCAGCATGCTGTAGTCAGAACAAAGCACGCCGTAGTAGGTGGATTCGCCTTCGGTAAAATACAGCGCATCGCTGGAGGAATAGGTCGAAAGCTGGTCACCGTTCAGGCCCAGATTATCCAACTGGCCCTTGAGGAACATCTCTTCGCGGGTAGAGGTGTCGGAAGCAACGGTCCATACGATTTTGTCGGTCATGTACTGACGGCATTCCTGACCGTCGATACCGCGGATAAAGGTGCCGTATTCGTCAGCATAGGCATCCGTATAGCCCCACCAGTTTTCGTTGCGTTCCCATACCATCTGCTGGTCAAGTGTAAAGCCGGTGAGCTTATACGGGCCGGTAGAGGGCGTGGTCTGTACGTCTGTACAGTAGGTAGAAGACCAGGTACCCGTTTCGTCCTGTGTCTTGCAGGATTCATAGAGGTCTTCCTTTACAAGCCAGTTGGTGCACAGGTTGTATTTGATATAAAAGCCAACAAGTTCCTTATCCAGAATCAGGTCAAAGGTATAATCGTCTACCTTCTGGATGCCGACCTGATCGAAGCTTACGGCAGGCAGAGCATAGCCACCGGAGCATTCGTCCAGGAACCATTCCCGGGCGCCGTCCTCGCTGGTCAGACCCATTTCAACGGCACTTGCGACATACAGGCTGTAGAGGTCAGCCAGATTCATGCCGGACTCTACCACACCGTCTTCGGCAGCGCCGGTCCATTCGCCGGTTGCGGCATCATAGGTGTCTCCAAAGGAATAATTCCAGTCGATATAGCTGGCGACGTCTGCATAGTCGGCCACAAAGGCGTCGAGATCGTCATAACCCTCCTGGTCCATATATTCACGCACGGTCAGAGGGGACTCCTTGCCGGCATAGACATAGTTTTTGGCGTTGTGGATGCACACACCGCTGCCGTAATAGTCTGAGGCACGGTAATTCATCATGTCCGGGTCAAGCAGAAGCTTCATGGAGTTGATATAGGAGTCGGCATTGATGGGGGTACCGTCGTCCCAGCAGGCATCCTTGATCAGGGAAATGCGGAAAGCCTTACCGGTTTCGCCTTCCTCAATACCCCACTCCTCGCCCACATACTGGTCGGTCACGTCCACAGGATCGGCCGCCGCCATCGAGGGCTCGATCACATAGCCGGAGTAGTCATCGTTGTAGTCGAAGTCATAGAGGTTCATAAAGATATAGGTCTGCACATCGCCGCCAACGGAGTCCTGCGAGGCATGTGGATTCCAGTTCACGGGCAAATAGCTCACGGCCATATTGTTGGTGTAGGTTCCATTTTCGTCCTGTGCAGGCTCGGCAGCCGTGTCGGTGCCGGCAGTCTGCAAATCAGCAGCTGTCTGCCCGGATGAATCGACGGCTTCTTTTTTGCCGCATCCGGCAAAAATCGCTGCAAGCATCAGCACTGCAAGCAGCAGAGCCAGAGTTCGTTTCATGGTCATTGGGTTTTCCTCCTTTGTTGATTGGTTGCACGGGCGCGTTTATTATACTTGAATTTCGTCTGTTTTGCAACAGAAGCCTGCCTATGTCGGAAAAGCAGATGCAGGACTACAATATATGTTGCCCTAATTGTCTGCAAAGGGCTCGGGATTCATGGGCGAAAAAAGATCCTGCTGCGTCAGTCCCCGACCACTTGACTTTGCCTGCTGCAGACGTATGAAATCCGCAGTGATCTGATCACAGAAGTCCTTTACCCATGGCGGCTGATCCGGGTTTTGCGGCAGGGCAAGTCCCAGCTCCTGCACTGCGGCTGGACTGTTGATGCGAAGATGGGTGATATACTGAAAGGGGGGATCCTGCACATAAGCCAGAGCCTTCCACAGAAAATTCAGCTGCGAGGTGAGCATCACGGCGCGGCCTCCGGCTACAAGCTTATACAGGAGTTCAGGTTCACTGCAGGAAAGTCGCAGCCGCGGAACAAAGCCGGCCTGTGCGCAAAGCCGCTCAATGCGGTCCTGACTGCCAAAGCCTGCGTTGTTGATTACGATCTCATCGTCTTTGAGCTCTTCAAGGAGGATAGAGTCTCTGCCGGCCAATGGGTGCCGCACGCAAACCGCTGCCACGATTTCGTCACGATACAGCGGCTTCCAGGAAAGGTGATTGCCGGTTAGAGGAGTGCTGCTTACGGCAAGATCTAGGCGGCACTGCTCAAATTGCCGAAGAATCTCTTCGGGAGCCAGAAGAAGCTGGGAGACGGAAACCAGCGGATGCGAGGCAAGATACCGTTCGATTCCGTCAGACAGGATCCCGGGGATGGTAGTGGCAACGGCCAGATGCCCACCCTGCGCGTGATCAAGGGCAAGAACTCCGTCATCAAGCACTTTGAGCATCTGGTTGACGCAGCGATAAAAGCTTCGGCCGGCCTGATTGAGACGGATGCGATTGCCGACGCGGGTAAACAGCGGCTGTCCCAGCTCGGATTCCAGCCTCGAGATGGTTTTGCTCAGAGAAGACTGCGAGGTATACATCGCCTCTGCTGCACGCGTAATGTTTTCATACCGGGCTGCAGCCTGAAAATAGCGCAGTTGCGTTAATTCCATAAAAGCCTCCTGCAAAGGAAATATGGGCGGCACCGCATAATTGCGTCTGCGGCTCCTGCAGAACACAAAGGCCTTCTGCATTGGTTCCGTGTTTTCCAGACAAGAGCTCCGAACTGCGGGACTCCGCTTTATAAAAACAGCTTACGCCGGATCTGTTCGATGCCGCTATGGTTTCGGGTGAATATCTATTTCAGTATACGCTGTTTTCTTTCTGCAGGCAAGAGGCAAAGTCCGGCACCGGCGCGCGTTTTCTGCAATAAAAACCCGCAGCGGCGGGAATTTTTCGTTTCCCTGGCTGCGGGTCTGTGTATACGTGTGATCGGAGCCGATCCGATCGGCCGATGGTGTATCGCGATGTGTCAGAGCAGCTGTCCGTTGCTGTCAAGCTACCGGCTTGCATTTTGCTGTGCAGTCCTGGCTGAGGACCATTCAGAGCATATCGCCGTCTGCGACAAAGCAGTTGCCTGTTACGACAGAACCCTGACTTTGCTTTTTTCGGCGAAAGCGCCTGCTGGAACTATCAGCCGGCTTCCAGGGTGCCGGTTTTGGCCAGATAACGGTCATAGGCCGTCTGATACAGGGCGATGCAGTCTTCGATGCCAAAGGCATACAGTGCATCGATAAAGTCGTCGTATTCGTCAAAGCTTTCGGCACCGACGATAAACTTGAGAATATGCTCGTTGAGGTAGGTGCTGATATCGTTGTATTTAGCAGAGTGCTCATAGGACTCTTCAGAGGTCAGTTTTACGCCGCCGGGCAAGGTATAGAGACTGTCTGCGTTTTCGGTACGGTAGGCTATGGCAGCCTTAAGTACGGGCGTGTTGGAGTCAACCGATTCGCGGTTGAGACAGCCAAACTGGTTCATGGTATAATTGAACTTCAAAGTCAGATTTTCGTTTTTGGCCAGAATGCGTTCACCCCAGTCGGTAAGCTGATGATGGCCCTCTTCGTCATACAAAAAGGTGATGCCCTCCGGACCCCATGTGGCAAGGTCGGAACCAACCTCGGTATACCAGAAGTCTGCAAAGCCCAGAACCACACGCAGATGTTCCTCGCCCTGCGCTGCCGCGCCGGTCGTTACCCAACAGCAGGCATTGGCGGCACCGGCAGACGAGGCAAAGTGATTGGTCTGCCCCTCTTCGAGCATGGGGTCTTTGAGTGCCAGCATGGCAAAATCAGGGTTGACCTCTTTCGCCTGTGCAGCTACGGTTTCAACGTCCATCTGGTCTTCGAAAAAGATACCGGCATCGCCGTTGGTGATGGTGGAGATAAAGGCAGGGTCCTTGATGCTGGCGTTTTTGGTTACAAAGTCCGGGCTGATGAGACCTTCGGAGTACCACTTGTTGAGCATAAGCAGGAATTCCTTGAATTCCGGCTGCAAAATGCCAAAGCGAACCTCATCGTCTACTACGTAGTAGGGCATGGAGGTACCCATCTGGCTTGAGGCAAAGGCACCGGCAATGCCGTAGCCGGAGATAAGACCCTCGTTGGAATTGATAATACCGCTTGGCAGCATCAGAGGCTCGACAATGCCCATGTTTTTAAAGGCGGTCAGAACCGTATACCATTCGTCATACGTGTCGGGCAGCTCCTGCTGCTCACTGGGAAGACCGGCCTGTTCCAGATAGTCGGTACGAATCCAGTACAGACCGAGGTTTGCTGCAGCAGGATTGAGGTTGTATACTGCAAGGCCGGGGATATGCCCTTCTTCGGTAAGGATGGAGGAGGCAAAGCCGTGGTCATACAGACAGCTGTAATAATAGGGCATATAGTCCTGCAGATAATCCTCAAGCGGAAGAATGAAGTCTTCGTTGATACCCGTGTCCATACCGCCGCTATAGGCCTGACGGGTGCTGCAAAGGTCTGGATAGTCACCGGATGCAACCATCAGATTGAAACGTTCCGTCCAGGCCTCATTGCTTTGTTCTTCCCAGACCAGATTCACACCGGTAATGGCACAGGCCAGCTGCGGCGAGAGGCAACCCGCATAGCCGTTGGGCAGCTCGGCATACATATCCGTGCCAAAAGGAGTGGCCATGGTGACCTCTTCACCGTCGGAAATGGGGTATACGTTGGCAGGAATGACGGTCATATTCCCGATGATCAGGTCGATGTCGGTGGTGTCGTCGCTCAGACGTTCTCCCTTTCCGGGCAGCATTTCCGCCTGTTCTTCGGGTTGCTCCGGCACTGCTTCTTCGGCAGTGGATGCAGGCACTTCCTCGGTGGCCTGCCCGGATGGCGCGTCCGTCTGCTCGGAATCTGGAGCTGCGGTGCTCTCAACGGCCTGGGAGGGTTCAGAAGCGGCAGACTCCGCCTGTGTTGCAGAGGTGGTTGTTTTTGCGCAGCCGGCCAGGGCCCCAAAGAGCAGAATTATGGCCAGAAGCATTGCAGAAGCTCGTAATTTCATGGTTTCCTCCTTTGATTTCAGCGGTTGGCGAATAGACAGGGCAGCATCGCACAAGTACGCCGGCTTTGGTGGAACTTTGCAGTGTTGCCTCTGAAGACTGCAAGGGTTTATTGCAGGGGGTTTCGCCTTTTCCGGCAAAAAACGATCGATGGATGTTCCGGCTGGTCTGTGCGGGTTTACCATAAATGAATTATAACAAATGCGAAGTATTTTTGTAAACTTCCCGAAAAGAATACCGGTATTCCTTAGAAGTCATAACAAAGCCATGATACTATAGACGGCAGCATATTATTGACAGATCTGCAGGCCTGTAGTGAACCTGCGGCGAAAAGGGCGTTGCAGCTTTTGCAATGTTTGGTGTATAATACCTGCAAATACTGTTTTTGGGAGGGTTGGTCATGGAGGAATACCAAAATAGAGGCTATCTGCTGGAAAACTTTCGTCTGTTTCACATCCGAGACAGAACCAGTCTTGAAGAGATCAACTTTCACTATCATGAATTTCACAAGCTGCTGTGGTTTTGCAGCGGAAATGCACAGTATGTAGTTGAGGGCCTGCGCTATGATCTTTGCCCGGGCGACGGAGTCCTTATAGCGCGCGGCTGCATCCATCGTCCTGAGGTTGGAACCAGCGCACCCTACGAACGGTATGTGCTGTATCTTTCACCGGCCTATCTTCGAGCCTGCAGCCGTCCGGACTGCGATCTGGAGCTGTGTTTTACGGCCAGCCACCAAAGCGGACAGTATCTGCTCAGAGCATCTGAGGACGCACGTGTCGAGGTGCAGCAGCTGCTTGCGCATCTGCAGGCAACGGTAGACGGCAGTGAATACGGAAGCGGCGCTCTGGCGCAGCTTCTGGTGCAGCAGCTGCTGATTTTACTGGATCGGCTTGTTCTGCGAGGGGACCAGGCGGTGGTTCCCGCAGTCTGCGACGAAAAAATCGTCGCGATGCTTGCCTATCTCAGCGACCATCTGGCAGATCCCCTGAGCATCGACGAGCTGGCAGAGCGTTTTTATCTGAGCAAATACCACATGATGCGCCGCTTTAAGGCCGAAACTGGCTATACCATCCACAGTTACATAACAAACAAACGTCTTTTGTGGGCCAACGATCTGCTGCAAAGCGGCCGCAGTGCAACCGATGCCTGCTATTCCTGCGGATATCAGGATTATTCCGCTTTTCTTCGTGCCTACAAAAAGCAGTTCGGTCATGCGCCATCCGCCATGAACAGAGCAGAAAGATGAAAAGGACACGGGCGAAGCCGCCGGAGCAATTTTGTGTTTCCGCCATTGCCCAACAGTGGGATTGATGCTATAATCGAGGCATACAGGCGGGAGGGAAGCTTTTGTGAAACCGATTACCATCAGCACAGCAGAGCTTGAACGGCTTCTGGGCGCGGCCAGTCCGGATGCGGCTTTGGTGTTCCTGTATATGCGAAGCAGCGGCTGCACGGACAGTGAGCAGGCTGCGCATGCACTTCATATGAGCGATACGCGTGTTGTGCAGAGCAAGGATCTGCTCACACAGCTTGGCCTGTTGTCTCAGTCTGTTCTGCCTGCCCTTGAAAAAGAAAGCCCGGCCTATACCGAGCAGGACGTGACCGGCTTCCTGAAGCGCGACAACGCATTTCGTCTGCTTGTGGGTGAGGCACAGACCCGTCTGGGGCGGGTGCAGTCCACCGAAAGCCTCAAAATACTTCTTGCCATCTATGATTATCTGGGGCTGCCTACCGAGGTAATCGGCCTGCTGATCGGATACTGCATCAGTCGCGCGCAGGCCCGGGGAAACACAAACCCGCCCACCATGCGGACCATCGAGCGTGAGGCTGCGGTATGGGCCCGGCAGGGAATTACAACCGTGGCACTGGCCTCGGCCTACATGCAGAAACAAAACGGGCAGTTAACCCGATTTGGCCGCTTTCGAAAGATATTAGGACTAACAGGCAAGCTCAGCACAGCCGAAGAGCGTTACCTTTTCTCCTGGGTTGAGATGGGCTTTTCCGAAGACGCCATCGAGCTTGCCTATGAGCGCACACGTCTGAGCACGGGCACACTGAAATGGTCCTATATGAACAAAATTCTGCAGGATTGGCACGCCCAGGGCCTGCATACCGCCGAGCTGGCCCGGACAGAGATACGTCCTGCGGCAGCAGGCACGGGCAGACAAAATACCGGCAGACGCAATGTCGGAACGGGCCGTGAGTCCGCCTGGCAGAAGCAGCCCGGGCAGTATGAGCGTGAGGCTGTTGAGCAGCTCAAGCAGTGGGATCGACTGGAGGAAAAGTAATGGCATATACCAGGGCAGTGATTCTGCGCGCACAGGAACGGCTGGACCGGGCCAGACGTGAGCACGAAGCCGAACAGGAGGCCAGACATGAGGCAATCTATACCAAAAACCCCCGCCTGCGCGAAATAGACCGTACGCTGCGCGGCACCGCAGCCAGAGCGGTAGCGGTGGCCTTTCATAGCGGACAGGACCCAACCGAGGCGATCGCAAACCTGAAGCAGGAAAATCTTTCTCTGCAGCGCGAGCGTGAGTGGCTGCTGGATGGCATGGGCCTTGAAGCAGACAGCCTCGACGTATCTCCATTGTGTGCGCACTGTGGAGGAACGGGCTATATAGGAGCAGAAATGTGTGACTGCCTCAAAGAGCTCTGCCGACAGGAGCAGCGGAAAGACCTGTCCTATCTGCTCAATGCCGGCCCGGACCGTTTTGAGGCATTCCGGCTGGACTGCTACAGCCGGGAGTTTGACCAGCGCTGCGGCGACAGCCCGTATAACCACATGAAGCGCGTTCTCAACCGCTGCCAGCAATATGCGGCAGAATTCAGCCGGCAGAGCGGGTCTCTGCTGTTTTCAGGAGACACGGGACTGGGCAAAACGTTTCTTTCGGCCTGTATTGCCAGAAAGGTTGCCGAATCAGGCTGGAGCGTGATCTACGATACCGCAGTGAACGTCTTCGGCGAATTTGAGACGGCAAAGTTTGGCGCGGCAACCGATGAAAACCGTTCCCGCACCGAAAAATACCTTGCCTGTGATCTGCTCATACTCGACGATCTTGGAACCGAAATGACCACCCAGTTTGTAATCTCCGCACTATATACCATCATAAATACCCGGCTGATGCGCTCGGGCCCCACTATCATCTCCACCAACCTCACACTCGAAGAAATCAGCGGGCGGTATTCCGCACCCGTCTTCTCCCGCATCCGCGGAGAATACGGCTATTGCCCGTTTTATGGGCAGGATAATCGCTGCAGGGCCCGGCAGGGCTGAGCAGCAGCTCAGAAAGGACGGCAGCATGGACCAGCAGAATCGGCAAGGAAAACGTGTAAATGATTATCTCAAAAAAAGCGGGGCAGACTGGGATCGGTTTGATCCTACCCCAAGGGTGCTGCCCGGTACGGATTTCACCCTGATCGAAAAGGCCCTGATTCAGCGAATCAACGCCGTAAATCTGTTTTTAAACGACATCTACGAAAACCGCATGATTCTGCGCGACGAGGTTATCCCGGAAGAATTTGTCTATTCCTCTCCGGCCTTTCGCACGGCCTGCCTGGGAATTCGTCCCGTAAAACGCAGGTACGTACATCTTTCGGCAACGGATTTTCTGCAGGATGAAAACGGCGGCTGGTATGCGGTAGAGGATGATCTGCAGACTCCGGCGGACTGCATCTATCCGCATCTGGCACGCAAGCTGTGCCGCAGTGAGGTGCCGGAGCAATACGAGGTCCCCACGCTTTGTGACAACTGCGGACTGGATATTCTGCTGGCTCAGCTGTACGCCGACATGAAGCAGGGCCTTGAGACCGGCTCCGACGGCATTGTTGCGATTCTCGATCAGTCCGGCGGCGAAACCCCTTTTGCTGCAAGATATCTGGCAGACCTGACAGGGGCTGTGGTGGCAAAGCCTTCTGAGCTCACCGTGATGGATGATGCCGTTTACTATCGTGGTTCGGACCGGGGCGGCTTTCAAAAGGTATCCGTTGTGCACCGACTTGAGCCGGACGCCATTCTGGACCCGCTTTGCTTCGAATCCGAAACCAGTCTGGGTGTGCCGCACCTTATGGAGATTTATCGCAGAGGGCGTGTCGCAATTATCAATGCACCGGGCTGCGGCGTGGGCTGTGACCGGGGATTATATTATTTCATCCCGCACATGATTCGCTACTATCTGCTCGAAGAACCGGTTCTGCCAAACGTACCTACTCTGCTGCCGTGGAATGCAGAAGACCGCGAACAGATTTTAGACGAGCTGCGCAGCCTGGTTGTCATCAACGTGACTCCTGAGGGTCGGGGACGGGTAACCGTACCGGCACAGCTGAGCCCGGTCGAACAGGATGAGCTTCGCCATGCCATCCGACGTAATCCGCGGCGCTTCGTGGCACAGCAGGTTATGCGGCCCCGGTCTGCCGAACGGCTGGGTGAACAGGGCGAAACAGTCCGCGACCCGCACAGCTATTTCAGAGCCTTTACCGTATGCTCCGATTCCGTGCGCGTATGGATGGGCGGGGCAACCCGTTTCCTCACGGCCCGGGTGTTTCAGGATACCTGGGTGTTGTCAGAATAAGGAGGGGCTATGAAAAAATATTCCTTTACCTTCAGCGCAAACTGGGTATTCGATGAGCCTGTGCGAAGCCACAGCTTTCTGCTGCGGTGCATGCCGGGGACCTATGCCTTTCAGCGTACCTATGCCCACAGACTTACGCTCACTCCTTTTGCTGCCGTGACCCGTGTAACCGATGCCTATGGAAACGAGATGTATTCCGGGTCGGTAGACAAGGCCCATGCGGCATTTGGTTTCACGGCAACAGGCTTTGTGCTGTGCAGCAGCTATCTTGTGCATGAGCCGCTGGACCGCATTTTTCTGTTCCCGTCCGACTTCACCCAACCTTCAAACGAAATGAAGCAGCTCAACCTGAATCTGCCCGAAGGAGTATGGGCCAAAGCCGAAGCTCTTTGCGGGTTTGTCAGTCACGCCCTGCGCTATGAGCCCGGATCCACCACAACAGCTACTACGGCAGCCGAGGCTTTTCATCTTGGATGCGGGGTCTCACGCGACTACGTTCACGTCTTTCTGAGCCTGTGCCGTCTGCATGGCATTCCGGCGCGCTACGTCATTGGTTTGGCACGCGGTGTGGCCCGCAGCCATATCTGGGCCGAGGTCTACTACAACAGCGCCTGGTATGCACTCGACCCGACCTTTGGCCATCGTGCAGAAGAGGGCTATCTCAAAATTGCCCATGGCCTGGACTATTCCGACTGCCCGGTAGACCGCTATTGCTACGACGGCATGGACCGCATCAACGTGGCAAAAACGGTTTCAGTAAAGGTTTCAGACCATATCATTACCGCCCGCGACACCGTGCCGCACGCCTGACGGGCGAAGAAATCGAGGAATCGCCATGCGACCCTTAATCGGCATTTTGCCTCTGTTTGATCGCCAGTCACAAAATCTGTGGATCAACCCTCGCTATCCGAACGGTGTGGTCAAAGCCGGGGGAAGCCCCGTGCTGCTGCACCTGTGCGGTGAGCGCGAATATCAGCTGCAGATGTGCAGCCTCTGCGACGGTTTTGTCTTTACCGGCGGCCCGGATATCGAGCCGACTCTGTTTGGGCAGCAGCGCCTGCCGCAGTGTGGCTTTGTTTTGCCGGCGCGCGACAGCCAGGAGCTTTTTATGCTGCACAGGGTTCTGGATCTCGACAAGCCTGTTCTTGGGATCTGTCGGGGAATCCAGCTGCTGAATGTTGCCATGGGTGGAGACCTGTATCAGGATATCCCGACGCAGTGTCACGGCCATATAAACCATGCACAGATGGAGATTATTCCTTTTACCGCACCGATCCACCCGGTCACTGTTCGCCCAAATACACGGCTGCATCGACTGACAGGGCAGACACTTCTGGCAGTAAACTCCATGCATCACCAGGCGGTGTGCCGTCCCGGGCAGGGACTTGCGGTCAGCGCACAGGCTCCGGATGGCCTTATTGAGGCCATAGAAAGCACCCAGCACCGCTTCGTGCTGGGTGTTCAGTGGCATCCGGAATTTCTCTGGGATCAGAGTCCTGCACAGCTTGCCCTGTTCCACGGACTTGTGCAGGCCTGCTGAAGCAGCAGAATGCTTCTGCCGGATACCACTGCTTCGTCGTCATCGCGCAAAAGCTTTCTGTGCATCAACTCTGCGGATATATTCGTGCAGCTGCTGCGTGTATATTGCAGCTGCTCCCAGCCGGGCCAGTTCCAGGCAGCCGGGGCCGCCGTCGCGGTTGACATACAGCATTGCCCCGCCCTTTTTCAGGGCCTCGGATGCACCGGACCAGGTTCCGCCGGTTTTCAGAGCGGCCTGCGCAACAAAAGAGAGATCGGCAGTCTGGTAAATCAGACGATTGCGTGCTGCCGCGCGGGCAGAAGAAAAAGCAGCCGAGGCTGAGCCTTCTGCACAAAGCAGTACGTTCCCTCGAAGAATGTATCCTTCATAGATCTCATAAAATTCAGTAAGAGGCCTTGCCGGGAAAATTACCACGCGGCCGCCGTACATCAGGCACGAGAGAATAGCTTCATGGTCTGCACCGGGAGCTCCGCCGGTAACCAGAACACAGTCCTGCTCAGCACAAAGCCGTCCGACCGTTCGGGCAAACTGCGCACCGCTGGGCATCAGTTCACGTGAGCCGGTCAGCGCGATGGTATGGCCCTGTAAAAGGCTGCAGTCGCCTGCCAGCACCACCACAGCCGGGGCCCGCTGCCGCAGTGCGCAAAGACGTTCCGGAAGCTCGGGAGAAATGCGGGTAAGGACACGAAGTCCGCGACTTTGGCAGGCGGATAAGAAGCGGTCAAGCTGCCTTTGACGGCTCAGCAGATTGACAACCCGAAGAGAAAAAAGTTCGTCAAGGCCCAGGGCCTGCAGCTCGTCTGCTGTCGGATGGTCGGAAAGGTCCGGCAGCAGCGGCAGCAGCTTCTGGTATTGTGTTTCGCTCAGAGGAGCGGATTGCTGGTCTCCAAGCGTACTGCGCAGCAGCAGCATGCGGCGTTCGTGTGTGGAATATTCCTTCATCTGTACTTCTTTTTGATAACGGGTGTTTTCATGGTTTCTCTGACAAGGCAGCCGTCCGCATTGAATTTCATGGGGGTTATGGTATAGCGGCAGTATTTTGCAATTTCATCAAGCTTGGCTTTTTCTGCAAAGCTGCCGATTAGACTGTAGGCTACGCCCTTTTTCCCGGCACGTCCGGTGCGTCCGATGCGGTGCAGATAGTATTCGTTTTCTTCGGGAATGTCATAGTTGATTACACAATCCACGTTGTCTACATCAATGCCGCGAGAGGCAATATCAGTAGCAACAAGCACGCGCAGCTGCCCATCACGAAAGGCTCGCATGGCTTTTTCACGCCTGTCCTGACGAATATCTCCATGGATGCAGTCAACCGCGATATTCTGCCGCCGCAGATCACTGCACACACTCTGACACCTGGTTTTTGTGTTGCAGAATAGAATCACACGATCATAGCCGCCGACGCAAATCAGGTGCAGCACAGACTCAACCTTGGCTGCGCCGGAAGCAGAAAGGCAAAACTGGTCGATGTCCGGCCGGTTGTCCTGATCCGCCGGGACAGTGATTTCTGTCTCGTCGCGCTGATACATCCAGCTTACGGTCATAACCTCCTGTGAAATTGTTGCAGAAAACAGACCCAGATTTCGTCTGCCGGTGAGCTTGTCAAGGATGCCGGTTACATCCTTGAAAAAACCCATATCCAGCATGCGGTCGGCCTCGTCGAGCACACATGTAAGGACCTTGTCCAGCTGCAGATTGCGGCGCCTGTAATGATCCATAAGGCGGCCGGGAGTTGCAACCACAAGCTGCGGCTTTTTCTGCAGCTGTCTAACCTGCTTGTCCATAGAAGAGCCGCCATAGACCACCGCAATGCGTACGCCCGTCAGAAAAGCGGTCAGGGTACGAAGCTCATCGCCAATTTGCAGAGCAAGCTCCCGTGTGGGGGCCAGAATCAGTCCCTGAAGCGTATCGCTGTCCGCATCGATATGCTCAAGCATCGGAATGCCAAAGGCAAAGGTCTTTCCTGTTCCGGTTGGAGCCTTGGCGATAACATCTTGCCAGGCCAGAAAGGGCGGAATGGCCTGAGCCTGAATGCTGGTCGGATATCCATAGCCGTTTTGCTCAAGAGCTCTGAGAATCGGCTCAGACAGACCGAGCCCGGAAAAGGTTGTTTGTTCGTCCATATCGTTCGTCCTTTATCATAGGCGGCACCGCACAATCGTGCCCGCGCCGCTTTGCGGGTTTTCCTGTCAACGCATCGTTGCCTTGCCAAATACATGGTATGACCGCGGCTTTTCCGGATTCGGCAATAAACGCTCCTGACGGATGCTGCGGTGCTGCCTTGAAATACACAAAGAAATCCGGCATTATCGCAACAAATCCGTGATGTGGAATTCCTAACCGGATCCAGCTGCCGGATGGTGCGGGTTTGCCCATACATTTTCCCCTCCAGTATAACAAACCTGAGCCTGGCTGACAAGAGAAAGCCATCAACAGACCCACGGGATATGAGACTTTCACTATGCCGCGCATGCACATAAAATAAACGGATGATTTTTGCCGATTGCGGAGGACAGAAAACAGATGACAGACTACACAAACATGCTTGCAGCACTTACCGCCAACTACCTCGACGTGTATACGGTCAGCCCGGATCAGGACAGAGGCGAGGCGCTGAAGGTCAGAGGCCAGCTTGTCGAACCGACAAGAGACTTCACCTATTCGCAGATGCTGTCAACCTTTGCACACGGGCAGATTCATCCCGAGGATGTTGATTATTTCCTGCAGATGCTGGGAAAAGCACATCTGCTGGAGTATTTTTCGACCGGAGCAAAGCAGCTCGAAATCAGTTATCGATCAAAAGACGGGAGCGGCACGCATTTCTACAGTGCCAGCTATATCCGTATTTCGCACGAAAACGAGCCGCTTTGTCTTCTGGCGGCCTTTTGCAATATCGACCCTTTCTGTCAAGCCAGAACAAAAAACACACCGAGGGACTTCTGCGTGCCTATAGCGCTGTTGCTGGCCTGTATTTGCTGATGTATCGCGTAAACCTCACCACCAAAACCTTTTATATAATCAAAAACCTCGAGGACAGCCGACAATATCTCATTCCGGACTGCAATCGCTTTGATATCAACATCCGCAGCATCATGGATGGGCTGGCAGACGAGGCCTACTGCAAAGCGGCGCTGGATTTTGTGGATATTTCCACATTGCCGCAGCGTATGCGGGATACCAACCACATCACCATGGACATTCTCGGAAGGCGATCCGGCTGGTGCAAGCTCCGCTTTATCAAGGAGGATACCGTACAGGACGGCGACGCGCAGTATGTCATTTTTGTCATAGAAGCCATGGATGAGGACAAAAACTACTCCGTACTTGAGGCTTTGTCACGCAACTTTGAAAATGTCTACTTCGTAAACCTCCATCGCGGCACCGCCCGCATTCTCAAACTAGAAGACCGCTTTGTAAACGGTCGGCTCGACAAAAACAACCATCGCCCGTTTCCGTATGAGGGTCTGATGAATGTCTGGATCGAAGAGGACGTACACCCGACGACCGTGCGTCGCTCAGCCGGTCGCTGAGCGTGCAGAATCTGCGTGAGGTATTTTTACGGCAGGACGAATACATCGGCAACTATCGTGTGCTGCACAATGGTGTGATCAGCAACTACCAGTTCAAGCTCAGTCGCACGGATACCGACGGCTGCATTATTGCCGCCTTTCAGGATATCGATGCCATCATTGAGGAGCACCTTACGCAGGAGCGTGAAATCCGTCGAAAAGAAGAAGCCCACCAAAAGCAGCTCATCGAGGCCAAGCAGCAGGCCGAGTCAGCAAACAACGCTAAAACCGAGTTTTTGCAGCGCATGAGCCACGATATTCGAACACCCATCAACGGCATTCTGGGTATGCTCGACATTGCCGATCACTTTTCCGATGACCTGTCCAAGCAGGAATACTGCCGCAATCGTGTCCGCAGATCTACCGAGCTGCTGCTTACACTCATCAACGAGGTACTCGACATGAGCAAGCTTGAGTCTGGTGCACTCACATTCGAAAATGTCTGCTTTGATCTGACTGTAGTGCTGCAGGATATTCTTGCTGCCACAGAAACACAGGCCATGGCCCGTGGAATTTCGGTCACCTATTCGCAGCTCGGCCTTGCGCACCACTGCTTTGTCGGCAGCCCTGTCCACATCAAGCGCGTACTGCTCAATATTCTCGGCAATGCCGTGAAATACAACCGTGACAACGGCGAGATCTACCTGACCTGCCAGGAGCTGCGCGACGAAGACAATACCGCCACACTGGAGTTTCGCTGCCGCGATACCGGTATCGGTATTGGTCCGGAATTTATCGATCACGTGTTTGACTCGTTTGCACGTGAACACTCCACACCGCAGCCAAGCAGCGGAACGGGTCTGGGCATGTCCATTGCAAAAAAAGATTGTTGATCGTATGGGCGGAACCATCTCGGTAGAGAGCAAGAAAGATCAGGGCACAACCTTCACCGTTACCCTTCCGCTGCAGATCGACTCCGATATGCGGACCGATGCGCCGAAAAACGGCGAAGCTGCAAGAGCCACGGTTTCGGGTATGCACATTCTGCTGGTAGAAGACAATGAGCTGAACATGGAAATCGCAAGCTTTCTTCTCGAAGACAGCGGTGCAGTTATTACCCGGGCCTGGAACGGCCTCGAGGCTGTTGAGCTGTATGAAGCCTCCCCACCGGGAAGTTTCGACGCCATTCTGATGGATATCATGATGCCCGTGATGGATGGCTATGAAGCAACAGGGTGTATTCGGGCCCTGCCGCGATCCGATGCTGCAGCTGTACCCATTATTGCAATGACAGCCAACGCCTTTTCAGATGATCGGCTTCGTGCCAGAGAGGCCGGCATGGATGCGCATATCGCCAAGCCGCTGTCTATCCAAACGGCCATCGATACGGTGGCAGGTCTTGCGTCAGGAAAAAAGGCAGATCCTGAGTGAAGCCGAGCACCGCATAATTGCGTCTGCGGCGCGATGCAGATCTTTTTTCACAGACAGATCGTTGCCTTGCCATGCACAGCATATGGCTTCGGCTTTTCTGATTCGGAAATAATTTCCGATCGCTCTTGCCAAATGCTGCGGTGCTGCCAAAAACAGCGGGAGGAATCATGGATTTCCGTGATTCCTCCCAAAAAATCGGCCTGCACTTCCGGATGTCTGCTCCGCAGCACATTTGAAATATTCGATCAAATTCAGAAAACCTTTGTGTATGCATAATACAATTATCAGTGCAGCAGTTCATAGAGCATTTTTATAAACAGCAGTCCCAAAACCAGAAACATCACCCGCCGCACGTTTTTGCTGCCGCCGCGAATGGCATAGCGTGAGCCGCACCAATTGCCTGCCATGCTGAACAGGATAGCAATGCCTGCAAGCGGATAGCGCACATTTCCGTGTAGGCAGTAGACAATGGCCGAGGCCAGGTTTGAGGCCAGATTCGAGACCTTTGCACAGCCCGAAGCTGTGAGCAGATCCATTCCCAGAAGTCCGGTAAAAGCCAGAATCAGAAACGTACCTGTCCCGGGGCCGATCAACCCGTCATAGCAGCCGATCACAAAGCCTATGCCAAGGCATAGGGCAGCACACTGCACACCGACCGGCTTCTTTTCGTCCGCACGGCGGCCAAAGCCGCGATTGAGGCACAAAAAAACCGCTACACAGGGCAGAATTATCAGCATGGCCGCCTGCAGAACCTGCTCAGAAATCAACAGAGCCAGACCGGTGCCGACAAGAGAACCTGCAAGCGATGCTGCCGCACTGATTATGGATTCTTTTACGCGGACCTTTCCATTTTTGAAATAGGTTCCTGTGGCCAGAGCAGTGCCGCAGCAGGCTACGAGCTTGTTGGTCCCCAGACTCAGCCGCGTTGGCATACCGGCCAGAAAATATGCGGGGATAGAGATGATGCCGCCTCCGCCGGCCACCGAGTCTACAAAGCCCGCCAGAAAAACCAGAGGGCAGACAATCAGACATGTTCTGAGAAATTCAGGCAACGGCCCCAGCTCCTTTCGCAGCGCATGATACAGGTTAACAGTCCAAAAGTCAACGTATATTGCCGCAGGCTCCGGCAATAGTCAATCAGCCGGGGCGGCTGCTGATCAGTCGGTTTACAGCTGCGCCGTAGAACAGAATTGCCATGCAGGCATACAGCCAGACCATAGCTACCGCAATGGTGACCAGACTGCCGTACATATAGGAAAAGCTGGAGCTGCCGGCGAGATACATGGAAAAAAGCTCAGAGTAGATTTCCCATGCCATTGCTGCTATCAGTGCACCGGGTAGCTGGGTGCGAAAACGAGTCTTGCGGTCCGGCAGAACCTTATAGATTACGGCAAATACCAAGGTGAGCACGGGCACCACAACCAGAGCCCGGATACCGATCAGAAAGTCCCAGATGTGGATTACAAGCGGAGCATGAAGCAGGATGGCTGCCCGCAGACGTACACCGGCAGCGTGGAGACCGAGAGGAATCAGAATAGCCAGCGCCAGAGCCAGGGTATAGGTGCCGGACAAAAGCCTTCTTGCAAGATAGGAACGATGATCCTCGATACCAAGGACCTCGTTCAGACCACCCAGTACACCCAGAACCCCGCGTGCCGCAGACCAGAAGGCTGTTACTGCCGAAACAGAAACAAGCGTCATCGAGCTGCCGGACCGATACAGTTCTTCAACAGCCAGATCAACCAGCGGCGTAACGGCTTCGGGCAGCCATGAGTCAAGAAACTGAGTGAGATCAGATACGGTAACGGGCAAATATTGCAGGATGCAAAGCAGCAGCAGAAGTGCGGGAAATACTGACAGCGTGATAAAGAAAGAGGCACTGGCTGCATAGGCAGAAACACGGCGCGGAAGGGTACGCAAGACGGTTTCATACCAGAAAAACAGCTTTTCCTTCATGCGCTTACCCCCTGCGTTTCGATAGATGTAAAAAACTGCAGACTGGTACAGATACTGCAGAGCTACAGGGGCATTGTATCCTGTTTGTATATCAAAAATCAATATCCCATCAGGAAAAAAGTGATTGAAAAACATGCCCTGTTCCACTATAATAAAATGCTGACAGGAAAAATGCCGGATTTGAGATTCCGGCGGAAGTTTTGTTTTAAACTCATGCGGCTTTTGCGCGCAAATCGCGCGAATAGAATTTTGGAAGGAGCGTAAACATGAGCTATACTGCCAAAGACCTGCGCAATGTCTGCCTGCTGGGACATGGCGGCGACGGAAAAACCGCGCTGGCTGAGAGCATGCTTTATTTCACCAAGGGGACCGACCGTCTGGGAAAGAATGCCGACGGAAACACCATAAGCGACTTTGACGCCGAAGAAATCAAGCGCGGCTATTCCATCTCCACATCCGTTATCCCTGTAGAATACAAGGGCACCAAAATCAACATACTTGACAATCCCGGTTATTTCGATTTTGCCGGCGAGGTTGCGCAGTCTTTGCGTGTAAGCGATGCCGGCGTGATTCTCTGCACAGCCAAAAGCGGCATTGAAGTCGGCACCGAAAAATCCTGGAAGTATCTGCGCAGCGCAGATCTGCCCGCCTTCTTCTACATCTCAAAGCTCGACGAAGAGCACGCAGACTATTTCGCTGTAGTCGATGCTCTGCGTGAAAAATTCGGTAGCAGTGTTATCCCGTTTGTCTATCCTGCAGACGGCGGTGTAAGATCCACTCTGGCCAAAGCCGACGACCACGGAGAAGAATACTACGCCATGCTGACCGAGGCCGTGGCCGAAACCAGCGAAGAACTGATGGAGAAATTCTTTATGGAAGAACCTTTCACCGAAGAAGAAATGCAAAACGGCATTCGTGAGGGCATCCGTCAGCGCGTCATCACGCCTGTATTCTGCGGCTGTGCCATGAATGCCCTCGGCACCGAGGAGTTTATTCAGGGTCTGATCAGCTATGCGCCCAATCCGCTCGAGGGCAAGGCTATTCCCATCACAACCGACGATGGCGACGGAGAATTCATTCTCGATCCCGCCGGATCTCCCATGGCCTTTATCTTCAAAACCGTAATCGACCAGTTCGGAAAGAACTCCTTCTTCAAGGTCATTTCCGGTGAGCTGACCGATACCCTGTCCGTTATCAACAGCCGCACGGGTGATACCGAAAAGCTCAGCAATATCTTCTTCCCAAAAGGAAAGATTCAGACAAAAGCTTCCTCTGTTGCCTGCGGTGACATCGGCGTATTCACAAAGCTTTCGTCTGTAAAAACCGGCGACACTCTCGGGCTGGCCGGAAAAACGGTCACCGTAAAGCCCATTGCTTACGATGAACCCTGCTATACCATGGCTGTTTATGCAAAGGTCAAGGGTCAGGAAGACAAGGTCAACGCAGGCCTGGTCAAGCTCAACGAGGAAGACTGCTCCTTCACTCTGACAACAAACTCCGAAACCAAAGAACAGCTCATTTCCGGTGTAGCTGATATTCATCTGAATGTTCTGTGCGCCAAGCTGCTCAACAAATACAAGGTCGAATGTGAGCTCAAGCCCGCCAAAATCGAATACCGCGAAACCATCCGCAAAAAAGTAGAAGTTCACGGACGCCACAAAAAGCAGACAGGCGGACATGGCCAGTTTGGTGATGTCTACATCCGCTTCGAGCCCCAATCCGAGCAGGAGGATATGATTTTTGCCGATGAGACTGTTGGTGGCTGCGTTCCCAAAAACTTTATTCCCTCGGTTGAAAAGGGCCTGCGAAACTGTGTAGACAAAGGCGTTTTGGCCGGATATCCCGTTGTTTACCTGAAGGCCACACTCTACTTCGGCTCCTATCATCCTGTCGATTCTTCCGATATGGCTTTCCAGACTGCTGCCGGTATTGCCTGGAAAGAAGGCCTGCCTCAGGCCAGACCCGTTCTGCTCGAGCCGATCGGCAGTCTGAAGGTTACTGTTCCTGATGCCTACATGGGCGATATCATGTCCGACATCTCCAAGCGCGGTGGCCGTGTGATGGGCATGAACCCGGACTCCGAAGGCAATCAGATTGTTGAAGCCGAGGTTCCCATGGGTGAGATGAGCAGCTATGCCATCGATCTGCGTTCCATGACGCAGTCCCGCGGAAGTTTTACACTTCGCTTCGAACGCTATGAAGAGGCTTCGGCGTCCACGCAGCAGCGTGTTATCGAAGAAGCCAAAAAGGCTGCTGAAGAATAAGCTTCCCATGCAGCAAATTTCACGATGCTGCCGGAGCAGCTCCACAACAAAAAAAGAGCCGGGCCCGAAAGGGCCCGGCCTTGTTTGTACAGTTCTGAACTTTGTTTGTATGCGGGTCAGAACGCAGAAGTTAAAAGCATGCGTGCTTCAAAGCAGGTACCGGTTTGAAGCTGGCCTCGGAAGAGTCGGAGATTGTCCTCTGTTCCGGTGTATATACAAAGTTCCTGACCCGGACAGCACTGCTGCATGTAACCAAAATCCATGGTTTGCACCCAACAGGAACAAAGCTCCTGCAGGGCAATCGCGTTGCAGCACAGGTCAGCATATCTGGCGTTGTTCATATGTCCGTTTTCGTCGAGGTCACTGTAGCGTACGGTATGCATATAGCAAGACGAAAGATCGGTCTGCAGATGCAGCTTGCGAAGCCTTAGACCGGATTCGGCCTTTTGCGTCAGCACTGCAGGAAGTTGAGCAGGCCAGAGCATTTTGTTTGTTTTCCCGTCGGCAACCGCCCATGCACTGACAGCCCTGCCAATGGGATGGTTCTCCACAAAAAGCTCTGTGTCGCGATAAATCAGACCGCCGTCGAGACCGCGAAGTGAGGTGCTCAGCCTGACGGATGTACCACGATACAGGGGTTTATCGAGATGGCAGCTTAAACGTGCCAGCACCCAATGCCCGCCGCACAGCTGAGCCAGCTGCGGACTGTCAACCCCCTGCAACGATGAGTCGGCCATTGCAGCTTCCTGCAGCATGGTCAACAGTGCCGAAGGCTTGCATCTGCCCATAAGATCTGTCTGCGCCACGCCAACGTAATAATTCTGTGTCAGTGACATTATAGACAACTCCTTGTTACTTATGCAGCAGAACGGTATCGTTCGCGGCGGTCATGCAGGTTTGCTGCAGGCAGATATACAGATGATTTGCTTCGAGTGTACTGCCGGAGGCAAGCATGGCACCGGCTGTAACGTCACTGACGGCTGTATCGGCCGTCAGAAGACCGGATATCACCAATACCTCGCTGCCTGCAGCGAGTATGATGCAATCGCCATTACACAGCGTATCCGTCTCATAGCTGCCTGCGGGATTTTCTGAGACAGACTGGCTTTCAACGGCGAGGATTATTTCCTGTGCCTGCTCCTCGGCATCCTGCCGAACCTCGTCGGCCATGGCCTCGGTCAGCCGGTCGGCCTGATCAAGAATCTGCTCCGTAAAAGATCCTGTAAGATAACTCAACGTTACAAGTGGGTCAATGGCTGATGTCCCGGCGGAGGAAGCGGAACCGCCCAAAAGGATTGCAAGCCCGAGAATCAGTCCGATTACATGCAGGAAAGATTTTGATTTCATACAAGGTCTCCTGTTGAAGCGAAATAATGGTGTCCTGCGGACAAGCCCGGCTGCAGACAGACACAAAACAGTCCTCCCCCGGCTCGCTTCCATAGGGGAGCAGGTCAGGGGAAGGCGGATTGTTCAGGCAGCACCGCAACATTTGAAGGCGGATTTGTGTGGGTAAAGGACTGTCAAAGGCCCCAGATACAATTGCGCGGCACTGCCGTTATTTCCACGCGGTTTTTTTGATTTCGTGATACAGGGCCAGACCCTGCTCCTGACCCAGCTGACGGCGCAGGCTGTTGCACAAAAGCTGTTTTTTTCCGGACTGAATCATATCCACAATCCGATTGGCCTGCAACTTTTCGTGCGGAGCAAGTAGAACAAGGACTTTTTCCTTGACGGCAGCATCCAGCTGCTGAACTGTGGCGACAGCCTCAGGCCTGGACTGCTCGGGGGAGAGCTCGGATTTAGCCGGTCTTTCCGTGGGGAGCTGGCTGCGTCGGAAGGAATCAGGCGCGGTCGGCTGCGCCTGTGCTGTTTCGGGTGTGGATGCGGCAGGTCTTTCACCGGGTTTTTCAGCAGACCTTTCGGTTTGTTCGTTTCCGGCAGTTTCAAGAGGGAACTGTTCGGCATTGACCGGGTTTGCCTTCTGATTCTTCTGCCCGCGTCCGGAACGGGAGCGTCCGGAACGGGACCGGTTGGAGCGGATCGCATCAGACATCTTAGCGGCTTGCGAAGTCTGTACAGGCTCGGAGCTCTTATCACGTGCAGTCAGCTCGACTGCAGGGGTATCTACCGGGAAATTGGACGCGTTGCGGACAGGCAGCGCTGTTTGTTCAATTTCGTTTTGTTCCGGGGGTTGAGCGTTTGTGGCCGGTACTGCTTCAGTTTGGGTATCTGGCCGGTTGAATCTGGCCTGGTTGGACTCTGACGGTGTTGGTGCGGGCGTGGCTGCCCGGAGAACAGCCGGATCGGCGGCCGATGTTTTTTGCTCGGAGAGCGACTCCGGGCCTTGCAGCTCGAAAACGGAAGCAGACGATTCGGGCAGAAGACCTGTATTGCTGTTTTGATCGACAGAAGCGGCGGATGCAGAGGGTTTTGGTTCGGAGTCTTCGATCAGCTTAGACGGTCCGGGTTGATTGGCACGTATGCGCTGCGGTCCCGATTCCTTGCGGGAACGGGAGCTGAGTACACCATGGCGACTTTCTTCTGATTTGGCAGACTGCGTGGGGTCCGGCCGTCCGGATGGGTGCACAGGTTCTTCTGAGCGGACTGGCGGTTCAATGTGCCGTGCCTCGATATGAGTGGGCTCGGCCTTGGGCGCACGTTTGGCGGTCATGGCTGTGTGGGAAGACGATGGCTTCGTGTTTTCTGCAACATGCCGCTGCTCAGCAGGCTCGGGCGTTTTTTTCGACTCAGACGAGGCCGGAGACTGCTTTTGTGTCTGTATGGAGTCTGCGGATGCCTGCTCGGATTTTTCCGGGGCAGGCCGACTGTGCCTGTCATCTGTACGTGGAGCCGGAAGTGCAGGCACAGATTCGCGTGCGATCACAGCCTCGGCAGGCTTTTCGGTCGGCAGCTCGGCCTTGACTGCGTCATCGATTTTTGCAGATCTGGTCGGATCGGATCTGGAGGTATCCTGTCTGGCGGCTTCGGATCTGGCGTCCTGTTCGGCCCTTCGATGGGCGGTTTTGATGGAATCGATGCACAATACAATGTTGTGGTCTAATCGTGTATTCCAGAAGTTGGCGATATACTTATAGCCTGTGTCTCGGCTGACAATATAGTATTGTTCGCCCTGCCTGCTGCCGACCAGAAAACCGATAAAGGTTGAGATCTGGTGGTCAAGGGCATCTTTTCCACCTACGGCAACTTCAAAATACTCGAATTTGGCACTGCTGGTTCCGATCTGTATGTGCGCGCGCATGGTCAGACGGTTGGATTTTGTGGAATAGAAGATGATTACCTCGTCTTCAGGAGAAAGATTGTTTACACCGGCCAAACCGTCAGAGCCGACATTTTCAAAATCAATAAGATAGTAATTTCGCATATTCTGACCCTTTCGTTGCAAGAAGGCTAAGAGATTGCAATCTCGCAGGAGTTGGATACGACACAGACATACGTGGTACCGCGCTGCAGAACCAGCGCACTGCCGTCTTCAAGGGTATAGCTGAACGGATCATCCACTGTTGGCCTGAACCAGTTGATCGGCGCACTTACTCCTCCGCAGCAATACAGTCCCGTTCCTGTGCCGGTTGTGGCTACCTGCATGTGACCATAGCTGTCAGACGTGGTATACACAGAGGTGTAGAGAACCAGCACGTTCTGCACGGCAACCTGACTGCCGTCCTGCCCGTCGACATAGGGTGTTTCAAACTGCCCGACCAGATAGGCACCCTCAGCAGCGTCGTAATCGAAGGTGGTAGATTTATAGCCCGACATGGGAACAGTCAGATGCTGAACCGGGCTCCAGATTCGGAGCGATGGCTCATCGGAAAACTCCTGATTCAGCACATAGCCGTCGGCGTGAGTCAGGCGAAGGCCGGTCTGCGGCAGATAGTCGCAGATCAGTGCACCGGAGGTGAACATACTGTGCTCTGAACCGACTGTTTTTGCACGCTGCTGGTCACGCCAGAAAATGGCAGACGTATAGATTCCGTCTATATGTGCTGTTTTTCGTGCAGACATCTGACTATAGGCTTCGCTGCTCCCGCCGCAGTGTATCAGAATGGCGTCATAGCCCTGGGCGATGTCAATGTAATAGGGCCTGGTACTGCGGATGCTTCCGATTTGTGAAACGGCACGCACATCCTGATACAGAGCCAGCATTCGTGTAATGCCGCCCTCTGCCACGAGTTCAAAAATCATGTCGGCCTGAGAGTTTCCGTATTGAGGCAGGGCAGCCTTGATATCGTTTAGCATAACGGCAACGGGCCTGGCCTGAGGCATGGTCTCATCCTGCATTTCGAGACCGGTCAAAGGATTTGGATATTGGATTGCAGGGACCGAAGGAATTTCAAAGAGCACTTCGTTTTCGGTGTCCGGATCGGACTGATATACCGGTTCAATGTCCGGTGCCTGCGTATAGACTGACTCTGATTCATTGCTGCCGTGCGAAAGTGTGAATTCAGGCACCGACGGCTCGTTCATCGCTTGTGCCGACGGTTCTGCTTCCGTTTGCACCGATGGATCAGCCGGCGATGCGGACTGAACATCCGCTGCAGATCTGCTGCAGCTGCAGCAGACGAGGCAAAGCAGTGCTGTCAGGGCCAGCAGGGCACAGGATATCCTCGAAGCGTTCATTGCTGTGTCACATCCTTGCAAACAATTGTACCGTTGCAGAAAGAGGCTGTCAATCTTTTTTGCTGCAGTTTCGGCGGTATACATGTCACCATGATATGCGGCTATCAGCCTAGGTAACGGTCATCACCCAGCTGACGCAGATAGTTGTAGCTGTGGGCATAGGTGGTCTGAACATAACCTGTGGTGCAATAGTTGAACACGAGCAGGGCAAGCTCGGCGGCCAGATATGTGCCAAAGGAGCTCCAGAGCGAAAGACCGCCTGTTTCAGTGGCAAAGGACAGTCCGTAAAGCTGCAGTACCTGTACAACGGTGTTGATCGAGCCGGCGGTGGCAAGCAGGGATGTAAGCAGATAATACCACCAGAAGCTCAGGTCCAAAACAAACAGCTCCAGCTTGTGGCCGGCAGTGATTCGTTTGGAAATTTCCATGGCCTCACGGGCGGATATGGCCGGTTCATCCAGCAGAGCATAGACAGCCATACGGTAGCGATAGGCTGCCACAAGACCGGGAATGAAAAACAGAAAGCTCCACAGGGTAATGAAAAACCACTCGCGAACAGCCAGCCAGAGAACCCGCCCGAAATTGCGAAAACCTGCAAAAAGATCAGCCGAACCAATGTTTTTGCCCTGGCTCAGGTGCAGACAAAAAGCCGTGAGGCCCACGGACCAGAGCATGCTGGCAAGAAGCAGGATAAAGGGCGCAAGATTATACCAGGTATGGTATCTGTGCAGCAGCTTCAGTGCACCCAGACCGCCGGAGGCTGTGCTCATGGCATGCTCAAGAAACGTTGAGATCAGAGAATAGGGAACATCGAGAAAAAATACTACCAGCAGATAAATAAAAATGATCCGCCGCGAATTGGATCCGCTGCCTTTCAGGCAGGCGCGCGAAGCCTGTTTAAGACCTTTATAATACACAAAGAACACCCCTGTCAAAGTCGACGGCCTCGCCGGCCGTTCCCGCATATTTCGGCGGGTTTGAAGGATTTCATGTCTGAGAGTAACAGAACGAAGCAGTATTTTCAAGTCCCTGCAAAGAGATGAAACCGGAGAGAAATCGCCCGTTGAACCGATTGCTGATTTATACGGGTTCCTCTGAAGGATAGAGGCGAAACCAGCGCTCCTGCGTTTCCAGCGGGACAAAGCCGAGGGATTGGTATAGTCTGCATGCGGAAAGATTTGTACTTTCGGTGCGTATGAGAACGGTTGGCCCCGGGCATTGACTCGCCAGAAGACAGACCAGATCACGGCCTAATCCACGGCCACGGTATTCCGGAATCAGACCAAGGGCCAAAAGTTCATTTTCCGCAAGCTGACCGATTCCGACACGGCAGTTGCCGTATATCACCCAAAAACCCGGATTTTGGTCCGACAGCCGTACAGTCTGCAAACCGGCATAGAGCCGGGCATGAACAACGGCCGAAAAGATTCTGTTATAGAAAGATGCATATTCGGCAGTCTGCTGCTCGGATACACGCTGCAGGATAAGACGCCCGGAAGCGGCAGAAAGACGTTTCTTTTCCGCCTGCATACAAATAATGTCGTATGCCGGGAATAAGGGCAGATCACCGGACTGCTGCCATCCTGCATAGACCTGTTCTGCACCGCAGAAACGGCAAAAGGAGCCGGCTTCGTTCAGCAAAGCCGGAAGCATGTCGAGGTTGTCACCGTGGATCATGATCCAGGCGGTTTTTTTCAGGGGGATCTGCGACAGAAACAGGCTGCAAAGCCCTCCGGAGGTTTCAAACAGGGGGATATCTTTCATAAAAATCTCCTACAGAAGAGTCGTGGGAAGCATGCCTATAAGGCAAGACAACGCAGCCTGTTGCGTTTTTACAGCTTGCCGTGTATAATCTGAAAAGATGAAAATAACCGAAAGAGGATGACAGATATGAAACTGGGCATCATCGGTCTGACCAACGTTGGAAAGACCTGTCTGTTTAATGCCATGACCGGTCAGGAGGCCGATACTTCCAACTATATGTTCGGTACAACCACGGCAAATATCGGAACGGTAACCGTGCCGGATAAGCGGCTGGCATGGCTGAGCGAATACTATCAACCAAAAAAAACAACCTATGCTGCTATTGATTTTATGGATATGCCGGGTCTTGTCAGAGGTGCCTCAAAGGGCGAGGGCCTGGGCAACAAGTTTCTGGCCAATGTGCGTCAGGTAGATGCTTTGCTGCAGGTTGTTCGCTGCTTTGACGACGAAAATGTAGCTCATGCCGATGGGACTGTGGATCCGGAACGCGACATGGAAACAATCAACCTCGAGTTGATCGTGAGCGACATTGACATCATCGAACGGCGTATCGAACGAGCAAAAAAGAATGCCAAAGCTGATAAAAAGCATCTTGCAGAGGCAGAACTTCTGCAGCGCCTGCAGGCTCACCTTGAAGAAGGCCTTCCGGCACGCAGTTTTGCCTGCACCGACGAAGAACGCGCAGTGATTGCCCAGTCAGAAATTCTCAGTCTGATGCCGATGATCTATGTGGCAAATCTGTCTGAGACGAGCTTTACCGGCGGCTATGATACCGATCCATATTATCTTGCGGTAAAGGCTGCTGCTGAGCGAGACGGATGCAGTATTCTGCCGATCTGTGCCGAGCTTGAGATGGAGCTCAGCCAGCTCGAGCCGGACGAGCGACTGGAATTCCTCGATGACCTGGGTATTGCAGAATCGGGGCTCGATCGACTGATTCATGAGTCATATGCTCTGCTTGGCCTGATTTCCTTCCTTACTGCCGGCAAGGATGAATGCCGGGCCTGGACCGTGCGACGGGGATCTACCGCACCGGTGGCCGCAGGAAAGATTCACTCCGATCTGCAGCGCGGCTTTATTCGTGCAGAGGTAGTGGGCTTTGAAGACCTCCGGACCTGTGGTTCGATGGCAAATGCAAAAGCACAGGGCCTTTTTCGGGTTGAGGGAAAAAACTATATCGTGCAGGACGGAGATGTAATTAACATCCTGTTTAACGTATGAGCCGCCTGAATCCCTTCGGACTGTCAACTGCAGCTTCAGCCAAGGAGCGTATTGTGCTGCTGGATGCACTTCGCGGCCTTTGCATCATTCTGATGGTGGCGCACCACCTGTGCTATGATCTTTTAGCGCGGGGCATGCTGGCACAGTGGGTACTCGACAACCCGCTCTTTCATGTGGTTCAGCCGATTTTTGCGGGTCTCTTCCTGCTTATTTCGGGCATAAGCTCCCGCTTTTCTCATTCCAATCTTCGCCGCGGGATTCGGGTGATGTGCTGGGCTGTGGCAGTAAGCCTGGTATCATGGGCAGTGGGAGAGCCAATCGTTTTTGGCGTACTGCATTTTCTGGGCTGCGCCATGGTGATTTATGGCCTGGCCGGCCGTTGGATCAACCGTATCCCGGAGCGTCTGATGCCGATTCTGTGCATAGCGGGAACAGCTGCCGCGGCGCCGCTTCTGCACATGCGTTTTTCGGTCCGGGGCCTGTTCTGGCTGGGCTTTATGTCCGAGAGCTTTTTTTCGGCTGACTACTACCCGCTTCTGCCCTGGATCTTTGTTTTTCTTCTGGGAACCTGGGCAGGCCGCTACATAAAAGAACGCAGACTTCCGGAATGGGTATACACCTTTACCTGCCCTGTATTGCCTCGAATCGGACGTTTGAGCCTGATCATCTATCTGCTGCACCAGCCGGTGTGCTATCTGGGCGTTGCTCTGGCGGCCCGGCTGCTGCCACAATAGGAGTGATATCATAATGGATTCGGCAGCTGTTCTGGCCGGGGAGCTCCATGCATCACCGGTTTTTGTCCGCAATGTCATACGCCTTATCGACGAGGGAAATACAATCCCCTTTATTGCCCGCTATCGCAAGGAAATGCATGGATCAATGGATGACACGACCCTGCGAAAGCTTTCAGAACGTTTGACTTATCTGCGCGGACTGCAGGCCCGCCGCGAAGAAATACTGCGTGCGCTTACCGCGCAGAATGCACTTACGCCGGAGCTGAGCATCGCTGTTGAGCGCGCAGAAACGCTGGTCGCACTTGAGGACATTTATCGTCCATACAGGCCAAGGCGGCGCACACGCGCCTCGGTTGCCCGCGAAAAAGGACTCGAGCCACTTGCACGGCTTATATTTGCACAGCAGAAAAACTGTCCGACTCCGCTGGAGGCAGCTCAGGCTTATGTTAATGGACAAAACGGAATAACCGCACCCGATGAGGCTTTGCAGGGAGCCAACGATATCATAGCCGAATGGATTTCCGACGATGCTGACATCCGTGGCCGTCTTCGAAAGAGACTGCTGCAGCGTGGCGTTCTTACGAGCCGTGCTGCCACCGAAGAAGATACGGTCTATCGCCTGTACTACAGCTTTTCTCAGCCGATTGCCCGGATTCAGGATCATCAAATTCTTGCTATTGACCGCGGAGAACGCGAAGGCAAGCTGCGCGCGTCCATCACGCAGGAGCCTGTACTGCTGCAAATGATCTGCGACAGTGTGGAAAAGCCCGGATCAGCATCTGCGGAGTTTGTCAGGACGGCTGCAGCAGATGCGATGAACCGGCTGATCTTTCCTTCACTGGAACGTGAAATCCGCACATTGCTTACACAGCGGGCCTGCGAGGGAGCAATTGGTCAGTTTGCTCTGAATTTAAAGCCTTTGCTGATGCAGCCGCCGATAAAGGGACATGTCACCATGGGCCTTGATCCCGGCTATCGAAATGGCTGCAAGGTGGCCGTGGTGGACGCGACCGGCAAGGTGCTTGATACGGCTGTGGTCTACCCGACTCTTTCGGAGCTTCAGAGGCAGCAGGCAATGGATCGGCTGGAGAAATTAATCCGTCGGCATCATGTTGAACACATTGCCATCGGAAACGGAACAGCCAGCCGCGAGACGGAACAGATGACTGTAGAGCTGATACAGCGTATCCCGCAGGTTCGTTACATGATTGTCTCCGAGGCGGGAGCTTCGGCATATTCTGCATCTGAGCTTGCAGCACAGGAGCTTCCGCAATACGACGTGAACCTGCGGTCTGCTGTGTCCATAGCACGCCGTCTGCAGGATCCGCTGGCGGAGTTGGTAAAAATCGAACCAAAAGCCATTGGCGTGGGACAGTACCAGCACGACATGCCGCAAAAGCGCCTAGAAGAGGCGTTAAACGGGGTAGTAGAAGACTGCGTAAATGCCGTTGGCGCAGACATAAACACTGCTTCGGCAGCTCTGCTGCGCCGTGTGGCTGGTCTCAGCGCTGTCACGGCAAAAAACATAGTGGCCTATCGCGAAGAAAACGGACCTTTTACATCACGGCGTCAGCTGCTGAAGGTTCCAAAACTTGGACCAAAGGCCTACGAGCAATGTGCAGGCTTCCTGCGTGTACCCGAAGGCAGGTCTGTATTGGACAACACCGGCGTACATCCGGAAAGCTATGCGTCCGCCGAAGCACTTCTGCAGCAATGCGGTTACAGCCTGACCGATGTAAAGAACGGTCGGCTGCAGCAGTTGCCCCAGCGCGTCAGGCAGCTGGGGCCGGAACGGCTGGCGGAGCATCTGGAAATCGGACTGCCAACGCTTAACGACATTGTCAGCGAACTGATCAAACCCGGCCGAGATCCGCGAGACGCACTTCCAGCGCCGATACTGCGACGCGACGTGCTCAAAACAGAGGACCTCAGACCGGGCATGATTGTCACCGGAACAGTGCGAAATGTAATTGATTTCGGTGTTTTTGTAGATATCGGCGTACATATGGACGGGCTCGTGCACATTTCCGAGATGGCGGATCGTTATGTCAAACACCCGTCTGAACTTCTGAACGTTGGAGATGTGATCAAAGCAGTTGTGCTGCAGGTCGACAAGACCAGAGGACGTATCAGTCTGTCAATAAAGCAGGTCCCAAAAGACAACGGTGTCGATATTCCGGGAAGTGACGCTACTTCCTCAGAGCGTTAAGCTTGTGCGCACGACGGTTGGCAATTTCCGGAGCCATAGGCTGTATGTCTCCGGCCTTTGTCAGGGCAATTTTTGTCAAAACCGGACCGACCAGTTCATAGATCAAAACGCTCATGAGAATGATATTGCGAATCAGACTGCCGTCTGTACCGAGCTTCTCCACCGTTACGCACATGCCCAGGGCAACTCCTGCCTGCGGGAAAAGGGTAATGCCGAGATAATCGCGTACATTTTTTGGACATTTCATCAAGCTGGCACTGAAATAGGCCCCCACATATTTCCCGATGCAGCGCGAGAGGATATACGCAGCACCAATAAGTACGACCACCCCGCTGCTGAAAACGCTCAGCTGCAGCTCGGCGCCGCTGAGAACGAAAAACAGTGCAAACAGGGGGGCTGTCCATTTATCGGACTTCTCCATCAGCTCGGCAGACAGCGGACTGAAGTTGCAGAAAACCGTTCCGAGCATCATACACACCAGCAGTGACGAAAAGCCGATGTGCACATCGCCAATATCCAGCTCAATCATCGAAAGAGCAACAGTCAGAATCACAAAGCCTACAATCAAAGCCATACGGTTGCGGTTTGAGTTAAACTGTCTTTCCAGCCAGGTCAGAACCAGACCTAGCAGACCACCGAGGATCAGACTCAGAACAATCTCAAGCATTGGTTCAAGAACGATGGCCGTCAGGCTTATCGAGCCTGTGAGCATCGCCCTTGCAATGCCAAAGGAAACAGCAAAAACGCCAAGCCCCACAGCATCATCCAAAGCCACAACCGGCAGCAGAATATCTGTCAGAGTTCCCTTGGCCTTGTATTGGTGCACTACCATCAACGTAGCTGCGGGGGCTGTGGCGGCAGCAATGGAGCCCAGAGTAATCGCAGACGAAACCGGCAGTGTGTCGCCAAGCAGAAGATGCAGAAGCAGCAGTGCAGCATCTACTACGACTGTTGTAATCAGTGCCTGCAGAATGCCGATTACAGTAGCCTGCTTTCCGGTTTTGCGAAGCTGGCTCAGCCGAAATTCATCGCCCATCGTAAAGGCAATAAAGCCAAGAGCAACATCAGAAATAAAACTCAGCTGCTCCACCGCGGCTGAATCAGTAAAGCCGAAACCGTCAAGACCAAGCTGCCCCAGGCAATATGGCCCCAGCAGTACTCCGGCTAAAAGATAGGCTGTTACGTCCGGCAGGCGGAGCCGGCCCATCACACGAGTCATAAGCAGGCCGGCTATCAACGCGACGCCGACGGCAAGAATTCCCGTCATTATACTCACACTTCTTCCGTCAGGAATAAAAAACCGCCCGTTTCAGGCGGCCTACGCATCGTAGCACCAACCGGGGCAGTTTGCAAGAGAAATATGAGCAGACAGTCTAATAAGGGTAACACCGCATCATTCGGAATGAGCAATTTGCAAGAGATTTCCTGCAGAATTGGAAAAAACCGCAGCCATACTCCATGTTTGGAATGTATGGAAAGGTTTGATGACGATGCGTCGGCAAAAAGGATTCGGTGAAGGCTGCAGACAAATTGTGCGGTATTGCCATAACATTTCAGCTGGAGAAATCATCGATTTCTCCAGCTGATTCCGATTTCAAAAAGGATATCAGAGAACATGTTTTGCAGAGGCTGCGCTCAGTCAGCGCACACGTACAATACAGCTGCCGACACGGGTGCCAAGAGTAGCGGTAATGTTGGCTGTACCTGACGCAATGGCAGTGACCACGCCGTTGGCATCCACTGCAGCGGCAGAGACGTTGTCGGTCATCCATACCACATTTGCTGCGTCTTCTTCGGAAAGAGAGCTTGAGATCTGCAGCTGCAGAGTCTCACCGATTTTTGATAGGGTAACATCGGAGTAGTTCAGCTGCAGGACGGTCGGGTCATCGTTGAATTGAAAGCGAATCAGACAGGAGGCTGTCTTACCCTGGCATGAGGCCGTGATGGTGACTGTTTCGCCCTTGATTCCGCCCAGGGCGGTGACAAGACCGCTTTCATCCACACTGACAAGGTTTTCGTTTGAGACGCTCCATTCAACCTGGTCCTTAAGAGCTACAGGCAAAACGGTCAGTCCGGAGTCAAAGCTTTCTCCGGTATACATGAATGTGACATCCGTACGGCTCAGACTGATGCTCTGACAGGTCAGGTCTTCGGTTTCGAGTGCAGATTCCGGTTCATTTTCGGATGTTTCGCTGCCGGTTTCTGCTTCGGGAAGAGAAGTTTCATCGGAGGACACAGGCTGTGTTTCGACTTCCTGGGCGGTCTGACTGACAGTCTGGCTGCTGGTTAGTTCTTTGGTAAGGTCAGTCAGCTGACCGGACACGGTGCCTTGAACAGGATCGGCAATATTTGCTCCGGGCATGTTAGTCAGCCGGGATATGATGAAGATAACTCCGGCGATGATGGCAACGCCCAGAATGCCGCATAACGCGCCCAGAACCCATGTGGGGATTCGGTATCGCACGGTCCTGGCACGACCGCGGCTCGCAGCCGCGGAGGAGTCCTGCAGCGGAACCGAATCTGCTGTATTGCCGGATTCATCGAGCGGGACAGCTTCGCCGGATACGTCGGCTGTGTCGGTTGCATCAATTGCGTTGGGCACTTCGGTTTGCACATTGTCCGATGGTGATTCTGCCGGCTCGCTCTGTTCTTTTGATCCGTCCGGCTGGTCGGACAGGGAGATGCGAAAGAGCTGCCCGTCGTTAAAACGACTGAAAATATCCGGTGCTGCGGCTGCATCAGCATTGACGTGACCGCACTCGGGACAGGACTGCAGAATATTTTCATATTCTCTGCCGCATTTTTCACAGGTAATCCGTTCCATGATATCCTCTCCGTTCTGCCGGCTGAAGCAATGTCGGCTTTTTAGCGGACATGCGAGCCCGGTGACTGATAATTTATTATAGCA